>CAIOKE010000138.1 GCA_903858815.1 uncultured Planctomycetaceae bacterium | reverse complement strand
GCTCTACGATGTCCTCAACACTGGAGCCGTGCGCCAGCCGCTCCAGAGCGACTTCGATGACCTTGATATTTGTCTGATGGATGGTCAACAAGAAGAATGGAAGCCCTGCGATATTGCGTCCAGCGACACGACTTCCCGGTTTGTTGTTGGCAGCCGGCTGGCGGGTCACTTGCGGCTGTCAGCTGGCCCGTGGCCTCTGTTGGAAAGGCGCCGCGCGTGGCGTGGTTTCGAGGGCCTTTTGGCGTTCAACAAATCCCCTCACTAATCCCCCGCTAATTCGCGTTTTCTTCGCTTTGGCAACGGATTTTCCTGGGTTTGTAAAAGCAAAAAACCCAGTGATTTCAATGGGTTATTTGCATTTGTAGTGCTGGCTGTTTGATGCCGTACCGCGGGCCCATACTGCCAACCGGTTTATTCAACCGCTGGTTTTTGAGGCGATTCAGCTGTCCGTTGACTTGCAGAACAGCAGTATGGGGCGGCCTGCATGGCGGCACTTGATGGCTGGCCTATGTCCGCGTTGGAGTAAAGTGCGTCAATTTGGGGACGGTAATGCGTCTGCGTTCGGCTCGGCGGGAGCCTCGCCCTCCCAAGGGGGCGTTCTTCCAGGGGGCGTTCTTCCAGGGGGGGCGGGGCCCCCGGGAGACTCGCAGTCCCAGGGGGCTGCGCAGGGACTAACCCCTAACCCCTAACCCCTAACCCCTAACCCCTAACCCCTAACCACTGACCTTTCCTGCTTCTTTCAGGTCGATGCGGTTTTTTCGGGGCTGGTTGTGGTGGCGGTGGCGGGGGCGGTCAGATTCGGGATCAAAGCCAGACCGTCAATGCCGGTCAGCCCGCTGCGGAAGTGCAACTGAGCCAAAGTGGCTCCCGTTCGTAAATCGATCACTGAAACCATCGGGGTCGGTGTCGTTGCTTCAGAATTCAGGCTGCTGGCCACAATTGCGCAGGTTGCATGGTATGCGACTGCCGTCGGTTGTCCCTGAATCGCATGTCTGGCGGTAATGGCACCCGTCGATCGATTGAAACTGACCAGCGCCGGCTGTTCCGAATCCAGCACCCACAGCTCATTCTGGTGCAGACGCGGAGTATGGAACTGCCGCAGCGTGACCGGCAGCGGTTGATTGGTGGAAAGGTCGATCAGCTGGCTGTGAGGCGTTTTTGATCTGAGTGCAGTCAGAGCGACATAGGCTGGCACTTGTCCATCGAGCGCCAGACCGGCGCCCTGCCATTCGCCACCGGCTGTCTGAGGGCAGTCGCCGGGATGCCAGGCCGGGCGCATCACATCCAGCAAGGGCATCTGCAGAAGACTGCCGTCCGTCTCACTCTGCAGCCACAATTCCTGCGCGGTCAGATGCAGGTCCGTCACACGCAACGGCCCCAGAAAACGACTGCGGTCAGGGAACAACCACCACCACGCACGTTCGCGAGGACGGTCGCACCACGGAGTCGCATCGAGGCGAAAAAGCTGCACCTGCGAATCTACTGCCACCGCAGCCTGCCTGCCAGAACACGTCACCAATGACGGGCCGGGAAATGTACACAGCTCGACATCAAGTGTCTCCACGTGGGGCGCAAGCGTCAGCAAACGTCGATCGTGACGACAACACAGGGTGAGCATCAACGAGTTCCGCAGGAGCAGTGGCACCAATTGACGGGTGTACTCGAACACGATGTCCTGAAATAGTGCGGTTTTCATAAACACAATTCAGTTCGGGAAGTCTGGCTGTTTGTTTGTGCAGGCTGAACTTCAAAACTGAAGGAATTTCCGATGCTGGCATTCGGGTTTTCCTCGCGGTACAAAAGGCGCCCTTCTGATGCCCCGAGTGACAAAAAATCCGGCCCATTTTTCAGCCGGCGACAAAAATCTGCGATGGAACGCATCCGCCGCGACACGCAAATCGTTCATCTGCTTATTTTTAGGTGTACAAAAGTTGCCATGGAAGATGATGCTTCGGCTGTTTCCCGCGAGTCTGACCTGGAAGTGACCTTCCTCGATGCACTCGAAATCACCGATCCGGTGTTGCGAGAGCAGTTTCTTGTGCAGCAGTGTGCCGGTCGTCCGGACCTGCTGTATCAGGTGCGGGAACTACTGGATGCGGGCGAGCGTCCTTCGATTCTTGACCAGCCGTTGCCGGAGGCCGCGGTTGCTCAGAGTCTGCTGGGTGGCAGTCCGTTGCAGGCCAGTTTTGGGCCGTGGAAGGTGCGGCGTCTGCTGGGTCATGGGGGTATGGGCAGTGTGTATCTGGCTGAGCAGGAGCAACCGGTGCGGCGTTCTGCGGCATTGAAGCTGATTCAGCTGGGGCAGGAATCTGACGAGTCTCTGTGGCGCTTTCAGCAGGAACAGCAGGTGTTGGCGGAATTGAGCCATCCGCATATTGCCGCACTGATTGATGCGGCGGTGCTGCCATCCGGAGTTTCATGGCTGGCGATGGAGTATGTGGATGGCAGTCCACTGTTGGAGTGGTGTCAGCGCAATGGGGCTGACACGGAGCAGAAGCTGCGTTTATTTCTGCAGTGCTGCGAAGCGGTCCGCTACGCCCATCAGAAAGCGATTATTCATCGAGACCTGAAGCCTTCCAACATCATGGTGGCCGATACGGCTGCCGGACCTGTTGTGAAGGTGATTGACTTTGGTGTGGCCAAGGTTCTGAACGACGCTCGGGACGGGGAACGCACGCCGTCTCGAAAGACTCGCGCCGGATTCCTGCCGGGGACTCCGCAGTACATGAGCCCTGAGCAGCTGCATGGTATCCAGTCGGTTGATACTCGAACGGATGTGTACTCGCTTGGTGTTGTGCTGTATGAGCTGTTGACGGGGACTGAACCGCATGCGTCTGCAGCTCAAGGCGTGCAGATGTCGCGAGTGTCGCTGCTGCAGTCGATCCTTGAATCTGAGCCGCTGCTGCCATCTCAGCGAGTCCTGCAGACACTGTCGTCCGACGCGGGGACAGCCGCTGACGCTGTTCGAGTGTTGTCACGCCGTCTGCGGGGCGATCTGGATGCAATCATACTGAAGGCGATGGCTCGTGAACGTGATCGCCGTTATCAGAGTGTGGCCGAGCTGCTGACGGATGTGCAGTGTCACCTGCAGGACCAGCCCATTCTTGCGCGACCGGATTCGTGGGCCTACCGTCTGCGGCGGCAGGTCCTGCGGAATCGGGGGCTGGTGTTTGCCGTACTGTCCGTCTTTCTGACGCTGAGCGTGGGAATACTGATGGCCAACCTGCAGCGTCAGCGTGCTCAAACATCCGAGGCGCGGCTGAAGATTCGCAATTACTGTGCCGACCTGCTGCTGGCCTCGCTGGCCATCGATGACGGGGATTCGGCGACTGCAGTGTCGGCTCTGCAGCGTCAACGTGAAACAGCCAGTCCGCAGGAGCTGGACAGCCTTGAGTATCGTCTGCTGACACGTCTGTCATCGGCAACGGTCGAGCAGCTGCAGCAGGTGTCGCAGTCGCTGTACTACTGCTGTCTGATCGACGGAGGTCGCAAGCTGGCCACCTGTGGTGACGCTGGTGAACTGCTGATTGTGGACTGCCAGTCAGGTCGGCTGCTGCAGCGGATTGCTTGTGGACAGGGCGAGTTGAACGGGCTGAGTTTATCGCCGGATGGAAACCGTCTGGCAGTCTTCGGCGATGATGGCACCGTGGGAATTCGTGAGACATCCGGGTTTACTGTGCAGCATCAGTTCCAGGCTCACAAAGCGCAGGTGTGGCAGGGAGCGTGGTCCCCGGACGGTCGCATCCTGGCCACCTGCGGGAATGAGCGCAACGTCCGATTCTGGGAGACGGATCGTTTTACAGCTGGGGAGACGATTCCCAGTACGGTGGATCTGGAGTGTCTGACGGCGTCTGCGACGGGGCGTCTGGCGATCGGTGGCGAACGCAGTACGCTGCTGCTGGGCAGATTTCCGGGGTCGTCTGCTGCCCCGGTGTCTCGTCAGGAGATCCAGTCGGGGTCTGCATGGCTGGGGCGTTACTTCAATCTGGCGGCGGTCAGTTTTTCTCCGGACGGTCGTTTACTGGCGGCTGCCGAACAGGGGGCTGGTGTGCGAATTCTGCAGCTGGACTCGGCCAACGCCGCAGTTGTCTCGCGACAGTTCTCTGATACGGTCACCGCAGTGGCGTTTGCGCCAGACGGTGCCTCGCTGGCTGTCGCACTGGCCGATGGCACCATTGGGACGATGACTACGTCGCGTGTGAATGAGCCGGGATTCCAACTGCATTTGACTGAATTCCTGACCGGAGTTCAGTTTCAGTCGGCTCGTGACACGTCGTTGCTGCCGAATCTGCAGCCCCATGTCACATCGATTGTTCCGACCCTGACCGGGAATCAGATTCCGCCCGGTATTCGGCAGCTGACACTGGAGTTCTCTGACGATTTTCCGGGAGCCGGCGATCCGCGATCCTATCGTTTGTTTCCAGCCGATCTGACGGGAATCGACAGTTCAACGGCCTTTCTGATGCCAACGGAGGTGGCCGTTCACGGGCGTCAGGTCGTCCTGACGCTGCCAGCTCAGACGCTGGTGGACAACAGTGCGTTTTCGGAAGAACGTCGCTGGAAGGTGCACTCTGGGACAGTTGCGTCACTGGCGTATTCGAAGGATGGGCAGAGTCTTTACTCAGTGGGCAATGATGGTTGTATCTGCGCGACGCGTTTGTCGGTGCTGCGGCCGCTGCAGCATGTGGCGGACGATGTTTACGAGTGTATTGGCTGGGGTCCTGCGGAGGTCCTGCTGACGACGCGTGATTCAGATGGAGAGAAGTTTCAACTGGGGCGGATGAATGGGCAGCAGTTCACAATCATGGACAGTCAGCTGCCTCGCAGTCTGCAGATTCCATTTCCGGATGAATGTGTGTGCTGCAGCAAGGATGGTGGTCGAATCGCGTGGCTGACACCCAGTCCCGATATGAAACGCATGCAGTTGTCGGAACGCGATCTGCGAACCGGCGTGGTGCGAAGCGTGTGGCAATCCGAGGAAGGTGATATCGTACGAGGTGTCGCGGGCGACATCGGCGGCGGTCGCTGGTTGCTGATGATTGAATCTGAGTCTTCCGGGACCCCTGCAGTCAATCAGTGGGGTCTGTTGGACGAAGCCAGTGGTCGATATCTTTGGCAGGAACCGCTGGCGGGCAAGGGCCAGTTTCAACTGACAGACGACCGGCGCTGGCTGATTCAGCTTGACAGCCCCACTGTCATCATCAGGGATGTGCGCGACGGCAAAGCTTTCAGAACAGAAGATTTACGAACTGAGGTGGCGGGTATCAGTTACCTGTCGCGACAGCAGGCATTCGCCGTCACACACTCAGATCGCCGTATTCGCATCTATCGCTGCTCGGACGCCAGCCTCGTCAGTTCCATTCCGGTCACCGGAGATGTCCTTGCTGATCTGGATGTCTCTCCGGATGGAAAAACTCTGCTGGGGATCAGTCGCAGTGGAGTTCTGAAGGCGTGGAATGTTGAGACCCTGCTGCCAACTCTGACGATGCAGTTGCCGGAACGCGATTTGTTTTCCCTGCGGATTGATGCGACCGGGAACTCTGTCTGGATTACTGACGAACGTGGTCACTGCAGCCTGCTGAATTTCGCACCCTGAACGGTGTTTATTCGTTTTTTCGCAGCATGCCGTATTTTCGCATCTTGTTGTAGAGCGTGACACGGCTGATGCCAAGATTCCGAGCCGTGTTGGTGCGACTGAAGTTGTTTCGCAGCAGGGCCTGCTCGATCATTTCCTTCTCAGTCAGCTCCATCCGATTTTCCAGAGACTCGCCGCGACGGACGGAAAAGAACCCTGACACTGAGGGATCATTTGCCGGGCCAGCCTTGCCGGCGAGGATATGAGTCGGCAGGCATTCGACAGTCATCCGCCCGCTCTGACTGTAAATCACGGCGCTGCGAATGGCGTTTTCCAGTTCACGCACATTACCGGGCCACGGATACTGCAGCAGGGCTTCCACAAAGTCTTCCGCAACGTCAAGCACATCAATTCCCAGTTGTCCGGCATGATAGTGCACGAAATATCGGGCCAGTGGTTCAATATCCGGCAGGCGTTTACGCAGTGGCGGAATCAGGAAGCTGAGAGTATTGAGGCGATAGTACAGGTCCGGTCGGAAACGGCCCTGTTCCACGAGGGGCTGCAGCTGCAGGTTGCTGGCTGCGATGATGCGCGCCTTCACACGCAGCGTGCGATTCGAACCCACAGGTTCGAATTCTCCCTGCTCGATCACTCGCAGCAGCTTCACCTGCTGATCAGGAGTCAGCACATCAATTTCGTCGAGCAGGATTGTGCCGTTACCGGCGGCGAGGAATTTTCCGTCTTTGTCAGCGTGAGCACTGGTGAAGGCACCTTTGACGTGCCCGAACAGTTCGCTTTCAATCAGTTCACCTGGCAGTGCACCGCAGGCCACATGCAGGAAAGGCTCGTTCACTCGCGGTGACATCGAATGGATCAGATTGGCGAGATGAGTCTTACCGGAGCCGGTTTCACCAATCAGCAGGATCGTGACGGAATGGCGCGCTGCAACTTCAAGCCGTCGCAGCATCTGCCGCAGTTCGGGTGTGCGAGTGCGAAACTGATCGGCGAACTGACTGTGTTCCCCGGCAGGTGCGGTCGGCAGCATTTCCGGTCGCTGTGGCACGGCACCAGAACCCGCATGGGAGGTTGCCGCAAACGGTCTGGCAGGCTGTGGAACCACCGGGGGGACTGACGCGACAGTGGGAATTGTCGGTGTGTGGCCGATGATTGGGTTTGGTGTACGCACGGTGGCGGACCACGGGTGGCCGACAGCCCCCGGACTGGTGGCGGCAGCCGCCACCGGTTCGCTTACAGCAGCCGCGGCCAGCTTTGGATTGGGGGCGATCACAGTGCCAGCCTGCGATTCAAGAATTCGTGAGGCCAGTTCGCGATAATCTTCTTCACCCAGCAGTTCCACAACCTCGACGCGATCCAGCACCTCCAGGGGGATGCTGACGGGGCTGAGCTGCCCGGGAGTTGTCGCCAACACAACTCGCGGAGCATAACACTGAGTGATCAGGGCAAAGGTGCGAGCCAGCTGCTGCGGCGTGGCACCTCGGCTGTCAATCACAACGTAGCGAGCATCCTGAGCCATGGCCAGTCGTGGCACTTCGGCCACGGAGTAGCATTCCATCAGGCGACACTGTCCGGTCAGGGCGCTGCCAAGGTTTCTGAGAAATCCCGGTGAGCCACTGCAGATTAAGGCTGTTTCCAATGACACGATATCAGACCCTTTGGGGAAGGTGGCCGCTGTTGTAAACTTCTGCGAGGAATCCATTCCGTCCCCCGAACGCATCAGCTGTGGATGCGTTCGGGGGACGGCCTGCGGAAGACATTGCCGAAACATGGAATTCACGTGGTGTTTCCGGCTGAGATTTCCGAGGAAACCTGCAGCCGAGGACCTTTAATGCAGAATCAGTGCCAGAACGCTGAAAATCTGTTCTTGTGCGGAATTCACCGGTTTTTTTCGAAGTCTGCTCAAATGAGTGTTGCCCTGCGGCAACGCGTGGTTTCCTGATGGCATCATTTGTTGCCCCCGATGTACCCGGGAAAACCACACGTTGTTTCAGATGCTCACAGGTCGTGATGCTTTGTTGCCGCAATTGCAACGGTAATTGACTGTTGTTTCGCTGCATTCGGTCAGCATTCGAAGTTCGCTTGCCAACCTGTCGGTCAACAGGGAAACTATCGGGATTGACATCCCGACCTGCGCAGAACAGCTGTCGTTCCCATGATCATTGAAGGTATCGTGACTTCTCTGGACGCTACTGGTCGACTGAACGTCGCCCCGATGGGGCCGATTGTGCACGGCGACTTTCAGCGTCTGACCCTGCGTCCTTTTCAGCCCTCGACGACCTTCAACAATCTGATGGCCACTCGTTGTGGTGTATTCCACGTGACCGACGACGTCCTGCTGATTGCTCGCATTATTTCCGGGACACTGACAGAATCCGTGGCAACTGAACCGGCCGTCACCGTTCCCGGCCAGACGCTGCAGGATTGCTGCCGCGTGTTCGAATTCACGATTCAGTCCGTGGACGATTCCGAGCCTCGGTCGCGGATGGAGGCAACGGTGGTGCATCGTCTGGACAGACGTCCGTTTTCCGGTTTCAATCGAGCGCGGCATGCGGTGCTGGAGGCCGCCATCCTTGCGACGCGACTGCATCTGCTGCCGGCTCAGCAGGTTCGTCTGCATCTGGAACTGCTGGAACCCGCCATCCAGAAAACGGCCGGGGAACGTGAGCTGCAGGCGTGGCAGCTGCTGCTGGACTACATTCATGCGCGACAGGAGCCGAGCGTATGACGAGCCCAACAATTCGGATTCAAACAGGTTCGCGGCTGCACTTCGGTCTGATTCTGGGGGACGAGTCGTCCGGCTGGATTTTCGGCGGAGTCGGTCTGATGCTGGAACGGCCGGGCTGGCACGTTCAGCTGCAGCCTCAAGCAACGTCGCCTGCCGCACTCGTTCCATCTGATGACGTGGTGCTGGGAACTGATCAGGCCGCCCAGCGAGTGAGAAAGCTGCTGGGGCGACTGCGAGCGGTCATGCCGGACCTGCCGTGCTTACACGTGCAACTGTCGGCCGAAGTTCCGTTTCATACCGGGTTGGGTGCAGGTACTCAGCTGGATCTTGGAATAGCAGCCGCCTGCCGCTGGATGTGCCGACAACAAACGCACCAGAGTCCTCTTGAGCTGGCGGTGGCGGCGGGTCGAGCGGAGCGATCGGCGATCGGCACATGGGGGTTTGACCGTGGTGGGTTTCTGGTCGACTACGGAGCCGGTGTGGCTGGTGCCGAGCGTGTCTGTCGACTGGCTCTGCCGGATGGCTGGAGGATTGTGCTGGTGCGGCCACGGGCCACGCAGGGGCTTTCGGGGGCCGCCGAATCGGCGTGGTTCGGAACACGACCGCGGATGACAGCGCCCCATGTTCAGCAGCTGGCGGATATCATTTCTCGCCAACTGCAGCCAGCAATTGAACACGGACGATTTCAGGAGTTTGCAGCTGCGTTGCAGCAGTACGGTGATGCGGCCGGACAGTTTTATGCCGGGCGCCAGGGACATGTCTTCGCGGATCAGCGAATTCGGCAGCTGGTGGCTGCTCTGCGTCAACGGGGTGTGACGGGTGCCGCGCAATCCTCGTGGGGACCAGGCATCGGGATCCCCGCCGAGTCGTCGGCTCACGCATCCCGGATTGAAACACAGATCGCCGAGCTGGACCGGGCTGGCGAATTACTGGTCAGCACATCGGCCCCGCGGAATTGCGGCGCCACGATCAGTCAGCCGGCAGCCGAGTCCCGGTGTGATACACGAATTGTCTGAGCACGACCGGTGCCGGTACAAGCAGGGATACGCTGAAGCACAAAGGAATTCCAGTCGGGCATTCGACCAAATTTCCCATCTGAACCAGGGACGGTTACACTGCGGGACAGCGATTGCTGAAGATTCTTTCCTTCATGACTCTGCCTGCGGAATTCTCATGCGATTTTTTCTCTGCCTGTTGCTGACCTCTGTCGCAAGTGCTCAGCAGCCACCGGCTGGGGTGCCCTATGCCTGGTATCAGCCTGCAGGATTAAAAGCTGAGCAGGCGGCTGTTTCAGCCTGGCATTCATCGGCGGGCCAGCATCCGGAACGCTCGTTGACTCGGATCACCGGTCGTCCTCAGCATCTGCTGGTATCTACGGCAGACGGCGATCGGTCGATCGTCAGGTTCAACGGCCGCGACGCGCTGTGGCAGGCTGTCGGCAGCTGGGGAACGCTGCGAGGTCCGCGGACCGTGCTGGTGCTGGCAAGGCTGCCTCGGGATTCCGGCGGAGTCCTGCTGGATGGCAGCACAAGAGCGGGCAGTCTGCCATTAAGATGGCAGCGGACGGGGTTTGCCCAATCCGTGCGTGTTGCGGCAGAGGCTGGGCAGGGTGACTGGCAGGCTCGGGCCTTTGTGTTTCCTGCTGGTACCAGTCCGCTGGGAGGCTTGATCGTCGGCGCCAACGTGGCTCAGCAGGAGGGTTTGCAGTGTGACGTCGCAGAATTGCTGATCTACCCACGTGCCCTGACGGACGCTGAATGTCGGCAGTCAGTTGACTGGCTGGCAGGCCGCTGGAAGCAGGTCAAAGTTCTGCCTGACGACCGTCAGCCGCAGCCTCTGCAGCGGCTTCGTGATCCGCGGTTGTTCCGCACGACGTTGCAGACTCAGGGGGCGAACGGAGTGCACACCTACCGGATCCCGGGACTGGCCACATCAGCGCGAGGCACACTGATTGCGGTGTATGACCTGCGGCACACAGGAAGTGGCGATTTGCCGGCGGACATTGATGTGGGTCTGCAGCGTTCCACGGATCAGGGAGCGACGTGGAGTCCAGTGCAGCGGATCATGGACTTCGACTCCTCAGTGCCCGGATCACAGGGAAATGGTGTTGGTGACCCGGCGGTGCTGGCCGATCAGCGGACAGGCAGTCTGTTTGTCGTCGCATTATGGTCGCAGGGCCCGCGGGCATGGAATGGTAGTGGGCCGGGACTGACACCCGACGAAACGGGACAGTTAATGCTGGTACGCAGTGACGACGACGGGGTCACGTGGTCCCGGCCGGTCAGTCTGACGCCGCAGGTGAAGGATCCGGCATGGAGATTATGTTTCAACGGACCGGGAAACGGCATTCAGCTGCAGGACGGAACACTTGTCTTTCCGGCCCAGTACAAGGTGACAGTGGGTGATCCTGCCGCGAAAGTTCCGGCTGGCAGGCCCTATTCGTGTTTCATCGCCAGTCGTGACGGAGGCCGCACATGGCGCATCTCGCCGGCAGCCATTCCGGACGGCGTGCCCACCAGTGAAGCGGCCATTGCCGAGTTGTCGGATGGCGGACTGCTGTTGTCGATGCGCAATGAATCGCGATCCGGTGAGCGAGCGTGGGCGCAGTGGCGGCGAACGAGTGGCGGTGACGGGAAACCAGTGGCCGACATTCTGCAGGGACGCTGGAGTGCATCGTGGCTGCGGCTGCCCGACCCCACCTGCATGGCCAGTCTGATTCGTCATCCTCAGGGACTGCTGGTGTTCTCTAATCCCGCCGATTCGCAGCAGCGCAGAATGCTGACGGTACGCACCAGCCGCGATGATGGACAAAGCTGGAGTCGAGGGCAGGTGCTGGACCCCGAAGGAGCCCAGTATTCCAGCCTGACCGTGCTGTCGGACGGACAGCTGGGCATCCTGTATGAAAGTACTGAGGCCCGGGGACTGGTGTTCGCCAGGTTTCCGCTGGACTGGGTCCTTGAGGGAGTGAGGGAGTGAGGGAGTGAGGGAGTGAGGGAGTGAGGGAGTGAGGGAGTGAGGGAGTGAGGGGGAGATTTCAGCGGCGGGATTTGGGGGATTTCCAGAGCAGGAGGAGGCAGATGATGAGGATGGCCCATTCGCCGGCGGCCAGTTTGATGGTCATGGGTTGGATTTCTGTGAACAGCAGGAAGCCGGCGGTGCGGAAGGCGACGAGTCCGAGGTGAATGAGGGTGCAGTTGAGCAGTGCGGAGTGCTGCAGTGCGGGTTTGAGCAGTGGGAGGAGGAAGATGGCGGCCATGCCGGCTTCGAGTCCGCCGTAGACGGTGAGGAATTCGGATCTTCCGGAGCCTCCGACGAGTTGGAAGCCGACCAGTTGCGAGGTTTCGGCGGGAGAGACGGAGCACCACCATGCGAGATAGGCATAGAGGGCGCCGACGGCAGTGAGGAAGATGCGAACGAGCAGGTTGACGGACATGGGGAGGTTCCGGGTGGGTGGGGTTTCGGGTTTCGGGTGTGGGGTGTGGGGTGTGGGGTGTATCAGGTTTCTGTTGTGTGCGGACTGCCCCAGCGGTGAGTGAGTGTGTGTGGGATTCGGAGGTGATCGCAGATGCGGGCGACGATGAAGTCGATGAGGTCACCGATGCTGGCGGGTTTTTGGTAGAGCCCGGGCATAGCGGGCATCACTGTGGCTCCTGCCCGGCTGACTCGCACCATATTTTCCAGCTGGATCAATCCCAGCGGTGTTTCGCGAGGAACGAGGATCAGTGGGCGTCGTTCTTTGAGGTGGACATCGGCGGCGCGCTGGATGAGGTTGGACGAGTTACCGGCGGCGATGGAGGAGAGTGTGCCCATGGAGCAGGGGCAGATGATCATGCCATCGGTGAGGCTGGAGCCGCTGGCCACGGGGCTGGAGTAATCTGCGGTGCCGTACTGAATCAGGGTACCGGTTGTGGGTGTGGTTGTGGTTGTGGTGTGGAGTGGCCGGAAGTGCCACGGGGAATTGGGTGAGTTGCTGGTGATCTGCTGGATCAGTTCGGGCCATGCGCTGGCGGGAGCTGAGACGTTGGGGAGTGCGATGTCAAGTTCCTGATCGAACACCTGTCGTGCGGCGCTGCTGACGACGAGGTGCACGGTGGAGCGAGCTTCCAGCAGCACCTGCAGCAGTCTGACGGCATAGAGGGCTCCGCTGGCCCCCGTGATGGCGACGACCAGTTGTCTGGTGTGATCGGTGTGCATGTGAGTTGGTGTCATGGTGTCAGTTTTCCTGGTTTGATCTGGCGGGTCTGACGGGCAGTCGGAAGACGACGATGAGCCCGATCGCGGCGGCGACTGTGACGGTTGTTTTCAGCCATGTGGCGAGGTTGCCGAGCAGCAGGCTGGCGGAGACGCCGGCGATGACGAAGGCTACAGCGGTCCAGCGGACGGACGGTGTGATACAGCGATGTTGTTTCCAGTGTCGCAGGTGGGGTCCGAACAGTCGGGAGTGCAGGAGTCGGGCGTGGAGAGCGGGGGAGGAGCGAGCGAAGCAGGCGGTGGCGAGTAGCAGAAATGGTGTGGTGGGTAAACCGGGCAGGATGAGTCCGAGTGCAGCGAGTGCAGTGCAGAGCAGTCCGAGTGCGATCAGCAGGGGCCTGCGGGCGGCCTGTCCGAAGCGAGGCTGAGACGCAGCCGAGTCGGATTGCCGGGGCAGGGGAGAAGTACGGAATTGCTGATCCGACACGTGAGATTTTCCGGTTTGGCGGCGGGTGAGGCGACGGTGGCGGGAGTGGCCGGCCGTGCGATACTGCCGTGCGATTCTAGGGATCCGGGTGTGAGGGACAAGCCGTTTTCGGTCGTTGCGGCAGCGAGAAGTGACTGTCCGAGGCCGGGGAATTTCAGGAGTTTTTGATTTCAAGCAAAAATCCACCGAGTTGCCCCGGAAAATCCTTGCATTTTGGAGTTGACCTTGTTAGTGGGGACCGTAGACTCCAGCGACCCGCCTTCTGCGTCCCTCATCACTTTGGTTCACCCCCATCAAGGATTCTCTGCAGATGTCTCGACAGGAACTGCCGCGTGAATCGCAACGGGTGTTGATGGCTGCATTTCGGCTGGGTGAGACGGTGGAAGCTGCGGCCGTTATTCTGATTGCCGAGCGTGCTCTGGATTTTGCGAAGCTGAAGTCCGAGACGGGGCGTTTGCGTTTGATTGTTTCGTCTGACAACGAGCGTGTCATTGAAGCGGCGCGGCAGGACGACGTGGACGTCGTCAGTATTCAGCACGAACCAGAGACTCGCCATATCCAGGTGTCTCAGGTGCTGCTGGAGGCGATCGCGGACGAGCTGTTGCAGACGGGTGATGTCGTGGTTGTGGTGTATTCAGCCTTTGAGAAGGACAACTGTGACACGATTTCCGTGGTTCGTCTGGCAGAGCAGTTATCTCGGCTGACGTCCCGGGATCTGCAGCGTCTTGAGACCAAGGTGCCGTTGGAGACACTGCGAATTGTGGTGGATCTGGCGTGTGACATTGGTCGTGAGGGGCGTGAGGGCAAGCCCGTGGGGACGTTGTTTACAGTCGGTAATCATCGCAAGGTGATGGAGCAGTCCACGGAGCAGGTGCATGATCCGTTTCGTGGCTATCCCAAGTCTGAGCGTTCCATCCGGAATCCTCGAGTGCGTGAGAGCATCAAGGAGCTGGCTCAGATTGACGGTGCGTTTGTGATATCGTCGGACGGGTTAGCGATTGCCGCCGGGCGTCATCTGCGTGGCTCGGCCGAGGGTCTGACACTGTCGAAGGGTCTGGGATCGAGGCACTGGGCAGCGGCAGAGATTTCCAAATCGACGGGTGCGGTAGCTATTGCGGTTTCGCAGTCAACGGGTTCTGTGCGGGTGTTTCAGGACGGTCAGATTGTGCTGCGGATTGAACCGATGCGGAATGCGATGAAGTGGCACGAAGTGACGACGGATGGGCCGGAATAAGTGGTGGGTGGTGCGTGGTGGGGGATTGTCTGGGCTGCAGTTGGCATCGGCGATTGGCCCATGGCGGACCCACAACAAGCAGTTCACTCAGGCGAAACCATCTGCAACGCACTTGAAATCGCACTTCCCCTGACTGCAACCGCCTCGAAGTACGGATTCTACAGACGATACCTCGTCTGCGCAGGTGCACCCATTTCCGGACTCAGTCGACAAAAACTCAAATCGTTGACGCCACTGCTGCGACCCTGTGGGCACGCTGCCGACGCAGAAATCCGACAGACAGAATGCATGCACAGAACAAGAGGATTGGAATTGGTGCAGATACCTCAGGTACTGCAGAGGCACTTGAAACAGTGACTGCGAAACTACCGCCGTTGTTGTTCCATTCAGAGCCATCTGCTGTTCCAAGAAACAGCCTGGAAGCGCCTGCTGGTGCTATGACCGTTTGCCGAACGCCACTGGCTCCAAGGCCATCACCAATGAAGAACACCTGCCGGAGTTCTGGGGCGAGAGTCTGGTAAAGTCTGGATGCCTCGGTTGAAAAATCCATCGAATTGGGTGCCGCAGACAAGTCCGGGCGAGCAGAGCCAAGAAATACGCCCAGCAGCGCATTTGCAGTGACTGTGTAACCGGAGATGCCATTCGCACTCAAACGACTAAAGACGAAACTGCCATCTGGCCCGCTGAACGAAACGTTGTTGTACGACACTGAGCCGGTTGCATCAAACTGCAGCTGCGCTCCGCCAAAGATGCTGATACCACTTACCAGAACGGGCGACTGACCTGGGGCTGAATCACCAAATGGTAACGAGGATCCGTTTGGCATCCCGGCCAGATAGGGGCTTGCTGTACCACTGACACTTACAAGCACACCGGCGTTTACGATCGCTGCCGAGATCATGAAGACACCCACTGTCACGATCACCCGGCCAACAGTTCTGGAAGATGTCATGATCGGGAGCCTTTGAATGGAAGCACACAAATTCCGGGAACTGACTGCAAAGCAGTGAATGATCAGCAAACTACTTAGTGCAGGTGATTTCGGTGGAGTAGTCTATCGAAAATGTCTGCACTATACGCTTGCGTCAATCGAATGTTTGCGCAAAGGTCACAGATTTCTGAAACTGGAAAGTCAGGCGAGTGGAACGTAAAGTCCCGCGAATTCGTACGATGCATCTGCATCAGAAAAGCAGCGCGGTTCCGATGGGCATGGTGAAGAACTCGTTGCGAGGCGTGGCATCCGGCGCTACGTTCTTGTGTACTTCAGACTTTGCCCTGCTGGTATCCGGCCGGCATGCTGTCTGCTGTAAACTCGACGTCAAGCCCACGTAAGTGGCATTCACACACGTTCGCTCAACATGTCGTCATCGATCCTGACCTGATGCTCCGTCGCAGCGACCAAATCATTCTTCAGCGTGGCGGAGCGGTGGACCGAAACGGATGCGTATTTCTTCTGCCCGGTTTTGCGAAACGTCGCTGTCCGAACGAATTCCGTTTGCCTGCGAGTTGGGCGTCGGCAGCGTGCGACTTCGAGTGTTTTGGCGCTTATCTGAATTGACACGCGAGGAAGTTAACGCGTCAGGAATTTGCCAATGAAAGCGGCGGGTTGAGTACTTCACCACTTATTGATGGACGCCATCCCTGGGTTCAAAGCGGCATCAGGTGAGCGGGAACCGATTGCATTGCTGGGAGTGTTGTCACGGAGTTGTGTTCGCAGAACGCAGACGACGATGGGAGATTGGTTTGAGTCGTCCGGAATTCGACTTGCGGGGAGTGTGTTTTGCTTGCGCTGAAGTGTGCAGAAACGGTGTAACGAACCTGTGGGAGCCGAGTATCGCGGTCAACTCCTGGGGGCTCGGCGGGAGCCTTGCCCTCCCGAACAAGGCTGTCAGCTCGGCGGGAGCCTTGCCCTTCCGGAGGGGTGTGTGGTGGACTTTGTTTTTTTGAACGGGTGTGTCAGCCGTCCATCAGGGGGCGGAGTTCGGCGAGGATGCGGGGGACGGCTTCGAAGGGGGATTCAGATTCTTCGTATTCCAGTGCCACGAAGCCTCGGTAGTTGGCATTCCGCAGGATTTCGACGATGCGGCGGTAGTTGGCCGGTTGTTTTTTGCCGTTGATGCTGATGGAGGCTTTGATCTGGGCGTTGACGGCATATGGGGCGATCTGCTGCAGGTCGGCCATGGGGTCTGCGGTCTGAAAATTGCCGCTGTCGAAGTTCACGCCGAAGAATTCCGAAGGTTGCACCTGCTGAATGATTTTCAGCATTTGTGCGGGTGTGGCGGTGATGCCGCCGTGGTTTTCGAGAGCGAGGAAGACGCCTTTTTCGGCGGCGTACTGCAGACATTCATTGATGCCTGCGGCGCAGCGGGTGATGGCCGCTTCTTCCGAATCACCGCTGGGGACTTTGCCGGCGAAGATGCGAATGGCTGGAGCTCCCATGATGGCCGCGTAGTCGATCCACTGCCGACATTCGTTCAGCTGTTTCTGGCGGGCTTCACCTTCCGGGAGGCAGAAGTCGTTGCCGATAGCGGTTCCGGAGATGACGACGCCATTGCGGTGAGCGAGTGCTTTGAGTGAGTTGAGGTAGGCGGGTGTGATTTCGGCGGGGAAGTAGTAGCCGGTCAATTCGGCGGCCCCGAGTCCCTGTTCGGCACAGAACAGGATAAGTTTTTCGAGCGACATTTCGGCTTTGGCAATCTGCTCGGGGGTGCCTCGCCGGGCCATCTGGCGGTTGAACGAGTAGCCGGCAAGGCTGAGTTTCAGCAGGGAGCCTTTGGTGCGTTGCGGGGGATCGGCAGCGAAGCCGGGGCGTGGTGCAAGGCTGGAAATACCGGCGGTGGCGGCGAGACCCAGAAGGTGTCGGCGGCTGATGGTCATAGGCGTGGTCCCCGAAGTATTCCGGTGTTGGGCAGGTGAGCGTGAGCGGGTGATGGTAGCGGTGGGTAGGTGGTGAGATCAAGCGGGCTGGTTTGTGGACTCGGGTTTTCAGTGCGAGGCGGGCTGGGGCAGCGGGCGTGGCAGTCGCCGGGCCACCACATGATGCACTCGACCAGCGATGCGGCAGACGAGGATGACGGTGGGTGGACCGTCACCGCGAGGCAGAGCGCGACGCAGCACATCCGCTTCGACTCGCACGCGGCGGCACTTGATTTCGTATTCACTGCGTGGTGAGGATCGCAGCCACGCTTTCAGCTCCTTCAGATTTCCTCCAAGAACCGTTTCGACTTCAAACGCATCGAGGAAGCCTGTGGCCGGCACAGTCTGTCCGGTCAGGTATTCTTCTTCGGGATCCGTGCGCAGCAGGCCGTGCTGTTCGGCCAGCACATCAATCAGCCCGGCGCGTACGATGGCCGGGTCGGGATCAAACAGGCAGCGCGCGGGTGCGGTGGCGATGGCAACCCAGGCGGACAGTGGGTCGGCCGACAGTGTTTCACCGGTTTCGATGCAGGTGGCTGAGAACTGGTAGCTGCCGGCAAGCGTCCCGAACCAGACGGTGGCTTCCCGGCATTCACCCTGCAGGCTGATCAATTCGATTTCGCAGCCTGGAAATTTCTGCTGGAAGTTACTGGCCGGACTGATTTTGATGGCTCCGCCGGCCGCCGTTTTTGTGAGTTGCTGCATCCATGTGAGGTCGGGCACGTATTGTTCGAGGCGTTTCGTGGGTCGGTCACGTCCATCACGACGATCAGGATCCGCGTGCACGATCAGACCGGTCCAGTCTCTGGTACGGACATCGCAGCAATCTGTCTGGAGTGCCGAGGGACCGCCCAGAATCTGCTGGTTCCAGGTGGTGCGGAGGACCATTGCGGGGGACTGGTCGATGGCGATGACGGGCAGTCTGTGTGTGAGTGCAGCTGCATCGATTCCGATTCCGCAGCAGAGGTCAAACACCTGCTGGCAGTTGGCGAAGCGGCGTGCTTTGTGTGCGGCGATTTCCCATGCGGTGGCCTGTTCAAGTCCGGTTCTGGTGAGCCAGAGCTGTTCGGCGTGGGGAAGTTTTCCGAGAGCTTTGCGGCGGGCTTCATGCAGTGCCACTGCGGCGGGGACAAGTGAGTGGTCGAAGCGTTGTCGCAGTCGTTTCTGGTTCTGCAGTTCGGAGGGGCTGCACTGCTGCAGTTCGTGCAGCAGTTCGGGCTGTTGCCTGAGTGCCAGCAGCTGCTGGATTTCGAAGGCTTCGCTGTCGTCGGGGCTGTTGAGCGGTGGCTGTGAATTCATGCGCCCGATTTCTTTTTCATGCGGACAATGCCGTCCCAGCCGGCAGGGGCTCGACGATCATGCTGAGTGATCAGCATGGAGAGAAAGTCCTGGGCACGATCTTCAGCCGGCATGCGATGCAGATAGCTCCACGCTTCCGACCAGCGTCCTTCCATAAAGGCCTGCAGACCGGTTTCGAAATCCGTGACGTGCTGATCTGTCAGTAGTGGGTAACGGTCGACAGGTGGCACGAGTTCGCTGACGAAGAGCGGTTTGTCCATGCCGTAGGGTTGCACTTTCAGCAGTCGGCGGACGCGGCCATCTGCGGGTGTCATGCGTCCGCGAACGAGCTGGTCAAGTCGTTCGTCGATGAGTACGGAGACGTGGAGTTCGCGGGTCATGGCTTCGAGTCGGCTGGCGAGATTGACGACGGGTCCGAAGACAGTGACTTTGACCTGTTCGCGGGTACCGATTTTTCCCGCGACAGCTCGGCCGTGGGAAATTCCGATGCTGGTTTCGAAATCGCGGAGCGGGTGATCGGGGTCGGCCTGAGCGCGAGAGAATTCTTCGCGGATGGCGAGCGCAGCGCGGCAGGCGTTCAGGGGGGCTTCGGGGGATTCGAGGGGCCAGCCCCAGAAGCCCAATGCGGCATCGCCCTGAAAGTCTCCGGTGACGCCACCGAAACGCAGAATCTGGCTGGTCATGACTTCGAGGGCCAGGCTGACTCGTTCAAGCAGTCCGGTCAGGTTATCGGCCTGTTCTTCGGCTCGGTGACTGAAGCCGCGGAGGTCACAGAAGAGTACAGTGACGTCACATTCGCGGGGCTCCAGCAGTGAAGTATCGAAGTCGCGTCCGAGGGCTTCAAGGACTGGGGGTGAGAAGAACTGGCGGAGTCCGGACTGCTGACGTTCCATGCGGCGCTGCTTTTGCAGCGCGGTGATGATATCGGCGATCAGTTCGGCGAAACGGATATCCGCCTGCAGGCGTTGTTCGGAGGACTGTCCGGGTTCGATACTGCCACGACCGCTGATATACAGCGCGCGGTCGCCGGTGATATCGGCGAAGGGTGTGCAGAAGGCCCAGCCGTACCCCTGTGCCTGAGTGTAAGCGGTTGTGGCGGTTGCTTCGTCCCAGATATGCAGTACGGTTTTCTGCTGCTGCATGGTGGCTGCGACCAGTCTTGAGCTGGGGGCGACTGTGGCGGTGGCATCAAAGCGATGTTCCGCGTGCAGGATGCGAGGCTGTGACTGATCGCTGAGTCCGACGACAGCAGCCAGATCGGCGTTGGAAATACCGGCCAGCAGCATGGCTGTGAGCTGCTGTGACAGTTCACGTTCGACGGCCGCTTCGCGGAGGACGGTAGGAAGGCTGGTCAGAACTTCGATGCGGCGAGCGGTATCGTCGAAGCGGACCTGTTCGAGTGACTGTCGATCGAATGTGAGCTGTCGAATACCATCGGCGGGTGGCTGAGACGAATCGGATCGTACGCTGAGTTGCAGTTCGAAGCTGGTGGTTCCGATGACAAAGGTCTGCCCGGGCTGCAGCAGAACGGAGTTGACTTCGCGTCCGTCAACGAAGACGGGGTTGGTGGCGTGTGGCAGTTTTGTGAGCTGGAGTGCGGAACCGGCGGGTTGCAGCTGGACGTGCAGGCTTGAGATGCGAGGGTCCCAGGGTGTGGCGAGGTCGGCCTGTGTGGAGCGTCCCAGATGCAGCGGTCCGGTACCGGCATTCAGTGAAAACTGAGCGGCAACTTTGTGGCCGGCTGTGGTGGCGATCAGTCGAAACATGGAGGAACTGTGAAGAAGTGCGAGTGTGGGCGGGGAGAGAATAGCGTTTTTGGCGGATTGTGGCCCCGGCAACTGAAAAAATTCCGAGGAATCCGAGGGGAGCCGTCTAGAAACGGGCAGGTTGACGCTGTGTTTCCGAGGTGGCTCGCCGGGTTGGGATGCCCTCGCGTGCGCCTGTGTTTGCTGTGTTTGTGGAGCGAGGAGAGTGTGCGATGGTGCGAACGGGAATTCTGCTGGTGGTGGCTGGTGTGGTGCTGTTGAGTGTGTGTGCGGCGGGCGAAACGATGCAGTTTCGTGGTGCTGATGGAGCGGGCGTGTTCCCTGAGCAGGTCTTGCGGACGAACTGGGAAAATGGCGAGGGCGTGGCGTGGAAGGTGGCAAATCCGGCGGCCGGGTGGGCTCAGCCTGTCATCCACGGTGGTCATTTGTATGTGGCTGGTGCGGTGGGTGAGGGCGTTTCTAAGCCGGCAAATTTTGCCAGCGGTGTGAAGAGTCCGCAGAGCATGGGAGTATCGCTGTTCGCGAAGGCTCCGAAGACCCCACTGACATGGAAGCTGTTCTGTCTGTCGCTGGAAGACGGTCGGACGTTGTGGGAGCAGCCGATTGTGGAGAAGCTGGCCAGCTATCCGATTCATCCTTCGAATTCGTGGCAGACGGAAACTCCGGCGGCGGATGACAATGGTGTGTATGTTTTCTGTGGTGCTGCGGGAGTGCTGAGTGCGTTTGGTCACGATGGTCAGCTGCGCTGGACGCGGGAGACGGAGGTTTGTCGGACCAGTAATGGGTTTGGTACGGGCAGCTCGCCGGCGGTGGTGGATGGAAAGGTGATTGTGCAGTTGTATGGTGAGGAGTCTGCGGTGGTGCGGTGTTTTGACACGCTGACCGGGAAGCCGGTGTGGCAGTTTGAGCGACCTGAGCAGGGGACATCGTGGAGTTCTCCGCTGGTGTGGCGGAATCAGCTGCGGACTGAGGTGGTCTGTTCCGGCGGCGATCGCCTCGATGCATTGGATCCGGCGACTGGCAAAGTGTTCTGGACGGTGCGGAAGGTGAAGGCGGCGACGGCGTGTTCACCGTGCTGCGATCGGGAACGTTTGTATTTTGGCGGCAGTGATCCGTGGTCGAAGGGGCCGTTGTTTGCAGTGCAGGCGGGGGCAGCGGGTGATTTGACTCCGGAAAAGTCCAATGAGAAGTTTACGAGTTGTGCGTGGCTGAATGAGCGTCAGGGACCCGGGATGGCATCACCGGTTTCGTCGGGGAAGTATGTCTTCACGAATGACAACAACATTCTGAAGTGTTTTGATGCGGCGACGGGTGAGCGCAAGTATCAGACTCGGATCCCTGGGCTGGACATGCTGGCGGCCAGTCCGTTGTTGATTGGTGACCGGCTGTTGCTGCTGGACGAGAACGGGAAGGCGTGCATTGTGAAGGCTGGTGCGGAGTTTGAGGTGGTTGGTCGAGGGGCGTTGGCGGATACGTTCTGGGCGACACCGGTTGTGAAAGACGGTGCGATGTATTTCCGCGGGGTGGACGGGATTTTCTGCGTGAAGTAAATCAGTGGGCAGTGGTCTTATGGGACCTATGGGGCTTATAGGTCTTATAGGTCTTATAGGTCTTATAGGTCTTATAGGACCGATGGGACCTATGGTTGATTTGTGAATGCTGGTTGTCGTTCAGGTGAGTCCGGGGATGGGTTCGCCGGAGTAGACGAGGTGTGGTCTACCGACTTCGTCGGGCCATGAGGTTGTGGCAGGGATACCGAGCGCGTTGTAGATGGTGGCGGCGAGGTTTTCGGGTCTTTGTGGGTCTGTGATGGGGTAGGCGCCGATGCCGTCTGTGGCCCCGATGACTCGACCGCCCTGGATTCCGCCCCCGGCAAGAAACACGGACTGAACGGCGCCCCAGTGGTCGCGTCCGGGGGCTTTGTAGTGGCTGGGGAGCAGTGTGATTTTGGGGGTGCGTCCGAATTCGCCGGCCATGACGATCAGTGTCTGTTCCAGCAGTCCGGTTTCGGCGAGGTCATCGAGCAGTGCTGAGAGGGCTTTGTCGGTGGGCGGGAACAGGTTGTCACGAAGATGTGGGAACGCGTTGCCGTGAGTATCCCAGGTTTCGTCGTTGCCAAGGTTGACCTGCACGAGGTTGACACCGGCTTCGACGAGGCGTCGGGCCATGAGCAGTGACCAGCCGAACGAGTTGCGGCCGTAGCGTTCCTGGACAGCATCGTCAGCGCGAGTGACATCGAGTGCGCCGCGAACGGTGGGATCAGTGAGCAGGGAGATGGCGCCCTGGCGGTATTGATCGAAGCGTTGCGTGGCGGCGGCTGATTCGAGCGTTCCGCACTGCTGTTCGAGGCTGTTCAGCAACGAAACGCGACGGGAGAGTTGGGGGTGAGTCAGTCCGTGTGAGAGTGAGAGGCTGGGAGCTTCGAAGTTTCTGCGATCGGCGTTGCCGCGATCCTGATGATCGAATTTGTGGCTGGGGAAGGCTCCGTAGGACGTGGCATGGAAAGGTGAAGCTTCGATGAACCATGGGTTGCGGCGATGCCCCATGACTCCGGCGTGCTGCCCGGGGATGATCCGTCCGGAGTAGTGTACGAGCTGTTCGGGCAGGACGGCGGCCGGGGGCAGGTTGTTGCGGGGTGTTGTGACGGAACCTGCAACAGCGGCGATGCTGGGCCAGTCCTGAGGGCGTGGTGCAGACGGATTGAAGCCTGGCGGCAGATCGGCGCGACCGGTGAGCATCATATGATGACCGGCCGAATGATCGTTGGTGGAATGTCCGAGCGAGCGACAGAGTGACCAGAGGTGACTGCGGAGAGCCAGTCCGGGCAGGTGTTCACAGATCTGGGTGCCGGGTGTGGCGGTGGAGATGGGCTGGAATTCGCCGCGGATTTCAGCGGGTGCCGCTGGCTTCATGTCGAAGCTGTCGTGCTGTCCCAATCCGCCTGAGAGGAAGATGTAGATACAGGCTTTGAACTTTTGCGGAAGTGCGGGGGCAGTTGTGGTGCCGAGCGCTGGTGGCGTGGAGGCTGGACGGGGCTGAGCCGCAAGGGCCTGCAGTCCGTGGAGATGGTTGATACCAAGTCCAAGCAGACCGATGCTACCGGCCTGAACGGCGGTGCGTCGAGCGAACCGCGGGTGTCCCGAGGGACTGGCGAAGGTGGTCATGCGGCGGGGATGCTTTGAAGTAGAGGACAGCTGTATCCGAATCAGGCGGTGGGTGAATCTGCAGGCGGGTGTTGAGTGGCTGTTCTATGGGGCAGACTAATCGATTTTTCGGAATCTGGACAGGAAAAATCGCGAGGTGTGGGCGGGTGTAGAGAAAAAAGTCGGTTTGGGGGCAGCGGTTTTGCGAAAAGCGCTGCGGATGTGATGGATTGACTTCACGGCCCACCGAATTTGCTCGTAAAATTCCATGGTGGCAGGTTTTTCGGAATTCAGCGGGGGCGAAGTACATGAGTGAGCAGGTCCAGCAGGCGGCTCGCACCTGGTCAGACGCAGAGATTGGCGACGATTTTGATTATGTACCGGTGTCTCCGTGGGCCCCAGTGTCGCTGGTGACAGGTGCATTGTCATTGACGGCTCTGATCAGTCTGTTTGGTTTGTATCTGGCGGTGTTTGGGGCATTGGTGGGTGTTGCGGCGGTGCTGCGGATTCGTTCTTCGCTGGGCACGGTGAAGGGTCAGCCGATGGCAGCGATTGGTTTGTTGCTGGCATCGATCAGTGTTGTGGGTGGCGGCTACCGGACGGCTCATGCGTACCGTCATGAGGTTCCGGAAGGGTTTCGGCGTGTGCATTTTCCGCGTGAGATTGCGGATCAGCAGTTTGTGTATATTAACGGCAAGCGGAAGATCCCTGCGGAGGTAGCAGATCTGCTGGGTAAGAAGGTGTATTTGAAGGGTTTCATGTGGGCGACTCAGGATACCGAAGGGCTGACTCGCTTTATTCTGTTGAAGGACAATGGGGAGTGTTGTTTTGGTGGTCGTCCGAAGTCGCATGACTTTATTACTGTGACGCTGGATTCGTATGCAGAGGGTCAGCGTCCGCCGCTGGCGTCTCGCGCGTCAGGGATGTCTGACAAGGTGTTGACGGCCGAGGAGCAGCAGGCTCTGGGTGCGAAGTTTCCGAACCAGCTGACGACGAAGGCTTTTGTGGGGATGGTGGCCGTGGGCGGGATTCTGCAGGCCGATCCGAAGGCTGGCGAGGGTGGTGAGCAGGCGGACTTCGAGTTTGCTCCGGTGTACACCATGAATGCCGAGCTGGTCGAAGAGGTTTGGACTCCATTCTGACGCCCGTGTGTGGTGTCGGTGGGTGGTGTTGGCCTGAGTATCGTCGAGGGGTCGCGGCTGCGATTGGCTTGTCGTGTGGTTCGACGGCCGAGTTGGGCTTCCGGATCACCGCTTTGCGCGCCCCTGTGGGGCGACGCGTTTTTGGGAGGGCGAAGCTCCTGCTGAGCCGGATGGCGCGACAGGTCGTTTGATTGTTCGGCTCGGCGGGAGCCTTGCCATTGCGAGGGGAACTTTTGGTGCGGTGGGCGTGTTGCGGTTCCGGGTTTGGGGGATGGTCTCGGGATTCGTTCTGGCTTGCTCTAATTGTCCCGGTTCGGGATGATTCCGCGTGTTTGATCGTATTTGCATTTGTTTTTTGTAGCCGACGGTTTTTGTGGAAGCGAAGCCATGCCAGTGACTCGGATTGCGACATTACTGAAGGATGGTCAGCCAGGCGCTGTGGTGAATGCGCGTGGCTGGGTCAGGACTCGACGTGATTCCAAAAACGGCTTTTCCTTTATTGAGTTGAATGATGGCAGCTGCATGAAGAATCTGCAGATTGTCGTTGAGAATTCGATTCCGGGTTATGAGGAGTCGATCCGCAACGTGACGACGGGAGCCAGTCTGTCGGTGGACGGTGTGTTGAAGGAGTCGCCAGGGAAGGGGCAGCGGATTGAGCTGCATGCGACGGGTCTGGAGGTGTTGGGTGCGGCGGATCCGCAGACCTATCCGTTGCAGAAGAAGGGGCATACTTTTGAGTTTCTGCGTGACATTGCGCATTTGCGGGCACGGACGAACACCTTTGGTGCAGTGGCTCGAGTGCGCAACCGCATCAGCTGGTCGATTCACTCGTTCTTTCAGCAGCGAGGGTTCCTCTATTTGAATACTCCGATTATCACCACATCGGACTGTGAGGGTGCGGGTGAGATGTTTCAGGTGACGACTCTGGATCTGGCGATGCTGGCGCGGAAGCAGATTGAGTCGATTGACTGGAAGCAGGATTTTTTTGGCAAGCCGGCATCACTGACTGTGAGTGGTCAGCTGGAGGCAGAGACGTATGCGACGGCGGTTGGCGACTGTTACACGTTTGGTCCGACGTTTCGTGCCGAGAACAGCAACACGACTCGCCACCTGGCGGAGTTCTGGATGGTTGAGCCGGAGATGCCGTTTTATGATCTGGACGACAATATGAGTCTGGCTGAGTCCTTTATTCGGACGATGGTCAGCGATGTTCTGGAGCACTGTGCTGAGGACATGGAGTTTTTCAGTCAGCGGATTGATGCCGGCGTGATGGCTCGTCTGGAGACGATTCGCACGAAGGACTTCATTCGTCTGCCGTACACAGAGGCGATTGAGATCATTCAGAACAGTGGTCGTAAGTTTGATTATGCGGTGCAGTGGGGCAGTGATCTGCAGACGGAGCACGAGCGGTTTTTGACGGAGGAGCATTTTGGTCAGCCGGTGATTCTGTTCAATTATCCGCGGACGTTGAAGCCATTTTACATGCGATGCAACGAGGACGGTCGAACGGTGCGTGCGATGGACGTGCTGGTCCCGGGGGTTGGCGAGATTATTGGCGGCAGTCAGCGTGAGGAGCGACTGGATGTGCTGGTGCAGCGGATGCACGAGTGTCATCTGAATCCGGACGACTACTGGTGGTACACGGATCTGCGGAAATACGGCACGGTACCGCATGCGGGATTTGGCCTGGGTCTCGAGCGTGCGGTGCTGTTGATTACGGGGATGACCAATATTCGGGACGTGATTCCATTCCCGAGGACTCCGGGGCACGCCGAATTCTGATTTTCGTGGCATTGATTCGTGTCGTGGTGTGCGGCCTTGTCAGTTGGAATGCGTGGCAGCGAATTCCGGGACAACGGCCGCTGCAGCAGGGATTCGGCTGGTTATTCGCCTCGAAAAACTGATAATACGGCGTTGAGAACAAAAACACCGTAGTCTGGGCTTCAGCCCGTTTCCGGACTGGTCGCACTTTGTCAATCCGAGGGATTTTTCATTGGTTGGTTTTTCGTGTGGGGGTGGGGCGGGGGCCTGAGTGGGAATGCCGCGGGGTACAAAAGTCGGCTGAGGTGGTCAAATCGACTTCATGTTCATTGAAAAACGTTGTGTTTTTTGAGGGAAGGGGCCGAGCAGGAATGCTCGGGCTGCAATTTGTCCCGGGCGTCAGGAATGCTCGGGCTATCTTTTTGTCCCTGGCTGCAGGACTGTTGGGGCTGGGATCTATCGCGTGTGTCAACACTGAAGCTTTCCGCTGCTGGAGGTTGGTTGTCGGTGATGGTTTTGAGCATCTGGGAGCATATTTGTGAGCAGGTACTGCGGGATATCGATCCTGTTGATCTATAGCGGTCTGCTGGTGGGCTGTGGCGGTGGCGATTCGGGTGAGTACCGAACGTTTCAGTCGCAGTCTGCGGGCGTGGCGGTGGCTTCGGGTCCTGCTGGTGCTGAGTCCGGGGCAGCAGCGGTTGCCGATCCGGCAGCATCGTCAGAGACGGGTGCGGTTGCGACGAGTACTGCCGTTAAGAGTTCGGATGGTGAGTCGTCTGGTGGTGTGGTGACGGCACCGGCATCGGGTGAGTCGGTGGAGTCTGCTGCGGGCGAATCCGGCGTGCAGTCGTCTGTTCCGGCAACGATTGTGTCTGAGCAGTCAGGTTTATCGGGTCCGGCGGACCGGCCATCGATTGACAACGGGGTTTCGGGTGAGGTGCGTCAGGTCCAGCTGCTGGTGCCTCAGAAGCGTTTTCGTCGAGAGCGTCCTAGTGAAGCGGTGCGAGTCAGTTATGACGACATTGATTTGCTGAAGGTTCTGAACATGGAGCCTGTGCCACCGAATGCGGTGGAGCATTTTCCTGAGTGGTTGAAGTCTCTGGACGGCAAGTTGGTGCGGATTCGTGGTTTCATGTATCCGACATTTGTGGCGACTGGTCTGACAGAATTTGCGTTAGCGCGGGACAATGGCATCTGCTGTTTCGTGCGGCAGCCGAAGATCTACGATATTATGAGTGTGCAGCTGGCGGAGGGCGAGACGACCGATTATATCGCCAATCGTCCGTTTGACGTAGAGGGTGTGTTTCGGATTGATCCGGATGCGGATCAGCCGGAACTTTCGCGGCTGTATCGGATTGAGCAGGCGAAGGTGTTGCAGTAGTGCTGATGCAGCGGGTGTCTTCTGGTGTAGTGCGGATGTCAGTGGCAGTGTCAAAGAGAGTGAGGCGGGGGATGAGCAGGTTGACGGTGTGTGTGATGCTGGCATTTGTTCTTGGTTGTGTGCCGGCGACGGTGTTGGGGTCTGTCCTGTGTCCCTTTTGTGATGCTCCGACGCTGGTGATGGCTGAGCAGATTCAGATGTGTGATCATCTGTTGCTGGGTCGCTATGTGAGCGGTGTGAAGTCAACGGAGGTAACGGCTGGCAGCAGTCGTTTTGAGATTGTGGAGATTGGTTTTTCGAAGGGTGGAAAGTTTCAGAAGGGTCAGGTGCTTGAGATTCCTCAGTATGTAGCGGCGACTGAGGGGGCGACATTTACGTTGATGGGTCCGGAGGAGCGTCTGGAGGACTGGAATGCTCCGATGGAAGCGACGGCCGCTGCGTGGCAGTATCTGTCGAAGATGCCGTTGCCGACGACGGATGTGGAGCAGCAGGGGAAGCGTCTGGAGTATTTTATTCCGTTTTTCGAATCGTCGGACATGACGATTTCGAATGATGCGTTTGCGGAGTTTGCTGCGGCTCCTTATGCGGTGATCAAGCCGTTGCGAGACAAGTTGCCTCGCGAGAAGATTCTGGGCTGGTTGAACGATCCCCGTGTCTCGGTGACTCGCGTGGGCTTTTACGGTCTGATGGCGGGACTGTGTGGTCGTGAGGAGGACGCGGCGATTCTGGAGCGCAAGATCATGACTCTGGATGCCGACTTTCGACTGGGTATTGAGGGTGTGATGGCGGGTTACATGCTGTTGCGTGGTGAGGAGGGTTTGCGGGTTCTGGAAGACGGGAAGATGCGTACGAAGGTGGCGAAGGACGCTGCGGGCAAGGAGGTGCCATTGCCTTTCAGTGAGACGTATGCGGTGATGCAGGCGTTGCGTTTCATGTGGACGTACGAGCCGGAGCGAATTTCTCAGGAGCGGTTGAAGGCATCGATGCGAATTCTGCTGGAGCGGCAGGAGCTGGCGGATCTGGTGATCACGGACTTAGCGCGGTGGAAGGACTGGAGTGTGCAGGATCGTCTGATGTCGATGTACGGGGACGAGAAGTTTGCGATACCGGCGATTCGTCGTGCGATTGTGCGGTACTTGTATTACTGCAGCCAGGAGCAGGGTGAGAAGGGTGCGGACGGAGTGGCGGTGCGTCCGGCGTGGTCTGTTCGGGCAGAAGAGTTGTTGAAGGAGCTGGAGCAGAAGGACCCGAAGACGGTCAGTGATGCGAAGCGTTTTCTGGTGCGTTGAGGTGGTAATCTGAGGCAATTGAAAGTGCGGCATGACTGATGGCGAGCGTGGTGTGGACGGTGGCAGTGGTGAGGCGCGAGCGGAGCTGGCGTCGTTACTGGCTCGAGCGGGCGAATTGATTCCGCTGTGTCAGTTTTCCAGTGCATTTCGGTTGTATGGCGAGGTGCGTCGGCGGGCGAAGGTGCAGCAGTGTGCGGCGGAGTACATCTGGGGGACGTTTCACCAGATGGATTTGTCGCAGTATCTGCTGGATTTTCCGTTGATGCGTGAGCGTGCTGTGGAGTTGATAGCATTGCTGGAGAACGAGGAGCAGGCTCGTCAGATTCAGCCTGATCTGCCGCGAGAGGAGTATGAGTCTTTCGTGCAGTCTCTGAGCAGTTGTGCTTACGAGAATCTGGCGGAGGCGACGGGTCAGCTGGAGGGTTATAATTCTGAGGGGATGCATGCCTGTATAGCGGATGGATTGCAGATTTGTCGGCAGACGGGGAAGTTGGGTTGCATCAACTGTTTTCGGGAGTATGCGAGTTACGTCTATCTGGCGGCGGACGACGCAGAGATTGCGGCGCATCAGTGTCGGTTGGTGATGGAGAAGGACGGCGACTGGTCGAACCGTGGTGATCGGCGCTGGTTGGCAACGATTCGTCTGGCGTGGCTGGACGCGTTGCACGGTCGTTTTGAGCGTGCGATTGAGGGCAGTGGTCGGGCGTTGCAGTTAGCGTCTGCGTTGACGGTGACGATGTCTCTTGAGGCGCGTTTGACGGTGGGATTGCTGCGTGAGCCGATGCTGCTGGCTGCAGCTCGGCCGCCGGAGTTTTCCGGGGGTCCTCTGGATTCCCTGTTGCCACCTCTGGAAGAGTGTCCGTTGTTTGAGTACGGGGTGATGTTGAATCGCGCCATGCTGGCGACTCAGGGTGAGGACTGGGAGGAGGCTGTTGCGTTGCTGGGCGAGTGGGACCAGCGGCTGCAGCGCTGCCGCGGGACTCATTTGTGGTTTGAGGTCCGTTTGCGTTTGATTGCGGTGCATTTGCTGGCGGGTAAGCGGCGTGTGGCGGAGCGATTGGGTGTGCAGTTGGAGCAGCGGGCTCGGACGGCACATGATTATCTGACGCTGCGACGGTTGCAGGTGTTACTGGACGCGGACCGTCCTTCGCCGTTAGCGCTGGTTGTGCCGTTGCAGCGGGCGACGGGGATTGAGGTGTGGGGTGAGGGTCCGCGGTGGATGCGTTATTACAGCCGTGGTGTGGATGGCGGTGAGTCGGGGCAGTGCAGCGGGGTTGCGGGTGCGGGTGAGGAATCCTCTGAGGCGGAGGTGATTTCGTCGGCGGGGCAGTTATCCGGCGGTGAGACCGGGGATGAGGGTGTGTTGGGTTTGGGGGAATCCCTGGCTGGTGTGCAGGAGGACACGGGGTACAGCGATGGAGCGGAGCCTGTTGTGGAATCGCCACCCGGTGGTCCTCTTGCGGCGGAGATTGCCGGGCTGCGAAGTCGTTTGAATGTGTTTTCTGAGTCACCGTCTGAGGAGGAGTTTGAATCGTTGCGGGGGCAGATTCTTTCGTATGACGGGGTGCGTGCGTGGCATGCGGATGATGCTGGTGGTTTGATTTTCCTGATGGTGTATCTGGTGGGTACAGCGGAGGACGGAACGCAGGTCTGGAAGTGGGCCAATTCGCTGGCTGCGGGTCATCAGGACAATGGGGTGACGTTGTCGGTGCTGGGAGCGTTGGCGGATGCTTTGCGTGCGGCTGGTGGAGAGGAGATGCAGGAGCGGATCACGGCGGAGCGTGCTGAGCAGTTGCATCGCAAGGCGATGGAGCTGTCTGCGGACAAGCCGCGGGTCTTTCTGCGTGCGGGGCAGCATTTTCAGGCGCAGCTTGATTATGGCGAGGCGGAGCGATGTTTTGCGCGGGCCTTTCGGCTGGACCGCCGGGACGGGGCAATTGCTCGGAATCTGTCTGAGTTGTATCGGATGACGGACCGTCCGAAGGATGCTCTGCATGTCCTGGATTTGAGTCTGCGTGAGGGGAGTCAGGATCAGCAGGCGGCCTTTGATGCGGGGATGCTGGCGTTTCGAGAGCGGCAGTTTCAGGCGTCATTGACGTATCTTGCGCGTTATGAGTCGCAGGCGGGTGTGGTGCCGTGGGTGAATTATTATCGGTCAATTTCGCAGTATGAGCTGGGTCAGTATGAGCGGGCTCTGGTGAGTGTGAATGCCGAGCGTGAGGTGACGGAGACGGACGGCTGGCATCTGGATGTGGTGGAGGCGGTCTGCTGGTGTCAGCAGGGGCGTACGGAAGAGTCGCAGGCATCTCTGCAGCGACTGCTGGCAGTCCCATTTTATTCGATTGATTATCTGTCCGTGCTGGGGCTCAGTGAATTGCTCAAACTGATTGCGAGGGCGGCGGAGCAGATGCAGGCGGACGATTTGTTGCTGGTGGTTGAGCGACGGTTGATGCGATCGGGGCTGATGCCTGACACGTGGTTCCAGAATGCTCGCGAGACGAGTGGCGAGTCGCCGGTTGAGGATGTGAAGCTGTTCCGGTGTCTGCTGCGTCAGGCGCTGGATGATTTGTGGCTGGTGGACCCGGATCGGCTGGTTGAGCAGGAGGAGTGGAAGGGTTATCTGGCGGAGTGGGGAGTGTTAGCGCGGACCGAGGAGGAGGCCATCGAGATTGCGCTGCGATATCAGTCGCAGTGTTATCATCTGGCGGCGGAGATCGAGGCGGTGCAGGAGCTGGAATCGACGTACACGGATGTTCCGGGACCGGTCTGGCAGGCGGCGCGGTTTCCGACGGAGGACGGGGACGAGTTTGGGGGTGACGGCGGTGCCCGCGACTGGACTCCGGCTGACGACATTGATGACGGGGAATGACGACTGAGCGGGAGTTGTGCGAATGCTGCAGACGATTCTGCTGTTGCTGATCGTGCTGGATCCGTTTGGCAATGTGGTACTGGTGAACGGGTTGTTGCGCAGTCGATCGGCGGCTGAGCGGCGACGGATCATATTGCGGGAATCGCTGATTGCGCTGGGACTGTTGCTGTTGGCAGCGGTGCTGGGTCGTCCCGTCATGAATGCTCTGGGGTTGCAGACCTATTCACTGGGAATAGCGGGTGGGATAGTGCTGTTCATGATAGCGATGGGAATGATCTTTCCGGCGCGGCGGATGATGGATGAGGAGGATACTGAGGATCCGGTGATTGTGCCGATCGCGGTACCTTTGATTGCCGGTCCCGGGACGGTGTCGCTGGTGCTGTTACTGGCTCAGCGGCAGTCGATTCAGCAGTTATTTCCGGCGGTGGTGGCTGCGTGGGTTCCAGCGACGGTGCTGTTGCTGGTGTCGCCGTGGATTCATGGCCTGCTGGGATCACGTGGATCGCGAGCGATTGAGCGATTGACGGGGATGCTGTTGATTCTGTTGTCGGTGCAGATGGTGCTGGACGGAGTGCGGCAGTTTGTGGGTCGCTGAGTGAGAAATCGCGTGGGATTTGTGTGTTGATTTTTCGCAACAAGGCTCTGTTTTGGACGGAATTCAAAGAATCGAAACGTTTTTCTGCAGGTCAGGTGTGTATGGCGGGGACAGGTGACGTGGGGGGCGTGGGGGACGTGGCGTCGGGTGGTGTGGCGGGTGGTGAGTCTGGCGGCAGACCGGCGGGAGTCTGGCCGGGCCTGCCCTACGTGGCTCCGCTGGGTGTATTTCTGGTGGTGACGATGATTGAAAAGGAGCTGTATGGGCTGTTGACGAAGCCGGGCGCCTATGGCGTGAAGTTGCTGGCGACGGTTGCAGCGCTGGTATGGTTCCGTGGTGCGTGGCCGCGCTGGAGTTCGCGAGGTCTGGTACCGGCGGTTCTGCTGGGGGCGTTGGGGACAGTGGTGTGGGTGTTATTGGACAGTGTGCAGCGGCAGGTTCTGGGGGCGTTGAATCTGTCTGACTGGTTGCCTGCGCGAGCGGGGTTTCAGTTTGACCTGCAGCGGCTGACGGCTGGCGATGCTGTGTTTCTGGGGGTACGGTTTCTGGGTCTGGCGGTGGTTGTTCCTTTGGCGGAGGAGTTGTGCTGGCGTGGATTTCTTGCTCCGTGGCTTGTGAACGAAGATTTTCAGCGGGTACCGGCGGGTCAGATGACGGCCACAAGTTTCTGCATCGTGTTGGGTGTCTTTGCGAGTATGCATCCTGAGATCGTGGCTGCGATTGTGTGGATGTCAGGGATGAATGTTTTGTGGCAGCGGACGGGTAATGTGTGGGCGTGTGTGGTGGCGCATGCCACAACGAATTTGTTTCTGGGGATTTACATCCTGCAGACGGGGCACTGGTGGTTGTGGTAGATCTGTTGTGGGTATTGGGAAGGGGGTATTGGGAAGGGGGTATGGGGAAGGGGGGATGGGGAAGGGGGGATGGGGATCAGAGGTCAGTTTCTGTGGCGGAGGTGAATTCGCGGAAGCGTGTGAGTGTGATGGCTGCGATGACAAAGGCGAGTGTGAGAGTGGCGATGGCCGTGATATGAGTTGTGGGGCTGCTGGTGCCGACGGCGTATTCCATGGCTGAAGAGTTCCGGATGGTGTCGTCCAGTGGCAGCCATTGGACCAGCAGTGACCGCAGTCGGAACTGGACAGTGATGCGATTGATGATTGCTGGGAAGGAACCGAGGATGACTTCGACGCCGCCGGTGTACATGACGCAGAAGACCATCGAGCGTCTGGGAAAGATGGCTCCCAGCAGCAGGTAGACGGCGGAGTAGGCGGGTGCGGAGAGTGCGGCGAGGGTAAGGATACCGCTGAGGATCTGTGTCCGCTGAGGCGCATTGATCAGCGCGGTGGCGATGAGGGTTCCTGCGGTTGCGGCCGTGAAGGCCCAGATGGTGGCGACCAGAAACTTACCCAGCAGCAGCCATGTGATGCCATGTGGCCGAGTGGCCAGATAGATCCAGCTGCGTTGTTCCAGCTCGGTGGCGACGGCCGGTCCGGCAGTCAGCAGTGCGCTCATGGCGCAACTGACGCAGGGGACGGTCACATACAGCAGGAGTGACCAGAAGGAGTCGAGAGTCGCGGGATCCGGAGTCTGCAGCGTTTGTTTGAATTGCTGGTTCTGAACCCAGCGGGACAGCAGGGTGATTGCGACCGGCAGTGCGGCGAGGACGAACCACCACAGGACGCGACCGGCCGTGATCGATTTGCGGAGTTCGTATCGAAAGGTGGCCTGCAGTGCATTCACAGTTCACCTCGGTGGATTTTCATGAGGGAATTGAAGAGGGACTGCAGCGAATCGTCGGCAGTTCGCAGTTCGTGAACGAGGATGTTTTCGGTTTGAATCCACTGCATCAGCGCGCGGGCGAGTGGTTCAGCAGATCGCGTTCTGATCAGCAGCCGTTCGTGGCGATCGGTTTGAGACTGGTTTGGCTGGGTGCTGTTTTCGAGGGTCACGGATTCCGCCAGTCCGGATTCCAGGGCCAGAGCGGCGATGCGTTTTGAGTGACTGCAACGCAGTTGCAGTTCCATGGGAACCTGAAACAGCAGCTCGTGGACTTCTTCAGCGGTGCCGGAGGCCAGCAGGCGACCTCCTGAAATCAGGAGGAACGACTGTGTGAGGGCTTCAATTTCGTGGAGTACGTGGCTGGCGATGAGGACGCTGCGTCCATCACGGATCCATGCCTGCAGCAGCTCGGTCATCTGTGCTCGACCGATCGGGTCCAGTCCGCTGAAGGGTTCATCGAGGATCAGCAGTTCGGGTTCGTGTGCGATGGCTTGAGCCAGTTTTGTGCGTTGCCGCATACCGCGTGAGTAGCTGGCGATGGGGCGTCGCATGGCGTCGTTGAGTCCGACCTGTTCGAGGCACTGGATAGCGCGGGCCGTGGCGAGGCGTTTTGTGCGTCCCTGCAGCTGCAGCAGAAAGCTGACCCATTCCAGTCCGGTGACACTGGCGTACATTCCTTCGAAGCTGGGGCAGAAGCCCAGTTTCTGCATCAGTCGTGGATTATTGCGGGGCTGCATTCCGAGGACTTTGACAGTTCCGCGAGTTGGTTTGAGCTGACCGATGAGCAGATTGAGGAGGGTACTTTTTCCGGCCCCATTGGGTCCCAGCAGTCCATAGGCTCCGCGGGGCAATTCAAGCGTGATGTCATTGACTCCCAGTACGGTGCCGTACAGGCGAGTGACGTTCTGCAGTGAGATCATGTGTGTCATTGCCGAGGGCCTCAGACCTGCAGGGGCGCCGAGACTCGGCGGTAAAGAACGGCCAGCGAGACGGCTGAGATCGATGCAAGCAGCACAAGTCTGGTCTGGATGTCGTTGACGACCAGTTGGGGATCAAGGATCCATGCGGTGACATCATTGAAGACTCGAATCAGAGACAGGCAGCTGATCACGACATGGTTTCCGACGGTGGCGGCCTGTGATGCAGTGGTCCATGCAAGTTCGCCGAAGATCCAGATGGCGAACCAGGAGAAGGATGCGTAGCGGGATTCTGAGGCCAGTGAGGAGAGCATCAGTGAGAGGCAGGTGCAGGGGACGATGATGCTGAGCGAGGCGGCCACGATGCGCAGGCTGAGATCCCAGGTGGATCCGAGCACTGTCAGGCTGGGGGACAATAGTACGGCGGTGATAAACAGCAGGATGGCGGGGCCGAACGTCACTGTCGCAGCGAAAAACATGACGCAGGCGGCTTTGCCAAGGATGTACTGCAGTCGCGTGATGGGCCTTGAGAAGTACAGCAGGAATGCTCGTGAGCGGAAGTCCTGTGAGATCAGGGGTGGCACAATGATGCCCAGCATGGGGATCAGGATAAAGGGCTGAGACCTGCGAAACAGGGTGGTCAGCAGTGCCGACCAGAACAGATGGCGTTCTCTTTCCGGCGACTGACTGCGGCGATCGATCAGTGTTTCAAGATCGGCGAAGGAGTCGGATGCCGAAGACCCTGATTCGATCAGCATGCGGGACATTCCCAGCATGGTGCGAGCGGCAGTAGGGTCGTTCGCGCTGGTCTGTTCGTAGAGGAGCACCATGAAGCCCATCACGCAGGCGGGCAGCCAGGCGAAGAACATCATGCGTCGGAGCCACGAACTAAGCCATGCTCGACGAATCCCGACTTCGGCGATGACGACCCAGCGAGTGGCAAGTGGAGCGGTGTGGCCGTGCCAGGGGCGGTAACCGGGATTATGAATGGGCATGCTGCACCTGCCGAACCGCATCAAGGAAGATTTGTTCAAGGGAATTGCGGGATGGCTGCAGCCCGCGAATCAGACAGTCAGCCTCGGTTGCCGCCGCCCAGATCGTCAGCTGATGCTGTTCAGCGGTGCCGGAAATCTGCAGCTGCTGTGGACCGCTGATCTGGCTGGTAATCCGGCGATGTGAGAGAGCCGCCTGAAATCGTTCGGCTGAGCCGTGGAAACGCACAAACAGGGCAGGACTGGGCAGTTGTGAGAGCTGTTCCAGTGAATCGCTGATGCGGACCTGCCCGGCAGCAAGGATGACCACGCGACTGCAGACGTACTGCACGTCGGGCAGGATGTGAGTGCAGAGCAGTACTGTTTTGCCGAAGTCACGCGACAGGATGCGGATGCGATTAAGCATGGCGATGCGTTCTTCCGGATCCAGCCCGCTGGTTGGTTCGTCAAGAATCAGCAACTCGGGGTCATGGACGATGGCCATGGCGAATCTGAGTTTCTGGCGCATCCCGGTGGAATAGGTTTCGACGGCGCGATAGCGTTCCTGGCCAGCGCCGCAGAAGTCCAGAATCTCATGGCCACGGCGAATTGCTTCGGTGGGTTCCATTCCGGTCAGTCGGGCGGCGACCTGAAGTGTCTCGATGCCTGACAGCCCATGGATGTAGCAGTCATCTTCAGGCATATAGCCGATTCGACTGCGAATGCTGGTGGTCTGTGAACCGAGTGGGATGCCGAGCACGTGTCCGGAACCGGCGGTTGTGCGGACCAATCCGAGCAGGACTTTGATGAGTGTGCTTTTCCCGGCACCGTTGGGGCCCAGTAATCCCGTACAGCCGGGCAGGATCGACAGATTGACATCCGAGAGGGCGCGGAACGCCCCGTAGTGTTTGGTGAGGCCGACAAGTTGGATGAGTGGTGACATGGATGTGCGGATGGTGTGAGGGCAACCGGGTGTGCAAATGGTCTTGGAAAGGGGTGTGCGAGGCAAACGATGGGCTGGTCCGGCAGGATGGTTTTTCGGTTTTCGGTTTTCGGTTTTCGGTGGGCGGTGGGCGGTGGGCGGTTTTCGGTGGGCGGTGGGCGGTGGGCGGTGGGCGGTGGGCGGTGGGCGGGAAGTTGCAATTGGGAGGGGGGCCGGGCAGGAATGCCCGGTCTACGGGTAGGGGTACGGGTAGGGGTACGGGGAGGGGTACGGGGAGGGGTACGGGGAGGGGTACGGGGAGGGGGATGGATTTTGCAGATCGGGGGATGTGTGGGGTTGAGATTTTGCGTGTGTTTGGTCAATGTGGGGGGGGACTGATCTGAGCGAGTTTTGCGTGGTGTGGGCTGGGGGTAACTGGGATGCGATCAGCAGCATTTTGTGCGGGTGGGGTAGTGGGGAGAGCCTGTTGTGGACGGGCGGTGGGTGCTTTGCTGTTGCTGTGTGCGGCAATCTGGGGTTGTGGACCGCTGCAGGCTCAGGTGACCGCCTTTGGGACGGGCATTGAAAGTCACGTTGGTGAGCGTGTGCCGTGGACTGCCTCGCGTTTCCGGGGGACTCCCGAGGCCCCCTGGCCGTATTCACTTGAGCCTGCGTTTGCGGGGCTGAAATTTCGTGATCCGATGCAGGTGCGGTGGCAACCGGATCTGCAGCGTTATTTTGTTCTGGAGTTGAAGGGCCGGATGTTCAGTTTTCCGGATGATGTCTCGGTGCAGCAGGCTGATCTGGCCATCGATTTACCTCGCGAGGTGACTCAGTGGGATCCTGCTCGCAGCACGGGCGTGAAGGAGGCTTATTCGTTTGTGTTTGACCCTGAGTTTGCTGCGAACCGTTTTGTGTATGTGTGTTTGATTCTGAATGGTCGCACGGAAGGGACGCTGGCGGATGGTAGTCGGATTTCGCGATTTCGGGTGACGACCGATGACCCGCCTCGTCTGGACGCTTCCTCGGAGTTGCCGATTCTGACGTGGCTTTCGGGGGGACATAACGGTTGTGATCTGGCGTTTGATCCATCGGGATGTTTGTTGATTTCCACGGGTGATGCGACAGCTCCCAGTCCACCTGACGAGCTGCGCACGGGGCAGGACATTTCGGATCTGTTGAGTTCGATTCTGAGGATTGATGTGCGTGGTGCGACAAGTGCGCAGCCCTATCGCATCCCGCCGGATAATCCGTTTGTGCAGACCGCCGGCGCGCGTCCGGAGGTGTGGGCATATGGTTTTCGAAATCCGTGGCGGATTTCTGTGGATCGTGTGACTGGGGCATTGCATCTGGGGGATGTGGGTTGGGAGAAGTGGGAACTGGTGCATGAAGTGGAGCGGGGCGGGAATTATGGCTGGAGTGTTCGTGAGGGACACGAATTGATTCAGCCGGATGCCGTGATTGGTCCTACGCCCATCCTGCCACCTCGCGCGGTATTACCGCATGCTGAGGCGGCGTCGGTGACCGGGGGGTATGTTTATCGTGGTCGACGACTGCCGGAGGTCGTGGGTCATTATCTGTTCGGGGACTGGATCAGTGGCCAGATCTGGTCGCTGGCAGCTGGCACGGACCAGTACCAGCGGGCGGCCTCGGGGCAGGTGCGAGTGGTTGCGATTGTCCCCGACAGCGCGGGTGAGCCTCTGGTGGTCAGTCACCAGAATGAGACGACTTTGTATCGGATCGTGCCGAATGCTGAGCTGGCGGCGGAGCGAAAGGCGGCTGTTGAGTTTCCGCGTCGATTATCTGAGACGGGTTTGTTTGAAGATGCGGCGACGCATCAGTGGAAAGCCGGGGTGAGACCGTTTCGTGTGGCTCGGGGAATGTGGCAGGACGGGGCTGTCAGTGAACACGCTGTTGGCCTGCCTGAAATGGCTCAGTTGAAGGTCTATCGTGATCCTCGGGCGCTGGATAGTGTGGCGATGTTCAACAGTCGGCTGCATTATCCGGCGGGAGCCGTGCTGGCGAAGACGATCAGTCTTGCAGGTCGTCGAATAGAGACGCAGGTGCTGCATTTCGATGGGCGTCAATGGCAGGCTTACAGCTATGTGTGGAATGCGGCGCAGACAGATGCCGAGCTGGCTCCGGCGGGTGGCCTGCAACTGACTTTGCGAGGCGGGTCTGCTGATGGCGGTTCCGGTGGGGCAGTTGGGACAGCGTGGCGGATACACAGTCGAACGGAGTGTCTGCAGTGCCATAATCCGTGGTCCGAGACGACTTTGGCGCTGCAGCCGGAGCAGCTGCATGCGGAGGGTGCGGGAGCGAAATCGGAGTGGCTGCAGCTGGTGCAGGAAGGATATGTGACGCCACTGACGGGGGATGGACACACGATAGATGCGGTCAGTTGCGTGCGTCGATCGGTGGCGGGAGCGGGTCAGGGCAGTGTGGAGCAGCAGGCGCGGTCGTGGCTGCATGTCAACTGCAGTCATTGCCACCAGCCGAATGCCGGCACGGGATTGTCGCTGTCGCTGCGCGTCTGGGATAGTGAGTCGGAGATGCATGCGTGGGAGCAGAAGCCGCTGAAGGGAAGTTTTGGAATTGAAGATGCCTTGCTGCTGCAGCGAGGACGTCCGGACCGCAGTGTATTGTTGTACCGCGTGGGCTCAAGTTCGGTCGGTCGAATGCCGCACATCGGTTCTCGTGAAGTGGACTTTGCGGGGGTGGATCTGCTGGCGGGCTGGGTGCGGAGTGCAGCAGGCGATGGGCAACCGGAGCAGCCGGCGGATCTGGACCTTGCTGGGTTGGCTGCCAGTGCTGAGCCGCTGACGACGGAGCGGGGGCTTGAGCTTGCAGCAAAGCTGTGGCGGTTGCGGGTGCAGTCGGGCGCAGAGGGTTCGAATCAGGGAACTGATCGGGTGCTGGCAATCGCTGAGAAGCTGGTGGTCGGGCAGGAGGTGCTGGTCAGCAGTCTTTTTGAGGCATTTTTACCTGCGCAGCGGCGAGTGCAGCGTCTGGGCCCCGGCGCGATTTATGCGGATGTGGCCAGATTCGAGGGGTCTGCAGAGCGAGGCAAGGCCCTGTTTTTTGATCAGCGACGACTGCAGTGTGCGAAATGTCATGCGGCTCAGGGGGTGGGCGGAAGTGGCGGGCCGGATCTGAGTCTGGTGGGACGCGATGCGGGCCCCGAGCGATTGTTTGAGTCGATTATGGATCCGGATCGACAGATCGCGGATCGCTGGAAGACTGAGGTTGTCGTTACGTCAGCTGGAACGATCGTGACTGGTGTGGTGGTTCGAGAGGTGGGTGAACAACTGGAGTTACTGACGGCGCAGGGAGAACGGGTTGCGCTGGCGAGGTCTGAGGTCGAGGAGCGTCGGGCGGAGCCGAAGAGTCTGATGCCGGCAGGGCAGGCCGCCCAATTGACAGCTCAGGAGTTGGCGGATCTGCTGGCGTGGCTGGGGACATTGAAGTGAGCAAGGGAGCGGGCGTGGTGTTTGGGGTGACTGGGAGAGCGCCGGGTTTTCAGGGCGGGGCCGGGCAGGAACGGCGCGAGGGACGAAAGTCGTAGTCTGGGCTTTAGCCCGGGCACGAAGTTCTGGTCACCTTTGACATCCCCAGTGTTTTTTGGGGGATGGGGCCGAGCAGGAATGCTCGGGCTACGGGTTGGGTGTTTGGGGTGCGTTTGGTTTTGTGTGACAGGGAGAACGCGGGGTTTTCAGGGGGGCCGGTCAGGAATGCCCGGTCTACGGTCTACGGGTTGGGTTGGGTGAATCCAGTTGGGCGAGATGAGAGCCGGTGCGTGCGGCAATCAGTTGCTGTCGGCGGCGAAGTTGACGCTGATGATGCGGTTGTCGTTGCGGAGGTAGATGCGTCGATTGGCGAAGGCCGGCATGCTCCAGACAACTTCGCGACCGAAGGCAAAGTTGCTGGGTTCGATGACTTTGGAACGCCCCAGTTCGCGGTAGCCTTCCGGTGTCATTTCCGCCAGCAGCAATTCGCCCAATTCGTTGAACAGGATGTATCGACTTCCCTGACGAACGATAAAGGCGGTTTCGGAACCAGCGGGGCGTTTTCCAATGGCGTCGGACGTTTCCCACAGGCGTTTGCCTTCCGGAATTGTCAGTGCTCGCAGCACACCCTTCTGATCGAAGCCGTACAGCACGCCATTGTCAAGGAATGGCTGGACGTTGACCGGGCAGATCACTGTGGACTTGTCGCGCCAGAGTTCCTTTGCTGCAGGTTGCTGCGGGTCCAGTTCCATCATCAGGCTCTTATTGCTGTAGCCAGCAGCGTACAGGTAGTTGCCGGACAGCACAGGCGACATGATGATGGAGCCATTGGAGGCCTCATAGGGCAGAGACCAATGCTGTTTGCCAGTGGCGGGGTCGAGCGACACGACGGCGTCCGGCTTGTACATGATCAGTTGTCGGACGCCACCGTGGGTGATGATCGTCGGTGGGCAGTATCCCTGTCCCTGTGACCCGGAGCTGGAACTTCGCCAGACTTCTTTTCCGGTCAGTCGATTCAGGGCCACCATGTGTGAGCCATCGCCGCCGGCCAGAGTGAGCAGGTTATCACCATCCAGCAGCGGATGTGCAGCATAGCCCCACAGCGGTGCGGTGGTGCCATATTCCGTCTTCAGGTCATGGGACCAGACCACTTTGCCACTGTCTGAGCTGAGACAGAAGAGGTGCCCTTCAGCACCCAGTGTGTAGACAAGGCCGTCATAGACGACGGGCGTGCAGCGTGGCCCGGCGGGGTATGAGATCGAGTATTTCACGGGATACTCGTGAGTCCACAACACCTTCCCAGTGGCTTCTTCAAGGCAATGAACGCGTTCTGTGCCGGAAAACTCGCGGCGGTCAAAGTTGTCCACTTTGACATTGTCAGCGGTCACGTAGTCAGTGATGAAGACACGCCCGGAGGCGACTGCCGGTCCCGAGTAGCCACCGGCCACGGGCGTGGTCCAGACGGTCTTCAATCCGCCTTCGGGAAACTGCTGCAGCAGTCCCTCTTCGCGCCAGACATTATCCCGCTGCGGTCCCATCCACTGTGGCCAGTCGTCGCCCTGAGTCGTTCCGGTTACGGAAGAGAGGATGAGTGCAAGGCTGAACCAGCGTTTGGCTGTTCGCAGGGGCATATCTGGAATCCTTGGAGTGGATGAATTCGAGGACTTGAGCGGTGTGCGGGCGTGCATCATGCGCAAAAGCACAGTTTTCGGCCAGTTGGAACCTGTGGGTTCTCGCGGATCACAGCGGGCGAGAATTCCGGGGTATCGCTGAGCTGCTGGCCGTTGGGTGGGCTGATTCAGGCGTGTTTGATCGAATTGCCGTTGGGCAGAGTCAGGCTTGGTCCGGTGTGGTGGGCTGAGCGAGCGGCCTGCACAAATCGCAGCATTTTCGCGGGATCCTTCAGTCCAGGGGCCGTTTCTATGCCTCCCGCGGTATCCACGCCAGCGGGGTCAAGAGACTGGATTGCAAGGGCGACATTGTCTGCATCGAGGCCTCCGGCAAGGATCAGCGGCAGTGTTGTCTGCTGCTGTACGGCAGAGAAGACGGAGTTTTCGATACGGGTTCCGGTGCCCCCCCAGCTGCCGGGCACCCAGGCATCGAGGAGCAGGGCATCGGCGGCAGAGTGCTGCTGCAGCTGCTGGATTGTGTGCAGGAGTTCGGGCAATCGTTCTGCAGAGGCGCGGAGCGCGCGGATCAGTGCGATTCCGGGCAATTGTCTGCGAAGTTGCAGCAGCAGTTCCGCGGGTTCATCTCCGTGGAGCTGGATGGCATCGAGGTGGACGGTGTTTGCTGTCTGTACGATGTTTGAGACGGATGCGTTGACAAAGACACCAACGATCGTGCAGCCTGCGGGTGTTCCTGTTTCGTTGCCGTTCAGTGGTGATTCACAGGATGCCTGTTTTGCTGCGGCTGCTAGCTCCCGGGCCGTCTCGGTGGAGACGAAGCGTTTTGATGCAGGGAAGAAGTTCAGTCCCAGTGCGTCGGCTCCGGAACGAGCGACGGCGACGGCATCGGCGATTCTGGTGGCGCCGCAGAATTTGATCCACATCTCAGGCTCGCCCTCCCATCACAGCGCGCCAGACAAACATCCAGACGATGACGATGAGTCCGGCGGCGGTGGCAGCGGCGAGTGCCAGCTGTCGGCGTGCATTGCGTTCCATCTGCTGAATGGGTGCCAGAACTCCGGATCGTCTTTCCTGGACGATGACGGCCCAGCGAGTCCCTTTGACGGGCGCGACGGCCGCCATCCAGTCACCGGCCCAGGGTTGTGCTACGGGGGACTGTATTCGGCCGACCGGATCGCGATAAAGGCTGAGTTTCGCTTCACGGATTTCGGACGTATTCCGCAGCATGGTCTGAATTTTGCTGGCAACGTCGGGGTCGAGTGTCAGTTCACGGAACAGGGCTTCGTCCTGTGCCTGATTTTCCTGGGTTCTGAGGAACTGTTCTGTGAGGCACGGATGATCGAGCAGTCGGATCTGCCGGGCATCAAGCACTTCGGCGAGTGCAATGATCCGTTCGACGCTGTTTTCCCCGGCAGCCGACATGCGTCCTCGCAGCCGTGCCTGCAGATCTCCGAGGTGCACAGTGCGAGCGAAGACTCCGATGATCTGCCCATCTGCAGAGAACAGCGGCACGCTGAAGGCCACGGTCTGTCGATCTGTGGTGGTGCTTTTGTAGGCGGCACTGACATGTGGTTTCTGCAGTGGGGAACGTGGCGTAGCCTGCTGTCCGCGTTCAAAGTTCACCCCAAGGCCGTGAAAGTAGTCGCGATGGGCGAAGTTTTCGCCGATGGTGCGTTCACTGTATTCACGGCGCCAGATCTGGGTTCCGGTGGCATCGGTCAGAAACCAGCTGGTATCGTCTCCGCGTTTTGTTGCTCCGGCAGCTTCGCGTGACCGTTCCCAGGCCGTGTCGAGGAGCTGCATCCAGCGAGGTCGCGCTTCGAGGGGGGCTTCGGCCAGTTGTCGAACTTCGGTGATCACCTCTGGCAGGGGCCGCTGCATCAGGGCTTCAAGTTCGCGGCGCAGCTCGTTTCCTGCGGCAATGGTTTCAAGCTCCTGCAGTCGCTGCTGCAGTTCATCTTCGAGTGCGGCAGCCTGGAGTCTGGCGGAGAGGGCATCGCTTTCCAGTGCTCGCTCGCTCATCTGCTGTTCGGCGGTATCGCGATTTCTGGAGAGTGCATATCCGAGAATGGGCAGCAGGGCAGCGGTCAGCAGCAGCGGTACGAGGAAGCCGACAAGCAGCAGGGGGCGGCGTGATCGCTGGCGATCACGTGCGTCCAGAGCTTCAAGGATGGCCTGAGCGTTAGGAAACCGCTGAGCCGGGTCGATTGCGAGGCAGCGGTCGAGGATTTCCAGCAGTCGCTGATCGGCTGTGGGCAGGCCGCGCTGGCCTGAGGCGCGACTGTTTGCAAGGACCAGTCGCCGATAAGTGGCCAGTCGTTCTTCGAGGCTGCCGAGATTCTGCAGTCTGCGTTCGATTTCCGGCGATCGGTGCGGCGGGGCTCCGGTCAGCATCTGATAGAGAATCGCGCCAACGGCGTACACGTCCCAGCGCGCGTCCGGGGGTGATTCGAGATCGGCCTGTTCCGGCGCCATGTAGTACAGTGTCCCCAGAGCCGGACTGTTCTCGTGAGACATGCGGGCCTGACCAAAGTCGCACAAACGCACGCTGCCCTGGCCGTCCAGCAGCACATTATCGGGCTTGAGATCGCAGTGCAGGACTCCAGCACCATGCGCGTCCACCAGAGCACTGCAGATTTCGCGAGTGATTCTGACGGACTGTTCGAGGGGCAAAGGCTGATCTGCAAGCCTTGCCGTGAGCGATCCCCCTTCGACGTACTCCATAATGAAATACGGTGGATCGGCTGTCCAGCCGACGTCCAGCAGACGAACGATGTGATGTGACGTGTAAACGGCTGCCAGTTTTTCAACTTCGCGACTGAGCAGCGTCCAGTTCATGCCGCGCTGTCGAGGATAGAATTTGATGGCCACCATGCGACCGGTGCGATCTTCGCGCGCCAGCCAGACCACTCCGAACGCCCCCATCCCAAGTCGACGTACGAACGAGTAGCCAGCGACATCTGCCGGAGGGCGAACTCCCTGCAGGCTGAGCTGGCGTGACTGTTCACGTCCGGCATCGTCAAGTGTCAGGGTGTCAGTGGAAATCGGAGGATCCTGTCAGCCGAAGGAGTTGAGTTTGGGGTATGGGGACCTGCTGGACGCTGTCAGAAGCTGCGCTGGCACCATGTGCAGACGAACGTGCCGTTGACCTCGGGTGAGTCCGGTGGGATGGCGCCACCACAATGCGGACAGTTGGACACAGAGGGACGGCGGGCCTGCTGCAGCTGGTTCTGGACGGCGTCAAAAACCTGATTCTGGAATCTGACGGTTCTGCGAAACGCCATAAAGAAGATCACCGCACCAATGACAGTGATCACGATGGAAAACCCGAAGAAGAGCAGAATGAACATGCCGGATATCGCCAACTGGTTGCTCCGTGTCTAAGCGAGTATGTTCAGAAATCGGACCGAATCAGGTACAGGCACCCCAGACCGAGCATCACGCATATGAACGCGAGGTTACTCCAGAGAGAGCTCCATGGATCGAAGACGATGCGTTTATCCTGCAGGTTTTCACTGGCGCCGCGTTCCGGACCTTCGCCGATACGAATCGTGGTTTCACCGGTGACCAGATATCGGACAGCATAATCGAGTTCGCTGGGTTTCGGGAAGATGCGATACAGTGGTCGCACCAGATAATCGTAGAGCGTGTAGGGCCACGCCTGTTGCCCGGTGTACTGTCGCGGTGTGGGTTGTCCGGTGGCGGGATCGACAATCTGCAGAGTGCGACGATCGGCGACAGTCAGTTGACCATCCGGAAGAAACCCGATGGACGAAAATCGGCGACTGGTTCCCCCGGGCAGGAGTACGATCTTTCCCGGGGTCCAGAGGAAGATTTTGCCAGCGTGTGTGAGGATGGCTGCGTGGCTGCCATCGGGAGCGATTTCGCAGCGTTTTGGCTTTTCTTCGGCGGGCAGATTCAGCTGTTCAACGTCGGCGAGGGTATCATCAAGGATGCGTACAACACCATCCGACTGCGCTGCGACAATGCGGGTGGGTGCGGCGGCCAGCACGGCCGCCAGCTCTTTGGTCACTTCGCGACTGGCGGACTGCTGATAGGTGCCATCCGGCAATCGTTGCAGACGGGTCATTTTACCCTGATCCCACGATACGATGGAGGCATCTGTCGGGCTGAAGGCGACAGCCGCATCGGGACGCAGGACATCGCGACGTCCGCTGGTCAGAGTTTTGAAGCCACGGCTGCCGGCTGGGACCACATTGCCGAGCATCCCGCGCAGCCACTGCCGAGCATCCCGCTGGTCGCCGCTGACACCTTCATAGAGATGGATGTTGCGCAGTCCCGGCAGGATGACGGCCCCCGTGCTGTCTGCATAGATTCCGAACACAGCTTCAGGGGTGGCCGCAAGTGCTTCACGGGCGAATTCGTCGGCTTCGCCGCGAATCAGAGTGGCGGCACCGGCCTGTCCGAAGCGAGTGAAGTCTGCCTGCAGCATGTGGACCTTCCTGCCGTCCGGGGAAACAGCGAGCCCGTATCGTCGCCCCCCGACCAGCATCCCCAGCAGCTGTGCAGCCCCGGGGTTTTCCTGCAGCATGATAGGCTGCCAGTCACTGAGTCGGGAGTTCCAGCGGAGTACAGAGCGTGATCCGTCGATCGCGAAGATCTGATCACCGGCGAACGCGACATCTTCGATCTGCTGACCGGGCAGCCACGAATCTGCCATGAACCCATTGATGACTCCGGCGGTGGTCTGCACGATCCAGAAGAGTACGACAAGGATCAGGCTGACGATGGCGTTTCGCCAGATCGCGCCTGCCAGTGCACTGACGGAGTAATAGATGGCGAACAGGAACACATAGAGAGGGATACACAGCAGCAGTTCATGTCGCCACAGTCCGAACCGCAGTCCCAGCAGCAGCCATGTTCCAGTGACCAGTTCCGCGGCACACAGCAGTGTAAAGATGCAGCCACCTGCGAAACGGGTGAGGTAAATGGCCATTCTGCGGACCGGTTTGCTGAGCAGCAGCGAGATTTCGCCGGGTTCAAAGGTGCGGGGGATGATGGAGGCTGTGACCAGCAACGACCCGAAGACTCCGAAAAATCCAAGGAAGATCGTCAGCACACCGACGATCAGTTCGTTGATCAGTTCATCGGTCTGGCTGGGGGGCAATCGCAGGGGGCCGAACAGAGTCATGGTGCCATACGACAGTTCCAGCGATTTTTCGTCCTGAATACTGATGGCATCCGGGAAAGCGGCAGCGAGGCGTTTCAGGTTGCGGGCTGCGCGCTGTGGTTTTGTCAGTCCGGCAGGGTCTTCAGTGCGGAGATTTTCGTCGATTCTGGCTGTATCCCACGCTGGCGAGGCCCATTGGGGGCCTCGATAGAAGTCCGGCCGGTCCAGCAGTCCGTTGATGGCATCGACCACTCGATTCTGATACCTCCGCTGGTCGCGTTCGCTGGCTTCCGGGCCGGGCGGGTTGGTTGTGCGGATGGTGTCCTGCGTTTTGGGATCAAAGAGCGTCCAGAGATGGTGTGCAGGTCCGGTTGTATCGGCAGCACCTGTCTGAATTGCTTTGACAAGTGCGTCAGTGTCGACCAGTTCGAAGGGCCTGAGTCTGGTGCTGGGGACGGAATTGAGCCCCATGGGGGCAAGAGCACTGAGCACCAGTGCGATGGCACCGAGAGCAAGCCAGAGGATGCGGGATGCGGCAGCTTCCCGGAACGAGTCTTTGAGGATGGCGAGACAGGCTCTCATCGGGAGGACTCCTCGACAATCGTCATAAAGACCTCTTCCAGAGTACGTTCACGGCGTGCCATGCGGAAGATGCTGACGCCCTTTGCCCGCAGCGTGTCAATCAGACGGTCAGCATCAGTTTGAGTGGCGATTGAGACTTCAATTTCGACGGCACCTGGCGCGGCTTCACGCAGCGTGCTGCCCGGCCATGCAGTCAGGATCTGTTCTATGATGCTGCGTTCACCGAACAGCTGCAGCTGCAGTGGTGCATCCTTGATGGCTTTGGTCAATTCCTGGACGCTGCCTGTTCGCAGCAATCGCCCTTTGCTGAGAATGGCGACCTGATCACAGATCAGTTCGATTTCCTGCAGCAGATGGCTGTTGAGAAAAATGGTGTGTCCGGCAGCGGCCAGCTGCCGCAGAACATCGCGAATTTCCCGGCGACCAACCGGGTCGACACCGTCTGTTGGTTCGTCCAGTACGATCAGTTGCGGCCGGTGCAGCATGGCCTGAGCCAGTCCGAGTCGCTGCAGCATGCCTTTGGAGTAGCCTGAGACTCGTTCGCGTTCCCGGCCCTTGAGCCCCACCTGTTCGAGCAGCAGGGGGCGTGCTGCTCGGATCTGTGACAGACTCATACCGCTGAGACTGCCGTAATATTCGAGTGCCGTGTTGGCAGACAGATGTCGTGGCAGGCGATGGTTTTCGGGCAGGTAGCCGATCTGGCAACGGGCGGCCATTGAGCCGGCAGGGTGTCCGAGCACAGTGGCGTTGCCGGCTGTCCGCGAAACAATTCCCAGCAGGATCTTGATCAATGTGGTTTTGCCGGCACCGTTGGGGCCGAGCAGGCCGAAGATACTGCCCCGGGGGACCGTGAGAGTGACATTATCGAGAGCCTGAAAACGCGTCCGGCGAAAAATTCCGGAGCGCCAGACTTTTGAGAGCCCGGCCGTTTCGATGACCGGGGTTTGAGCAGTAGTCATGGGGTGGTTCCTGACGAGTGCAGAATTGGGGGTGGTTCGCCAGGCTCAGGGGTTTCCTGGTGCAAAAATGTGAAATTCGTCATAGGGAGAGCAGTGGCAGGTCTGATTGTCTGATTGCTGGAGCGGTGGGGCCGACCAGCCGGCGTGGGCCACCGTGTTATTTCGTTTCGGCCTGCAGCTGCAGGTGGCCACTGCAGTGCTTACAGACAACTTTGTGACCGATATACTTCAGGCCGGCGCGAATTTCCTGCTGGCAGTGCGGACAACCCATGTAGGCCGCACGAATTTCCACTGTGGCGTCGTAAGCGAAGGCGTGCTGGCAATGCCTGCACTGCACCTTCAGGCCTTTGTACTTGCTGTGGATCCGCAATTCCTGCAGACAACCTGGGCAGGTGACATAGTGTCCTCTGGGCGTAGCGACTGCAGTCACGCTGATCTCCGGCAGGGCAAAGAAACCGGGAATCTCGATGCTGTCTTCGGACAGCTCGGAATTCAGCAGAGCACGACAGGATCGGCAGTGGACCAGTCGGGCTGGCATGTCATCACCGCACTGCGGGCACGGACCGCCCGGCCATTCCCCGTTCATGGATAAGTCCTTCAGTTTGTGAGCTGGTTGAGTGTCATCTGCTGGTTCTGAAGCCGGGACGTCCTTGTCTGCAGGTTTCAGGGAGTCGCTTTCACGGCGATCACGTGTTTGAAAGTGTGAACGTAGAGGTGTCCGGCGGCGACTGCGGGAGTTGAGTGGCAGTCATCACCAAGCGGAGTTCGTCCCAGTTCGCGGAACTGCCGACCGGCCTGCAGCACCACGACGATGCCGTCTTCCGTGACACAGTAGATACGGTCCTGAATCAGGATGGGCGAGCCACTGTACTGGCCGTCAATACGTTCGGACCAGACTTCGTTTCCGGTAGCAGCTTCAAGGCAGACCATGATGCCCTTGTCACCCCAGAGAAACAGCAGGTCGCTGGTGCGAATGAGGCATGGGACGTAGGGCAGCATGGTGCGACGTTCCCACGCGATTCGCTGGTCATTGGGAACGTCAAGGCCCGTGCGAACTGCAGCGAAGTACTTGCCATTCCCGCCCTCGCCGCAGGTGGCGAAGGCGAGGCCGTCCATGACGATGGGTGAGGCGACAGTCCGCATGGGAAGTTTGGGTGTCTGCCAGAGTGCTTTGCCGGATTTCAGATCAATGCCGCTGACCCCGCCTGATTCGCTGACACAGACAATCTGTTTGCCACCAGCGCCATCTGAGGTGACTGTGGGGGTGCTGTAGGACGTTTTGCCGGGTTGGCGTTCCGTTTTCCAGGCAACAGTTCCGGTGTTGGCCTGCAGGGCGATGAATGAACTGGGGCCGACCTGATCGTTGGCAATCAGCACGAGACCATCTTCGATGATGGGTGAGACACCAAGATTGTGTTCGCTTTCGTACGAACCGAGGTCAACGGACCAGAGTTCCCTGCCGCTGAAGTCCCAGGCTTTAGCGACCAGCTGCTTTGCGTCCGCGAACAGGCCACAGACGACTTGACCATCGGTGCAGGGGGTACTGGAGGCCCAGCTGTTCTTCTGGTGTTTGCGGCTGGCTTCCATGGTGAAGGAAGCGTTCCAGAGTTGTTTACCGGAGGCTGCATCGAGGCAGTGCATGAATCGTTCACTGCCGCCCTCTGTGGCCGATGTGACGAACAGATGCTGGCCCCAGATGACGGGTGAGGAATGTCCGATGGTGGGCAGCTGGACTTTCCAGGCGATCTGATCAGCGGTCCATGTGACGGGAATTCCGGTCTGAGCACTGACACCCAGTCCGGCTTCGCCGCGAAACCGCGCCCAGTTTTCCTGAGCCGCGAGGGGGTGCCACGCTGTGGCCAGCAGTAAAGCGAACAGCAGCAGATGCTGCCCGCCAATTGAGCGACGAGGCTGGGCTGCGCTGGTGCAGCTTTGTGCGGAGGCAGCCTGAGGCGTGACGACGGAGCGGGTCTGAGGATTCACCGGGAGCATCCCTTCAGGCTGAAATTCGCGGTCGACACGTACGCAGCAGGCAGTGTCCGGATGCTGGAAGTCTAACGCAAAGTGAGTGGTTTCGGCTACCGTGTGGCGGGTTGATGTCACGGGAAATTGGTGGGTCTGTCTGACTGTGCCGGGAATAGCGGCTGGCGGCGGGGGCTGCGTTGCGAGCTGAATCGCGTGGGGCGGACTTTCCGAGGCGGGGGCTGGTGCTACAATCCGCGGGCACGTTCAGGTTCTGTGCGGACGAAAAGCGAAGCAGCGGCATTGGAAGAAGGCGACGAAGCATGAAGACCGTGGCGGTGGTGTTGGCTGGTGTGGTGCTGGGTGTGCTGCAGGCGGTGACGACCAGTGTCGGGTGCTTAGCTGACGAGCCGGCGCCGGTGCGGACGGTGGAGGGGATTTCTGAGTACCGGCTGGAGAATGGCCTGCAGGTCCTGCTGTTCCCGGACAGCTCCAGTCCGAAGGTGACGATCAATCTGACCATCTTTGCGGGGTCACGTCACGAGGGTTATGGCGAAGCGGGGATGGCCCATCTGCTGGAGCACATGGTGTTCAAGGGGACCCCCACCTTTCCGCAGATTCCGGCCGAGCTGAAGAAGCGGGGTGCGGACTTTAACGGGACGACGTGGCTGGACCGCACCAACTACTACGAGACGCTGCCTGCGAGCGAAGAAAACCTCGAATTTGCTTTGCGGATGGAAGCGGATCGTATGGTCAACAGTCTGATTCGGGCTGAAGATCTGGCGTCTGAAATGACAGTGGTGCGGAGTGAATTTGAAAGTGGTGAAAACAGTCCGCAGAACGTGCTGATGGAACGCGTCATGGCCGCGGCATTTGAATGGCACAATTACGGTCAGTCGACGATCGGGAATCAGGCTGACATCATGCGTGTGCCGGTGGATCGACTGCGGAAGTTCTATGAGCGTTTTTATCAGCCTGACAATGCCATGCTGGTGGTGGCCGGTCGATTTGAGAATGCGAAGGCGCTGGAACTGATTCAGAGATACTTCGGGACTCTGCCGCGACCGGCTCGTGAACTGGACCGGACGTACACTGAAGAGCCGGCTCAGGATGGCGAGCGCATGGTGACGGTGCGACGAGTGGGTGATGTGCCGTCGGCTGCCCTGCTGTATCACATTCCAGCCGGGCCTCATCCGGACTATGCCGCACTTGATGTGCTGGCAACGGTGCTGGCCAGTGAGCCGGCGGGGCGGTTGTATGAAGGTCTGGTACGACGTCGGCTGGCTGCCAGTCTGTATGGATTTTCATTTGCGCTGCATGATCCGGGTGCCCTGATGTTTGGTGCTGATGCGGCGGAGGGGACTGACGGCACCACGCTGCTGCAGTCTCTGGTTGAGGCGGTGGAGACGACTGCGGAGCGAGCTTTCACGGCAGAGGAGATTGAGCGAGCGCGGTCCGAATTATTGAAGCAGCGGGAGCTGCAGATGGCTGATTCTCAGGGCGTGGCGATTGAATTGAGCGAGTGGGCTGCTCAGGGGGACTGGCGACTGTTCTTTCTGCATCGTGATCGGCTGGAGTCAGTGAAGCTGGACGATGTGACTCGCGTGGCGAAGCAGTATCTGGTGCGGACGAACCGCACGGCGGGGGTGTTTGAACCGACGAAGGTGGCCGAACGAGTGGCGATCCCGGGGACTCCGGATGTGGCGGCCCTGCTGCAGGACTACAAGGGCCGGGCAACGGTGGCGGAAGGCGAAGCGTTTGATGTGACCCCCCGGGCGATCGAATCACGACTGCTGCGATCACAGCTGGATAGTGGGCTGAAAGTCACGCTGCTTCCGAAAAAGACGCGCGGCAATCTGGCGACTCTGCAGTTGACGCTGCGTTATGGAAATCTTGAGTCACTGCAGAATCTGGGGCTGGCGGCAAAACTGTTACCGGAAATGCTGATGCGAGGCACGACCAACCGCAGTCGGCAGGAGATTGCGGATGAACTGAACAGGTATCGGGCGCGGATGACGCTCAGCGGAACACCGGGGACCCTGACGGTTCGAATTCAGGTGTCCCGAGAGAATCTGTCGCCCGTACTGAATCTGTTGAAGGACGTGCTGCGAAATCCGGCGTTTCCAGCGGATGAACTGGAGCTGCTGCGTGAGGAACGGATGGCGATCATCGGGCAGCAGGTCTCTGATCCGGAGGCACTGGCGTTTTCCACCGCCATGCGGAAAGTGTCTCCCTATGAACCAGCGGACCCGCGTTTTGAAGCGCCGTTGCCGGAACAGCTGAAACTTCTGCAGGCGGTGCAGTTGGAGCAGTTGCAGCGTGTGTGGAAAGAACTGTTGGCGGGTACGACAGGCGAGTTGACGGTACTGGGTGATTTTGATGCGGCGGCCACGACAGCAGCGGTACAGGACCTGACGCGGGACTGGACTTCTGAGGTACCGTTTCAACGGATTCCTCGAGTGCATGTGGACAACACCGAAGGTAGTACAGAGATGATCGTGACGCCGGATAAGGCGAACGCTGTCTGGGTTGGGATGATGACGCTGCCATTGCGGGATGACGACGCAGATTTTGCGGCACTGGAGATCGGGAATTTCATTCTGGGCAGTGGCGGTTTAAGTTCACGTCTGGGTGATCGTGTGCGTCAGAATGAGGGGCTGTCGTATGGGATTCAGTCGGGATTGCAGCCGTCGGCGGTGGACCGTCGCACGGCATTTTTCATCTATGCGATTTCGAATCCACAGAATCTGAAAAAGGTGGATGCGGCGATTCGTGAGGAGTTGGCTCGGCTGCTGAAGGACGGGATTACAGAAGCGGAGCTGGAGGCAGCGAAGTCCGGTTATCTGCAGGAGCAGCAGGTTGCGCGAGCGAACGAATCAGCGTTGGCTGGGATGCTGGAAGTGTATGCCTTTATCGGACGGGACATGTTGTCTGTGGAGCGGGAAGAGGAGCGGATTCGCAAGCTGACGGTAGAGCAGGTGAACGCAGCTGTGCGGAAATATCTGCTGGCGGAGCGATTGTATGTCGTGATGGCGGGCGAGGAGTGACGGAGGCTGCGGGCTTATAGGTCCTATGGGACTTATTATAGGTCCTATGGGTCCTATGGGACTTATAGGACCTATTATAGGTCTTATAGGACTTATGGGACCTATAGGTCTTTTGGTGGCAGCGGCTGCTGCGGGCTTTGTGGGGGCGCCGTCAGAGATGTGTATTGCGGGTGGGAGCGTGCGTGAGTCCGCAGGCCTGGAGGAAGATGCGACGGAATTCGGGGTCGGGCATCAGGCAGGGGTGTTTGTATTGTTCCGCACTGCCACCGGATTTGCTGAGCCGTGTTTGCTGTAACGTCTGCCAGGCAGATTCGGGCAGGGGTTGCATGCGGATGGCACTGAGCCGACCTGTCTGGCGTTTTTCCCGATATTCTTCATTGCGATCACACAGCTGCTGTTCGACCAGTGAGGCGAAGCGTTCCAGTTGGGTTGATTCAGCCTGCCGACGCAGATCGACGTACAGGGTGTACCCGGGTTGATCCAGCCATTCCGGGGTCATCGTGAACTGAGCCGTCCACAGGCCGGCACCGGCCTGTGCGGCGCGAACGGCTTCGACCACCTGCGATTCGGAAATCTTTTCACCGGTGATGCTGGAGATGTGGGCGCCCTTGTGCAGGAATTCCAGCAGAGGGGCATCGCCATGAAACCCGGTGCAGCGGACAACGTCGCGGATGTTGTAACGACAGAAGCCGGAACTGGTGGTCAGCAGGATGTAGTACTCGGAGCCCGGCTCCAGTTCCCATGCATTGAGCACATCCGGATTGGCAGCCTCGGCTTCGGCGACGGGCAGAAATTCGAAGTAGTGCGTACCGATTTCCAGCAGTCCGGAGGATGTTTCAGCAGCGAGAGGCATGGTCATGCGACCTTCGCTGGCATGCAGTCCATGGTCGCAGATGGTGATGCCTTCGCAGAATTCCCGCAGACGACTGGTGTAGGCGGAGGCACTGCCGCCGGTCCAGCAGGCCAGCACCTGCAGATTGGGCCACACGTCGCGGGGTATCAGGCGCCCCGTGGAGCGAAGCAGCTGCTGCAGCTGGCGAGCGCGCTGGATTTTGGGCCGCACTGCCGTCCGCAGACGCCGACCGGCTGCTTTGGGAATCGTGACATGATTGCTGAGTCCATCATGCAGGTCCCGGAGCAGTTGTTCGGGATGATTCTCGACGGATTCAAAGAGCTGCAGCAGGGTACTGGGGTTGGCTGTGACAAACATGCCGACATGCGGGTCGCCAAATGCCAGTGACAGAATCAGGCGACGTTTCAGGTCAGCATCAGACACATCAGCAACAGCTGCAGGAATGGTGTACAGGGACCGCACCACGGGATTCTGCATGGAAGCGACGAGGCCACTGATGTTTCCGCAGGGTGTGCCTGCAGCGGTGATGGAGCGTCGGTGACTGCTGGCAATCTGTACGACATTCAGATGCGGCAGTCCGGGAACCGTGCGATAGAGTTCAATGCCCCACATCTGCCAGCCCGCACGGTAGTCGGCCAGAAAGCGGCTGGTGACCGGAATGTATTTTGACGACGAGGTGGTGCCACTGGTCATGGCAAACATCAGCAGACGATTTCGACGTCCCAGCAGCGCGCGAGTCTCACCGTGCAGCATGCGATCCACATAGGGACGGTACAATTCGTAATCACTGATGGGCACCTGACTGCGAAACTGCTGCGGCGACAGTCCGGGACGCAGTCCAAAGTCTTTGGCGAAGTCCGATCCGGAATTCAGTTTCAGCAGGTCCTGCAGCACTGTTTCCTGAATGCCGCGGCAGTCCGCCGCAGCGGCTTTCAGAAATCGCTGTCGCGAGCGAGCCACGCGATTTCGAAGCGGAGTTCCCAGCAGAGTTCGCAACCGGTAGGCGAGCGGAATACCGGAGACGACCCGAGGAACTGGTGGCAGATTCGTGGCAGTGACCGTTTCGGTGCTGAGCCCGGCGTCGACGCGCAGAAGGCCGGTCACTGCAGGGGACGACATGAACTGCGGTTCCGTTTCGGAACGCAGTCGCTGTCGTGCCGATGCTGTTCGGCTTTCCAGTTTCCGCTGACTGACCCCGGACATCATGTTCCCTTGTCACCGCTGCAGGAAATTCCACGGGTGTGGAAACCCACCGGCCGGCGATTCCGTGTTTCGCCTGCCGGTTATTACGGCTATTCGTTCGGATAAAGACTTATCGAAAATATCGGTCCGGTAAATTTCGTTGAAAAACGAAAGCCTGCCGATGGTTTTTCTTTGCGCATCTTCTGTGACAGGCAGCCTTACAACCACAGGTTGTGACGGCGGTGAAAGGGCCTGCCAATAAGGTTTTCTTCAGGATTCTTCGCTGTTGATCGCCTGGTGCACGCTGGCCTCAGTCTTACCTATATTCTTTATTTTTCCAGGTTGAATCCATCTGGTTGTCCATTTTTTCGAGGATCGCTGCCGCCCTGCAGAATTCCACCGGAACCAACGGCAGCACCCTGTGATGCGGCCAGTCCAGTGGATTTCCGCACTGAATGTCCGCGTTTTTTCAGTTCATCGGCCACACTGGAGTGCAGTGTGGGTTCCAGTAACAGCTCGTTGGGAGCCCATTGGTGATGAAAACGAGCGGCGGCGACTGCGGCGGAGGGAGGCTGACCCCAGACGTGCTGATTCAGCAGATTCTGCAGAGTTGCTGTGATGATGCGGGGACCACCCGAAGCACCCACGGCTCGGATGGCTTTGCCCTGACGTACCAGCAGGGTGGGTGTCATGCTGCTGAGCGGTCGTTTGCCGGGCTGGACGGAATTGGCGGCGCTTTGCAGTAACCCAAAGGCATTGGGTTTACCCGGGTTGGCGGCAAAGTCATCCATTTCGTTGTTCAGCAGAATGCCCCATTCCGGCACAACGACAAAGCTGCCGAATGTCAGATTGATGGTTTCCGTACAGGCAACGGCATTGCCGGCCGCATCCATGACGGAAAAGTGACTGGTCCCGGCGTCGTCCTGCAGAAAGAAGCGACCGTAGGCTTCCGGGGGCTGTGTCTGCTGCAGCTGAATCGCGGCAGCCTGCTGGATTGCGTAATCCAGCTGCAGCAGACGCTGGACCGGCACATCGACGAAGTCGGTATCCCCCAGAAACTCGGCACGATCCGCGAATGCATGTTTCAGGGCTTCTGTGACGACATGCACGTAGTCCGGTGAGTTGTGCTGAAGTGACTGCAGGGTGCGTCCGCTGTGACGTTCCCAGGCTTCCAATGACTGCAGAGTCTGCAGCAGGGCGATGCCGCCACTGGATGGTGGAGGCATCGTGAAGACGGTGGCATCGCGAAACCCGGCCTGCAGCGGATCGCGTTCGGTGACCCTGTAGCCGCGCAGATCGGCAGCACTGAGAACTCCGCCTTCCAACGCCACTGCAGCTGCAATCGCCTGAGCGACCGGGCCGTCATAAAATCCGGCTGCTCCGTGTTCGGCAATGCGCTGCAGCACTGCAGCCTGTGGCGAGTAGAATCGATCGCCAGTTTGCCAGGGGGTGCCATTATTCAGGTAAAGTTTCAGCAGGAGTGCGAAACGCTGCTGATAGTTGGCGTGCCGTTTCAGTTTTGCCAGAGTGTCGGACTGAACTTCGCGATCGTGGTCATCAACGGGAACTCCGTTTTTACACAGTTCGATGGCGGGCTGCAGCACCTGTTTGAGCGGCAGTTTGCCCCACGTGCGGGACGCGTAGCAGAGTCCCGCTACAGTACCAGGAATGCCACTGGCAAGGCCTCCGCGCACGCTGCGTGGTTCCGGGTGTCCAGCATCAGCAGCATCGCCGTAACGATCGGCTGTGGCGCCTGCGGGTGCACGTTCGCGATAGTCAAGGGCGCGGGCTTTCCCGGTGCTGGCATCCCAGATCACCATGAAACCACCACCACCGATGCCACAGCTGGCCGGTCGGACAACGGACAAAGCGAACGAGGTGGCAACGGCAGCATCGACGACGTTGCCACCTTCGCGGAGGATCCGAGCGCCTGCCGCGCTGGCGGCCGGGTGGTCAGCGGCAACGACGCCTGAGGTAAAAAACCATTCCTGGGGCTGCTGCTGCTGCTGCTGCTGCTGCTGCTGCTGCTGCTGCTGCGGAGCGGCAAGCAGGTTTGGAGCGGCCGAGCAGACCAGTGCGAGCACGCTGGCAGTGAGCAGCATTCGCAGGATGAATTGCATGAGTTGTCTCGCAGGGAGTTCAGGGTTGTGGAACACCGCAACCCCCGCAGACTAACACAGCCTCCAACTATAACGCCACCCGAATTTCGCAGAGAAAACGGTTCGACGCAGAATGGAAACTCGGGGTGTTTTTTCGAGTGATTTGGTAACGGCAGGACACGGAAAAAACGGGGAGGGACAGTGGTCAGTAATCAGTAATCAGTGGGCAGTGAGCAGTGGGCAGTGCACGGAAAGTTCCCATTGGGAGGGCGAGGCTCCTGCCGAGCCGAATGTTGTTGGAATAGCGTGACCGAGCTGGTGCTCGGTGGTCCCGGCAAAGTTCCCATTGGGAGGGCGAGGCTCCTGCCGAGCCGAAGTCAACTGTCAGTGTTCAGTTGTCGTTGTTTGCCGACAACCGTAGACCGGGCATTCCTGCCCGGCCGCCTTTTGCCCACACGAAGCAACGCGACTTACGATTGCCCGTCGCTCAGCCATTCCGTGGGCTGATAACCATTCAGCAAAGCGGAGCCTCGGCATCGTGACGGAGCTGGTGCTCGGTGGTCCCAGGGGCGAGCCGTCGGTGGCAACCGACGGGGCTTGGCGTGATGTTCGAGCCCCCTCGGAGTTCCAGCAGCTCTCTCCTCGCGTGCAACTGCCAACTGCCAACTGCCAACCGAAAACCGAAAACCGAAAACCGAAAACCGAAAACCGAAAACTGAAAACTGAAAACTGAAAACTGAAAACATCCCGGTTCTGGTGATACTGCGGTGTTTGAATTCAGCGGGGCGTGAGCAGGGTGTTGGCATTGTCCTTGCGGATGGCGTCCAGCAGAGGGCGTGGTAGTTCAGATTCCTGCAGTTTCAGGACGGCGGCGTGGGGAGTGAATATGGGGGCAAAGCTGCCGAACTGAAGACGTTCGGGTGGCAGCTGGCGGGTCAGCCGTTCAAGTCCGGCGAGGCCTTCAAGCATCGCGATGTCGAATCCCACACCGGCTTCAACGGCCAGTCGTCCGGCCAGTTCCAGAGGTGTTGAAGCCAGTGCATTGAGCAGTTGCACGGGGCCATCTGCCGGACGGTTGTCTGCTTCCAGCAGCGGAGTGGGATCGACATCAGGGATCTGCAGCAGTGAGTGCTGGATCCGTGGATCTTCAAGCCGCAGACAGATCTGCAGGAGCAATCTGTGCGGTGCGGCGGTTTGCAGCAGTTGGCGGAATTCCGGGGATTGCAGAGTCCAGCCATGCCAGCCGGGGATCAGTCGAATGATGCGGATCCCCAGTTGCAGGCCGTCGTCGAGATCATCCTGCCAACCGGGCAGGGCCGGATTGATGATGGCCACCGGGCGCAGGACTCCCTGTCCATGCTGCTGGCATTCTGTCACGGTGCGTCGATTGACGGAGCGCAGATCACGGTGGAGCAGCCCATCGAGGCTGGCGGCCCACGCCTGAGTGATGTGCAGAGCTTGCAGTGTGCGGACGAGTTCCGGTGTGTCATCGAGGGGCAGTCGGCGAGTGGGCCAGCGGGAGAGCCAGACATTGGTGTCGGTGATCACAGTCGGAGTTCCTTGTGCTGCAGGATTGGTGTCAGCAGGCGTTGCAGATTGCGTCCCAGAATGGCCTGTTTGACAGCTTCGTCAAGTTGTGCGCCTGTGACTTTGGCCAGTTGTGAAGCGAAGCTGCGGCCGGCAACATCACTGCCGTATAAGACGCGTTCAGCGCCCACTTCGCGAACAGCCATCTCCGCAATGCCCGCCATTGGATCACCTCCGCCCAGATCGACGCTGACATTGGGGTATGGGCGAATTGTGCGGAGCCCCAGTTCCCAGTTGCCACCGGTGTGCCCACAGATCAGGCGAGCCGTGGGGTGCCGGGCGGCAAGTGCGGCGAGATCGGCAGGAGTACTTTCACCGGGAAGGTTGCCGTTGGTCTTGAGCCAGGTGTGCTGGTAGATGACGGCCTGCAATTCGGTTGCGCGGCGAATGATGGAATCGATCTGTGATTCCGTACAGCGACGGGCGACCCACAATTTGATTCCGACCATGGGACCGTTGGCGACGCAGCGTTCCAGTTCTTCGAGGCTGGCTTGTTCGTGAGCGGGACTGAGATAGACGAATCCGAAGGCTCGATGGTGCCAGTGACTGATCGCCTGCAGGACCTGATCGTTCTGTCGTCGGAGTTCTTCGGGGTCCGGGTCCTGACTGAAGGGAGAGCCCATGAAGACGATGAGTCGTTCGATGTGCATTCGATCGGCGACTTCGATGAGCCGGGCCATCTGTTCG
>CAIOKE010000137.1 GCA_903858815.1 uncultured Planctomycetaceae bacterium | reverse complement strand
TTGTGGTTCCCGAGCTGGTGCTCGGGGGGCCCAGGTGTCCCGCTGGGAGGGCGAAGGGCCTGCCGAGCCGAAGGTGACAGGCTTTTGGTTCCCGAGCTGGTGCTCGGGGGGCCCAGGTGTCCCGCTGGGAGGGCGAGGGGCCTGCCGAGCCGAAGATGCCCGGATTTTGGTTCCCGAGCTGGTGCTCGGGGGTCCCAGGTGTCCCGCTGGGAGGGCGAGGGGCCTGCCGAGCCGACGATGGCGGGCTTGTGGTTCCCGAGCTGGTGCTCGGGGGTCCCAGGCATCCTCCCGAAGGGGGCTTTCGTCAACGAGTGAAGGCTCTCTCTATGAGAACGTCGTACTGCGGGACTCCCCTGCCTGCCGGCGATTTATCTGGGAGGTCGAATATGCGCGAATCGCTTGTTGAAGGCGGTCGCCTCGCGACTGCTTGTGACCCAAAGAAACAATTTGCCGGATTCGTCAGCACGCACATCAAATCCCAGCAGAAACTTATCGCTCAACCCTCGCAGGATTCCAAAGGGCGACAGTTTCCCGGACCGCGAATACACAAGGTCCTCCAGCGGTTTGCCATCGCGATTGATGGAATATGTCGAGACGATCAGCGGCAGTTCCAGTTTACCGGCAACTGCTTCGGCAATGCTGGCCACATCGGCATCCTCAACCTCAAAGGGAATCGACTTCAACCATGCAGGTACAACATCGGCCGTCGCTTCCGCCGTCTTCCAGCCCGCAGGCCACAGATTCGCCCCTTCATCTCCCGGCAGAATCTCAATGGAGAAGCGTCCACCGCGACCGAACACTGGCCGATAACCCATGCCAAATTGAGCCAGCACCAGCGACAGTGCTGTTCCCTGAGTCATGCCGGCAACGGGCAGAGTTTCCGGGGCAGTTTCCGGACGTGGTTGCATCGAAGCCTGAAATGCTTCGTCAACGAACACGACCGTCACCGATTCAGGAAGTTTCAGGCTGCTGACTGTGCCGGCCGCACTTGCCAAACGCACATCCTCCGCCACCGGCTCACTCATCAGCTTCACGAAATCCTGAAACTGAGCTTCCGTGAGTCCCCAGCGAGGATTGCCGGCCGGCGCACCCTCGGGACCATGAGCTTTCAGCTCTTCCAGATACTTCCCGAGGTCCGCACGATCTGCCACCGTAAAGGTCCGCTTGCCAACTGTCAGTCCACCCTGCCCCGTCAAGCCCCCAACCACCAGTACCGCATCCCGACCATCGTTCAGCTGCGTTTCGATCCGCATCTTCTCGCCCGCCACCGGTTCCCGGAATCGAGGTGCGTAACCCAGTTCCTGCAGTACTCGTCCCCATTCCTGAGCACGAACGCGATACAGAGGTTGCGGCTGGATCAGGATTTCCAGCACGAGCAGGCGTTTGGCCTTGACTGCCCCGGATCCTGCCAGCGTGTTCCCATTCTGAAGTTTGCCCTGCGCCAGAACAGGTTGCGAAGACAGCAGACACCCGGCAATTACCGTGCAGAACAGCCCGCGAGACAGGCGAGGGCAGTTAAACAGCGCTGCTGAAAACACCATGGAAGGCTCCCGGACAACAAACCGCTCTGCAGTGCAACCAGCCCGCAGCGACAGCGGTATCTCAGCACAGCAGCCACAAATCTGGCAAGATCAGCTGGGGTAAATCGAAGGCTGCACTGAGCGGTCCATGCCGCTTTGACGGCGCGACATCAGGGCTGGCTAAAGCGATTCACCTGGCGGAAAAGGCCGGTCACCCTCAGCGATGTTTCTCGAATTCATCGTACTGGCAGACATATCCGGGCTGCTTCGCCCGTTCTCGCTCGTCGTTAAAGGCCTGCAGCACGGCTTTTTCAATGCGGTCTCGGCATTCCGCATTAACAGGATGGGCGATGTCGGCGAACTGTCGGGTTTGGGGAACGGGGGATCCCTGGTCTCCGCCTTGTGAGCTGTGTCGAGTCATCGGACGGCCGCAGTTTGAGCAGAAGCGGGCGCGGACTTCATTCTTGAAGCCACACTGCGAACATTTCTCGGTGATCTTCCGACTGGGCATCGCCACGAAAAGGCCGCGGGGACCTTCAATGATCTTCAGGTCTCGCACCACAAATTCGTTGTCGATGGTGATCAGACAAAAAGCCCGCAGTCGATCTTCCAGATCCGACACAAGCTTGATTCGCACTTCAGTGATGTTCACGTGGCGGGTCGCGGGTAAGTGGTTGTGGACGAGTTTCAGGAGCGGCAGGTCCATCCCTCGAAATCACTTGCTGGGGTATCGCATGTCCATGCAATCCCCGAGGGTTGGTGTTAGTGGGTAAAGTCGCATAAACGGAAGGAAATCGGGCGGAGAATCTATCGGAAAAGCAGTTGTTTGGGGGAATTACCCTAGTGAATGTGATCATGTGTGCACGTTTTTGTATGTGTTCATGTGTTCATTTTTAATGCCTAATTCCTTCCGGGCTGTAAGGTGGGCGATTGAAGTAAAAAAGAGCATGTGCTGAGCATCGAATCTCGAGTTGGTTTGACTTTTTGTTTGGGACAACCGATACTGCACTGTGCGCGCGCAGTCTTGCGTGTGCGATTCCAATGTCCCACTCACCACGCACGGAGCAGTTTTCAATGGGCCGTCCAGTAACACTCTTTACCGGTCAATGGGCGGACCTGCCGCTGGAAACTCTCTGTAAAAAGGCTCGTGAGTTTGGTTACGATGGCCTTGAGCTGGCCTGCTGGGGCGACCACTTTGAAGTGGACAAGGCGCTCAGCGACGACAGTTACTGTGCTCGCAAGCGTGAATTGCTTGACAAGCATGATCTGAAGTTGTTTGCGATTTCGAATCATCTGGTAGGGCAGGCGGTTCTGGACAACATCGACGGCCGTCACAAGTCCATCTTACCGCCGTATGTGTGGGGTGATGGTGATCCTGCCGGCGTGAATGCTCGTGCTGCAGAAGAGATGAAGAACACTGCTCGTGCTGCTCGCAAACTGGGCGTGGGTATTGTGAATGGTTTCACGGGTTCTTCGATCTGGCATCTGATTTACGATTTTCCTCCGACGCCGAAATCCATGTATGACGCGGGATTTCAGCTTCTGGCAGATCGCTGGAACCCGATTCTGGATGTGTTTCAGGATTGCGGCGTGAAGTTTGCGCTGGAAGTGCATCCGACCGAGATTGCGTTTGACGTGTATTCGGCCGAGCGGGCTTTGCAGGTGCTGGACCGTCGTGAGGAATTTGGATTTAACTTCGATCCCAGCCATCTGATCTGGCAGGGTGTGGACCCGGTGGAATTCATTCGGTATTTCCCGGACCGCATTTATCATGTGCACATGAAGGATGCGTCTGTCACACTGAATGGTCGTACTGGCATTCTTGCCAGCCACGTGTCCTTCGGGGATGCTCGACGTGGCTGGGACTTCCGCAGTGTTGGACGTGGTGGCGTTCGTTTCGAAGAGATCATTCGTGCTCTGAATGCGATCAAGTACACGGGTCCGTTATCGGTGGAGTGGGAAGACAGCGGGATGGATCGCGAGCATGGTGCGGCCGAGGCTGCTCAGTTCTGCAAGAACATCGACTTTACTCCATCCAGCAGGGCTTTCGACGCTGCCTTCAGCGACTGAAGCTTGCGGTATCGCGTAAATTCAGGAACGGGACCCGCAATTGCGGGTCCCTTTTTGTTACTCCCCGGACGGATCCAGAAACCTTCATTGCTGCAGCCCGTGATCAGTCTGCCTGTTGACTCCATTATTCCTGACCTGCTGTCGGCACTGCAGCAGTCCAACTGTCTTGTGCTGAAGGCTCCTGCGGGAGCCGGCAAGACGACTCGCGTCCCTCCGGCACTGTTGCAGTCGGGCCTCGCCGGATCCGGTCAGATCGTGATGCTTGAGCCTCGGCGACTGGCAGCTCGGACAGCCGCCGCACGGATGGCGTTTGAACACGGTCAGAAGGTTGGTCAGCAGTTTGGGTTTCGAGTCCGCTTTGAGGAGTCTGTTTCGCGTGAGACGCGGGTGCTGGCGGTCACCGAGGGCGTGTTACTGCGGCGTCTGCAGGATGATCCGTTTCTCGATGATGTTACGATCGTGGTATTTGATGAGTTTCATGAACGGCGACTGGACAGTGATCTGGCACTGGCGATGGTGCGACGAGTGCAGCAGACAGTGCGTCCGGATCTGCGGATTGTGGTCATGTCCGCAACTCTTGATCCAGAACCGATTGCCCGCTGGCTCGGTGATTGTCCGGTGGTTCGCAGCGAAGGTCGTTTGTTTCCGGTCAGGATCTCGTGGTTCAGTCCTCAGCAGCGTCAATCGATCCCTGAGCTGGCTGCTGTGGGGGTTGAGCGTGTGCTGCAGTCTGCTGCGAGCGGATCTGCGTCGGCCCATGATGGCGATATTCTCGTATTTCTACCCGGCGTCGGTGAAATCCATCGCACTGCGCAGCTGCTGGAACGGCTGGCGGCCAGTCGCAATCTGGCGGTTTTGCCGCTGTTTGGCGAGATGACCTCTGAAGAGCAGGATCGAGTGCTTGGCCCCTGTGATCGCCGGCGCGTGATACTTGCGACGAATGTGGCTGAGACTTCGATTACGATTGATGGTGTGACGGCGGTGGTTGATACGGGCTTTGCGAAGCAGATGCTGTTTGACGCTGATTCCGGGCTGGACCGGCTGGAACTGGTACCGATCTCGCAGGCATCTGCTGATCAGCGAGCCGGGCGTGCCGGCAGAACGGCTCCAGGCTTGTGTCTCAGGCTTTGGGACGAAGCGGCCCATCGTCGTCGACCGGCTGCAGATCCGGCCGAGCTGCAGCGAGTCGATTTGTCGTCGGCTGTGCTGCGTCTGATTGCGTGGGGTGAGGCAGATCCGCAGACATTCCCGTGGTTTGAATCGCCTCCGCAGAGTTCTCTGGAGCATGCGTTGCGGTTGCTGGAGTTGTTGGGGGCGGTGGATGCTGGAGTCGCAACGGATGTGGGACAGCGAATGGTGCGTTTTCCGACTGCTCCACGACTCGCTCGCATGCTGATCGAAGCGGCCAGCGGTGGTGTGGGGGAACGAGCCTGTTTGCTGGCCGCCATGCTCAGCGAGCGGGATCCATTTCTGCGTTCCGGCCCGGGGCGTACGACTCTGCTGCGACAATCGCGATCCGATGTGATTGATCGCCTGCACGCGCTGGAAGACTGGTACGCCGAGGGCCGTGGTGAGACCGCGTTTGGTGAAGTCAATCGCGGAGCTTCACGTACGATCGCAGCGGCTGCAAAGCAGCTGCACCGGGTGCTGCGAGAGGGGCGTGGCGGAATGCCTGACAGGACAGTGGTGCCGTCAGACGAATTGCAGTCTGATGAGGTGCTGCTGAGGTCTCTGGTGGCCGGTTTTCCGGATCGCGTGGCGCGCAGGCGTGAGACAGGCGGTGATAAGGCACTGATGGTTGGAGGCCGCGGCGTAAGGCTTGGGCCACGATCTGCAGTCCGCACTGCTCCGCTGTTTCTGTGCGTGGACATTGATGGTGCGGGCAGCGATGCGGAGGTGCGTCAGGCGTCTGAAGTTCTGCGATCGTGGCTGCCAATGACAGGATTGCGGGATTCCAGCGAACTGTTCTTTCATCCGTCGCAGAAGCAGGTCGTGGCGCGACGACGCCTGAGCTTTGCAGATCTTGTGCTGGAAGAGACACCGGCGGCGATTACCGATGCAACGCAAGCCGCCGAATGCCTGTTCGCGGCCGCCGTCGGACAATGGGCTCAGATTCTGCCACCGGAAGACGATCCGTTTCATGGATTCCTGCAGCGGATGCGCTGTCTGAAGCTGTGGATGCCAGAGCTTGCGTTGCCGGACTGCGGTGATGGCCTGCTGGCAGAGCTGCTGCGGGAACTGTGTTTTGGGCGTCGTTCATTCAGTGAGCTGAAAACTGCACCGTGGCTGGGTGCATTGCAGGGACGACTTGATTATTCACTGGTCCAGACAGTGGAACGAGAAGCTCCAGAGAAGCTGCTGGTGCCCAGTGGCAGTCGCATTCGGCTGGAGTATTCTGAGGGCCGACCTCCGGTACTGGCTGTTCGGATTCAGGAAGTTTTCGGCCTGACAGCAACACCGCGGATCGCCGGTGGTCGCGTCTCAGTGGTACTGCATCTGCTGGCACCGAATTATCGTCCACAACAAATTACGGACGATCTTGCCAGCTTCTGGGCAACTACCTACGAAGCAGTAAAAAAAGACCTGAAGCGCAGATATCCCAAACATGCGTGGCCGGATGATCCCACCACCGCAGTGGCCGTCAAAAAGGGCTGAATCCTGCGAACTATTTGAGCTTGCCCAGTTTGACGACCATCTGAAAGTACCGGGGAACATTCCCCTTTTCCTTCACGACCATCTTGGCAACGGATGTGAAGGCCAGATTCACAGCGTCCGTGACCGAGGTGGCAAACAAGGGCAGCACCGTTTTGCCCACGAATTCTTCAGTCTTGCCGGCACTGTTGTCAGCCTTGAAGGCGTTGGTTGTGACTTCCTTGACGGTGTACTCTGCAAGTGATGGAACGTCCTTTTTCCATTCCACGCGATACACTCGCTCGCCGATCTTGAACCGGGGAATATTCGATTTCTGTGCCATTCCTGACTGTCTCCTTGAGGCGTGACCGGGCTGAAAAAACGCCGGTCAGTGCATGCCTGCGAAGCTTCATGGATTTTCGGATTTTGTGCAAGGTCGGAACAACCGGTTGGGGAATCGAGATCGAGCATTTGTGTTGAAAGTCTCGGCCAAACGTCAGCACCCGAACCTGCCACTACCCACTCGGGCCAAAACTGGCAAACGGCCATAGTTACCGTAGCACTAGGCGCCGCCCGAGGCCCCATTCCAGGCTCGACGCGATTCGACCTACTTTGCTGGAACACCTGACGGCGCTGCATTCTGCATCCATTGATCCAGGAACTGCTGCAATTCGCGCACCTTTGCTGGCTGGCTGGTCGCCATATTCTGTGATTCGCCGGGGTCCTGACGCAGATTGTAAAGCTGCAGGACCTCAGCGGTGTCGTTGTTTTTCCTGCCCTTGGCTTTGCCTTTGCCTTTGGCTGCCGCCGGTGCCCCCGTGTCGGTTTCTTCCGCAGCTGTTTCTGTCGGCGGACCGGCAAGTCGCAGCAGTTTCCAGTCACCTGCTCGCACGGCAGCTCGAGTGGGTGACTGGACAAGCAGCAGTGACTTGTGGGGTGACGGTTGACCGGCTGTCAACGTGGGCAGCAGGCTTTTTCCATCCAGCGGCAGGGGCTGTGTGAGGGAACCCCCAGCTGCTTCCACGAATGTGGGAAACCAGTCGATGATATGGACCGGTTCATCGATTCGTTGACCCGCCGGGATCCGGTTGGGCCACGTGACAAAAGCGGCCGAACGAACCCCGCCTTCGTAGAGCGTGCCTTTACCGGCGCGGAAGGGTGTATTGCGAGTCAATGCGTCTGGATTGGGGCCACCGTTATCGGAGGAGAAGACGATCAGTGTGTTTTCCAGTTGTCCGGCTTCGCGGAGTGCCGTTACGATCTGGCCGACTGCTGTATCGACAGCGGCCAGCATACCAGCATATGTGCGTCGATTGCCGGTCAGATGCTGATAGGGAGCAAGGTACTTTTCGGGGACCTGCAGCGGGGCGTGAACACCGTTGAAGGGCACGTACAGGAACAGGGGGGTGGATTGCTGACCGCTGCGGCTGCGGATCAGCCGTACGGCTTCATTCGCCAGCAGCTCAGTTGTGTAGCCTGACTCCTGCAGCGGTTGATCGTTGCGGTACCAGTCCGGTTTGCCATCGCGAATGTGGGTGAAGTAGTCGAGTGCTCCGAAGTAGTGCCCGTACTGATGATCGAAGCCGCGTGACGTGGGGAGGTAGTCGCGCTGGAATTCGCCGAGGTGCCATTTTCCGGTGATGGCGGTTTCGTATCCGGCGTCTTTCAGGGGCACTGGCGAGCGTACGTTCGGCCAGTGGCAGTCCCCAGCGTGCTCCGGGGCGGACGATCGTGTAGACCCCGGTGTGCACGGCATAGCGACCTGTCATCAGAGCCGCTCGTGTGGGCGAGCAGACTGGCTGGACGTAGTGTGCCCCGAGCACCGTACCGGCTGCAGCCAACGCATCGATTTGGGGTGTCTGGATGTCGGTACCGCCATTGAAGCCGCAGTCAGCGAACCCGAGGTCATCGACGAGGAACACGAC
>CAIOKE010000136.1 GCA_903858815.1 uncultured Planctomycetaceae bacterium | reverse complement strand
CAGCACCGGTCAGCTATCGCTGACGGCTCGCCTGCGCGGCGTTGGCTACTGGCTTTGTTTGGGTAAAAGGTGGCCGGGCAGGAATGACCGGGCTACGGTTGAGTTCGGCTCGGCGGGAGCCTCGCCCCACTGAAGGGGCGTTGATTGTGTTGTGTCCCCTGGGACCACCGAGCACCAGCTCGGTGCCCTCGCAGGGCAGCACCGGTCAGCTATCGCTGACGGCTCGCCTGCGCGGCGTTGGCTACCGGCTTTGTGTGGGTAAAAAGGCTGCCGGGCAGGAATGACGCCGAGGACAAAAATGTAGCCCGAGCATTCCTGCTCGGCCCCTTACTGCAAAAACACGATGTTTTTCGATGAGCTGAAATCGGCTTGGCGGCCTCAGCCGACTTTTGTCCCTCGCGTCAGGAATGCCCGGGCTACGGTTGAGTTCGGCTCGGCGGGAGCCTCGCCCTGCCGATCAGAACTCACCCATGACTTCGCCACCCTGAGTCGTTCCGGCAGCCTGCCACAACTGAATTGAGATGCTGTCAGAAAAGAAGCGAACACTGCCGTCACACAGTGCCGCCTGCACACCACCAGTATGCCGACTGCGGGCCCCCTGACGACGATTGAACGGACTGGGCAAAGCCGCAGATGCAGTCTGACATGGTGCGTTCAGCACGTTCCCTGTGTTGCACCACGCACCGGTCATGACGTCGGGGTCACGAGCATTCGGTCCGTACAGAGTAATGAACCCGCTGGCTCCGCCCCACCACGCAAACCCACGAGCATCCAGACCCTGGCCCTGACGCACCTCTGAAACCATCAATGTGCTGGTCAGTCCATCCGTAATATCACGAAAACGCACCGGCGACCCGTAGACGTTCGTAAACGTCAGTGCCTGCGCGGCATTCACCGGACCATCGTCCGACAAAGAACCCTTGTAAGCGGTGAACGGAGCCCCCTGAAACCGAATCGTGATGCCCGCTACCGTGACGTTCTGCTGGAAAAAGGTCGTGTTTCCATAGTTCACAACGTAATTGTGCGACGTGATGTTGGATGCCGGGGAGTTCGGTGTGTCGCTGGGACAGGTGTAAACCGGGAATCGACGAGTCGCGACATTGGTGTTGTTCGGATTGCCCGCATAACGAATTCCCGTTGCATCACTGCCCCCCAGATTCTGGTACGACTGAAACACTGCCGTCTGCTCCACATAGGGCAGCAGGTTCACCAGCCACGTCCCCCAGCAGCAGCCAAACCGACCGACACCCGGAGGCAGCATGTTGTAGACGGATTCGTAGTTGTGCATGCCGAGGGCAATCTGTTTCAGATTGTTCTTGCACTGCGTGCGCCGCGCTGCCTCACGCGCCTGCTGCACAGCCGGCAGCAGCAATGCCACCAGAATGGCGATGATCGCAATCACCACCAGCAGCTCAATCAGAGTAAATCCGCGTTGTCGACGTTGCATAAAACTGCTCCCGAAGATCGAGCCAACAGAACGAACGGAAACGAACAGAGAGAACACCGAAGTCAAAACCGCAGACCGCACATCCCGGATGCCGCAGGACAAAGGGGAAATCCGAACATTCCTGCTTCTACAGATCCTTAATACACGGAGGTCTACAAGTGTGAAGAAGAGTTCGTGCTCAGGCTGAAGCCGAAGCGGCGACTTAGGTCATCAGCACTGGAAACGCCACGCTGGTCAGCCCACCCGATTACAGGCCACTGGGCCACGCGATACAATGGTGCCGCAGGCTTCAGGGAATTGTGAAGTCAATCACATTCTCTGCCTGATCTTTCACCTCGGCTTCCAGCTTGCTTTCCGTGTTGTATTCAGCAGGAATACGATCGACGGAAGTGAAGTTGCCGGATGGGCCCGGAGGCGTGTTGGGGTCGGCCGGAACGTCGCCGTCAGCACTGCTGATTGCAACCTTGTACCGACCCGGAAGCAGACCCTGCTCGGCAGGGATCTCGTAAGCCCCGCTGGCGATGACAGCCCCGGTCTGAGAACCCAGACCGTCGGGCGTCACAAACATAATATTGCCGCGGTCAAGGGGCTTGCCCTGAAACGTCACGGTGCCGGAAACAGATCTTCGGCCATCGTCTGCAGGTCCACAACCCGTCATGCTGAGCAGCAGCAGGCAGCCACAGACGAAACCTCTCGACAGAAACGACATAGCAGGCCTCTCGTTTCAGTAGATGAAAAGTTTGGTCACTTCGCCCTGCATCTTCGATTCGGTGGTGACTTTGTCCAGCCCGATACCAATGGAAACCCGCGAAATCGAGGGATAACAGCCGAATTGTTTGCGCTGCCAGAGCGCTGCGCTGCGAATACGCACCGCTCTGAACAGTTCGCACAACATCTTCAGGTGCATGGCACCTGCGGCGACTGGGTTTTTTGTAAAGATAGGCAGGTCAATGGTTTGTGTTGCACCCCGGAGGCCTTTAAGTCAGCGGTTGCAGCTCGGTGCCCTCGCAGGACAGCACATGTCAGCTGACGCTGACGGCTCGCCTGTGTGGCGGTGGTTACTGGCTTTGTTTGGGTAAAAGGCTGCCGGGCAGGAATGACGCCGAGGACAAAAAGGTAGCCCGAGCATTCCTGCTCGGCCCCTTACTGCAAAAACACAGTGTTTTTCAGTGAGCTGGAGTCAATTGGACGGCCTCAGCCGACTTTTGTCCCTCGCGTCAGGAATGCCCGGGCTACGGTTGCGTTCAGCTCGGCGGGAGCCTCGCCCTGCGGAAGGGGCGTTGATTGTGTTGTGTCCCCTGGGACCAGCCCTGGGACCACCGAGCACCAGCTCGGTGCCGTCGCAGGTCTGCACCTGTCAGCGTTCGCTGACGGCTCGCCTGTGTGGCGTTGGCTACCGGCTTTGTGT
>CAIOKE010000135.1 GCA_903858815.1 uncultured Planctomycetaceae bacterium | reverse complement strand
CGAGCACCAGCTCGGTAACAGCGGCACACAAACACCCCGGGACCACCGAGCACCAGCTCGGTAACAGCGGCACGACAACACCCCGGGACCACCGAGCACCAGCTCGGTAACAGCGGCACGACAACACCCCGGGACCACCGAGCACCAGCTCGGTAACAGTGGCACGACAACACCCCGACGGCTTACGCTAACGGCTCGCCTGTGTGGCGGAGGGAGACTGCGGCTCGGCAGGAGCCTCGCCCTCCCAAGGGCAACGTTGTCCCACTGACGACTGACAACGCCTCAACACACCCCAACATCACACCCATTCGAGTCATTCGTGTCATTCGTGGTTCAATTCCCCCCCAATGCCGCCCTGCATTTTTCCGTGTCCTTCCGTGGCAAAAAAACATCACCCAAACAACACCCGTCTGCTTACGCTAATGGCTTGCCTGTGGGGGCTGGAACGCGGTCGACGACAAGGGCTGAAGCCCATGCTACGACCACCGAGCATCAGCTCGGTGAACACAGACCAACGACGCTTCGCATTGTGATCACGCAAAAACTGGGTGTTTGTGATGCCCCTCCGCTGCTGCGTCTCTGCCCCGGAAACAGGGCTGCGTCCTGGGCTACACGAAAACCGCCCTTCAGGCCGGAATCGCAAAGCAGGCAAATCACCGCACGATTTCCGTCGTTCTTCCATGGCTTGCGATTCTACCCACCCCTCCCTCCCACCCTCCTCCCTCCGACGAACCCGTTTTTCACGTCCACACACTCCGTGGCACCTCCCGATGTTTGCTGTGGTGTCCAATCGTCAGATACAGTAATACTTTCGTGTCACTTATTTCGCGCCCCGGCGATTGCTGTTTCCGTTCGAAAGTCAGATTGTCCCCGTGAATCAGGCCCGGTTTCTCAGACTGATCAGCGGAGCAGACCGCGGACTGTGGCCGGCCACTCAACGCATGGTGCTGGCCGCCGTCGCCTGCCTCTACGGACTGATCACCGCGATTCGCAACACCCTCTACGACTATCGCCTGCTGCCCATTCACAAGGCAACAGTGCCCGTCATCAGCGTGGGTAATCTGACGACCGGCGGTACCGGGAAAACGCCGGTTGTCGCGATGCTCTGCCAGCGTCTGCAGCAGCTGGGACATCCCCCGGGAATCATCAGTCGCGGATATCACGCTTCGGCAGATGGCAGCAACGATGAAAAGAAGGTGCTTGAGCTGTTGGTTCCACGCGTCCCGCATGTGCAACACCCGGACCGTCGTCTTGCCGCCCGGCAACTGCTCAGCAGCCACCCACTCGATGTGATTGTCATGGATGATGGCCTGCAGCATCGTCGCCTGCATCGACAGCTGAACCTCATCCTGCTGGATGCCACCTGTCCTTTTGGCCATGACTGGCTGCTGCCGCGAGGCCTGTTGCGGGAATCGCTGCGAGGACTGCGTCGCGCCGATGCCGTACTGATCACTCGCTGCAGCCTCGCGTCCCCCGCCACGCTGCTGCAGATTCGTCAACAGGTCCTGCGGCACGCTCCGCAGCTCACAGACCGCATTCTGTCACTGGACTTTCAACCCTGCTCACTGCGCCACGCTGATGGCTCAGCAGTGCCGTTGCAGACAGCCCAACAGCAGCCCGTATACCTGATGAGCGGCATCGGGAACCCCGACGCTTTTCGCAGCACGTGTGAATCGCTCGGCCTGCAGATCTGCGGCAGCACCTGGTTTCCCGATCATCACCACTTCAGCTGCCACGACCTGCAAACCACACGGCTGGCAGCCGACACAGCCGGTGCCACACTGATCCTGACCACGCTGAAAGATCTGGTCAAAATCCCGCCGACAGAACATCGTTTCGTGGCACTCGACATCGCTGCGGCCTTCCCCGACCCGACCGACGAAGCACGCCTGCTGCAGCTGCTGAGAAATCTCTGGCCTCACGGGACCTGTCTCTAACCGCGCTGCCTTTAACTCGCTGTTCACAAAAATCCACACGAATCCGAGCGGATTCTGCCTGCGCGATGCCAATCGGCAACCCGTCGCTACAACCAGCAAGAACCACAAAAAACCCATTTTATGGTGTCTTTTGTTTCCGCCTGTCAGGGTGCTATTCACTACCGTATTGCCGAATCGTTAGGCTCTGGCTGAACGACTTCATCCTGCCAGCTTCAAAGTCCCCCTTCCCGGATGTGCACCGCATGCATCTGCCACACTTCCAGCAATTGCTTGCTCAGGCTGCCGGTCGCAGACCCAATCCTGATCAGCTGCAGGCGATCCTTGCCCCACCCGGCTCACCACTTTTCATTGTCGCCGGTCCCGGCACCGGCAAAACAGCCACTCTTGTGCTGCGCATTCTCAGACTGGTGTTCTTCGACCGGATTCCGCCTCACGCCATCCTCGCCGTAACCTTTACTCGCAAAGCCGCCGACGAACTGCGATCACGGCTGCAGCTGTGGGGGCACAAGCTGGCACAGCTGCTGCCCGCACATCCCGCCACGCAGCAGTCCGGCACCGCAGCAGACCCCGGCAATCTGCAGCAGCTGTTTGCCGGCACGATCGACAGCCTGTGCCAGCAGCTGCTGATTCGCTATCCGGACGCAGCTGCTCTGCCCCCCGACATTGCTGACGCCACACTTTCCGATGCGCTGCTGCGACAGGCCCTGCTGCACGATCGCCGTGACACGGACCCGCAGCTCAATGCTCTGCTGCTCAGTCTGCGCGGCAGTGGCGAGGGCCCGTGGAACCTGTCCGCTCAGGTGCGTCTGCTGCGTTCGCTGCTGGATCGTCGCAGTCACGACCTGCTGGACTGGCCGGCATTCCTGCAGTCCACGGACGCCCCTGACGACAAGCCCGCTCGACTGCTGCTGGACCAGATCTTCCTGGACTACCATCGCGCCATGCAGCAACGACAGCTGCTGGACTTTCCTCAGCTGGAAAAAACGATCCTGCAGCGGCTGCAGCAGAATGCCCTGACACCCTTCACCAGTCGTCTGCAGGCCATCTTTGTGGACGAGTATCAGGATACCAATCTGCTGCAGGAGCAGCTGTATTTTCAGCTGGCCCGTCGCAGCGGCGCCGCGCTGACTGTCGTTGGTGATGATGATCAAAGCCTGTACCGATTCCGTGGCGCCACGGTCGACCTGTTCCGCGATTTCCCGGAACGCTGCACCAGCCAGCTGGGCTGTTCACCAAACACGGTCTTTCTGCGTCAGAATTACCGCTCCTCCGCTCCCATCATTCGCTTTGTCAGTGCCTTCGCTGCACTGGATCCGCAGTATCAGCAGGTGCGAGTCCCTGATAAGCCGCCACTGCTGGCCGCCTCCGCCAGCAATAACAGTACTCCGGTGCTGGGCCTGTTCCGCGATTCCGTCGAAAGCCTTGCCACCGACCTCGCTCGCTTCCTGCTGGCAGTCGTCCGTGGCCCGGGCTGCATGGTCGCCGGGCGTCGCATTCGCATCGCCCGGGAACACGGCGGCTCACTCAGCGACTGTGCCCTGCTCTGCAACTCGCCAAAGGAATTCACCAGCGGTCAGCCCCCACGGAAACGACTGCCTCGCCTGCTGAAGGAAGCTCTGGCCGCCAATCCAGCACCGCTGCAGGTGTTCAATCCGCGGGGACAGTCACTGCCACGCCTCACCCTCATCACTCGCCTCGGGGGCCTGCTGCTGCTGTGCCTTGACCCCGATCGCTCGGTCCAGCTTTCCAGTCGCCGCCTCGATCAGCAGACTCGCGACACCTTCGACCGCTGGCGCGACGCAGCCGCAGTATGGCTTCAGCTTGAACAACAACAGGCTGCCGCACTGTTCGTCCGCCGGTGGGCCGATCGAGCAAAGCCCGAACAGCTGCAGCAATGGCCCCGCTGCACCCCCTGCCACGAATTGCTGTATTCGCTGGTGCAATGGCTGCCCGAAATGCAGGACCTGCCAGACAGTCAATCACTGCTGCAGGTCTTCACCACCACGCTGCAGACCACCGGAAAACTCAGTCGCTTCAATGGTCGCATCCTGACATTCCCCGATCGTCCCGAACTTTCCCGGCAGTCCGTGCTGCATCTGCTGCAGTTCTGCCTTGCCCCCGTTGCTGCCGAACAGGCCACTGTCGACGAAACTCTGTTCGAGACCCAACCAGCCGACAGTCTCAGCATCCTGTCGATTCATCAGAGCAAGGGGCTTGAGTTTCCACTGGTGATCGTGGATATCGGCTCGGACCTCGCAAATCCGCATCCGTCCAATGCGTTTCGCCGGTTTCCCGACTTACCGGGCACGCCACACCTGCAGGAAGATCTGCTGCGTTGCTTCAGCCCGCTGCAGCAACCCACTCGCTCCGGTCGGGACCGCGCTTTTGACGACCTGTACCGCCAGTACTTTGTGGCCTTCAGCCGACCGCAGGATGTGCTGGTTCTGACCGGCCTGCGCAGTGCCGCGCCAGGCGGCGACGTGCAGAACATCGCCGCCGGCTGCACCCGCACTGGTCGCGACATGTGGACGCCTCAGACGCTGGTGGAGATCTGACCATGTCGATTTCCGTTCGCAAGTCGCAGCAGCTGCAGCCTGTCTTCAGCCTCACCGCCGATCTGCAGAACTTTCTGCAGTGCGGCCTGCAGTATCGCTATGCACGCAACAGTCAGCTGCCATGGTCTGATTCCCCGCAGCTCTGGTTCGGACGATTCGTCTGCGACTGCCTGCAGCAGGCCCAGTTGCAGGTGCGGCAGGGACTGCAGCCGCAGCCACCATGGGACTCCGGCCAGATCGAACAGCTCTGCGACATGGTGACCGCACGACTGCAGACCGAACAAATCGTCTGTCGCAGCCGAACAAAACACCAGAATGCCCGGCAATGCGTCACGGCAGCGATCAATACACTTGGCGCGGTCCTGTTTCCCCTGATCTCGGCAGGCCCGCTTCCGGTCAGCGGCAGTCGCTGGTTTCCTGCAATGACCGGCAGCGGGACCACTCGCGACACCCCGTTCGCGCACTTTTTCCTGACCGGCACTGTGCCGGCCCTGCTGCAGTTTTCCGCCACCGATCGATCTCTACTCAATTCCCCGCTGCGGCAGGCTCTGCAGGCACACGGTCTGATGTCAGACGAACACCAGACAGTCCTCGTGGATTTCAAAACTGCCCATCGACCGGACCTGCACCGCAGGACTCGCCACGCAGCCGCTGCCAACGCGGACTCCGATCACTGGCGCGCCCTCGTACTGGCGTGGCTGCTGTCACAGCAGGCTGAACCGCCAACGGCAGCGGTCGTGGTGTATCTGCGCGAGCTGTGGCCGTCGGCAGCCGCACTGCGACGACTCCGCGAGGCCTGTTTTCGTCGCACGCCAGACGTCCTGCTGCCCAACCCCGACAGCCCGGATGCAGCTCTGCTGAACGCATCCCACCACGGCCAGCAGCTAACACCGCTGTCATCCGAATATCGACTGCATCGCGCGTTCCGCATCATCCCCGTCACACAGGCCGCCATGCAGGCTGCGATGCAAACAACAGACCACACGGCTGACCGAATCCGAACATGTCAGAATCAGGAGATTCGCAGCGGTCGTATACTGAGTGCCTGGGAACGCAACAATCACAGTCAGGTCACCTGTGCCGCCTGCCGCGCCCGTACATGGTGCCCCGGTTTTCACGGGAAATGAACGTCACTGACGCCAGTTCAGGTGCCGATGCAGAAACTGATAGGTCCCCACACCGTTGATCGTGTGCGGCCCCACAAACCATTCAATCTCGGTCTTATCGCCGATCTTCAGCTTCGCCGCATACAGATGCTGCACCTTGCCATATTCATAGCCCACCCAGTCGTCCGTCCCCACTCCGTCAAAATGACCACGTTCCACCATAAACGGACGTGGACAGATCAATGCGGCCATCTCTGCATAGTTGAACGTGCTGCCCAGATCCCATTCAAAAATCTCGTATTCGCCGGTCCACATGTACGTGAAATTGTGTCGCGTTGATGCGTTCTTCAGCACCCACTCGTTGAAATCCGCAGAACAGATCGACAGGCAGTAATCCGTCACCAGCGCCGGAATTCGCATCGCCGACTTGCCGCCATAACTGAGTCCATAAAAGGCGATCCGGCTGTCGTCGACGAACGGTTGAGTCTTCAGCCAGTTCACAATCTGCTGATGCTGCGGCACGATCATTGAAAACAGTGTCTTGCCCAGCGGCTGGGCCTTCCGCTGCAGTGTCCGGAAACGATCCGTGAAGATATACGGATTCTGTGGGGCAAACGTAATAAATCCCCGCTCGCACAGCTTCGCGGCAAAATCATGATACGCCGGATTGTCGTTCAGAAACACGTCGGTCGGACGCCCCTCCAGACCATGCTGACAGACCACCACCGGCCGACGCTCACCCGGCTTCAGATCCTTTGGCAGCAACAGCACGCCGTACGCCATCACGTCCGGAAACACGTCCAGCATCACCTCATGGCCCGTCCACAATTCCGTTTCCCAGCTCTTTCGGGACTTCGCGTTAAACGGCAGCAGCGGCAGATCAAACTCACCAATCACTTCCTTTCGGAAGATCTCACGATATGACTCTGTCGACTTCTGATAAGCCTCCACACTGCTGTAATCCAGCCGGCTCATAAACGCTTCCCGCACGAAGGGACTTTCCCGCAGCAGCAATTGAGTATGCCGGTCGATCTGCTGAATCAATCGACGCTCACGACCCTCCGTTCGAGCCGCCAGCGCTGCCTCTGCCCGCAGCGGTGACACAGCAGTCACTGCAGAGACTCCCGCCAGCTGCTGCAGAAACGCTCCGGTCCAGCCGGAAATCTCTGAACGGTTCGCTGGCGGCAGAAACAGTAATCCCGTCGCATGACTACCCAGCAGCGTTTTCGCCCGCTGCAACTCGGCTTCGGCCTCAGCTGCATCCGGAAAACGCAGCTCGGCAGGCGCACCACCATTGCCCTCCAGGACCACTACCGGTCCCGATTCGGGAATCACGAGGAGAGCTCGCGGAGCCGTCAGTGCGGCCAGCTCAGCCGCACCAAAATGCCGCAGCAGGCCGAAGAAATTCCGCTCGATCGGTTCCTGCCACGACTGTTCCCGCGGTCCGAAGAATCCACTGACTCCACACACCTGAATTCGAGTATCCAGAGCGGCCGCAAACAGAGCTTCCATGCCGCCTTCACCGGACCCGTACACGCCAATCGGCAGATCCGGCTTTGAGCGACTGTACCAGTCCACCAGACTCAGCACCGTCTGCACTTCGTAGCCGACCAGCGTTCGCCCCAGCTCGAAGGCCGCACGATGCAGATATTCCCGTTGCGTCAGATCGGCCCGATTCAAACGCTTCTCACGCTGCCGACTGACCACTGCCGGCACCACGACTCGACAGCCGGCTTCCGCCAGCAGACGCGCCGTCTGCTGCGCAGGCTCAAGACCCGGCAGCAGACCCGCCAGTTGTTCCGGAGTCTGTCCGGCATCGGGAATGACCACCACAGCGGCCTTCGCTGCTGCTGCCGGTTCCAGCAGCAAACCCTCGGCCACGATCGATGGCAGCCCCTGGCCCTGCGGAGACGGATCACCCAGCACCGGCCAGCGAACGGCAAACACCGAGAAGGTGCTGGCTGCGGCCACTTGCGGCTGCTCACCCACCGGAGCCATGATTTCCGGAGCAGCAAACGGCAGTCGCGGATCAATGACACCCAGCATCTTCGCCAGCTTCTGCCGCTGCGGAGCAAGCGACTGCTGCAGTGATTCGGCGGTTGTCAGGTCGAGTGCCAGTCGGGACGACCTTGTCCTTGAATCGGCTTCAATCTGGCCGAGGAGGAATCTGTCGAGTCCCTCCACCATGCGGGACGCCAGATCGCCTTCCAGCGTCAACGGTTCAGTGCCGCTGGGACCAACCATTGTCTGACCGGGAACTGGGGCTGGACTGAACAGCAGCAGAACCAACAGGGCCATCAAATTCGTACGAAACACCTGCGTGAACATGGCGGGACTCCCAAAGGCGGGCAGGAACAGCGGCTGTTGGCACTGTAGGGAAATCGGGCATCTGAGTCGAACCAGTGGGCGGGAAACGCTGTCCGGACCAGCGGCACAATCGGACCGGTGCCATCACCGTAGATCCGAAAACGGATTCGCAGGCCCAGCCCGGCTACCGTCACAGACTCCGCGGCGTTATCATACAAGCCTCCGCAGATCATGCGGTTGATGGCCAGGTGGCGAAATTGGCAGACGCACGGGACTTAAAATCCCGGGTCCCGTAAAGGGACGTACGGGTTCGACCCCCGTCCTGGCTAGTGCAAAGGCTCCTCACAAAATGAGGCTCTACGTAAGATGCTGGGCGCGGTGTTGCTGTCCCGTCTAAGTGTTGGTGATTCTTCACCGCCGAAGGACACGGTGGTCAGTGGGTAGTTCACGCAAAGTTCCCCCTGGAACGGCAAGGCTCCTGCCTGACCGAAGGATGCTGCTGCCGGACAGGCGTTCGGGTTTGTGGTACGTCGCCGCGCGGGGCAGCAGATTGGTAGCCTCACTCGCAAGCGGAACACGCAGGCCAGGGTCGCTGTCCACGGCGGCGAGGTGCCAGGATACAATACGTTGTCCCGCAGCCGTTCGGTCCGAACAATACGGCGCCCCGACGCCATCCCCGTGAGGGCAGAACACGCCTGCGCAAATGGCAATCTCCTGTGTTCACCATCAGCTTTCCGCCCCCCCTGTCAAACCGCTACTTTCGGGTGCGCGCAGATTTCGCATTGATCCATGAATAGGCCCGAACGGCCCTAAGACAGTGAATCGCGCCAATCCATGGAAGGCAACACATCCCCTCGGAAGCGACCCATAGAACATCGGTTCGGCACACACCCTGCTCGCCTTTTGCCGACGCCTCAGCAAGCCTGACGAATTTGCGAAGCTCAGGAACCAGGATTCGCGATGATTGTTCAACCTAAATCAAATTGCGAATGGACTCGAGCCTCGCTCGCACATCCCTCCAGGCGGGGAATTGCCCAAAGCACAATATCTCGCACTGTGTTTCGTATTCGGTCGACAATGCAGCCGAAAGCTCAGGTGGCGGAAATATCGCGTCGCTGTCGGCAAACATCATGCCCGGTGGTGGAGCGTAGCTTTGGGGAAAACCTGCACGGCTGATCTGATCATAGTCTGCCTTAATCGCCCTATACTCATCAGAAGCAAGCATCTCAGCTACCTCTGGTTGATCTGCGAGACAGTACAAATCATAGTAGTGCCTGGCGTAGCCACCGATGGGAGTACCTGTACGCTTGAGATTTTCGACCTTCGCGTGGATTGCAAACAGTTTTTCAACAAACGTACGGCGAAAGTGCAGGAGTCGCATCTCGAACGGTGCCTCGTCCTCGGCCCCGAGGCTGACTCCGGTTTCAGCCAGAAACTGCGCAACGTACGATTGCAATCGAATGCGTTCTGTCGGCTGTCGTCCGCTGGCCGTACCGATTTCAATGAAAACGCGATTGCGAATATCTCCGACACCTGCAAATTTCTGCACGTACTCGAACCGGTCATTCCGACCAAATCCACCGATGGTCTGACTTTCTGATTTCACAAACGTCAGTGCCGCATGCTGTCCGACGGCGCTCGTGAGCTTCTTAAGCTCGCGATCAATTGCCCTTTTTCCAAGGGGCGGAGTAAAGGCTGCTGGGTCGAGGAAGATGTCGATGTCTTCTGAGAATCGTTCGATGAGCCCCCAGCCCTTCGACAAGCTGGTGCCCCCTTTGAAGATGACGAACTCACCAGCGTTCTCTTCGAGAATTCGCAAGGCTTCTGTGACGTAGTAGTCCTTTTCGATGATCGACTCACGCAGGCCCCGTGCGCGAAAAAACTCTGCCGCTCGAATAATTGCCTGGTCAAAGTCCGGATGCTCGAAAAGCTTCATTTCTGTTTACGCTCCTTCGCCTGCCACTGACTCGAATGGGCCAGCGCAGTCAGGATCCCGAAGTCGAAGCGGGAAAGCGGATTCAGGCTGGCCCGGATCTGAGCCAGTTTACCCGTGGAAGTTCCGAGCTGCTCGGCAATAGCTCCCAGCATTGCGCGAACACGAGGTGGCTCTGAGGCTGACACTTTCAGCAATCGCGAAAGCCGCCCGTCCTCCCCGGCAATCGCGAGCAAACGCGAAGCTGTTTCCTCAGGAGACAGTTCGCTATTGGCTGCAGATTTACGGAGAAAATCGAGGAAGGCCGCATCTTCCTGTGAGAGCAGTCGCCAGGATTCTGGACGCCGGGTATGAATCAGCGTGTCCTTGCCAATAATCAGTCGAGGCAGGCTAAGTCCGTCGGTCGCGACCTCGATACGGCCTGGGTTTTGTGTGGTGAATCCAAGGAGCTGCGCCGCGGACACACCGGAAGGGAAAACTCCCTTACGTGAAATTGGCAGGCTGCGAAGCTGGCTGCGGTTGGGTTTGCTGTCGCCAAACACCGTTGGGCGTGAGCGGTAGTAAAGACCTTTGCCCAGACGTTGAATGATCCCTTGCCGAGATAGACGTGATAAGGTCTGAGCGACAGCAGCCGGTGGCAGGCTGTTGAAATCAACGAAACGCCAAACGCGTTCCCCTGCAGACTCGATCATCGAGCGGATAGTTCTGGCGGTTGACTTCACCTGCGTGCTATTGTTTGCGGCACTGTTTCCCATACAGAAAGTATCGCTGTAAGAGCCCTCGCAGTCAAGTTTTTTTGCTGTAAAACATGACATACGTGGGGCAAAAACCGCTGAATTTACACAAACTACGAAAACACGTCGGCCTGAAAGACCTTCCGACGTTTCCCCGTTGTGGGCCGTTTTCCGAGACAGGAAAACGGCCTCACTCCCAAAACCAAATCGCAACGCTGCACCACCTGCGCTATTCAACGCGGCTGTGTGACCGAGGTCTACACGCATGATTCCGTTCGGTCTTACCAGCTCGACGCTCGCACCCACCTATCGCTCCACCCACTTCCACACAGCTTTCGAGTTCCCGCCAAAGAACTTCAGCGGCACATCCACGCCTCGCTCCACTGCGTAATCCGCAACCAGCTTCTGCAACACTCGATAATCAGCCGCCTGCTCACTGACCGGCCAGTTACTGCCATAAATCACTCGACCATCACCAAACGCACCCCACACCACGTCCAGATACGGACGGTAAAAATCCAGCTGTTCCGGAGCTTTGCCACCATTCCGCGCTGCTCCTTCCACCAGTGCCGAAACCTTGCAGAACACATTGGCACTCGCCGCTGCCGCACGTATGCCACTCACCCACGACGCCGGTGGTGGCTCGCGAGTCACTGCCGGGTTGCCCAGATGGTTCAGCACAATCCGCAGCTGCGGCTGCTCTGCCGCCAGACGCGATAACAACTCCGGAGTCTCTGGACCACCATTCACATCCAGCGCCAAATCATGCTCAGCCAGCACACCCAGAATCCGACTGCGCTGCTGCTGTAACAAACCCTGCACTCGCTGCCCCGAAACTCGTATGCCCCGAAACAGCCGATTCGCTGACAACCTGCGGACCTGCTGCACGAAATCATCCGATTCCGGATTCAGATTGCCCACCACTCCCACGACAAACGCTTCTCGCTGAGCCAACTCCAGCAGCCAGTCGTTGTCCCGCAACCACGAACTGGCCTCCACCACGATCGTCCCCGTCACCCGCAAATGCTGAGGCAGCTTGCGCAGATCCGCCGGCAGCACCGTGCGATACAGACTGGAATCACGACCCGGCCACGGCACACCCTCAGGTCGCTGAGGATCATAGAAATGTGTGTGACAGTCAATCACCGGAAACGCCATCGTCGCCGCACAAGCCGGCTCCGTGCCTGCAGCCCCCGTTCCCACCGCAGCGGTCACTGCTGCCACACCCGCCGACTGCAGAAAATCCCGCCGCGTCAGCCCCATCGTTTCAGTCCACAAACAGGAACTCGTTCGAACACAACAGCACCTGTGCCAGCTGCTCAAGCGGTGTCAACGACGGATTCGGCGGGAGCGGAAAATCCAGCTCAGAATTCCACACCGTTGCCGACTCACCAGCCCCCTCCTCCAGTAGCTCCACACGCCATAAGTACTGGTCACTGTTCAGCTGATCGCCGATATCCACCAGAAAATCAAGCGTCTCACCCGCCTCCACCTCAACAGACTGCAGTTCACCCTCGGATCGCTGATGAAACAGCCGCTGGGACTGCAGCACACCACGTCGGGAACTGATGACAAACACACGGATTCCATCACCGACCTCCGGCTCATGCTGCAACTGCTGCTTCAATGTCAGCCGCAGTTTTCGCGGAGCTGTCCAGCGACGCACAGCCGCATGCTGACGATCATTTCCCGGATGGCCCCCCTGCGCCGACAACTGCACCCAACCCAGTTTCCCGTCAGGATGAGTCGCCCCGCCCTGCCACGACGTTCCTGTAAAATGCGGCAGCAGCTGAAATCCCTGCAGTTGCCCTGTCGTCTCATTCACACTTCCATAACCATAACTCCAGTCCCCCGCAGTCAGTCGCTGCGGCGACTGCTCTGGCTGCTCCGTCGCCAGCAATGCCAGTGCCTCTGTTAACTCGTCCCCACCCGGATCCCGCTGCAGAACCTCACGAAACAACTGCCGCACCTGCTGCTCCTGCTGCTTCGACACGTCAGAGTCCTGCACCCGCTTTGCCAGCTGCCGCACCTGTTCCAGCACCAGCGGATGGTTCATCAGAAACAGCGCCTGCTGAGGCACCGTGGTTTCACTGCGCTGAGGTATGTGCAGATCCGGATTTGCGAAGTCAAACATGCGCAGCGTGCCGGGAAAGAACTGCCGATCCACCAGCCCGTACAACGTCCGACGGACAGGATACGGCGCCTGAAACAGGTCCTGCGCTCGCCCACCAGAGCGACGATCCAGACTACCCGCCACCTGCAGCATCGCATCCCGCAGCTCCTCAAATGACAGCCGATGCAGATTCATCCGCCACAGCAGCACATTCGCCGGATCCACTGTCATTGCCTGCTGCTGCTGTCGCTCATCTGACAGCTCACCCGAACTCTGACGAAATGTTGCTGACAACAGCAGCTGCCGATGCAGACTCCGCAGACTCCAGCCACCCTCCACAAATCGCGTTGTTAACCAGTCCAGCAGCTCCGGATGCGACGGACGCTCGGCCCGCAGGCCAAAGTCCCCCAGCGATGACGCCAGACCACGACCGAAATGCCAAGCCCAGACTCGATTCACCATCACTCGGGCCGTCAGAGGATTCGCCGGGTCCGTGATTCGCTGCGCCAGTTCCAGCCGGCCACTGCCCTGCTGAAACGGTCGTCGCTCAGAACCACTCAGCAACGCCAGAAACTGCCGCGGTACGTCCGCTGCCTGCTGCGCCGGATTACCCCGCACGAAAATCCGCGGAGTCACCGGTTGCGCACGATCACGCAGCACCACCGCAAATCGAGGCTGCGAAGGAGCATTCAGAATCAGACGATCCAGCTCTACCTGCTGCTTCCACAACTCATTACAGACACCCGAATCAAAATCATACTCCGTACTGCAGATTGGTTCGTCCGGCACAAAACACGGCTGACCGGCACCATACAACACCTGCCGCACAGCCTCACTGTCGGCATTCGACAACGCTGTCGGTAAGACCGCACCAGCCTGCTGAGCACGCTGCTGTTCCGATTGCCACTCCGCATCCACCGCCCGAAACAAGGCCGCGTATCCCCGAATCACATCGTCGAAACTGCCCGGAGCCTTCGGGAAGGCCGCTGACAACCGAGTATTTGTCAGTCGTCCACCATCACGCAGCTCACTCATCACCGCCGCAGAACGGTCCGCGTACTGCTCAGCAGGCAGATTGCGATAGGCATGCCAGATCACAAACAGTGGATCACCGCGCTGCTCGGCCTGTCGCAGATAATCGCGCCAGCGATGCACAAAGGACGGCAGCAGATCCGTTGCCGCCAGAATCTGATCAAAACCGGCTTCCGGATACCGGCCCAGATCCAGCTGCGCCCGCAGATAGTCCTCCACCCGCTCCCGTACCCGACCAGCTGTCAACGCTCGACGCTGAGTCAACAGCTGCTGTCCGGCAGAGACCTTCTCGGCAAAAGCCCGCCGAAATTCCTGCTCCGCCGCACTGCCCTCAGAACCCTCGCCAGCCGGCAGCTCCGCCAGAAACTCACGCGAACTGTCAAACACACCATACAAAGAATAATAGTCGGCCGTCGGAATCGGATCATACTTGTGGTCATGGCACCGCGCACACCCCACCGTCAATGCCATCGTGCCGCGACACACCACGTCGATCTGATCATCAATAATGTCCCGCCGCACTCCCAGAAATCTACGCCCCAGCGTCAGAAATCCCATCGCCGCCAGATCACCGTCCGCTCGATCAGGCACCTGATCCGCAGCAATCTGCAACAGCAGAAACCGGTCATAAGGCATGTCCGCATTCAGGGCCGATACGACCCAGTCACGGTAATTCCACGCATGCACCCAGAACCGCTCTTCACGCCCATACACATAGCCTTTGGTGTCTGAATATCGAGCAATATCAAGCCAGTGTCGAGCCCAGTGCTGACCGTATTCGGGCGAATGCAGCAGTCGCTCCACCAGATCCTCATACGCCCGTTCCGACGGGTCATCGACAAACGCCTGCACCTGAGCGGCCGTCGGAGGCAGACCCGTCACCGTCATAGACAACCGCCGGATCAACGTACGCCGATCTGCTTCCGGCGACAGCTGCAGTCCCTGGCGAGCCAGTCCCTGCAGAATAAAGGCGTCCACAGGAGTCTTCACCAGCGCGGCATCCGCCGATGGTACCGCCGGATCTGTTACGGGCTGAAAAGCCCAGTGCGACACCGCAGCATCCGGCCCCACCGAACGCAACATCCCCGTTGCCGCAGGCCACGGCAGACCCAGCCGCACCCACTGAGCTAAAGCGTCTCGCTGAAGACTACTGAGCGGCTGCTCTGGAGGCATCTGCAGGTCGCCGTCATAACGCACCGCCTGCATCAGCAGACTGCCCGACACATCGCCCACGATGGCCGCCGGACCTGTGTCTCCGCCCCGCAGAATGGCTTCCCGCGAATCCAGTCGCAGCCCACCCGACTGCTTCGTCGCCCCATGACAGCCAACACACTTCTCTGCCAGCAACGGGCGGATCTGCTGCTCAAAAAACTGCTCAGCCTCGTCCCCGAATAACGCCGGCTGCCACAGCAGACTACAGACAAATACCGCAGACAACCGCAGACTGACAGCGGACATGCACATACGGCTCAGCCCCAGAAAAACCGGTTGTCGATCTCGCCAGCGTCAACCGCCAGCCGACTGCTTCACGCTGCCAATGCAGTACAAATGAGCGTCCGTGCGCAACAGAATTCGACCGTCTACAAAGACCGGTGTCGCCGTCGTGTGCTCGTCCGCCACACTGTTCTCTGACAACAACTGAAAACTGTCTCCGCCCGCATTCACAACAAACACCGTACCGTCCTGGCGAGTCAGATACACACGACCATCAGCGACCACCGGTGAAGCCCGAAACGTGTGCCGGTTCTTCGGCAACTGACCCGACCAGATCGTGCGACCCGTCTGCAGATCCAGACAATCCACCACACCCCGACTATCGCCGTTGTCACGACAGATGTAAACCCGACCTGCCGCTATCGCCGGGGTCGGAACGTCTGCCGCTGTTCCACTGTTCGACCACAGCTGATGCGTCTTCGTCACATCACCAGTGCCGCCCATCCGCACTGCTGTCAGGGATTCCCCGCGAGCATACGGAGCCACCACAATACTGTCCGCCACCGCCGCCGAAGCGATCGACCGAAAATACTTATGACCCGTCGGATTCAGACCGCCCAGACGCCACAGCTCGGCACCGTCAGCCGCCGCATGAGCCGTCACGTGATCCGCACCCAACACCACAATCTGCTGCTGAGCACCCTGGCCTGTGACAACCGGCGTTGCATAACTTTGAGCCGCCTCTTCAGGAGCACCCAGTTCACGATCGTGCTTCCAGAGCACTTTTCCAGAGGCCTTGTCAAAGGCCGCCAGATAGGACGGGCCCGAATGCATACAGGCCACCACCACTGCGGTTTCCGTCAGCACCGGCGACGTTCCCAGATCCCACCATAAAGTGTCCGCACCATACAGCGTCTGCAGATTCAACTGCCACTGCGGTTCCCCTGCGACCGTAAAACAGGCCAGCTCACCACTTTTGAAATACACAAAGACAGAGCGACCATCAGTGGTGGGCGACGGATTGGCACCCGTCCCATCCTTGCCCGGCTTGCCCTCGACAGATGCCCCCAGAACACGCTCCCACTGCAACTGACCCGCTCGGTCAAAACACTGCACCACGTTGGAACGCTCACGAGTTCCCGTCAGGAAAATTCTGTCGCCCGCGACCGCCGGAGTCGATGCGCCACGGATTGTCAGCGGCGCCTTCCACAGCAGATTGCTGTCTGCCGACCACTGCACCGGATAACCGGTTCCCTGAGCAACCCCGTTCCCCAGCGGACCACGCCACGCAGGCCAGTCACCCGCAGTCACTGCCGCAATCGCTGATAACCCAAAACTGAACAGCACAGCAGAGACAACAGACGGCATTCGCATGACAAGGCTTCATAACGCAGGCGGTTGAGGCTGACGGAATGGCAGGCTGCTGCTGTCAGTCAGTGAGCATGAACAGCGTGGCCATGGTCACCATGACCATGAGACGCATGCCCGTGATCTGAATGACCATGGCTGTCATGACCGTGACCATGATCGTCGTGACCGTGGCCACCATGACCATGATCGTCATCTTGCGCCGGAGCTTCCGTGAAGTCCGCCAGACTGCCGAAAGCACCTGACAGCTGAGCAGACCCGCACATCAAGGCCATACAGGTCAGCATCGTCACATAAATGAACTTGCCGGTGAAATTGCTGACCGCCATGCCCAGCAGATAGTGCTTACCACCTTCCGGCGGAGCTACACTGCCCCAGACGAGCACCGCTACCACCATCAACAACAACACACCCAGAATCCCGCCCCGACGCAGAATCGGATAAGCCTTCGCCCAATTGACCGCAAGGCTGAAAAATGCCAGCCAACCCAGCAACGGCAGCCACGGGATCAGCACCAGCACCACACTGACCACCAGATTCAGCAACGCCTGAAAGACATCCACCAGACTGATGACAAGGTTGAACAAGGCTTCCATGAATACACCAGCTACTGACAGGACGGAAACAGAAACAGACACAAAGACGATTCACCCCAGCCCACTATCTTACCCCGACCTCCCGCTGTGGATCTACTGAGACCGCCTGCACGACAGACGAATTCGCAGAAGCTGACAGCGAACGGAATCCCGTCAACCCGATAATGCAACCGGACCACAACCACTGTTCGCCGACTGCAACGCCGCATCCAGAACCTGCTGCGTCTGCAATGCCACCTGACCCCAGAACGGATCTCGACGACCACTGTTCACGAGTTCAGAAAAGTTGCGAAAGAGCGCTGTTTCCTGAGCATTTTTGTGGTTGTTGCTGTATTCCGACACGGACCGCACACCCAGATGCTTTTCCATGTTGAAGTAGCACCCGTCCGCCACAAAGTTGTGATTGCCAACGTCAAACGACGCTTCGTTGCCGTAGTACGGCAGCACAAAGTCGTTCACCGCGAGGTAACCTTTCGTGCCGCTGATGTGCGCCCACTGCTGGTGGTTGGCCCGGAAGGAATTGAAAAACGTGGCCGAGACGCCGCTGGCAAAATGCAGCTCGCCCTGAAACTCCATTGGTACGATGTCACTGCTGTCCGGACGCTGCACACCATGCAGAATCCGTCCCCGCACCTCCACCGGCTGCTCGTACCGCATCGCCCACAGAATGATACGGATCGTGTACCACCCCAGATCACCCAGACACCCGGCGGGTTCCAGCTGAGCACTTGCGCGGATGTTGCTTTGCACCCACGATTCATCAGCACAGAAACTGAACTGACTGGCAATCCGACGAATCGTGCCCACGCTGACGCCATCGTCAAGGACCTGCCGCATGGCGGCCAGACGAGCATTGTGCATGAACATCACGCCGTCCATGAACTGCACGTTCGCAGCATCACACGCCGCCAGCATCCGCTGCACATCCGCACTGGACACGCCGCAGGGCTTTTCCACCATCACATGCTTGCCAGCCTGAGCCGCCTTGACGACCCAGTCAGTCCGCAGACCCGTCGGCAGCGGGATGTAGACAGCATCCACATCCGGTCGCGCCAGCAGCTCTTCGTAGCTGCCCAGAGCCTGCACCGGATCAGCAGCCGGCACGGAAGCCTGACATTCGTCGATGAACTGCTGAGCTTTTGTGGTGGAACGACTGGCTACGGCGCGGATGACGGCGTTGCCCGAATTCAGAATCGAATGCCAGTTCTTCTTTGCTATTCCGGCCGTGCTGAGAATTCCCCAGCGACACTGCTGCTGACTCATAACCAACTTTCACCAGTTCTGAAAGGAAACAGATCAGGGCTTTGCCACACCCGGGCTGCGCTGAGATGCAAACACACGATTGTCCCGGATCCAGTCTTCGCGAGTATACGAAATGACGGATGTGTCAGTTTCACGAATCTCAAGCTGCGCCAGCCGGAAACCCATGTCGGTCACTTCCGTGAACAACATCCAGGCCAGGTTTTCAACACTGGTGGGTCCATTGAACAGCTTCATCTTCAACTGCTCACCCGTACGCCGACAGTGCTCCTGCAGCGATTCGTACAGGGGATCATTGACGTTGATCAGCATGCCGTGGTCGTAATGTTCCTTGATCCACGGTTCCATACGGCTGTCAAATTCGCCAAACAGCGTGCTGATTTCCCCGTCCCGCTCAACTTCAAAGTAACACCGCACGCCATACCGATGACCGTGCAGATTGCTGCACTTGTCCTTCAGCGTCTCGTTGCGATGCGCTGCGTAGAATTTGTACTCTTTCTGAATGATCATCAGCTGCGTCCGAAAAATACCGGCCACGGCGTGGCAAATCGAGCACCAGATTCTATCAGGTTGGAAGGACCAATGCCCCGACGACCTCCGGTTTCAACCGGGCGATTTTCAGAATTCCAGGCGACAGCAGGAAAAATTGCGCCCGGGAAGAATCCCTGAAAATCCTGAAATCTCGACAAAACGAGGGCTACGGCACGGTGCTGACAGTAAAACACAAGCCACCAATCGTCTCCGTTCATCCATCGCAGGAACCGTGAAGCCGAATTTGAACGATTCTCAACCCGCGATTTTCCTCGTTTAAGTCGATGAGTTGCAGGGGTTTGGCCTCTGTGAATTATTTGCACTCATCATCGCTGGATGCCAGTTGCGGTGGGTGTCGCCACATCCTTCAATCGGCCCCCCCGCGCCGCGGTGAAACAGGAACTCTGCGCGCAATACCGAAACCATCTCCCGCAGAGACGCTGAGAAATGAACGAACAGAGAAAATCTCTGCGGCTCGGCGGCTCGGCGGCTCGGCGGGAAAACTGCCCCCTGACCGAACACGAACTCGGCCCACTCATCCCCCTCGGGAGGGCGAAACTCCTGCTGAGCCGAAACACTGAACCACACTTTGATACCCTGCGGTTCGGCAACAGCCGAACACGCATCCCCGAGACCATCGAGCACCAGATCGGTGAAACACCCGACGACAACACCCGGTAGCTTACGCTGACGGCTCGCCTTTACGGTGGCCGGAACGTACGGCTCGGCAGGAGCCTCGCCCTCCCAGCGGGACGCCCTGCCAGGATCGCCCTGCAAGGGGTCACGCATTCCACTGCCGGCGACCTACTGCCCGATCGGCGAATCGGGTTCCCCCCGGCCGGCGGCGGACAACAGTATCCGCTCCAGTCGACGCACCGAGGATTCAATCCCCCACTTTTCCACGACCACCCGTCCAGCCTCCTGCACTCGCTCACGCGTCCCCCGCTCATCTGACAACACACCCCGCAACGCTGCCGTCAAAGCCCCCGCATCATCCACCGCACACAACACTCCCAAACGACCCGACTCAAGGATCTCCGATGGACCTGCCGGACAGTCACTGGAAACTACCGCCGTACCACAGGCCATCGCCTCCAACAACACATTCGGCATACCCTCAACCAGTGACGGCAGGACAAACACATCGGCCGTCCGAAACCACGCTGCCGCATCAGCCCGAAACCCGGGCATCCGCACCTGATCGGACAACCCCGCCTGCTGCACCTGACTCTGCAGCTTCTGACGATGATCTCCCTCGCCCAGCAGGGCCAGTCGATACTCCACACCCACATCCTGTGCCTGCAACCGCCGCACAGACTCAATCAACAGATGAAACCCCTTTTCATGATTCAAGCGTCCGGCCGACACCAGCCGAATCACACGACGACCACCCTGACGACTGTCGGCTGACCACCACGAATCCCCCGGATCACCCGCCGCGATCTTCCGTATTGCCCCCACATCGATGCCGTTGTACTGAGTCCTGATGCGAGCCGGCTCAATCCCATAAAACCGAATCGCTGATTCACGCGCACCCTGCGACACGGCCAGCACCCGAGTCGACCGGTTGTACAGCCGTCGCAGCAATCTCCGCTTCAGCCACTGAAACCGACCAGCCACAGGCGCAAAGCCCGTCTCCGGGTTGGTCACAATTGTCGAAACATTCGGAACACCTGCTTTCTGCGCACCGGCTGCCGTGATCAGCGTCATCAGAAACGTGCGATCATAACTGACAGCCGCGTTCGTCTCACGCAGACATGCCGCATAGTCCGCCACTCGCAGCCGATGCATTCGACCCGGCAGATAACCACGCACCCGACCCAGCCGCTCTTCACACACATGCACCGGCACGTCCGCCGGCAGCTCTGACAATAAAGGCCCCGTTCGATACACCAGATACAGCTGCGGCGCAAATCGATCGCGATCCAGATGCCGCAGAATCTGCACCATCTGTCGCTCTGTACCTCCACCATGCATGGCACCTACCGCCAGCATCACGTTCAGTCGTTGTGCAGAACTGTGCCCCGACATCGTGTGAACTTCCGCACAAAGAACCCTATTCGCCGCCCGCCGCACCCGCCTCCGGCTGCAGCTCAAGTTCGGTGGCCAGTGGAGCCAGTGCAGCAATCAGAAAAGTAATATGCTCGTCAAGATCCACACCCAGATCCGCAGCCCCACGCACAATATCATCCCGACTGACCGCAGCAGCAAACGACACCTGTTTCATCTTCTTCCGCACCGACTTCGCTGTCATCCCCTCCAGTCGACCAGGACGCATCAGCGCACAGGCCACCAGAAAACCACACAGCTCATCACACGCATACAACGTTTTGTCCAGCCGTGACACCCGCGGACAATCCGGCAGATAATCAGCATGGGACTTGATCGCATAAATGATCTCATCGCTGTAACCCCGCTGCTTCAGAATCACCGCACCCTGCAGCGGATGATCCGGTGGGTTCGGCCAGCGTTCGTAGTCAAAGTCATGCAGCAGTCCCACAGTACCCCACTGCTCAACGTCCTCGCCAAACTTCACGGCATATGCCCGCAATGCCGCTTCCACGGCAAACATGTGCCGCTGCAGACCAGGATTCTGCACGTATTCTTTCAGCAGTGCCAGATTCGTTGCTCGGTCCACCATCGTTGTTTCCCTCTCCTGCCCGACACACAGCCGTGACGACTGCTCACTTCGCTGCCTCAGAAACCCCGCAGACGTCGCCACAGTTTCTTTCGCATCCCCAGCACGATCCCCACAGCAAATCCCGACAGATGAGCCGCGTTGGCGATCGGACCCAAAGCACCCGTCATGCAGATCAACAGAAAGAAAATCGAATACACGATCTGATCCTGAGGCAGACCGATGCCGTCTTCCGGAGCTGTGCGACCCTTCATCCACGTATATCCGATCAGGCCAAACACCACTCCCGACATCCCGCCAAACAACGGACCACTCCAGTACAGCTGCGACAGGTTCGAGATCACGGCTGTGATCAGCACCAGCGACACATAACGGGGCGTGCCGCGAGTAAACTCGATCCAGCGACCAAGACCCCACATCCACTGCATATTGAACAGAATGTGCAGCACACCGAAATGCAGAAAGATCGGACTGACAAATCGCCACAGTTCACCACGCCGCAGCACACCACCCGGATTCGGCAGCATCGGATTGAACAGCAACAGTTCGATGTCCGTGTACTGATCCGGCGGCGTCTGAATAAACAGCTTCGGCAGCAGCCGCGACTGAACATCATTGCAGGTTGGCATAAACAGACCACACTGCTGCAGACTCGCACGCCAGTCAGTCGTGACAGCCACCACCAGGATCGACAGACCGATGAGCAGAAACGTCGCGGGGAATGTCAGATACCAGACTCCCGACCAACGCCGCTTCAGACGCCGCGCTGCGTTGGTATTCAGCGTGGGTTCCGGAGCATCCTGCTGTTTCAACAGCTTTAAACCATCCACCTCAGCCGCACTGATCCGGGCCGCCTGAGGATTCGTCAGGAACTGCTGCAGCAACTGTCGCGCAGTCTCACGCTGAGCATCATCCACCAGCCACACCACCCAGCAATTCTCTTCCTGCTCCAGTCGAACGCGAATGGAATTTCGAGCCAGCCAGCCAGCCAGTCGGACGGCGTCCTGCTGCTGATCAAGTTGATGCAGTTCTCTCATAGTCCTCGAATTTCACTCTCTGACAGTCGCGTTCCTGCGAAAAACAAACAACACCGGGGCCGTCGGATTCCCTGTACCAGCCGCTATTTCATCCACCTGACACTGCTGCTGCCTGCCCGCCTCCTCGCGAACAGCTGAGTACTCCTCAGGTCCACCCGCGTGACCCCGATAACACAGCACCGTCAAAACTCCTCCCGCTCGCAGCAGCTGACAGGCCGCACGCAAAGCCCTGACCGTGGTCTCTGCCTTTGTCACAAGCACATGGTCACCGCCCGGCAGATAACCAAGATTCAACATCACTGCACCAAATCGACCACACCACACCCCAGCGTCAGCCACCGACAAACGCTCTAACTCGTCGGCATGATCGGCTGTCACCAATCCTACACCCGCTAACCCCTCCTGTGCCAGCAGCAGACCCGTCTTCTCGATCGCTGCCGGCTGCAGATCCACCGCCAGAACCCGCTCCGGACCGGCCAGACGAGCCAGAAAAACGGTGTCATGACCATTACCCGCGGTGGCATCCAGCACCCAGTCCCCAGCTCGCACCGCACGACGCACAATCGTCTGAGCCTTCTCTGTCAGACCACTGCGACGACGAACTGTTCCCGAAACCACCGGTTCCGTCTGCTCTCTCACCTGCCCACATCCCCCGTCAAACTGCCGCAGCAACTCAGCCGCCGCCGCCGGAGCCAGCAGTGTGCCATGGGAACCCAGACCATTCAGAATTCCCAGACGACGCTGCTCCCTATGATACGCCGCCAGGACCTGACGACGCCTTGTACCAGCACGAATTCCCGCACGATGACTGACCACCATATGCTGACCAGCACCCATGCCACCCTGAAACAACAACCGCTGTGCACTTGTACTCAACTCCTTTTGCCCACTCGCTGTCGTGCCGTCCCAGCCGCCCGCTGAACCCTCCGCATCGATCGTTACCCGCTCACGGTCGTACGTCGCACCCACCAGAAAATGCCCCGCCACACCCTCCACCGGAACCAGCCAATGCTCGTCAACCACCGCATCCCAACCACCTGACGACACCGCAGCCCCGGACAACTCACACACACACTCCGTCGAAATCTGCAGAATCTCACCCCGCAACGGATGATCCGGCACGCCCGGAAACCACGGATTCCACTGCTGGCTGCCCACAGCCCCCTGACAAAAAAATAATCGATCAGCCACCAAACCCAGACGAGGTAACTGAACCTGATCAAAACAAGGAACAACGTCTGTAGCGATTTCCAGCTCAGCGGCCAAAAACTGGCCCCGATTCTGGAAATACTGACGAGTCTGTGCCAGATAGGAGGGCACGTTCAACTTCCAGCCCGACATCACAAAACCCGTCGCCTGTCCATCCCCACCCAGCTGCAGCTGCACCCAGCCCGCCACCGATTCGTATCGCTCCTGCAGAAAATACCGACGATCTTCAGCATCCCGAAATCGTCGCAGAATTCTTAGAGGTCTGAACAGAATATCAGTATTTAGATGCTGCTCGACGTGCCTGAAGAACCCCTCTGCCAACTCCAATTTTTGCTTAAAACGATCAATAATACTGTATTTATGTCCATAAATCGGCATCACCAGCCCTGCAGCTACGCTGGATGCCGTGGGCAGATTTTCCGCTGCCAACAATTTCACCCGGTCGCCCTGCCAGTGGCAATTCCACGCGAGTGCGGATCCGGCAAGGCCCTGCCCGATGATCAATGTGTCCATCGTTTTCGCTCAATCTGCAGCAATAAACCGCATCATCAGCCACAGAAAAGCGCCCAGAACGGCGAATCCACCAGCAATCCAGAGCCACCTTTTCAGACCAGCCGGAATCTGGAATCCGCCCGCAACCGGTGGTTCTGCAGCCGGTGATTGCTGTGGACGAACAACCTTGTTGGGATCCTCGTCTTCTGTCGACCCTGTTTCTGAATCACTGTCTGGCTCGGAATCTCCGTGAAATTGCAGGTTTTGCTGAGACAACTGCTGGGGGAAGAAGTTCCCGGGATCCTGATTGGCAGCTGGTTGCGGGGGTGGCTGTGCAGGGAATTGCGGGGGTTCCGGTGGTCGTCCAGCCGGGGGCGGTTCAACCACCGGGTCGCCGTTCTGCATTCTGGCGGCAGGAGCAGCCAGTACCGGCAGGCCATCGCTGGCGAACCCGGCCGGTGTCCCATTGAGGTTCTGTTGCGGCGGTCCGGCAGCCGGCACTTTTCCTGAAAAGCTCTGTCCCCCCGGAATGACTTCGCTGTTCTGCTGTTTCAGCCATTCCTGATCGGCTGAGCAGAAGCCGATGAACGGGAATTCCCGATCACGACCGTCCACTCGCAACAGGACTCCGGAAGTTGTCATCCCGACAAATTCCGCTTCCAGCTGCTGTCCCTTCAGGTCTGTCCAGATTCGTCGTGTGGAACGGGCGGCACCGGCTGATGACGATTTCGGTGGGGCAGCAGCTGGTTGTCCGGTGGGAGTCAGGGCGGTGGCGGCCCCAACCGAGGGCGTTGTTACTGCCGGCACAGTGGGCTGCGGTGTGGTACCTGCGGGATCCGGAGCTGGTTGGCCGCTTCGCCCAGCACCGCGTTCCAGATTGGCCAGTCTGGTGGCTGTGTCCTGCTGGCCGCTGGAATTCAGCACACTGCGAACAAAAGCTCGATCTGAACGATGCAACAGCTGGTATTTCACGATTTTTTCAGTGTTATCAGCCAGACGAATCTGCACATCATCCCCTTTGACTGCCACGAAATCCCCTTCGAAGGAGGGGCCTTCCAGTGGTCGCCAGAGTCTGGCGGGCAGCCATTCTGTGTGCAGAGTGACCAGCAGCAGGACCGTCAGCAGCACTCTTTTCCGTCGCAGACGCTGAGCCATCGTTCACCCCTCTGTCATGCTGACTGCCGTCCTTTTTCCCCTGAATTGCCGATACTTTCCATATATTGTCAATTTGCATCGGTTTCCGGAACGTTTATCCTCTGAATTCTGCGTCAGTTTCATTGACTGGTTTTTCATTCCAAAGGATCCCGCCATGACGTTGCGTCAAAAGACCGCACGCCGTTCATTCCTGCAGAGTGCCGGTTCCACCGCCCTGCTGCTTCCTGGTCTTTATGCCTCTGCCAGCCCTGCCCGGCCTTCCCGCAGTGCTCTGGAAAATCTCAACATTGCCTGCATCGGCACTGCCAATCGTGCGGCCGAAGACGTCAGCGGTGTGATGAGCGAGAACATAGTCGCGATCGTCGATATCGACTCAAACTACCTTGGTCGCTGCAAGTCAATGCTGACGGAAAAGAAGAAGCTTGAACCACGCACTTACGCAGACTATCGCGAGATGCTGACAGCGGAAGGCGACAGGATTGATGCCGTGGTCATCGGCACGGCCGACCATCATCATGCTCCGGCTGCCATCCGGGCAATTCGCGCTGGCAAGCATGTGTACTGCGAAAAGCCGCTGACTCACACCGTGTTCGAATCTCGTCTGCTGGCCAAAGCAGCGGCTGAGAAGGGTGTGGCGACCCAGCTGGGAACTCAGATCCACGCAGAAAACAACTACCGCCGCGTTGTGGAAGTCATCCGCTCTGGCGCTATCGGCAACGTGACCGAGGTTCACGTGTGGGTGGGCAAAGGCTGGGGTGGTGGCGAACGTCCGGCGAAGGGTGATCCGGTACCAGGAACTCTGAACTGGGATCTGTGGCTTGGCCCGGCCCCGGAACGTCCCTATGCCAATGGCGCTTACCATCCGGCCAACTGGCGTCGCTGGTGGGATTTCGGTGGTGGCACGATCGCCGATATGGCCTGCCACTACATGGACCTGCCATTCTGGGCCCTTGAGCTGCGGCACCCCACGAAGGTTTCTGCTGAAGGCCCGAAAGTTCATCCCGAAACCTGTCCGCTGGGACTGATTGTCCGCTACGACTTCCCGGCTCGCGGATCAATGCCACCAGTCAAGCTGACATGGTATGACGGCGACCTGATCCCGAAGAAGATTGCTGACCAGCCGGTCCCGGCCAACGGCGTCATGTTCGTCGGTACCGATGGTATGATGTTCGCCGATTACAGCCGCTATCGCCTGTTCCCGACCGACAAGTTCGCCAGCTTCAAAGCACCAGCGGAAAGCATTCCCAATTCCATCGGACATCACGCCGAATGGATCAAGGCCTGCAAGGACGGATCACCAACCACCTGCAACTTCGATTATTCAGGTGCGTTGACCGAAACCGTGCTGCTGGGCACTGTTGCTTATCGCCTTGGCAAAACGCTGGACTGGGATGCGGCCAACCTGACCGCCACCAATGCTCCGGAAGCTGCTAAGCTGATCAACAAGGAATATCGCAAAGGCTGGGAAGTCGTCTGATCGACGATTTGTTCCCTGCAGCTTCAGCTGTCTGAATGCAAAGACCTCCGATGACCGTTCAGGTGATCGGAGGTCTTTTGTTTTGATCAACGAAGAATCCTGTGCGCACCTGCAGGTTGCTGTTTGTCGGGTTGGCGAAAAACGCTTTGGATAGTGCTTCCGTGCCAGAGAACATTACTGCTCAGACGCTAACGGCTCGCGATTGGGGGGGATTTGAACGCAGTGGACGACACGGGCTGAAGACCATGCTACGACCACCGAACACCAGTTCGGGAACGATATCGAGGCGTTCTTTGCTGAGTGGTGATCAGCTCACGGAGCGGCTGAAAGACGAGTAAACGGCGGCCGGGCAGGAATGCCCGGACTACGGTTGTCGGCGAACGACAACACCCGTCAGCTCACGGAACGGCTGAAGGACGGGCCAACGAGCGCCGCAGCGCGGCTTTGTGCGGGCAACAGGCGGCCGGGCAGGAATGACGCCGAGGACAAAATGCAGCCCGAGCATTCCTGCTCGGCCCCGTCCACAAGAAACACTGGGGGTTTCAAGGGTGACGAGAAGTTTGTGCTCGCCCTCCCAAAAGGAACTTTGCGTTCGTTTCACGTAGAGCCTTTTGTTTTCTGCGTTTGCCGTTCGGCGTTTTCAAATTCCAAATCAAAAGTTTTGCAGTAGTCACTATTAGTATGGGGCCGTACTGACTGTTGAAAAGTGCCCTCTGCTTCTGCGTAAGTCCTTTTCGTTGCTGACTTTGCAGCACAGAGACAGCTGTTGATAACTTGTTGACGATTCGGTGAGACCCGGTGCAGTGGCCGGTGACAAACTGGTCAGTTCTGAACGCGGGTCAGCCGCACGGGGATTAACCTGTGAACAATCACCGGAATCTCACACAACACTCTCAGAAAGTTCTCAACACCTTTTCCACACGACTGTGAATTGTGGTTCACAGTCCGATCACTGCCCTTCGTATTCCGTCTGAATCGCCGTTGTCGGCAGGTTCTTTTTCAGTTCAGCCAGTGCTGGTTCTGAGGCTGCCAGTGCGGTTCGAGTGATCTTCAGATCCTTCAGGGACTTCAGATGAAACAAAGCTGGAGCTCCGACATCCGTGATCTGTGTGGATCCGATATGCAGAAAAGTCAGTTGGGTCATGTTCTTCAGAGTTGGCAGGCCGGCATCTGACAGCTTGGTGTTGTCCAGATTCAGCCACTGCAGACTGGTCAGTGGGGCCAGAGCCATTGCTCCGGTGTCAGAAATCTGCACACGCCACAGATTCAGTTTTTTCAGTGAGGTGATGGCGCCCAGAGATTCCATACCGACGTCAGTGATGACTGAGTTCTCGCTGAAATCCAGTTCTTCAAGAAATCTGCAGTTCTTCAGCTCGGCCAGCGCGGCATCACCCACCGAAGTCCGCGACAGTCGCAGCTTTTTGAGCTTTGGAAATTTCGCAATCAAACCCACGGTTTCGTCGTCAACCAGAGTTTCTGCCAGATACAGCTCTTCCAACTCTGTCAGCCCGGCCAGATGTTCAATTCCCGGTTTGCCGACCCACAGATTATCCAGAGCCAGGACCTTCAAAGACTTCAACGCTGCCAGTGGTTTCATGCCATCATCGGCGACTGTTGTTTTCCCATTTTTTCCCGACAGTCGCAGGACTTTCAGGCCGGTCAGTCGGCCGACTTCCGTCATGGCGGCATCGGACAGCGTGCAGCCACGCAGATCAAGATTTGCAGCCTGTGGTGCCACTTTGACCAGTTCAGCCAGCAGGGCGTCATCGACCGCCGTATCGGCAAGGTTGATGGCCTGCAGACTGGTCAGTGACTTCAGTTTCAGCAGCAGGTCAGCACTGACAGTCGCTTTGCGCAGGTCCAGACTTGTCACGCGACCAGTGGCGTCAGCACTGACCACAGCATTTTCAGCAGCCAGTGCTTTGCCGGCGGCAACTTCCTCGGCAGTGGCCCTGGGGGTTTCGGGGGCAGTAGTCCCGGTGCAGCCGGACAGAGCACACAGCAGAAACAGCAGCAGACAGACACGTTTCACCAGTACAACTCCTCAGCGAAAACACTAATCAATAAACACAAATTCGTTCAGATTCAGCAGCAGTCGACACAAAGCCGGCCAGCCGTGAACCCTGGCATACTGCAGCATATCGGCAATTTCTTCAGCGTCAGGTGTTCGTCCGGAAACCAGCTGAAAAGCCAGCTGCAGTCGTTGTTCATCCGTGGCAGCGTCCCGCGTCAGTCGATCGGCAAACCGCAGCGACATGACCAGATTGAAGCGGTTGTTCAGCAGCGACAAAGCCTGCAGCGGTGTGAGGGTTTCATGGCGTCTGGGAGTGCTTTGTGAGGAATCCGCACAGTCCAGTGTGGTCATGAATGGGTCCGGCTGAGATCGCACAATGAATCGATAGATGCTGCGACGATGCGACTGAGGATCAGCGGGATCAAACTTGTGGTATTCGTAATGTGGCGAATGGTCGGTTTTTTCCAGAGCGAACAGGTAGAAGCCGGGCCCGCCCATTTTCGCATCCAGTGATCCACTGACGGAAAGTACGGCATCGCGCAGTTCTTCCGCGGTCAGTCGACGACGATTCATCCGCCACAGCAATCGGTTGTCAGCATCAACAGTCAGCGCCGCATCTCGCTGCTCAGCCGACTGCTGCCACGCACTGCTGAGCAGCAGCAGGCGATGCAGTGATTTCAGCGATTGTCCGTCGTGCAGAAAACGGTTGGCCAGCCAGTCCAGCAGCTCAGGATGACTGGGAGTCTGTCCCATGCGTCCAAAATCATTCGGTGAATCCACAAGGCCTCGACCGAAATGGTACTGCCAGACTCGATTAACGATTGAACGCCATGTGAGTGGATTCTCTGGTCGGACAATCCAGCGAGCCAGTGCGGCCCGACGATCGCCTTCGGTGTGATTTTCGGGCAGCTGAAACACGTAATTGTCCGTGCTGGAAAGTGGCACAGTGCCCGGTTGCACCAGTTCGCGGGGCTGAGTTTCATTGCCGCGATGCAGTAACCGGATTTCACGGGGTTTACCCTGAGTGGCGATGAAATTGCCCTGAGTACCGAAGTGGGTGGCAGCCGCATACACCATGCGGCCAACCGGCAGTCCACGCAGCTCTGCATCAGCAGCAGTGATGGTTGCCGCCAGTTGATCCAGTGCCTGCTGCCGCTGTGTCGTCAGCAGTGACGACATCAGAGTATTCAGTGCTTTTGCGGTATCAGCCAGCTGTCGTTCGGCCGTCGGATCAGCCGCAGCAGGCCAGTGACCATCAACAAGGTTGTTACGACCCCAGCGGACCGGGGCTTCAATGGAATCCAGTGATGTGACAACAGCGCCGGTGGCCACGTTGGTACCATCCGCCTGCAGCGCCTCCAGTTCAGCAAGTGCAAAGATGTAATCAGCAGAGCGTGGTGCCAGTTTGACGGCTGTGACGCGAATCAGCTGCACAGACCGGTCAGCGGTAGCGGTGACTGGCAGCAGTCCGGGGTTGGGAAAATCGGCAGCCGTCTGATCAAGGATGGTGGTCCATTCCATGGTGGCGTTCTGTGCGGGCTGCAGTGCCACATCCACTTTGAATCGTACCGGGAATCCGAAGCCGGATCCAATCCCGCCGAATTCGTCATGACAGGGATGCAGCACGACCGTCTGCACGGAGCGTGCTGAACCCAGATCGATCTGCACCCATTTCTCTGCTGAATTCTGTGCATCAATATTGCTGTGATAGCCATACTCGGGCTTCTTGTCAGCAACCACGGTTTTGGGTTTCAGCGCTGCTGCCTGCTGTTCCAGATCTGTCAGCTGCTGCCCACCAGCGGTGCGGATTTCTGCCATGATCTGATCACGCTGCTGTAGTGCCTGCTGACGGTCATTCTGCAGTTGAGTTCGTTTCTGTTCGACCTGCGGATCTGTGTCATACGGTCGTTCGGCCCGATCCACGGCAGCAAACACAGACTGCAGCCCGTAGTAATGCTGCTGAGTAAACGGATCAAATTTGTGGTTGTGGCAGCGCGCACACTGGATGGTGAGACTGCAGAAGGCGTTGAGAGTGCCGACAACCATGTCGTCTCGGTCGATATTGCGAGCCACTTTGCCGTCGATTTTAGACTCCGGGACTTCGACGTGTCCGATAAAGTCCCATGGTCCCGCGGCGATAAAGCCCAGCCCCAGAATTCCATCTGAGGTGCCGGGATACAGAATGTCACCGGCGATCTGTTCCTGGACGAAGCGGTCCCACGGCTTATCAGCGTTCAGTGCACTGATGACATAGTCGCGATAGGGCCAGGCGTTTGGACGCAGTTTGTCCTTATCGTAGCCGCAGGTATCGGCATAGCGGACCACATCCAGCCAGTGGCGGGCCCAGTGTTCGCCGTACTGTGGGGCGGCCAGATAGCGGTCGACCAGTTTTTCCCAGGCCTGCGGGTCCGGGTCACTGACGAAAGCTTCAATTTCCGCGGGTTGTGGAGGCAGTCCCAGCAGGTCAAAGGACAGTCGGCGAATCAGGGTACGACGGCTGGCGGCCGGTGATGGTTCCAGACCCGCCTGACGCAGTGACTGCAGGACAAAGGCATCGACAGGAGTCCGGATCCACGCCGCTGCAGCGGCGTCAGTGAACTGCGGTACCGCAGGTTCTGCGAGGGGCTGAAATGACCACCAGCTGAAGTCTGAGACAACAGGTTCCTGCAGCTGTCGATCAGCTGGCCACAGTGCGCCCTGCTGGATCCACTGCTGCAGCAACTGCACTTCTGCCGGGGTCAGCGGAGGCCCTGAACCGGGCATTTCCGGAGCTTTTCCATTCTGTGAAGTAATCACGGTCAGCAGCTGACTGTCGGCCGGCTGGCCGGGCACAATGTGCCCCGACTGCAACACATCCTGCTGCGTCTGTAAAGAAAACTGACCACGACGATCCACCGAGTTGTGACAGGACAGGCAGCGACGTTCCAGCAGCGGAGCAATCTGCTGAGTGAACAGTTCATCGGCGGCGATTTGCGAGCCTGACAGCGGCAGCAATGCGGAGGCCAGCAGCAGCAGCAGTCGGCGACAGACCATGTTGAAAGTTCCGAACAGGCGGGAAGGAAGCGAGCTCATTACGTTGCGAGATCAGTGTGGGTTGGTATCTTCGCACAAGCGATGGGTGCACGGCAACAGGCGGGTTTGTCAAACTGACGTGTGACTGAAAAATGTCAGGTTCGCGCAGAGTCTCCGCTATCGGTTGGGTGCTCCTGCGTCAAGCCGGAAAATGGTACAAACTGAGACAGAAAAAAAACGTGACAATCAAGTCGGGAAACCGACCTGAACCGCGTTTACAAGTGCCGCTGAATCCTGCAGAGTACACCTGTGCGAGGCAGGCTGTTATGAACATTCATCAACAGCACGGTGCCACGCTACCTGTCTTCTTCGTCTGCTCCGGCTGCAGGCAACAGTTCTGTTGCTCGCAGCAGATCCACTTCAGGCCTGCTGTATTCCATGGATGTCTTTCTGGAATCAACTGCAAAGTTGTCTGCCTGTCAGACGGCATTGCGCGTAGCGACAGCCAGTCCAATCAAATCTCGCACGGTGGAATCTCTGGTCAGCGAAGTGCAGCAGCTGCAGGATCGCTCTGTGCGATACGTCAGCATCCGCCGTCAGCAGGTCCGCGCATTGGGTGCTCAGCGTCTGCTTGACGTACTTGGTGAAGCCGGTATTCGCATCAGCAGTCTGGGATATACGGGTGGCTTCACGGGCAGTCTGCAACGCTCATTCGAACACGCTGTTGAAGATGCGGCTCAGGCCGTGGAACTGGCAATCGAATTATCCGCACGCACGCTGATTGTACTGCCCGGCAGCCAGGCACTGCATACTCGCCGGCACGCTGAACAGTGCATTCGCATGGGTCTGCAGATGACTGTCAGTCATGCTGGCCGGCATGCTCTGAATCTGCTGGTTCCCAGCGATTCTCTGCTGAGCAAGGGGTCACAGTTCGCGGAAGATTCTTATCGTCCGGAAGGTGACTTTCTGCAGTGGCTCAGTCGGTCCACTGCCAGCCGGATCCAGCCACTGATCGTCGTACGGGGAATGCAGCGGACCAGCAGCCTGCCGTCAGGCTGGCGACAGTACCTGCAGAATGGTGGCGTGCTCAGACTGTGTCAGGATTGCGGCCAGTACGAACGTAATGCTCGTCTGGCACGCCGGCTGGTTCGCGTGCTGGCTCAGCGGCAGCAGCGTTCCGATACCGGCGACCGCGAACTGCAGGTCACCGGCGGTTAGACTCAGGCTCAGGCTCAGACGTCTCCGCAGAGGCCGCAGACTGCAGGACCGGCGCATCAACACTGCCCGTGGCTCGCATGGAAAATCGTTGCAGACCCAGGTTGGCCAGTATATTCCATGGTGGTCGTAACAGCTGAGCCCAGCCCGCCTGCAGTGACAATGTCAGCTGGATCGTCTCATCCAGTCGCAGAATACCACTGGTCGCAATCTGCACAGCCGGCGTCAGGCCCTTAAAGCTGAATCGCATCTGCTGATGGCGAATACCAGCCTCGGAAACTTCGAAGGCTATGCGCGATTCACGGGGCGCTGTGATCTGTGCCGGCAAAGTCACCGGCAGCCCCCCAAAGGCGTCTGTTACCTGCTGCAGAATCTGCTCGGTCAGTTTCGCCTGCAACTGATGCAGCACCACAGTACCCCGCAGAGGAAACGGAGAAAATTCCTGCACCCCGTCCAGCGGGATCCGCAGAGCTTCAAGCGTCAGCGATGCCGTACCGGTAATGTTCGTGGTCTGCGAAAGGACCGGAGCAACAAGTGCCAGATTCTGCTGAGCGTGGCTGTCGTCAAGCGGAGTGTGGTCCAGCAATCGGCAAGCGTCGATTTCCAGCTGCCGATGTCCGTGCGAATCGGGTTCAATGCGACCGCTGATGGCCAGCTGCTGCAGATTGATCAGAGGCACAGGACGCCAGGGAACCGTCAGCACCAGTGTGCCCTCAGTAATCGCCCAGCGAATACGCTCAACAGTCCGCCCATCAGAATCCAGTGTTGGCCAGCGACCCTGTTCGTCAATATGCACGGTGAGCTGGACAGAGTTGGCTGATACGGCAAACGAATCGGGAGAACGGATCAGGTACTGCAGCAGGCTGACACCAGTCTGCACTTTTGCGATGGTGCATTCCAGTGAACCTGCAGTGTGCAGCAACGACACCTGTTCGAATGACAGTGGCTGCAGCCAGCCTCCGGAGGCAGCACCGGCCTGCACCTGCAGATCGCGTTTCCCCACAAGAGCTGACAACAGCCATGACCGCAGGGGCGTGTGAGTCAACAGGCGAGGAGCGAGGAGCAGCAGGAGCAGCACTGCCGCCAGCGAGATCGCGCGGCGACGCCGACGCAGCAGCAATGCAGGCGGGCGATCGTTCGGGCTGGAAACGGACATACGGAAAAGCTTTGCAACGGGTTCGGATTCCGGGCGGATTCTTGAGTGACTGAACGCTGCTGGCAAGCCGTGAACGGCCTTGTCCTGTCCGGAATTTCCAACAAATTGCACCATTCAGCGGCACCGAGCCCCCTGGTGAGCGTGAAAAGTGATTGCCACGAGCAATTCAGCCCGATAGACTGGAGTCTGATGTCCGCCCCCCCTCGTTTTTCCCGCCTCGCTGTCTTCCTTTGAAAGTTGCCCGCAGATGCTGAGCCTGCAGCAGCAACCGGTACGCCTGTGTGACGGGGTCGCTCGCCGTCAGCTGCTGCACATCGGCGGGCTTTCCGCGCTGGGGCTCGGTCTGCCGCAGCTCTGGCAACTTTCGTCAGCGCAGGCGGCCAGCCCGCTGGTCAGCAAACCGGCGGCTCGCGCAAAAGCCTGCATCATCCTGTTCCTGATGGGCGGGCCACCACAACACTCCACGTTCGACCCGAAACCCAATGCTCCACAAGAGATCCGCGGTGCCTGGGGACCCATCGCAACGTCCGTGCCCGGGCTGCAGTTGTGTGAATTGTGGCCACGAACAGCACTGCTGGCAGATCGGCTGGCCATCCTGCGGGCCATGTCCACCGGAGACAACGCTCACTCCTCCAGCGGCTATTACATGATGACGGGCGTGCCACACGCCCCGATGAATGCCGAAAATGCCAACCCGGGCTTTCCCAATGATTCACCGCACCTCGCCGCCATCGCTCGCAGTCTGCTGTCACCACGTGGGCAGCTGCCCGCAGCCGTGCGGTTGCCCCATCGGATCTTCAACACAGACGGCAGCGTCTGGCCCGGACAGGATGCCGGATATCTCGGTCGGGCCGTGGAACCGTGGCTGCTGAACTGTCAGCCAGCCAGTGCCTCCGCACGCATTGACGAATTTCTCCTCAGCAATGACGTGGATGAACGTCGTTTGCAACAGCGTCGACAATTGCTCAGACACCTGCACCCCAGCCTGCCTGGACAACTCAGAATGTCGGATGCAGGCTGGGATCAGCTGACCGATCGGGCCTTTGACGTGCTGGGCTCGTCGCCGGCCCGCGAAGCGTTCGAACTGGATCGCGAACCGGTTGAGCTGCGAGATCGCTATGGCCGCAGTCAGTTTGGCCAAAGCGTGCTGATGGGCCGTCGACTGGTGGAAGCCGGAGTTTCTCTGGTGCAGGTCAACTGGTATCGCGGACCTGACGAACCCAGCGACGCCCCGTGCTGGGACAGTCATGCTCGTGAAACACAACGGCTGAAGGACGTGCTGTGTCCTTCGGCCGATCAGGCGCTGGCAGCCCTGCTGGAAGATCTCAGTGAGCGCGGCATGCTGGACGAAACGCTGGTTGTGGTGATGTCCGAATTCGGGCGGACGCCACGCATGAATGCAGCCGGCGGGCGAGATCACTGGGGCCACGTGTTCTCTGCCGTCATGGCCGGCGGTGGCATCAAAGGTGGCGCTGTGTATGGAGCTTCGGACGAAATCGGCGGTTCTGCAAAAGAAAACAAAACCAGTCCACAGGACCTGACCGCCACAATTTTTCATTGTCTGGGGCTGGATCCACATGCGGTGATTCATGACACTCTGGGACGACCGATCCCGATCAGTCGCGGTGAAGTGATTCAGGGCATCCTGTCCTGACCTGACCGATGCACCCTCCAACCGCACGAACAACAACACCTGTCAGCTGGCGCTGACGGCTCGCCAGTCTGGCGGCGGGAGTGTTCGGCTCGGCGGGAGCCTCGCCCTCCCAGGGGGAACTTTGGCGTTTACTGATCACTGACCACTGATCACTGACCACTGACGAAAACACCGCGCCGATCAGTTCGTGCAGAGCAAAAAAAAGGCGGAACGCAAAGCGTTCCGCCTGTATTCGGCTGGTTCGACGAGCCGTCAACTACTGCACGGGGGCCGGGGTTGCCTGTGGAGCTTCTTCTGCTTCACCACCCGAAATCCCGTTCGCTACCAGTCGACCGAACAGTTTCACAAACCCCTGCTCCAGACGCACTCGCAGTCGAGCCCCGGTTTCGGTCAGTCGTGAATCAATTTCGATGCGATCATCGCCTTCCTTCAGAGTTTCAAGGGCTATCTGGCGACCCTGCTCAGCACGACGCTGCATTGCAGCAGCCTGTGCCGGGCTGGGCTGGAATCCGCCGCGACCACGACCAGCACCGCCACGCCCAAAGCCTCGGCCAGCGCCCGGACCACCGGGTGCTGCACCAGCCCCGCCAGCTCCCGGAGCAGCAGCGGCCGGAGCAGCGCCAGCACCGGCTGCCGGAGCGTCCGTGGTCGTCTGGGCAATCGCGGCTTCAGCACCAGCCTGTGCCTCACGCTCACTGCGTCGTGTCATGCTGACTTCGCGAGCAATCTCTGCCATTTCCACCAGCTGATTCACGTTGATGATCACGCGGAGGTTGGGCGGTGTTCGCTGATCAGCTGCCGTCGCCTGCGCTTCTTCCAGCTTGTCCATCACGCTCTTCAGTGTGGCCAGCGATTCTTCACCACCAATCACACCCCAGATCGCTGTGGCCCCCATCCCCATCGTCATGCCCACATTGTCGCCGAACACGGCCACGGCTTCCGGAGGCTGTGCAGCAAAGGTCAGCCGATGCAGCATCACGCCGTGATGCTCGCCCGCATTGATCTGCAGCTCGCCCATGCTCTGCACTTCTTCAATGTCTTTCAGACGAGTCAGGACGTCCATTGCACCCGAATTGATCGCTTCACCATCCTGCACACGACCTGCCCACACAATCGCCAGCTTACCGGCAGAGTCGCGGTAAAACTGAGCGAAAATGTCCATGTGGCCTTCCTGCAGAGTCTTCTGGATGGCCGTCATCGCCTGTCCAATCGGACTGTTTTCGTCAGGCACCGGCCCCAGCTTGTTCTCTTCAATCAGCCGAGCCACTTCCATGCGGAAGCCTTCCATCATCTCGCCATAAGCTTCCTTCTCACGATCCGCCATCAGCGAGGAAATCGAAACGGAAACCGCGGCGTTCTCGTCCAGCAGCGGAATGAAGTAGCTGGGACGTTCTGTTGAGCTGAACATCTCTTTCAGCATCTGCGATCCCTTGATGGCATCAATCACCATATCAAGATTCACAGCCTGCTCATCTTCGGAAATGTTCACGCCGAACGTGATCTTCTGACAGTCCATGAACAGCATCTTCAGTGCCGCCAGACCCCGCTCACCCTCAGTTCTGCGAATGCGGTAGGCGCCCTCGGCTTCTCCGTCACGCTGCTGCAGCTGTGTCGAAATGCCGCTGTTGATCAGACCATACAGCAGGGTGCGAGTGGCGACTGGGATGGATTCCACATCCAGACGCACAGCAGCGTCATACTCCTGCGCCTGCCCGGCCAGCAGGTCAGCCGGATCGGGAAACTCACGCTCAAGGATTTTGGCATCCGGAGTATTCCCCAGAGGAATGAACGCATAGCCGTCACGCATCAACACCGGAAATGTCCGGTTCGGGCCAATCACCTCGTAGCGACCTTCCTCGGAACCCTTGCTGATCACAACCGGAGCTTTCTCGACCAGCTTGGTCGCCGCTTCCACAGAGTCCACTGGCACAAAGGCCACAAACTCAGGCAGTGGAGGAAACGCCACGGGCAGATAACCCATGATGCCGAACGGCTTGCCCCGGTTAAAACCCTCCAGATCGTTCATGGAGTCTTTCATGAACGTTTCAATCATCCCGAATACTTCAGTGTGCTCTGAAGCTTCGAAGATGTACTTCGATTTCGACATAAATCGGTCGGCCCCCGAAAACGTGATCGTTAACAGAGGGCGCTTGCCTTCCTGAATCAACTGCAACGGGCTGGCAGGCTCGTCGCTTTGAGCCTGTGCGATGGAGGGCGTCCCGAAGCTGAAGACCAGAGTCAGTGTCAGCAGCAGATAACGAGCTTTCAGCATTTGCAAATCCCATAAAAAACGGCTGATCAGCACACTTCCGGTCCCTAATTCGCTGAAACCGTAAGTTTCCAGGACCCAAAACTCAGAAACCTTCGGAATCGGAAAAGGTTTCGATAACACGCTGGCAGACAGGCAATTTCCTCGGAAATGCCTGCCAGGGCCAGGTACGAAAAACTACGTACAGCTCCCTCTACCAACGCTTCATACGCAGCTCAGGCCTGTAAAACACCGCGTTTTTTGGCATTTTGCGGGATTTTTAAACAGGTGATCAGCCCGAGCCCCCGGGACTGCAGCAACAACGCTGCAATTGTCGCCAATCAGCAACCACGACGCCGACTTCCAACGCGGGATGCTCCTTGTGGTGTACAAAAGAACCCTTCTGCAGCTTGGGCTGGATTCTGGATGCGGGAGCATAAACGGCGGAAGTTGCCGGGCCCTGCAGGCGTGTCTGCCGATTCCGCAGAATGCCGTCCGGCCCGCTGGCGGCCGCAGAATTTTTCGGGTGTTGCGGGGTGTAGTCCGTGTTGCTGGTGTTCCCGGGCCTCATTACAAACGCGTCCTCTCTTTCGAGGCGGATGGTCTGCGTGCACCTGTTGCGCAGAGCAGAGGCCGGCTGGCGGATGCTGTTCAAGGCTGCGTTGGTACCGGAAGAGTCCCGACAGTCCGACGACATGGGCAATGAATGCCTGTGAGTCACGATCCTGGTTTGAGGAACGTCATGAAGATCGTTCAGAACTCCAATCGCTGGCTGAAGAAACTCACCCGAGCAGCAGCCCTGATGTCGCTGGCTCTTGGGCCTGTGTCAGCGTATTCCCAGGACGGTGCTCTGTACTCCGGGGCTCAGCCCTCGGGTGGTGCATCGGAGTCCACGGGGCTGAACCGGGACGGTTATGGTCTGCAGTTTCGCGGTGGCCATGTGGCCGGCGACACGGTGGGCCGCAACGATTCGATTTCTTTTATTGGCCTGTCGCCGTATTTCAGTGCGGGGAACAGTCTGATTTTTGGTGACACACGTCTGGGTCGGGCCAATGAGGGTGGTCTGGTCTGGTCGTTCGGCAGCGGCTATCGCTACTACCTGGAAGACTGGGACGTGGTGCTCGGCGGGAACGGATATTATGACCGGGATCATCTGAGCGGGACGTATCTGAATCAGTGGGGAGTTGGTGCGGAAGTACTGGGCCATGCATGGGAGCTGCGTGGGAACTATTACCAGACCTTTGGCGAATCGTTTGCGTTGACCAGTCAGACAGTGAAGCCGGGCAGCTCGGCGTTCACAGGCAGCAATCTGACGTTTACTCGAACGGATGCGTTTTCGGAGGGTCTGCAGGGGTTTGATGCTGAGGCCGGTATTCTGCTGCCAGGCGACTTTGCGGAGCGGATTGACCTGCGCGCCTTTGGCGGGGGTTATTATTACGAGGGTGATGTTGCAGCGGGCTTTGCCGGCTGGTCGACTCGCCTGCAGGCCGACATCCGTGAGATGTTTGAGCTGGGTCTGAAGCTGACCAATGACGAGCAGTTTGATACGACGGTATCGTTCACGGCGGCCGTGCATTTCGGGGGCTTCAGAAGTCAGGAGCATCTGAAGCGTTCGGCGATTCAGCGATTCCGCGAACCAGTGCGTCGTAATCTGAACGTGGTGACGCTGGTCACTTCTCAGGATGCCCCCGGCCAGCTGGCTCTGGACCCGACGACTGGTCTGCCATTGTCGATTGCTCACGTGAACAGCAACGATGTTGGCGGACCGTTCCTGGGTACCGTGAACGACCCCTATCGTCTGCTGCAGCAGGGTTTGGGTGCCGGGACCGATCTGGTCTACGTGCATGCAGGCAGCAGTTTCAGTGCTGGTCCTGAAAACGTCGTCAATCTGCTGCCGGGCCAGCAGTTGATTGGTGAGGGCGAGCTGACAGCCGGTCGCTCCACCCAGAACTTCGTGACAGTCAGGGCTGCCGGTCAGCTGTTGCAGGTTGAACTGCCGAAGTCGCCCACATTTGCCGCAGCTCCCAATCTGGCCCGTCCGGACCTGAATGGTTCGATCGGAACGGCCGTACGGCTGGCGGATGATTCGCAGTTTTCCGGTTTCACAATCACGAATCCCACACTGCGGGGGATTTTCAGCAATGGTGCAGAGAACACGATCGTCAACGATGTGAAGATCAGCGGTGCGGGTGAATCGGCCATTGTTCTGGCAAACACCAAAGGTTATACGGCGATTTCGAATACGACACTGCAGTCATCGGCCACAGCATCCGGCCCGCTGATGCTGGTGTCCGGCGGTAACGGCCTTGTCACGTTCACCTCGACCGACAATCTGCTGTTCGGCTCGATGAGCAACACCTCAGGCAATGAAGCGCTGATTGTTGAGAACATGATTGGTGGCCAGTTCACCATGAGCCGGTCGTCCATCACGGACGATGGCGGTGAGGGCGTTGTCATTCGCAACAACACGGGTGGTACCGCAGTCATCGACAATCTGGTGTCGACGAACGCGGCTGTCAGTGGATTGCAGATTCTGAACAGTGCGGGCAGTTATTCGTTTATTAACTCCAGCCCGCAGGTTGCGGCCCTGACCATTGATGCATCCGGTCAGCAGTCCATTCTGATTGACGGACTGTCGGGGTCAGCCACATTCAATTCTCCGGTGGACATCACCAATCGCAACGCGGGTGGCATTGAGATCACGAATTCCTCAGGTGCCGTCCGCTTCTCGAAGGATGTCACTCTGACCGATCATCTGGGTGCCGGAGCCGAGGCCGGCATTCTGGTTTCCAACAACCTCGCGGGCAGTTCGGTCGAGTTTTCTGACACGGTCGACATTACTGCCACAGCAATCGTGGCCGGTGCACCGGAACGCACAGAAGGCAACGGTATTCTGATTTCGAATAATGCCGCGGGAAGCCTGGTGCGAACGCTTGGTGTCACAACCGTCAATGGTACGGACCTGGCATCGGTCGCAGTCAGTTCCAACAGCGGAAACGTGAAATTTGAGGGCGAAACCCGCGTTACGAATCGTCTGGCAGAGGGTGTGCAGGTTACAGGAAGCAGTGGCACGATTGAGTTCGGTACAGGAACACCGCGCCGCCTGACACAGGTCAACAACGAGCTGGTCTCAGGAAGTGCGGCGATCTCTGTTGACGGCAACAGCGGCACAGTGTCCTTCGGTGAAGCGGTCGTCGTGGATGCCACCGGCAATCCGGGTGGCGGTGCGGGTATCGATGTTCGCAACAACACGGGGCTCGTCAACTTCACAGACATGAGTGTGACGTCGCTGGCTGGTACCGGCTTCTTCGGTCTGGATAACCGGCTGATTCGAGCTTCAGACGGTCTGATCACCACCACGGATGAAACAGCCGTGGATATCGAAAACAGCGGTATTGAAATGACGCTGGAGCAGGTCAACAGCAGTGATGCTCCGGATTACGGTATCCGCCTTGTGGAAACCAACAAAGCGGAAGGCCGGTCATTCATCATTCGTCCAACGGCCAATACCACAGTTGCGGGCAACGGTGGCACGATTTCGGGTGCCAAGGGTGACGGACTGGATAACAATGATGCGGCCGGCATCTACCTTGCAAATGCCGGACAGGTCCAGATTCGCGAAATGATCCTGACGGATAATGAATTTGGTGTGCGGATCGAGAATACAGAATCGTATCAGGACTCGGCAGGGAACGTGAATGTGGTCAACGACCGCGACGAACAGTTCTTCCTGATGCAGTTCTCGCTCGTCAATGATTCAGATATTCGTGGGATTCATGCTGTCGACCTGATGGGTCTGCAGGTTCAGGACACCGTGTTTGATAATAACGGTGATGATACTGCCGTTGGCTATGACACGATTTATTCCGAGTACACGGTAGCGCTGGACGATGTCACGGTGGTCAACACGTATGAACGATCGGAACGACCATTCGAAGTGCTTGTTGAGCGATCCGACTTCACCTCCAACCAGCACGATGTGATTCGTATTCGCCAGACTGCTGGTGCATCGGGAGCAGCGATACGAACTCAATTCTACAATAACCGCATCGAAGCCAATGACTCGACGGATCCAGGTACGGTCGCTCCATTCGATGCCCGTCCGCTGCTGGACGATGGCATCTCTATGGACTGGAATGGACCAGCGCGGATACTGGTTGAAGGCAACAGCTTCGATATGCGGGCGGCCACCGATCAGATGGCCTTCGTGTTCTCGAACACCTCGTCCACTGACCTGACCGAGATGTCTCTGCAGACAAACCAGATCTTCGTGAACAATCTGGGGACGAACCCCGGAGCTGTCAGCGTGGATCTGCTGGGTGACTACCAGATGGGAGATGTGGACGGCGTCTACCGAATAGCCAACAACGTCTTCAGTGTGGCCGGTCAAACACCGACAGCGATGTATTTTGTGCTTCCACCAGCCTCCACTGCTCGCATCCAGTCTGCTCTGTTCCAGGGCAACCAGATGACGCTTGAGTCTGACGGTGGCACGGGGATTGAGATTCGCCGAGCTGGCAATGGGGCAAATCTGTCGTTTGCTGCGAACAGCGTGTCCTTCCGCGATCTGGGGAATGCGGCCGAACGTGGCTTCGTGGTGGCCCCGGTCAGCGGACCGGTTCAGCTGAGCGGTCTGGGGAACCAGATGCAGGTCATTTCGAACGGGATCAACGGAAACGGGTTCATCGAAGCCCTGCTGCTGATTCCGCAGGGATCGGCCATCGGACAGACTCAGATCAACGGGCAGCTGCTGCCCTGATCTGAATCGTCCATCGCGGTAAAAGTGGCCCCGGCCGAAATTGTCGGTCGGCCACGTTTGGCCACAGGAACGGTGCGTACTAGAATCAGCCTGACATGGCTGCATCATCGGAGCCCGTAACTCAGAATCTTGCTGACGTCACCGCCCTGCTGGCCGCCCTGCCCGGATTTTCAGAAGTGCTGCAGGCACTGAGATCCGGGCGCAGTGCTGCCGTTGACGGTGCATGGGGCTCAGCCTGCGCGCTCACGATTTCAGCCATTGCCTCCGCCTTTCCAGACCGCTCCGTCCTGATCGTTCAGCCGACGATCCGCGATGCCGAAGAATTCGCCGATGAACTGGCCGGGGTTTCCAGTCTGAATGTTCAGCGATTTCCGGCCTGGGAGGGTGTGCCGGATGACGATGAGGCGGCGGACACCATCGCCGCCGCTCGCATGGCACTTGTGCGACGCCTCGGTGCGAATGACCAGCCACCGCTGGCAATCGTGACCTGTCTGCCGGCCCTGTTGCAGCCTGTACCTTCCCGCGAATCGATCCGCCGCTCCACACGCACCCTGAAAACCGGTGAAGAACTGTCGCTGGATGAGATCTCCGGCTGGTTGACTCGCCATGGTTTCGAACGAGTCACAGCGGTGGAGCTGCCCGGTGAATTCTCGATCCATGGCGGTATCCTCGACCTGTTTCCAGCCACAGAAGCGGATCCGGTACGTATTGAGCTGTTTGGCGACGAAATCGAATCCATTCGCTCCTTTGATGCGGAATCACAGAAACGGCTGGCTGATCTGGCGTCTTTGTCCCTGACCATTGCAACAGACAAGCCGGCAACCACTGACAACCGCAGTCCCGGCAGCGGGCCGGCACCATTCGCTCGTTTCAGCGAAAGCCTGCTGGACTCTGCTCCGGCGAACATGCTGGTGATCCTGTCAGATCTGCAGCAGTCCATTTCGGAAGGCCGCCTGTACCTGCAGAGGCTGGCGAATCCCACCGGCCTGTTTGGTGTGGACCCTGTCATGGCGCGGTTGACGACGTGGCCATCCGTCACGGTGGATGCCATCGGCGTGGACAGCTTCGAAACCGCCTGTCGCTTCAGTATCGAGCCGATGGAGCGTTTCTCCGGCAGTCGTCGTGATGCCCTGACGGAGCTGTCGGAGGTCCTGAATCCCGGGGACCGGGTGCTGTTGTGCTGCCACAACGAGGGTGAGCAGGAGCGATTGCGGGAGCTGCTGGTGCAGCATGATGCCCAGTTCAGCCTCGGGCTGGCAGAGCGAGTGGCTACCACTCCCGGAACGCTCAGACGCGGCTTTCGTATTCCTTCTCGCCAGCTCATTGTGCTCAGCGACAGTGAGCTGTTTTCCCGCACGCCCGCTCGAACCGGCACGAAGCGACGCCGAGCCGACAGCCGGGCGATCGACAGCTTCCTCGATCTGAAGGAAGGCGATCTGGTTGTCCACATATCGCACGGCATTGCCCGCTATCGCGGCATGAAGATGACTCAGGTGCTGGATGTCCAGGAAGAACAGCTGATTCTGGAATTTCGTGACGGTGTGACGGTCTTCGTTCCGTCGTCACTGATTCATCTGGTGCAGAAATACATCGGCCCGGCGAAAACCACTCCGGAACTCAGTCGCTATGGTGGTACATCCTGGCTGCGAAAAAAGGATCAGGTGGCTGAAGCGGTGTCGGATATGGCCACCGACATGCTGCGACTGCAGGCGGACCGCAATTCCAGACCGGGGCTGATCTGCCGGGCTGATTCGCATCTGCAGCAGGAATTCGAAAAAGCCTTCCCCTTCACGGAAACGCCCGATCAGCTGGCCGCCATCAGTGATCTGAAGGGCGATATGGAGAACAGTCGGCCGATGGACCGACTGATCTGCGGTGATGTCGGTTTCGGTAAAACCGAAGTGGCTATGCGGGCGGTCTTCAAGGCGGTGGATAACGGGCGGCAGGTGGCCGTGCTGGTACCGACAACCGTACTGGCAGAACAGCATTATCGTACATTCAGTCAGCGGATGGCCGAGTTTCCGGTGACGGTCGAAATGCTGTCACGATTTCGCACTGATGCGGAGCAGCGTGAGATTCTGAAGCGGCTGAAGGAAGGCAAAGTCGACATTCTGATTGGGACTCACCGACTGGTCTCAAAGGATGTCCAGTTTCCGTCGCTCGGTTTGCTGGTGATTGATGAGGAGCAGAAGTTTGGTGTGAAGGTCAAGGAGCGACTGAAGCAGATGCGTGCGGAGGTTGACGTGCTGACACTGACAGCCACGCCGATCCCCAGAACGCTGCACATGTCACTGCTGGGTATTCGTGACATCAGCAGTCTGACCACCCCGCCACGCGACCGCGTGCCGATTGAAACTCGAGTCGGGCGATTTGATGAATCACTGGTGCGCAGCGCCATTATTCGCGAATTGAATCGTGGCGGGCAGGTGTATTTTGTGCATAACCGCGTACACGACATTCACGAGCTGCAGTTGCGACTGAACCGGATTGTCCCGGAGGCCACAGTGGTGATTGCGCATGGGCAGATGCCCGAAGATGAGCTGGAAGCGGCGATGCTGGCCTTTGTGGGCGGTCGAGCCGACATCCTGCTGGCCACGACCATTATTGAAAGCGGCCTCGATATTCCAAATGCCAATACGATGTTCATTCACCAGGCGGATATCTATGGACTGGCCGATCTGCACCAGCTGCGAGGTCGAGTCGGCCGTGATCGTCATCGGGCGTACTGCTATCTGCTGCTGGAGGACGGGCGGATTGTGACCACGAAGGCCACTCGTCGACTGAAGGCGATTGAAGAGTACAGTGAGCTGGGCGCCGGGTTCCGCATCGCCATGCGGGACCTGGAAATTCGTGGTGCCGGAAACATTCTGGGAACGGAACAGAGTGGCAATATCGCCGCCGTGGGATATGAACTGTACTGCCAGCTGCTCGAAAACGCAGTCCGCTCGCTGAAAAAGGAACCTCTGCGCTATCAGCGACACTGTCGCATTGACCTGCCGGTGTCTTCTTTCCTGCCTGATCGTTATGTGGACGATCAAAAGCAGAAGATTGAGATTTATCGTCGGATGTCGCAGGCCAATACTCTGGACCAGCTGAGCGAACTGGAAACGGAGCTGCGCGATCGGTTTGGCCCGATCCCAACGCCCGCTCGTCGCATGCTGCAGCTGCGCGAACTGAACCTGCGGGCCCTGTCATGGTTTGTTGAAAATGTGCACCTGCAGAATGGGTTTGCGGTGCTGCGTTATCGGAACGCTCGACTGATGCGCATGCTGTCCCTGTTGCATAAAGACCATCTGCGAATCGTCGATCATCATGAAGCGTGGTGGCCACTGGAATCCAGCGAAGCTGATGGCCCGGAAGTGCTGGACGAACTGCTGCAGATGTTTGGCATCGCCGATCCGTCGTCTGCCGGGAAGCAGTGATCGGTTGTCAGTTTTCAGTTGTCGCGAAGTTCCCCCTCGGGAGGGCGAGGCTCCTGCCGAGCCGAAGTCAACTGCCACTCTTCAGTTGTCGTTGCTCGCCGACAACCGTAGCCCGGTCATTCCTGCCCGGCCGCCCTTTTGCCCGAACAAAGCCGCGCCGCGGCGCAGGTTTGCCCGTCACTCAGCGATTCCGTGGGCTGATCACCACGAAGCAAATGGGAGTCTCGGTATCGTCACCGAGCTGGTGCT
>CAIOKE010000134.1 GCA_903858815.1 uncultured Planctomycetaceae bacterium | reverse complement strand
CTACCAGCAATTTCTGCCGATCGGCAAGACCAGTTTCAGCCCCGGCAACGTCGAAAATCCGTGCGGATTCCACCCCGCGATCGCTCAAAAATCTGCTACACTCCCTGCCCGCGCCCTGCAATTTCAGGGCCTTTTTCACTCTGATCAGCTGGAATCTGATTCATGGAAGCCGGAATTGTTGGCCTGCCGAACGTTGGCAAGAGCACTCTGTTTAATGCGTTGACCTGTTCTACTGCAGCTCAAAGTGCCAACTACCCGTTCTGCACAATTGAACCGAATGAAGGCATTGTCAGCGTTCCCGATCAGCGTCTGCAGCGAATCACGAAGTACATTCCGCCTCAGAAAGTCATCCCCGCTGCCCTCAAACTGGTGGATATTGCCGGCATCGTCAAAGGCGCCAGCGAAGGCGAAGGACTGGGCAATAAATTCCTCAGCCACATCCGCGAAGTGGACGCCATCATGCAGGTCGTCCGCTGCTTCGTCGATGACGACATTACTCACGTCGGCGGGGGCGTCAATCCGCTGTCAGACATCGAGACGATCGAAACCGAGCTGCTGCTGGCCGACATGCAGACTCTGGAAAACTCACTGCCCAAAGCTCAGCGATCCGCCAAAAGCGGCGACAAGGAAGCCAAACTGCGTGCCACCGTCATGGAGAAATGTCAGGCATGGGTCAATGACAGCCGACCACTCCGAACCTGCAGCTTCACAGACGAAGAAAAGGCCATCGTCAGGTCCATCGGACTGATGACTGCCAAGCCGGTCCTGTTCGTAGCCAACGTCGCCGAAGATGACCTCGATGGAAACGGGACTCTGGTACAGCAGGTCCGTCAGTATGCCACAACCAACGGGGCCAATGTCGTACCGATCTGCGCCAAGCTGGAAGCAGAACTGGCAGAACTGGATGAAGCAGACCGCAACGAGATGCTGCAGTCGGTCGGCCTGACCGAACCCGGACTGGGCCCACTGGCTCGCGCTGCCTACAAAACCCTGGGATTGCAAAGCTACTTCACTGCCGGCGAAAAGGAAGTCCGAGCATGGACCATTCCAGTCGGAGCCACAGCACCGCAGGCCGCCGGAGTCATTCACAGTGACTTCGAAAAAGGTTTCATCCGCTGCGAAGTCTATTCACTGGCAGACCTTGAAACCTATAAATCGGAGAAGGAAATCCGAGCTGCCGGGAAACTGCGAGTCGAAGGCAAGGCCTACATCATGCAGGACGGCGACATCTGCCACTTCCTGTTCAATAACTGAGATCGCGGCACCGTCAGCACATAGTTGACACCCTTTCCGGATCAACGGCGAATCCTGTGCGCATCCGCAAGTTGCATGGCCACAGAAATTTCCAAACACTGATCCACGCAGAACGAGGACAACCACGAACGATTGGTTTCAAACGCCTGGGCGGGGTTTCGTGCGCAGTTTGTAAGCCACCAACGAAACGCCAAAGCAGGCCGCGATCTGAGGAGGAGCAGTGAGGCGCGTTCGTGTTCGGGCATGGAGTGATTTTCCCGCAGAGACGCGGAGACGCGGAGAGGTTGGCTGTGGGTTCATTTCTCTGCCCCTCTGCGTCTCTGCGGGATTTGGCTTTTGTGATTGCGTCGTGGAGTTCCTGGTTCACTGCGACGCGGTGGGGGTAGCGATCTGAGGAGGAGCAGTAAGGCGCGTTCGTGTTCGGGTATGGGGCGATTTCCCGCAGAGACGCGGAGACGCGGAGAGGTTGGCTTTGTGTTCATTTCTCTGCGTCTCTGAGCCTTTGTGGGACTTGGATTTCGCTATTGCGAACTTGAGCGACTCTCAACGAATGATTTTGGATCAACGAAAGTCACATGCGCAGCTGCAGGTTGCAGTTTGATCGGGTTGGCGCAAAACGCACTGGATACCGCTTCCGTGCGAGGAAGAACACAACGGTTAAGACGCAAACGGCAACGCCAGTTAGGTGACACTAACGGCTCGCCTGTGGGGCAGCAGCTACACGGTTTGTTTGGGCAGAAGGTGGCCGAGCAGGAATGCTCGGGCTACGGTTGG
>CAIOKE010000133.1 GCA_903858815.1 uncultured Planctomycetaceae bacterium | reverse complement strand
GTGGAGATCGTGCTGAGAAAAACGAAGCGAGCCAGCGTTGCTTTGATCACTCGTTACGATCGAGTTCGCGAGAACGATCACTACCGCCGTCTGCACCAGGAAGATTTCTGTCAGGCACTTGGTATCAGTCCTGCGTCGAAGTATCAGAACGAAGGTGGACCGTCACTGCGGCGGTGTGCGGACATTCTTCGCGTGCATTCCACATTCCCCATCGTTGACCTTCAGAGGCTCCTGCAGTGGTCACTCTTCAACCTGATTGCCGGCAATGCGGATGCTCATGGAAAGAACATCTCGTTGCTTTACGAAAGCAGTCGTTCTATTCGACTCGCGCCGTTCTATGATCTTGTTTGTACTCGGAATTACGACAACATTTCCCGCCATTCTGCGATGAGCATCGGAGGATCAGCGGATCCCGGACAAATCAGGCTCAGCCATCTTCAGGCACTGGCGACAGATCTTCGAATCAACGCTAAAACCGTAGTTGGCACAGCAAATCGTCTCTGTGATCAGATCAGCGACTCCCTCACCGAAACGGCTCAGAAGTTCGAATTCCAGTTTGGCCCTTCACCTGTGCTGGAACGAATTCCGCTGATCATCAGAAAACAAATCCGCAGACTCAAACAATCGCTGAAGAGTAGTCATTGAACAGGAGATACGATTAAGTCAGGCTACGATGCACCCCAGAAACTGGATCAGGAAATCGGGGAGTTTTTCCGAGGTTCACTTTTGGAGGGGAATCACGGCAGGTTAGCGGAAGTCACACAGCGTGAGTTTCAAGGCGAATGTTGCGATTGCGGCAGCTCGAGAACTGGAGACGGCTGCTCAGCTATCGAGCCGTTACTCGGTTCATTCGTCGCAGATCCATCAGTAGACGCGTCAATGGTTGGCAGGACCGGAGGGCTTGTTCGGCACGGTCGGTCGCCCGAGAAAAGGGGCCACGGACGAGGTTTCGGTAGACGAACTGTATGAGCAAATCGGCCGGTTGAAGATGGTGCTGGGGTGGCTCAAAAAAGTGGGAGTACCTGACTGATCGCGGAGAGTCGGTCGAGGTTTTGCAGTCGCTGATTGACGTGGACTCATCAGAGTTGAGCGTTCGTCGTCAATGCGAGTTGCTGGGCCTGAGCCGATCCTCACTGTAATACGAGGCGGTGGCAGAAACTGAGGCGAACCTCTGTTTGATGCGTCTGATCGACGAGCATTACCTGGCGACTCTGTTTTATGGTGTCATTGCGCGGGTTAAAACCGGCCACCGATTGAGGGTCAAAACCGGCCAGGGTTTTGACGAATTGGAGCTGTTATTTCTGGGCTTTCCGGCGTTTTTTTGACCAGACCCGGTGAGTGGCCTGGTGCCCGGATTCGGTCATGCTCCAGAGTTCAAAGTGGCTGATTCTGCTTCGTCGACTGTTCAGGGTTCCCTGGGACGCGCTGGAACACATTGCTGCCGAATCTGAAGAACAGTGCCGGTGTGACCAGTTGATCAAGAACAGTTGATGTCAGCATTCCTCCGAAGACGACCAGAGCAAGGGGGTAGAGGATTTCCTTGCCCGTCTGTCCGGCACCAAAGAGCAGGGGGAGCAGGCCAATAAAACTGGTGGTGGCTGTCATCATGACAGGGGCCAGTCGTTCAAGACTGCCACGAATGATCATGGCTTCACAGAATTCCTCCCCTTCGTGTTCCATCAGATGAATGTAGTGAGAGATCATCATGATACCGTTACGACTGACGATACCAATCAAAGTGATGAAGCCAACCCAATGGGCGACACTCAGGTTGGTCGCGCTGGCCCACACGGCAGGAATCTGCCACCACTGGGCGTTCTGCAGGGATTCGGGAGTCGGATGATTGACAATCAGTAATGTGAGGATCGAGCCCAGTGCTGCAAGGGGAATATTGACAAGCACCTGCATTGCTGCCCGCCACGAGCCAAGGCAGCGTGTCAGCAGCATGAATACGGCGACCACAGAAACGCTGCCGAGTATCAGCAGTCTCAGGTTGGCCTGCTGCCGGGCTTCGAACTGGCCACCAAATTCCACGTGATAGCTTCCAGGAAGGCCCTTCAGGCGTTGTTCAATGGGCTGGCAACGCTGGCGGATTTCCTGAACAACGCCTGCAAGGTCGCGTCCTTCAACATTGCAGGAAGCGACAATGCGTCGCTGTACGTGTTCCCGATTCAGTGTGTTTGGGCCCGTTGTATCAAGCACATCGGCGACCTCCCCCATCGAAACCATGCGGCCGGACGGCGTTTCCAGAATCGTCTGTTGAATCACATCCGGATCGTTACGTGACGCCTCGTCGAACCAGACAACGAGTCCGAAGTAACGATCTTCGTCAAGGACCTGTGAGACAACTCGGCCCTTGTAAGCGGTCTCGAGAAGTGCGGCTACGTCTCCCGGGGCAAGTCCATAGCGGGCCGCATCTTCACGACGAACCTGCAGGCGAAGTTGTGATACTTCGACCTGTGGTTCCAGCTGCAGATCAACTACGCCTCTGACCTGACTCATGGCCGTGTAGAGATCCTGACCTGCATCTCTCAATTCTCGCAGGTCACTGCCGAAAACCTTGACAGCAATCTGAGCTCGCACGCCCGACATGATGTGATCAAGTCGGTGCGAGACAGGTTGTCCAATATTCGCTTTGACGCCGGGGATGGATGAAATCCGGTCTCGAATGTCTGCCAGCACCTGCTCACGAGGTCGACCGGTGGTTTCGTATCCCCAGAGGTGTGCTACTGGAATGAGTCGAACGAGTGCAGCCCTGATGCCAGGGGCGGGGCGACGATGATCCTGTACGACGACATCAATTTCAGAGGAGTTTACACCCTCTGCGTGTTCATCAAGTTCCGCTCGCCCGGTACGGCGTGAGACGGCACTCACTTCAGGGATTTCCATCAACAGCATTTCGGCTCGCCGGGCCAGACGCTGACTTTCATTCAGGCTGGTCCCGGGTTGTGTCTGAAAGCTGATGGTGAATGTGCCTTCGTTAAATGGCGGTAGAAACTCGCCTCCCATCCAGCACAGTGTAACCAATGCGACACAGACCACGACCACCGTGCCTGTAAGCACGATGTTCGCATTTCGCAGCGTCCAGCGGAGAATCCGTGAGGTCACCAGTTTCAGCATTCGAAGAACAAGCGGGTCACCTTTCTCTTCAAGAAACCCTGCTTGAGGCAGCAGGAACGATGCCAGAACAGGTGTGATCGTCAGTGACACAATCAGCGATGCAAGCAGAGACGTCATGTATGCCACTCCCAGTGGTGCAAACATGCGTCCTTCAAGGCCGGACATAAAAAAAAGGGGAAAGACCACCAGTACGACAATCAACGTGGCATAGACAATTGAGTTGCGAACTTCACAGGAGGCGTCATAGATCACCTTCAGGGCAGCTTCCGGAACGGCTTTCTGACGATTTTCTTTCAGGCGTCGATAGATATTCTCGATGTCTACGATCGAATCATCCACGAGATCACCGATGGCCACCGCGATGCCCCCCAGAGTCATCGTATTGATGGAGATCCCGAACCAGCGAAATATGAGTACAGTGAGCAGGATCGACAGTGGCATGGCTGTCAGTGAGCTCAGGCTGGTGCGAAAATTCCACATGAAGATAAACAGAATGACAACGACCCAGAGGGCACCATCACGAACAGCTTCAATCACATTCTTGACCGCCGCCTGTATGAAGTCGGCCTGTCGAAAAATCCGATTTTCAATGATAATGCCTTCGGGAAGATCCTGTTGTAATTCCGTCAGGACGGACTCAATTTGTCGAGTCAGTTTGAGGGTGTCTGCGTTGGGCTGTTTCTGCACAGCCAGAATGACTGCCGCTCCGCCTTCAATCCCCTGATCAGTCTTTACCAATACTGAGCCGTCGCCGCGCTTCACGGGGCCGCCGAACTGGACATCGGCTACCTCTTTAATCAGAACAGACCTCTGATTTCTCCAGACAATCGGGGTGTTTTCGATTTCCTCAAGTGTCAGGCTCTGTCCACTGACTCGGATGAGAGATTCGCGAGGCGATCGGACAAGGATTCCGCCACCCACCAGAACATTGGCTTTTTCTGCTGCCGCGGTAAGCTGATCCAGTGTAATCTTCTGCGCGGCCAGTCGAGCCGGAGATGTCACAATCTGATACTGCTTCAGAGTGCCACCCATCACAGTGACCTGGGAAATACCTTCAATCGCCAGCAGTCGATTCCGCAGAGTGAATTCGCTCAGGGTGCGAAGTTCCATCGCGGTTGCTTCTTTGGCAGCAATGTTCGTCTCGTTTCTGCTGGATCTCAGGCCCAGAAGCATGATCTCTCCCATGATGGAGGAGATCGGGGCCATCACCGGATTGACATCTCGTGGCAGGCGTTCGCGAGCAATCTGAATCTTTTCCGCGACGATCTGGCGATCACGATAGATGTCCGTGCCCCAGTCGAATTCCACCCAGACCACAGACAGGCCAACTCCTGAAGCCGATCGCACTCGTTGCACACCAGTCGCACCATTCAGCAGATATTCAATCGGACGCGTCACCAGCACTTCAACTTCCTCGGGGGCAAGCCCGGGTGATTCGGTCATGACAGTGACCGTAGGCCGATTCAGATCCGGGAACACGTCAACCGGCATGCGGATCAGTGTCCGGGTTCCGAAGATCAGAATGCCGACTGCTGCCAGCAGTACAAGACTGCGGTTCTTCAGCGAGAAAGCAATAATCGAGTTCAGCATGTGTCACTCACCCGGTCTCTACAGCGTTCGATGGTTTTATTTCAGAGCCGCATAGCCGGTCTGCAGTGCAGAGGCACCAGCAGTGGCTGTCAGGTCACCCACTGACAATCCGCGAGTCACTTCAACAAAAAGGTCATTAGAGATACCCAATTCCACGAGGCGACGTTCAAAGGTGCCATCGTCGGTCTGGACAAACACGTACGAACGTACCCCCTCGCGGACAACTGCCGAACGTGGTACTGCAAGTCGTTTGCGTGCAGCAGTCGTCTCAATTGACAGGCGAGCCATCATATTGTGCAGCATGGCAACGCGTGGCTTTGACTTCAGCTCAACCCAGATTGACGTGGTGCGATCTTCTGTTCCGATTTTGCGACTGCTTCGAACGACCGTGCCGGTGACGGGCTCGGATGCGTCAGAGACGAGTCGCACTCGGACGGTCTGTCCGATTTCAACCCGGGGGAGATCTCGTTCAGATACGAATCCCTGTATCCAGATTGTGGAAAGATCATGGATTTCGAAGACAGGTTCGTCGGGTTGTACGATATGGCCGAGAAACTTATCGAAATCCAACACGACCCCACTGATTGGCGCGATGACGGGCAGTGTTGGCATCAATTGTCGGGTGTTTTCGAGCTGAGCAACCTGGGAAGCAGTGACGCCGGCTATCAGCAGTCGCTGCCGAAGGCTTGCACGAACGTCGCTTGCCTGTTGGAACTTAGCTTCAGCTTCCCATAATCGTCGCTGAGAGATGGCGTCTCCTGCTTCACCCAGATTCCTGATCACCTCCTGCTGCAGTTCTGTATCCAGGTGAGCCCTGAGTAGTTCCAGTTGCAGATTCTGGAATTCCTGGCTGATGATCTCGGCAAGCACCTGCCCTGCCTGAACGTGTTGGGCGCGATCTGTAAGGATCCGAGCGATCGTGCCACCAAGCTGTGCCGATGCGATGGTTCTGCGAGCTGGGGGGACATCCACGATACCATCAACGGTCATTGTTTCGGACAGAGCCGTTTCTGCTGCTGGTTGTACATCAAGACCAATGTCTCGCGCTGTTTCATCACTGACTCGCAGGACCCCCTGGGTAAAATAGCTTCCCAACTGATGACTGCCCTGCGTTACGACCCGATCGCCGGGAAACAGGCTTCCCGCTCGCAGTTCGATATACGGGCCGACTCGTTGTCCAAGGGCGACGGTTTGTTTCTGGAACGTGGAGATCGCCTGAGTCCGTTCCTGTTCTACCAGCACAAATCGCTCGGCTCCATCGCGAATCACTGCGTCGGCCGGAACAGCAATGCCTGCCGTCACGTCACCGATCCTCAGGGCAACCTGACCTGACATCCCTGGTATCAGTAAAGGGCCGGCAGAGGGGTTGTTGGACAACGTTGCCCAGACCGTACCCAGATGCGTTACGGGATCCAGCCGTTGTCCCAGCACGTCAACAGTGGCATCCAGTGTCAGATCCGGCCAGGCGGTCAGTCGCAGTTGCAGTGACTGGCCAACGGAAACGCGGGAAAGGTCCTTCTCAAGTACGCCAACTTTCAGCCAGACCCTGGACAGATCCAGCACTTCGAACAGATGTTCGCGTGCATTGACGACTTTGCCAACGGAAAGATCAGAGTGCGTCACAGTTCCGGAGATCGGGCTGAGCAGCGAAAGCTTCTGAGGGCGTGGATCTGCCGGCGACCTCAGCATCTGTTCCAGATCCTCCTCGGGCAGCTGCAGGCTGCGCCATTTGGCTCGAGCAATTTCCACCGCAGCTCGGTGCAGCTGTACCTGATTCCTCGCTTCAATCAGGCGGACTTCCGGTATCGCGCCGGACTTTGCAGCGACTTCAGTGGATGCGAATAATCTGACGGCGAGGTCCAGTGAAGTCTGAGCACTGCGGACTTCCAGTTGCAGGGCCTGGAGATCAGGGCTTTCGAGGGCTGCCAGTTCCTGGCCCGCACGAACCGTCTCTCCGGGTGTGACAAGCAGATCGACGATGCGTCCCGACAAAGGTGTACTGACCAGAGCATGGTGATCCCACGGCGAGACCAGAGTCCCGTAGGCGAGGAGGGCAGGAGAAACATTCTGCGGTCCGATCTCTGTGGTCTGCACGTCAAGAATCGACCTTGCGACATCGGTCAGGGTCATCCGGCCTGTCTCGGGGTTGACCTCCATTCCGCGGGTTGGAAGTGGTTTGTGGCCTTCGTGAGCCACTACGATTGCCGTAGTCAGAAGCAGGCCGACCAGCAGCGTGCGATATTTCATGCTCATGATTCCCTCCGACTGTGGTGCTGTATCGAAGCGATCAGCAAAAGCCAAAAATTGCGTGTGCTTACGGGGGCTTACAGCGACGGCAGCATGTGGTGATGTCTGCTGAGTCGCGTTTTGAAGACCGGATTTCATGCTGTTCCGGGGAGGTTGCCGAGCAGGTCGACGGCTCGGGCAGGCCTGCCGAATAATTGTCAGTGTCTGTCAAAGAGACCGTAATTTGCGCATTAGTCGCCTGCGCAAATCACGGCTCTAAGCCTGCGAAGTTTCTATTCTGATTTGATAAAGGATTCCGGTGGCAGTAACTCAGCTGGCTGCTCTTTCGCCATCCTGACGAATTCATCGACACAGGGTGGGCAACAGAACTGATATGGTTTGCCATCGATAATCCATGTGAACTGTGGATTTGCTTTGGTCATGCTGACAGGGCAGATGCGATCGCCGGCTTTGGGTTTGGCATCATGCTTCGAAATCAGTCCTTTATACTTCTGTGAAGCCGTTGTGTTGCCGTTGGCCCTGATATCGGCGTCCGTGTACTTTCCTGCGGGTGTCAGGTACAGCTGTTGCTCTTTGTCAGCGGGCAGTCTGGCGGGCATCGTCTGGTCGTCTATGCTGGTACTGGTTGTGAAGCCAATACGGAACCGCTCGCCCCCGATGCGCAAATTGGGAATTGTGATGTCAAGCTGCCGTCCGCGGGTACTTTCCGGAAGCCGGCCCAGGAATTGTGAGGTTTTGTCAGCAGCATCACCATCCTGAGGGACAGCAGCCAGTTCAATCGCAGTCGCGCCGGTATCTCCCTCCGCCTTTACAAAAGCTTTGATGGCCTGCTTTTCGACTTCAAGCAGGCGAGTCTCATCCCTCTGCAACATCAGCAACCGAAGGTCTCCGGTGGATTCAATGACAGCCTCCGCATGGTAGCTGTCTGACCCGATTGGAATGATGATGCCTCCATGAGCGCCTGGTTTATGGGCGTGTTCCTCGTCCCGGCCCGGAGAGCCAATTGTGGAGGTGACAACGGTGGCAGAAGCGGGCGTGACAGCTGTGTCGGTCGATTTTTCAGACTGGCCTGACTGCGGTGCAGAATCAGTGCCGCAACCAATTAAAGCGAGGAAAACCGCCGCGACGGCCAGCAGTGGTGAAATGCCACATTGAGTGAACAGGTGCATGATATGATCCTTGCTTGAGGCTGTCTGCTTTGCAGAAGCAGAGCGACGCAATTCACGGAGAGCCTGCCGCGCGGCAGGTACCGGATCTGCGATCCGGCGGACAGTGAAGCCTGCAGTGGAATTGGCGGACACGCGGGTGCCGCACAATGAAGTCTTCGGTTGGCTGCTAACAGCGATTGATACAAAGCAGAATCAATAACGCACCGCCACCTGCGGACGATGCTGAACAGCCAGATGCACGGGAGGCCTGTCGACTTCTGCAGACAGAAGCAACCGCAGGACTGTCTGGGAAAATATCGGCTGCAACAATAAAAGATCGTAATGCCACCGATCCCTGGGAGAGCCGAATTTCGGCTGAAAAGGTTCGCGCGTCATGTTGCGTGGTGCAGGGGCAGCGATCATCCGGAGCCTTTTCCGGATCACCGGGTCGATCTGCTGCTGAGTGTACAACCCCACGACAGCACGAGGCTGATGACTGGCTGAGATCCGGTGAAGAGACAGCGCAACAGCAGATCGAAGCCCCGGGCAGGGTCACGACGATGAGCAGTGTGATAAGCAATCGAAACATGTCGCTCGGTCTCCGAATCCGTTGGGAGGATTCTATCAGTGACCCGTCGTTTGATCCAGTTCAGAACGGGCGCGGAGAAAGCGATGCTGCGGACGGATACTGCAAACTATGGCATGACGGTGCAGTTGGCAGCATGCTGGTGATTCAGCGTGGGCTGTCGTTGCGATTGTCACGGTTGTCTGATCTGCGTTGCCTGCATAAGTCTACGGGTTGCGGGGGTGGGGCAGGTGTCTGGTCATGAACAAAGCGTCGACCAATCTGCCCGGTAGCGACGGCAGTGATTGAAAAACGACCTCATCGATCATCAACGTGACGCCCTGCTGAATTCTGAATCGATGGTAATGGGCAAATGCGTGAAATGCGCCGCTTGTCATGACATCTCGAAAGTGGTGCGGGTAGTTGAGTTCAGTGATCAGAGTCGTCAATCTCTGGCGGATGCCAAAGTGGCGGGCCTCCCATGTCACAGACTCGTTCAATCCGATCAATCCCGTGGTTCGCCCTGCGACTGCTCGCTCTTCGGTGTGGGCAAGAGAGCGGGTATGAAAGTCGATATCACGAGCAAGGTTGAAGCACAATTCGATTGGGGCAGCAATCTTCGTCACAATTCGGAACCCAGCCATCGCTTTCTCCGCACCTGCTTGTTCGAACCATTCCCCTCATCCTGGGCAGACTGGTGGCACAACGAATCAGGCAGCACCCGACAGGAGCCTTAACCCGACGCCCGGTTCGATCATAGCCCCGGCAAGGGTCTGTGGGTAGCAGTTTTTATCAAGCAGCAACGATAGCAGTCGCAGAATCGCCGCTCCGGAACATGCTTCCCCCGCGACGAAGCAGGCTGACGAGTAATGCAGGTGTGTCAGGCAGCGATTACGTGTTGAGACTCGCGTTTACAGCAGCGGGGTATGAAACCTTTGTATCGGTGATTTCCAGGACACGAGCGGTCTGCAGACATTTCAATAAGGAAGTCATATCCTGTTCGGACAGCGCCTTTCCGAACAATGAATTCAGGCTGTTTTTCAGTGCCGCCAGTGTGCGTGGTCTGTTGTTGGGGCGTTTCTGCAGATTCGCAATTGCTGTTGTGGCTCGTGCCTCGGTGGTAGTCGCTGGTTTATTGGTTGCTGCAGCCGGTTTATTGGTTGTGGTAGACGGTTTATTGGGTGTTGCAGGGCCTGCATCTCCTGTGGTGTTTTCGGAGACGGGCTTTGCAGCGGGCTTGAGTTGTGGCTGTGATCGCGGGCATTTGAACTGGCCGCGATGATTGAGCACAATTTGCAATTTGGCCTTGATGGACAGGCTTCCGAATACGGCATTTATCGTCCTGCAACATGCTACGCAGTTTTCGTCATCACGAGCGCCACCTTTTGAAGACGCTACGAGGTGCTCTACACTGGCTTCACCGTCAGGAATCGAGTCGCCGCAGAAAAAACAGCGGTTACCCTGCATAAACAGCAGACGATCGAGTAGCTTTATCATAGTAGCCGAAGCGTTTGTCTTGTTACGGCCGGGGACCAGCAGGACGATTGTGTAGTTTTCCCGTGATGGTGGGGGCATGTCAACCGAATGAAGGCATCAGGAGCAGGTACAGTTGATAGCGGTTTCAGGGCAGGGCAGCAAATCTGCAGTTTTCAACAGGTTTTGGATCATTTCCGTTTTGCTGCTTCGCGCAGCAGTCGGGTCAGCAGGCGGTCCAGTTGATTGGCAAAGTCCTGTCTGTTTTTCGCGCTGTAGGCGGCCGGGCCACCGGTTTCCAGCCCGGAACCACGTAGTTCGTCCATCAGGTTGCGAACTGCCAGTCGGGATCCGACGGTTTCTGCATCGAGGACAACGCCTCGAGGATCAAGGACTGTTGCACCCTTTGCGACCGCTGCCGCAGCCAGGGGAATGTCGGCAGAGATCACAAGGTCCCCGGCATTCAGCAGTTCCACGATGCGTTGATCAGCCACATTTGCACCGGCGCCAACCAGTTCGAATCGGATCAGGTTTGATCGCGGGACAAACATCATCTGATTGGCAACCAGTGTGACCTGGATCTGCAGTCGGTTCGATGTTCTGTAGAGAACGTCTTTGACTTCGCCAGGACACGCATCGGCATCAACCCAGATATGCATGATCAGGCTATCTTCTTCTTTCAAAGACTCTTTGAAGGGTATCAGTCAGCGGAATTGTCAGAGAACTGCTGCCGAGTTGCCAGATCAATGCAGCCCTCGAGGGCCAGTGACCTGAAGATTGGAAAACAGACAACCGCTTGTGTGTTAAGATGACCCTGCCGGAGCATATGCGGTTCCTGCCCGACAGGGCAACTGTGGGGACAGGTTGTATTGGACTGCGTGCCGGACCTCGCTGGAGGGGGAGGCCCTGGCAGGGGCATCAGTCGTCATTCGGTTGTTTTCTGCATTGGTTGTTTGTCTTCTGTGAGTGTGTGTGCCTTCGTTTCTGAGTTGTGCTGCGCAGCGGTGTCGCTTTATGATCGGGCTTTCGTTTTGCCCCTGCCTGCTGAGAGATCTCGATGATGCGACTGCTTTTTCTACTCACATTTTTGGCGGTCGTGGTTGGCATGGGGGCAGTCGTGGCGAAGGATGCTGCGAAGCCGAATATTGTCTTCGTGCTGTTCGACGATCTGGGCTGGGGCCAGCCCCAGTGTTACGATCGGCAGTCATCACTACGTACACCGCATCTGGACAGTCTGGCATCGCAGGGCATGCGTTTTACGGATGCGCATTCAGCCTCCGCTGTCTGTACTCCAACGCGTTACGGGATCCTGACGGGGCGATATCCATCCCGGATCGGCCAGTATGGTGTGCTTGGTACGTGGTCGCCTCCGATTATCCCGCGTTCGCGTGCGACGGTGGCTTCGATTCTGAAGCAGCAGGGATATGACACTGCATGCGTTGGCAAATGGCATCTGGGTCTGTCCTGGGAGCAGCGTGGCGAGGGTGTTCCGCAGGTTGGTATGCGATTTTCTGGTGGGCCGAATGAGCTTGGATTTGACTACTTCTGCGGATTTACTCATGCGGCAAATATCGGAACTGTACTGGAGCAGGATCGCGCAGTTGCGTCGGTGAAGCCGGAGGAGAATCAGCCACTGATGCTGCGCAAAGCCGTGGAATGGCTGGAGGGCCGTGATTTACAGAAACCATTTTTTCTGTATTTCCCGATGTGTCCTCCGCATTACCCGGTGGTTCCGGCAGCTGAATTTGCGGGGCGCAGTGGTGGGTTGGACGTAGCTGGTCAAGGGTTACAGGGGCAGGCGGATCCGGGACGTTATCCGGACTGGCTGTATCAGGGTGACGCGATGCTGGGTGAAATCATGCGCGTGCTGGAAAGTCGCGGCTTAGCGGACAATACGCTGTTGATTGCGACCAGTGACAATGGTGCCGAGCATCGTGTGTACGCGCCGCTGCGTGAATCGAAACGCAGCATTTACGAGGGCGGTCATCGGGTGCCATTCGTTGTGCGCTGGCCGGGTCGAGTGCGGGCCGGAGCCACATGGGACCATCCCATCTGCCTGAACGATTTGCTGGCGACAGCAGCCGAACTGAGCGGTGCTGTCGTGCCGGCAAATGCTGGTGAGGACAGTGTGTCACTGGTGCCGGCACTGCTGGAAAAACGTTCTGTGGGTACGCGCGATGGGATCATTCATCAGTCGATGGCTGCAGATCTCGCGATTCGGCAGGGGCCGTGGAAGCTGATTCTCAGGAAAAATGGAGTTCGTGAGCTTTATCAACTTGAGCAGGATCTGAGTGAAACGCGGGATCTGGCGAGGGATAATCCGGCGATGGTAGAGCAGTTGACAGCGCTGCTGCGGGGCTACATCAATGCGGGACGCAGTACTTCCGGAATACCGCAGGCTAATGATGCCGTCATTCCTGCTGAAGGCACGGCGCGGGGCAGGACGGAGCGAAAAGCGAAGGCCACGGGCAGTCAGCAGGACTGAGTGCGGGTGTGCTGCTTCGCTGGATTCTCAGCTGCGGATTCTCAGCTGCGGATTCTTTTGGTAAGTCTTTGCAGCAGGTTGGGGTCCAGCTTTGGATCGGCAGTACTGGCAGTGTCTGATTTCAGGTTCAGGCTTGTCAGGAATTGGGCAACTTCGGGCTTTTTGAGATTTCGTTTGATACCCGGCGGAAGTAACCTCGCAGCGACTTGTGACCACCAGCGAGTAGCGGTGCTGCTGCCTGCATCAGCGGTCTGTGAAACTGGTGGGGTGTCGGTCAGTGAGTCGATGGGCTCGCTGAAGACCCGATCGATGGCAGTTTGCTGAGTGAGGCCTTTAATTTTCCTGGTGTTCGGGACTGCGGGTCTGACGTTTTCGTTGCCGCTGGGCGGTGATGTGCTGATTGATGCCGTACTGCTGTTCATGGTGTGATATGTCGCGCCATGTGAGACTGGCGGATCAGCAATTCCCTGGGGTTTGGTGTTTGCTGCATTCAGGGCGAAGAATCGAGTGGCTGTCTGGGAACCGGATATTCGGCTGCGAGCATTTGCATATTCGTAAACGCGTTTCGTCACATCATCAACGACCCACAGGCTGCCGGTGGTGGCTGCTGGATCAATGGTAATACCGACAGGCGAGGTATTTCCGGTGTCGATGCCCCAGTTACCGAGGGCCGTACCGTTGCTGGCCCGATAGACAAAGACCTTATCTGCGGCACCGGACTGTGTGACCCAGACGGTGGTTCCATCGGTCACAAGGTCCTGGGGATTATTATTGGTGGCACTCAGGTTGAAGGATCTGGTGGCTGTTTTTGGGCCCGTGTGTGTCAGTGCTGCACCGGCATAAACAAAGACCTTGCGGACGCCACTGTCGACGATCCAGAGGTCATTACCTGATTTCGAGATACCGGTAGGAGTGGTCAGTCCGCTGGCGCCCCATGAACCGACGGATTGGAGTGCCGAATTGTAGACGTAAACGGTCTTATTGGAGTCGAGTACCCAGAACAGGCTGGCGGTGGCATCTGTCGCGATCCCGCGAGAGTTCAGATTGGCAGGATTCAGAGTATGATTTGCGATGGATGCTCCGTTGGGGTCATAGCGGTAGGTTTTATCAGCTGTCTGATCGACGACGAAGAATTTTGCCGGTATCAGTTGTACAGAAAGGACGGCTTCCGAGCTGGTTATTGTGCCTGCAGTACTGGAAATCCTGACAGAGTAACGTGCGAGGTGGTCGGCTGCAGTGACATTTGCCGTACTGAAACTGGGATTGGTGGCTCCGGTCACTGCGACTCCGTTGCGAAACCATTGGTAAGACAGGCCGGAGGTTCCGGTGGCTGAGACCTGAAAGCGGGCCGGGGTCCCTTCAGATACGGTGAGGCTGGCAGGCTGCGAAGTGATCAGCGGGGCGAGTGCTGTCTGAGCGCCAAGGATCTTCAGTTGTGGTCCGGGAATGGCAACAGTATCTGCTTCGCGTGAGCTGATCCGCAAACCGTCGAGCTGTGTATCGCCTGGTGTACCGGAAGGGAGTGTTACGTCCCAGCGGTGATCCTGTACGATCATGAACGAGGCCCAGCCGTCTGTTTGTCCACGTATGAAGTCCGTGACGTCGATCTGGCGTTCTTTCATAGCCGTGGTTTCAGCCACCAGTTGTCCGAGCATTTGTGTGGTGGTTCCCTGAGCGGCAACCACATTTTGTGCGATTGTATTTCCGGCAGCGACATTCTGTCTGAGCAGGCTGGTGGTGTTGGCCCACGTTGCCCCGGATTCTGTCCAGGTGTCGTCTGTCAGTCCGTAAACGTGGGCTTGCATCGGTACAGACTGCGTATTCGTGCTGACCTGCAGTGTCAGCAGGGTGCGTTGCATTTTTGTCAGATCGACAGACGTCAGAGGAAAGCGGATGAGGGTGACCTGTCGGCCATCGACAGTGCCGTCAGCACGGGACTGCAGGGAGTTCAGATTTCCGCCTGTGGTGTTTTTCTGCAGACCATCCCTGAGGACCGTATCCCCCGTCGTTTTGACTGAGATTTCCGTTGTAGCCTGCACTGGAATTGAGACGAGCCACGCGGACCATGCCGGCATACTGGCAGCGGGGATACTGCCGGCGGTCACTTTAACCTGTCGCGAGACACCTCCACTGAAACTCTGGCTGACCTCTTCCACAACGGCGGCTGTTCCATCTGCGACGCCCCAGCCCTGTACGTTGATGCTGAGTGACACTGGCGTGGAGTTGTTGTTCACAATGAAGGCGTAGCGGGTGTTTGTTGCGGTATCGAGTGTCAGCAGGTTCCAGACATTGTTGCCAGCGTCACTGGTGTAAGCATAGCGATTTCGAGCATTTCCGGATGCCTTATTGAACAGCCGATACACTTCGGCCGCTTTTGTTGCTCCACCGTAGTTATTTGCGGAGGTTGCATTCTGGACGTAGTGTGTGCCATTTTTGGCTACTGGATAGTTGGTTATTCCGGTGCGCTCGGTCTGGGCGAACTTGAACAGGTAAAGCTGGCTGGCACCGGATTCCGTGAGCGCGATGCTGTTGGCCCCAAGAGCCGCATAGTCTGTGGGGCTGTCCAGTGTTTCAGTGCGAGCGTCATAGTTGTCGCCGGTTCGAACGTTGAATTCGGTGAGGGCGATTGGCAGCGGGCCGGCGGGCATGTCAGCAGCGATCGCAGCACGCAGATTCTGCAGGTCCTCGATGTAGCCGCTGGCAGTGGCTGTTTCGTGCTGATTCATGCTGTATTTCTGATAGTTGTACACGTCAAAGGTCTGCCAGTTTGGGTCGATTGTTCCATCGACTCGCAGGTTCCTCTGCTGAACTGCGGGCTGTCCCCATTCCGTATACTTGGTTGCTCCGTTGGCCGTATTAGGCGCAAAGATGTCAGCGGAGAGGCTTTTGCCGAAGCGAGCATTGACATCGGTGACAGCTGACTGGATGGCATCTGAGCATACATTCAGTCGGATCAGCCAGTTGTCCACCGTCAGCCCGGTCCAGTTATTGGGCTCGTTGAACATCGAAAATCGCTGCACATTGAAGGTACTGCTGAGGTAGTATGCTTGAGCGAAGTAGTGCTGCCACAGTTCCCATTTGCCAGCCCAATCGGTGTTTCCTGCGACAGGAAAACGACCGGGACTGGCGGTAATGTTGACGAGGATGTCGGTTTGCAGTGTCCGCAGCTGGCTGAAAGCGCTGTTGAGTGAGAATTGATTGGTGTTACCAGTGGAATTCTGCCAACGGTCATGGAATGCGGGCCAGTTGACGAGTGTGTTATCGAGGGGCTGGGTGGGATTTGCTGCGTTGGATCGCAGAGTCGCCCGACGGTTCATGAAGGACACCTGGTCGGTCACTCCGTCACCCAGACCTGCAATGTCATCTATGGGTTCGATGTCGGAGGCACTGATGAACGCTCGTGCGGCCCGAACACCGGAATATCGCCACCAGTCCGCAGCGTTTGTTCCCTCCATAAAGTGACCAAGATTGTAGCCAAGGACAGCCGGAGTCTGTCCGGCGACGGTCGGGAGAGCCGTCAGGGTCGCCAGCAGGTGGCGAGATTCGAGTCTTTCAGGTGACGCAAAGGAGCGACGACGGCGGGCAGGGCTTTTCATGAACTGAGTTTCCGCAGTCCCAGTGGGACTTCCGAGTCCGTGGGTGATGATGCTGACATGCAGAAAGTGTCTGCATGCTGCGACACAGCAGGAGAAGGCCAGAATGGCGATGCAGACTGCCATGAATCCGGGAAGAATTCGGTACAGGTGGATTGCGGGGGTTGGTGTGGTCGTGAGTGGCTGTGATGGCATTCTGTGCGGTCATGATTATGGCGGAAGCGGGCAGACTGCGAGTGGAAGATTCTGTACACTCCGGATTCGATCGAGAAGTGAAGTTGGTTTCCGGTCAATAAGGGAATGAAGCATGCTGCGAATGTTACTGGTCGGGATCCTGCTGTATGGGCTGCAAGGTCCGGGCAGACTGCAGGCTGCGGATGAGTCTGTGGTGCGAGTTTTCATCTTTGCCGGTCAGTCCAACATGGTGGGATCTGATTCAAAAATCGGGGATATCAGTCTGTATCCGCCATTTGCGGGTCTTGATCAGCCGCAGTCGAAAGTGCGATTTTCGTATTGTCTGGGTCGTGAGGACAAGCTGGAGTCGAAGGGCTGGGAGCCTTTGCGTCCGGTTGCCAATGTGGTTGGCCCGGAGCTTAGTTTTGCTCGTGAGGTGAGTCGTCAGATCAGTGCACCGATTGCGATCATCAAGATTGCGGCTGGTGGCACGCATCTGGGTGGTGACTGGAATCCGGATCAGCCGACGGGATTTCAGTTGTATCCGCTGGCATTGCGGCGGATCCGGGAGGCTCTTGGTCAGCTGGATTCGCAGGGTGTGCGGTGGCAGCTGGAGGGCTTCATGTGGCATCAGGGTGAAAACGACATGTTTGAGCCGGACTACATGGCGAATTACGGTAAGAATCTGAGGAACTTTATTGCCAGTTGGCGGCGTGATCTGGCGGTGCCGGAGCTGCGGTTTTTCATTGGTGAACTGTGTACGAAGACGATCTGGGGGATGGATCTGCGTCCTCGCATGTACGCGATCAGTCTGGGGCAGCGCGAGGTTGCCGAGGCGGATCCTCTGGTGGAGTACGTGCCAACGTCTCACGTGGGTGTGGAGATCGGCGGTGGTACGGGTCTGCACTATCATTACGGGACGCTTGGGCAACTGGAGCACGGTGTCTGTTATGCGCGGTCGTGGCTGCAGGCGACGGGGCAGTGGAAGCCTGCGCCGCGCCGTCTGGAGGTATGGCCGTATGAGAAGGGTTCAAAGATTCGATTGTTTGTGCTGGCCGGTCATCGCAATATGGAGGGTGAGCGAGCATTTGTGCAGGATCTTGCGAAGCTGCCTGACGGAAAGAGTTTGCTGCAGTCGGATTCAGAGACTGCCTGTCGGTATTGGCAGGGTGGAGGTTACACGGTTTCAGACGGGTGGGAGCCTGCAGGGCCATTTGGCGAGTACGAGACGTTTGGTCCGGAACTGAGTTTCAATGCGGCATTGCAGCGTGCCGGTGTGAAGAACGTGGCGATAGCGAAGTTTACGCACAGTGGTTCTCAGATCATTGACTGGACGCCGGCTGGAAGCGAGGCGAAGAGTCGCAATCTGTATCCTGAGTTTCTGCAGTTTATGAAGCAGTCGATCAGTGAATTGGAGGCACGTGGTCATGAGGTTGAGTTGGCGGGGGTATTTTACCATGTGGGTGAGAACGATATGTCGTGGGGGCCGTTTCGGCAGGGGGCAGCTGAACGGGTGACAGCGCTGGTGAAGGCTGTGCGACAGGACCTTGGACAACCACAGCTACTCTGGTTTATCAGCCAGCAGCCACCGACGGATCATGAGAGTGTGAACCGAGTGGATGCAGTGCAGATGCTGGCAGACGCTTTGGCTGCGGACGATTTCAGTAGATATATTCGTCTGGAGAATCTGCCGATGCAGAGGGAACAGCTGGTGCTGGATGCTGCCGGTGTGGTGTGGCTGGGTGAGCGTCTGGCTGAACAGTATGTGGCAGCCGTGACACCGAAGTCTGCAAAGTGAGCGGGTATATCGGGAAATTCTGTAACGGCTGATGTGTGTTGGACATTTGTATTGGGGAAGTTCTGCGATGCGTTTCTCGGCTGTTCGAATGCTGTGTGTGGTGTTGTTCTGCGCTGAAAGTTTTTCAGGCTGGATGCCGGGCTTATGGGCTCAGGAGGCACCGGTTGAGATGTGGCGTTATTCGGCAGATGTGCTGCAGCCATTCTGGCATGGTGAGCGGATCGACGGCGAATCGGTGTTATTTGTGCGTGATGCTGCCACGGGTGTCGCGCGGGGTAAGCTGTTATTTCCGATCGAGAAGATTGTGCGTTTGACGTCAGCAGGGGACTGGCGTCGCAGCGGGGCGGTGGTGTTTGAGGAGGGGCGTGACTTTACCTTTGAGAAAGGTCGTCGCGAGGTTGTGCTGCCCGTCGGTTCTCGCGTGCCGTCATTCACTGCTGAACAGCTGCGTCGTCCGGCAGGCAGTCAGAAATATCGTCTGACGCATCGGGATGGCAATGGTGAGATTCTGTTTGCCGGTGGCGCCGAGTATCACCAGATGCAGGTTTCGGTGACTTATGAGCATCCCGAAGAGGTGTGGTCGGGAGCTTTGCCGAAGTTTGATCCTGCAGTTCTGCCGCGAACGACTGGTCGACTTCAGCGTGGCCAGTCACTTTCGGTTGTCCTGCTGGGAGACAGTATTTCGACGGGCTGCAATGCCTCAGGCTGGGCTGGTGTTGCTCCATTCCAGCCCCCATACCAGGATCTTCTGCTGCAGCATCTGCAGGCAGGGCGTGCCGGGAAGGTCTCGCTGACAAATCTGGCGGTTGGTGGTACATCGACGCCGTGGGGTATTACAAAGGTGTCTGAGGTGGTGGCAGCGAAGCCGGATCTTGTGCTGCTGGCGTTCGGAATGAACGACTCGGCCGGACGTCCGGTTTCTGAGTATCGGTCCAACATGGCAGAGATGCTGCGTCTGATCCGTGAGGGAGCACCAGAGACAGAATTCATTCTGATAGCGACGATGCGTGGGAATGCTGACTGGGTGACATTGAAGCAGGAGCTGTTTGATGGGTATCGGGACGCGCTGCAGGAGCTGACGGGGCCGGGCGTTGCGCTGGCGGATCTGACATCGATCTGGACAGAGTTTCTGAAACGCAAGCAGGATGCTGATCTGACGGGGAATGGTGTCAATCATCCGAATGACTTTGGGCATCGAGTGTATGGTCAGGTGCTGGCGTCTCTGTTGCTGCCGGTTGTGAACGAAAAGCCTTTTGAGGTGCGATTGTGGCCAGAACGGGCACCGAATGGTGATCAGACATCTGAGGAATCGGATGCAAAGATGACGGTGCACATTCCGGAACAGCCGAATGGTGCATCAGTTGTGATTTGCCCTGGTGGTGGTTATGGCGGGCTGGTGACGGGAGCCGAGGGGCATGGGATCGCGAAGTGGTTGAATGGTCATGGTGTGACCGGTGTGGTGCTGGAGTATCGTTTGCCGCGAGGTCGTTCTTTTGTACCTCTGCTGGATGCTCAGCGGGCGATCCGTATCGTGCGAGCTCGAGCGGGAATCTGGGGGCTTGATGTGTCCCGGGTCGGGATTATGGGTTTTTCGGCTGGTGGGCATCTGGCCTCCACGGCCGCGACTCATTTTGAAGCTGAGCGAGCCGATGCTGTTGATGTACTGGATCGGCCGTCCAGTCGCCCGGATTTTGCGATTCTTGTCTATCCGGTTGTGACTATGGGAGCAGCGACTCATGGAGGTTCAAAGCAGAACCTGCTGGGATCGAATCCGAGTCAGGAGCTGATGGATTTGTTTTCCGGTGAGAAGCAGGTGACGAAAGCAGCTCCACCGATGTTTCTGGCTCACGCCCTGGATGACAAGCCAGTGCCTCCGGAGAACAGTCAGGCGCTTTATGCGGCACTTCAGCAGGCTGGCGTCTCAGCAAAGTACCTTGAGTTACCATCCGGTGGCCATGGTCTGGACGGTTATCAGGGTCCGATGTGGGACGCGTGGCAGAAACAATCGATGGAGTGGCTTGGAGACTTGGGTGTGCTGCGGCGTTGAGATTACCTGGGCAGCAGGTCGACGGCAGCTTTCCAGACGCCCCAGCCTGCAGCCAGCAGCAGTGCGACAGTCGAGATACCGAGTGCTGCGTCCCAGAGTCTGCCTGGGCGCAGTCTTTCATCTGTGACATTTCGGCGGAAGTGGATGGCGGCGTAGCCCAGCATTGGCAGCATAGCAGCCTGAGTGAGTCCGGCGATTTTGATGAGTTTGACGGGTTCGGGGAAGAACAGAAAGACGATCGCGCAGACCAGTGGCAGCAGTGTTGAGATCCACTGGACAAGTTTGACTCGCTGGCGACTTTCGTGGTCGGAAGAGCTCAGTCCGACTACACCGCAGAAGTCTGCGATCATGCGGGCATTACCGGCATTGGCGACAAGGAAGGTTGAGTAGAGAACGGCAAATGCGCCGATCAGGAACAGCCAGCGGGCATATTCGCCGAAGATCGGCACATAACTGCGTGACAGTGTTCCCACCATTCGCATACCTTCCGGATCACGGCCTTCAGAATACAGGACGCAGACGCCCATCAGATAGAAGGCCGCGGTGGCAAGCGTGTAGATGAACATGGAAGCGAAGGCATCCCATTTCATGACATTAAACCAACCCTGAGCGCGTTGCAGCCATGCTGCAGAGGGTTCACGGGGGCCTGTAGAGCGGGCATAGCCTTTTTCGATGCACCAGTACGGGTAGCTGATCAGTTCGGTCGCACCGACACCGATGATGCCGAAGGTAGCAAGAGCCGTAATCAGAGCCGCGTCGCCGCCAGGCAGTCCAAAGCTGAGTCCCTGCAGGATTTCGGCTGAGGAGAGGGCGTATGAGGTTTGCTGCAGGGCAAAGACATTGCCGATGGTGATGAGGGTAAAGGCAACAACGAGAGCCACAGAGAATACTTCGACAAGTTTGTAGCGACCATACCAGAGCAGTACGGAGGTCCCGATACTGAGGAGGACGGCCCAGATTTTTTCGTCTCGGGTGGGAGGATCGACAAGGCTGACGCCATTTTCATCGACAAGTGGTTTTCGGGCGAGTGCGAGTGTCTGAATCTGCTGACCGCGAGCTCCCAATTCCTGCAGCTCAGATTCGATTCGCTGCACGACGTTCAGTTGTTTAGGTGTGAGGGGAGTTGTGGGCTGGGCATTCGATTCGGAGGTTGTTGTTTTCCACGCAGCCCATTGCTGAATTTCTTTGGTGGAAGGGCAGCTGACGGCTTTTGCGTAGTCTCCTGTGATGGGGACGGTCAGTGACAGAGACTGTCCGACCCCACCGGCAATGCCGCCGAGCTGAGCGGTAGAGGTTGAAATCATCAGGACCCAGAAAGCAACGATCCAGTTAATTCCGAGTATTCGAGGGCCTGGTACACGATTGAGTGACGCGAGCGTGGTTTCACCGTGACTGATGGCGAATCGTCCGAATTCCAGTTGCACGAAGACTTTGACGATGCAGCCCAGCAGTATCAGCCAGAGCAGTGCGATGCCGGCCTGAGCCCCGGTTTTTGTGGTCATAATCAGTTCGCCGGAGCCGACGATATTGGCGGCAATGATTAGTCCGGGCCCGATATGCTGCAGGATCTGAAAGGGGCTGCGGGGGGGATCTGCGACTTCGGAGGCGATACGACGATCGGTGTATTGCGTGTCAGAAGGTTGTGACATGCGGAGGAATCTTCGGATAGAGGGGCGTGTGGCGGGGGGGGCGAAACGACAGAATTCCGGGGTATACCCGGCAACAGCATACAAAGATCCGCGAATGGTGCCACTTTCGTTGCGTGGTAAGGCGTCAGAAGTCGGGGGAAGTCGGCGGAAGTGCCGGTTTGGGTGTCAGAATTCCCGAAAATCCGGCAGGCATCGGTATGGGGGGCTGACTTCGGCGGTGGTTGATCCGTAGACTTCGGGGTGTCCGGTTGCTGGACCGGTGTTTTGCAGACCTGGGATTTCGGTGCAAAGACGACTGCATTGGATGCTGTTTTTCAAGTGATCATGCGAATTCTGAGGGCACCGAGTGTGCTGTCAGGCCTCATTGTGCTGTTGCTTTCGGTTTCAGCAGGTGCTCAGACTGTACCTGAGGCAATACCGCGGGACGTTGCGAGCGTGTCGACCGGTTATTCGGTTCAGATGCTGCTGCTGCTGACTGCATACTGTGCGGCGGTTGTGCTGGCGTCTTTGCTGGGTGGGTGGCTGGCGTCTCTGGTCAATATGACTCATACGGTCAGTCAGACGATCATCAGCTTTGTAGGCGGGCTGATGCTGGGGATCGGAGTATTTCATCTGTTGCCGCATGCTTTGCATGGTGGCCAGACCGCCAGTCAGGCAGCTGGCTGGATGATGGCCGGCATAGTGGCCATTTTTCTGCTGATTCGCTGGTTTCATTTTCATCATCATGGTCCGCTGGAGATTTCAACAGAGCGTGAGGATCCGTGTGCAGGGCATCGGGATAAGACTGTTGTGTCGAACAGTCTGCTGGTGCAGTTGGATCGCGATGGGAGCGGCTGCGAGCACGATCATGCGCATGAGCACCAGCAGGCTTCGTTGAATCAGCGGGGCGCATCGGGGGGGCCACATTGTCATCATGCACATCAATTGAGCTGGGTGGGGATTCTGGCGGGGTTATCACTGCATACGCTGCTGGACGGGATGGCGCTGGCGGCCAGTGTTGTGGCGGAGAGTCGACATCCGGTGACGCTGTCGCTGTACGGTTTTGGAACCTTTCTGGCGGTGCTGCTGCACAAGCCGATGGATGCACTGTCGATCACGGCGTTGATGAGGACCGGGGGTTGGAGTTCCAGTCAGCGGTTTCTGGTCAATCTGGGATTTGGTGCGATGTGTCCGCTGGGGGCTCTGGTGTTTGTGCTGGGTTTATCCGCCAGCGGTGGGGTGATTGCCGGTGCGGTATCGGGGATGCTGGCATTTTCTGCCGGCGTGTTTATCTGTATTGCTTTGAGTGATTTGCTGCCGGAAATGGAGTTTCACGCACACAACCGGTTGCAGCTGACGACGGTGCTGCTGGGTGGGATTTTGCTGGCGTGGTGTCTGCGGTTTCTTGAGCCCGGGCATCTGCATTAGTGATTTGTGCGGGGTTGTCGGGGATTGAGTGAATTGAGTGGATTGAGTGACAGGGGAATGTGGCGATGACAATGGGATTCGGGATTATCGGGACCGGGATGATTGCGCATTTTCATGCGAAGGCGATCCAGGCCATGAGTGGTGGTCGGGTGGTCGCTTGTTTCAATCAGAACCCGGAGAAGGGGCGAGCGTTTGCCGCGGAGTATGGTTGTCGTTCGTATGATTCTCTGGACCAGTTATTGTCTGATTCAGAAGTGCAGATTGTCACGATTTGTACTCCGAGTGGTGCCCACCGTGAGCCGGCGCTGGCGGCAGCGCGGGCTGGGCGACATGTCGTTGTTGAAAAGCCACTGGAGATCACTCTGGAGCGTTGTGACGACATCATTCGTGCCTGTGATGAGGCGGGAGTGAAGTTGTGCACGATATTTCCGTCGCGTTTCAGTGCTGCAAATCAGGCTTTGAAGGACGCCGTTGATTCCGGTCGGTTTGGCCGAGTGACACTGGGGGACACGTATGTCAAGTGGTGGAGGACTCAGGAGTATTACGACGGTGGTGGCTGGCGTGGCACGTGGGCATTGGATGGTGGCGGAGCGTTTATGAATCAGGCGATTCATAATGTGGACCTGTTATGCTGGTTGATGGGCGATGTTGTGGAGATTTCCGGATATACCGGGACCCTGGCGCATGATCGGATTGAGGTCGAGGATGTGGGTGTCGCGTGTCTGAAATTCCAGAGTGGTGCACTGGGAGTGATGGAGGCTACGACAGCCGCATGGCCGGGCATGCTGAAGCGGACCGAGATCCATGGCAGTCGTGGTTCAGTGGTAGTTGAGCAGGATTCAATTCTGAAGTGGGAATTTGCTGATTCGCGACCGAGTGACGCGGAATTGCTGTCGCGGCTGGGCGGTGGATCAGCGACGACGGGTGGCGCGGCGGATCCGAAGGCAATTTCGTTTGTGGGGCATCAGATGCAGTTGCAGGACTTTGTGGAGGCGATTGCAGAGGGCAGGGCCCCGCGTGTGGATGGGCGTGAGGGGCGGCGCAGTGTGGAAGTGATTCTGGCCCTGTATCAGGCTGCGAGGACAGGGGCCAGTGTGCGTCTGGCGAGTGCTGTTCAGGGGTCGTAAAAAGCGTCGCTTTGGGTATGAAGTGCGAGTTGTGTAGTTCAGTTGGTGGCAGCGGGTATCGGCGGCAGGCCGGCCCCGGGCTTCCACAGCACATCGCTCTGGCCGTTGTTGTTGGCAGCTCGGGCCATAACGAACAGCAGGTCGGAAAGTCGATTGAGTGTGATCAGCAGGTGCGGATTCAGAGTCTGTTGTTGTTGCAGTCTGAGAGCATCGACTTCTGCACGACGACAGACGGCACGTGCCATGTGCAGGCAGGCTGCGGCCTGAGTGCCTCCGGGCAGTACGAAGCTTGAAAGTGGCTGAAGCTGATCAGTGAAGTGGTCAATCAGTCGTTCGAGTCGCTGCACGTGTTCGGCCGAGATACGTGCGGGCAGCAGATCTTTCTGGTCGGCAGCCGGCAGGGGCACGCACAGGTCGGCACCCAGATCGAACAGCAGCTGTTGCAGGGGTTTGATGATCTCTGCGATGGGCGTTGGGGGATTGCAGGTGAGTGCCAGTCCGAGAGCGCAGCTGGTTTCGTCTACGGCTCCTCCGGCAGCGATGCGGGCATCCAGTTTCGAGACGCGTGTGCCGTCTCCGAGGCTGGTTTCACCTGCATCACCTCCGCCGGTATAGATTCGATCAAGCCGTACCATAACAGAAGCGCCTTTGAATGAAGATACGGGACTCGGCAGCAGTGTTTATGACGGTATCAAAGACAGTTCCGGCGTTACGGCAAGGCAGAATGCAGCAATCAGATCGGCTGCGTTCTGCAGATCGGACTCCGCAACCAGTTCCACGGGGCTGTGCATGTATCGGTTGGGGATCGTTACCAGGCCTGTGGCGCAGCCGGCGCGAGAAATCTGGATGGCTGCTGCGTCATTACTGGCTGGATACCCAAGGGCATTGATCTGGAACGGGATACTGCGGGCGGTGGCCTGAGCCGTCAACAGATCAAAGACGACGGGGCTGGCATTGGGGCCACGAACAATGACCGGGCCACGACCGATTTCGATGCGTCCGAATTCATTCTGATCAATACCGGGACAATCGGTGGCGTGAGTGACATCGACGGCGATAGCGACATCCGGCTGAATAGCGAACGAGCTTGTTGTGGCGCCTCGCAGGCCGATCTCTTCCTGCACGGCCGAGACAGCGACGACTCGACAGGAGGGTTGGGCTGCAGCGATCTGTCGCAGTGCCTGCATAATGACCCAGATGCCAGTGCGGTCGTCCATGGCAACCCCGGAGAGTCGGCCATTGCGGAGTTCGCGGAGACAGGGTTCGGGAGTTACGAAGTCGCCGATTCGAATGATGGAGCGAGTTTCGGCTTCGGACGTCGAGCCGATGTCGATCCACAGGTCTTTCATCTTTGGTACAGACTTGCGTTCATCGGGATCGAGCAGGTGGATGGGTTTTCTGGCGATCACCCCGGGTACAGGACCTGAGGCGGTGTGGACGAGCATTCGTTGTCCGAGCAGGATCTGCAGGTCCCATCCGCCGATCGGATTCACTCGCAGAAAGCCGTGGCTGTCAATGTGGCGGACAATAAGTCCGATCTGATCACAGTGAGCATCGAGGAGGATTGTGCGAGTACCGGAAGGGTTGACGACAGCATGCAGGCTGCCGTGGACATCTGTAGTGACGCTGTCAGCAAACTGTGAAGCGAAGCTGCGGACGACGTTCTGGATCTGTTGTTCTGCTCCGGATGTCCCGGGGGTTTGCAGGAGTTGTCTGAGAAAGTCGTCGGGCATTGGGAGTCATCCTGGGCGTAGCGGAGGACACAAAAAAAGGAGCTCAGCCGAACCGACTGAGCTCCCTTGACAAGTGACAGCGGGGCAGGATTCGGGCGGCCTATTTCATGGCAGCCTTGGCTTCCTTTTCCTTGCGACGTTTTTCGAGGATTTCCGGCTGCAGACCGCGAGGTACCTGGCGGTAGGCAAGGAATTCCATCGTGAAGGTGCCTTTACCCTGAGTCATGGAGCGCAGTTCGTTGGCGTAGTCGAACATGCTGGACAGCGGTGCTTCAGCGTTAATAACGCAGATGCCTCCGTTGACCTCCGAGCCGGTCACCAGTCCGCGTTTGCTGGAGAGATGTCCGGTAATCTGTCCCTGGAACTCCTCGGGCACCTCGATTTCGAGCTTCATGAAAGGTTCCTGCAGGGCAACTTCTGCCTTGCGGAGTGTTTCACGCATACAACCGAGTGCACAGATCTTGAAGGCCATTTCAGACGAGTCGACATCGTGGTAGCTGCCGTCCTGCAGACGCATCTTGACGTTCACGACTTCGTATTCGCCCAGCGGACCCTTTTTGAGGCCTTCTTCGAATCCGTCGTCACAGGCGGGGATGTATTCGCGAGGAATACGACCACCGGTGATTTCGTCAGAGAATTCGTAGGGGACTTCGGATGTTTCCGGCAGAGGTTCGAGGATGCCTTTGACGTGGGCATACTGACCGGATCCGCCGGACTGCTTCTTGTGCTTGTAATCGAATTCGACAGCTTTTGTCGGGCATTCGCGATAGGCAACTCGAGGCTCACCGACGACGCACTCGCACTTGTATTCACGGCGAATTCGTTCGACGTAGATTTCAAGGTGCAACTGTCCCATCCCGGCAATCAGCGTCTGCCCGGTTTCTTCGTCGGTCATGACGCGGAAGGTCGGGTCTTCACGCCGGAAACGTTCGAGAGCCTTGCTGAGCTTGTCGGCATCGTCACGTTTCTTCGGTTCAATTGACAGACGAATCACAGCATTCGCAACGAAGATATTTTCGAGCGATACGCTGACGCCTTCGGATGTGAACGTATCGCCGGAAGCACAGTCAACGCCCACGAGAGCCACGATGTCGCCGGCTTCTGCACCGTCGATGTCTTCACGCTCGTTGGCGTGCATGCGGACCAGTCGCCCAAAGCGTACAGACTTGCCGGTACGAGCATTGATGTAGGACTGGCCTTTGACGATTCGGCCCTGATACACGCGGGTGTAAGTCAACTGGCCAAAGCTTTCAACGACGGTCTTGAATGCCATACAAACAAGCGGGGCATCGTTCGAATCGCTGAGCAGAACGCGAGGATGGTGGCCATCTTCGCCAGCCGGTTTGCTGTTGTCGATTGCGTACTTCTCGCGGTGTGGTGGAGCCGGGAGGTATCGTACGACGGCATCAAGAGCTTCCTGAACACCCTTGTCCTTGTAGGCTGTGCCCATCAGGACGGGGGTGATGGCCTGAGCAAGAGTGAGTCGACGAATCACAGCACGCAGCTGATCGATGGTCGGCTGCTGCTCTTCCAGCAGAATCGTCATCAGTTCGTCGTCGTGCAGCGACAGTTCTTCGAGCATTTCCCGATGAGCTTTGTCCGCAGCTGCTTTGAGTTCTTCAGGAATCGGACGACGAATGACATCTTCGCCCTTCTCGCCTTCGAAGTAGACCGCTTCCATACGCACAAGGTCAACAACACCTTCGAAGGCCGATTCACGACCCATCGCCATCTGCAGCGGCACAGCGTTGCACTTCAGCTTGTCCTTCATCATGCCGATGACCTTTTCCGGGTTGGCCCCGATACGGTCCATCTTGTTGATGAATGCGATACGAGGTACGCCATAGCGACGCATCTGGCGGTCTACGGTGAGCGACTGGCTCTGGACACCGCCCACGGCACACAGAACCAGAATCGCGCCGTCAAGAACGCGAAGACTGCGTTCCACTTCCACCGTAAAGTCCACGTGGCCCGGAGTGTCGATGATGTTGATCGGATGGCTGTTGCCAAGTTCCCGGTCTTCCCATTCGACGCGAGTCGACGCGGAAGTGATGGTGATACCACGCTCACGCTCAAGATCCATGTGGTCCATGGTGGCCCCACCGTCGCCACCCTTCACTTCGCGAATCTTGTGAATACGTCCGCAGTAGTAGAGAATGCGTTCGGTGAGCGTTGTCTTGCCGGAGTCGATGTGGGCGGAGATGCCGATGTTGCGAAGTTTGGTAATGTCCATGATTAACCAACAAGCCTTAGAAAACTGACGAGAAACTGACCGAATGCGATGCCGATGACGGGCCCGAAAATCTTCCGGGGACTCGGCAGCCTGACGACTGAATTGCAATACAGAAACGCTATACGGCAACGCTATACGGCAAAGCAAGTCAGCAACATCAGACAGTCATGCGATTTATAAACGCATGTACACCAATTGTTTTTCAAGAGACGAGAGTTTATCGGCGAAATCCGGGTTTCGGAAGTGGGAACCGTTGCGAATTCGTGGAAACCGGTGGCATTCCTGACAGGGAAAATCCGAGGACTGACCGCTGGGGAAGGATGCAGGGCGTGGAGGTGGGTGTTGCGAGAAATCCCGTCGACTTGCAGGCCGTGGATCGCCTAGGATATGCAGGCTGAAGTGGGTGATTGTGGCTGTCAGAGGTGGGTAATCTGTTGCAGTGTGGCGAGTGCGATGGGGCTGGAAAACCGCGAATACATGCAGGATGAGTTCAGCTATGGGTCTGGTTTCGGGAGTCGTCCGAGGCCACGGTTGTCGATTGTTGCGCAGATAATTGCGGTGACGGTGGCGGCATTTCTGCTGCAGTTACTGACCGTCAGTGTCGTGGGCAGTGGTCTGGAGCAGTTGCGGGAATCGGCAGTCGAGCGTTGGCTGGTGCTGGATACTGATTCGGTGCTCAGCCGTTTGCAGGTGTGGCGTCTGGCGACGTACGCATTGTGTCACAATCGCGAGAATCTGTGGCATATTGCGATGAATCTGATGACATTGTACTTTGCCGGGCAGATGGTGCTGTCGGTGATGAGTGAGCGTGAGTTTGGCTGGTTTTATCTGACTTCTGCGGCATTTGCCGGGGCGGTCTCGCTGGTGTTCTGTCGTTTTTTCCTGCCGGAAGCGAAAATCCTTGGGGCCTCCGGAGCAGTTCTGGCGGTGTTGACGGTGGCGGCCCTGCATTATCCGCGTCAGCAGGTGTTACTGATGGGGATTGTGCCGGTGCAGATGCGCTGGTTGCTGCTGATGTACGTTGCGCTGGATCTGCTGCCATTGTTGTCTGGTGGTTGGCGCGTGAGTCAGAAGGCGCACACGGCGCATCTGGGGGGTGTTTTGTTTGGATTTCTGTATGTGCGGCAGAATCTGAACCTCAGTCGCTGGCTGGAGCGTTTGCCGCAGCGTTTCGGCAAGCCGCGCAGGAATCGCAATCTGAAACTGTTTGCTCCGTCGGCTCCAGAGAGCAGTCTGGACGAGCAGGTTGACCGGATTCTGCAGAAGATCAGCGAGCAGGGCGAGGCCAGCCTGACGGCGAAGGAGCGTCAGATTCTGACGCAGGCCAGTCGCCAGCTGAGAAAGAACCGCGGTTCCTGATGGGCTGTGTGTTGTGTCAGCTGAGAATTGGCTGCAGGACCTGTCCGTGTACATCGGTCAGTCGGCGTGCGACTCCGTTGTGCCGAAAGGTCAGCCGAGTGTGATCGAAGCCCAGCAGGTGCAGGATGGTGGCATTAAGGTCGTGTACCGAAGACACGTCTGTGACGGCGCGGTAGCCGATTTCATCTGTCTGTCCGTAACTGACTCCACCTTTGATCCCGGCTCCGGTCAGCACAGCAGTAAAGCCCTGGGGGTTATGATCCCGTCCGAAGGCACCTTTCTGGAACATCGGCATGCGTCCGAATTCGGTGCACCAGACAACGAGTGTGTTTTCCAGCAGGCCGCGCTGACGGAGATCGCGGATGAGTGCAGCGGTGGGCTGATCCATGATGCGTCCGTGAACGTCGTACTGTTCGCGGAGGGCCTGATGTCCGTCCCAGTTCAGTTTTCCGGCACTGGCATAAGCTCCATTGAACAGCTGAACAAAGCGAACGCCCTGTTCAATCAGTCGGCGAGCAAGAATGCAGTTGCGTGCGTAACCGGCCCGAATGGGATCTGTTGTGTCATCAGCACCATACATGCTGAGGGTGTGGGGTGATTCTGAGCTGAGATCAGTAATCTGTGGTACGGACGACTGCATTCGCGCTGCCAGTTCATAGCTGGCAATACGGGCGGCCAGTTCCGTGTCGAGTGGGTTTCGCCGGAGATGCTGTTCGTTGAGGATCCGCAGCAGATCGCGGGCTGAGTTGTCGGCAGCTGCAGGGGTGTCGCGCGGTGCCTGCAGGTTACGGATCGGTTGACTGGAACTGAACGGCGTGCCCTGAAAGACGGCCGGCAGGAAGCCTGGTCCCCAGTTGTTGACACTGGCCTGCGGAATACCTCGAGGATCAGGGATAGCGACAAATGCGGGCAGATTCTGATTTTCAGTGCCGAGGGCCCACGTCACCCATGCTCCGATGCTGGGAAAGCCGTCCTGAACAAATCCTGTGGAAAGGAAATTCTCACCTGGTCCATGAGTGTTTGTTTTGCTGGTCAGCGTGTGCACAAAGGCGAAATCATCGACCAGCTCCCCAAGGTGGGGCAGCATCTCGGAGACCATCTTGCCGGACTGCCCGCGTGGTCGAAAACGGTATTGGGGGCGAGCAAGATTTCCAGCAGGTCCCTGAAACGTCACGGCCGGCCCACCGGGCATGGGCTGGCCATCAAGTCGAATCAATTCCGGTTTGTAGTCCCAGGTTTCCAGCTGACTGCAGGCACCGGCGCAGAAGACCACCAGCACGTTGTGTGCTCTGGCAGTCAGAGGACTGCGACGCGGAGCATGGGGCGCTGCGGGCGGGATCTTCGGAATCCACGACTGCTCTTCAGCCAGCAGCCGCTGTGAGTCCAGCAGTTGCAGCAGGGCAATGCTGCTGAGTGATGAAACGGTTTCACCGAAGAACCGCCGGCGGTCCAGCAGCATGCGGCCGGTTCCGGTGAGTCGAATTTCAGGGGTCGTCATAAGTCGGGTCTTCCCCGCAAAGCAGCAAGGGGTGGAGGTTCAGGGAATGAACAGGAATTCGCTGCTGTTGAGCAGCGCTCGACAGACCTGGGAGAGACCGTGCTGAATCGCTACAGCTTCTGCTGTGGCCAGTTCAGAGTTTGTGGGGGCACGTTGCAGAGTCAGTTGCCACGCCAGCTGCAGTTGTGCGGTCACTGACGGTCCGGCCTGTGCAGTCAGTCTGTCGGCCAGAGTGGTGGCCCGATTCTGAGTAAAGCGACTGTTAAACAGGTTCAGGGCCTGAATAGCAGTCGTGGAACGGCTGCGGCGAGGCATGGACTGTCCAAAGTCCGGGCAGTCGAATGCTCCGAAAACGGGTACCGATTCCATGCGTACTCGGTGCGAATACACCATGCGGCGAAGTTCTTCTGCCGTAAGTTCTTCCTGTTCGGGAAATCCGCTGAGTCCTCCGCGTGTCTGGAAGAAGCTGAACCCCGGTCCACCGGTTTTCAGATTCAGCTCGGCCGTCACCTGCAATATACAGTCGCGGATCGCCTCGGATTCCATCCGTCGTGCGGAGTAATGCCACAGCAGACTATTGTTTCGATCGAGTTCGAGTCCCTGTGAGTGGAGTGCGGAATCCTGCTGCCATGCGGCGGAGTGCAGGATCAGTCGATGCAGGTGCTTGATCGACCAGCCGCTGCGAATCAGTTCCAGTGCCAGCCAGTCAAGCAGTGGCTGATTGGCGGGGCGTGCTCCGTTGAGTCCGAAGTCATTGGGAGTTTCGACAAGTCCGCTGCCGAAGTGGTGCTGCCAGACACGATTGACAATCACACGGGCGGTAAGTGGGTTGGCATCTGCGGCCAGCCAGTCAGCCAGTTTCAAGCGTCGTTGCTGTTCTTCTGTGAGCTTGGAAGCCTGCGGGTGAGCTGTTGTGTTCGTCGGGATGTGTGCAAAGAGCTGCGGGATCTGCGGCTCTGTGTCGGCTTCCGGTTGTTCCGGATCCCCGCGTCGCAGAATTCGAGTTCGATCGGGCGGTCGAAAGGTTCCGGAAAAAACCATGCGAGTTGTCCGCAGTTCATTCTGCTGACTGCGGAGCAACTGAAGTTTCCGGACGATATCAGCAGCATCGCCTGAGTCGGCGGAGGCGCTGCGCAGCAGCGCAGCCTGCGGATCCCATGGGGTACCGACAGACGCCCGATCAGTGTGATCCGCAACAGTAGTCCACGTGAGGCCATCAACCGAGACCGAGATGGAATAACGGATCGGCAGTCGATCACTGAAGCGGCCGCTGCGATCGCGAGCCCATTTGATTGTGTCAATCAGAACAGCAGTCGGGAATTCGAGCTGGACCCTGCCCTGACCACGTTGGTTTGAGATCCAGCTGAAGTCATTCCCATAACGCCCGTCATTAATGTGTGGCAGCTGATGAATGCCGATATCCGAGTAGTTACCGGACGAGGATGGTCGGACTCCGAGTCTGCTGAGGGCCAGATTGTTCTGTGGTTGTGCCGGGCCAAAAATCTCAAGTTCATCGATGCAGGGTTCGTGCTGACTGGAGTTGATTGTTTCAGATGTTGTGAAGCGGACGAAACGGACCTGGATGGGAGTGAATCGTTCGATATTCAGCAGTGGGCTGACCGGGTCACGCAGTGGTGGAGTGGCGGGAATCTGCTTTGTTTCGGCGCTGTCTGCAGGCTCAGGTAGTCGCTGCAGGGCGATCACATCGGCAGTGATTCCGGTGCCCGTATCGCCACCTCTGAGGAAGATGACTGAGGAGGGCGTGAGTTCGATATCACCGGCCAGCTGGAAGCCACTCCACAATGGAGTCTGCTCGGTAGTTCCAGCGGTAATACCGGCAGGATAGTACTGGTCAGCCCGAAAAACTTCGCGCTGATCGTCGCGGGTTTCCGGAAGTCCATCCTGATCAAGGACGTACCGGGCGTCACGCGTGTGGACACCACTGCCATGAGCACCCCATGACAGCCAGAGTCTGAAGTGGCCAGTCAGACCGGGTGTCCATTTCAGGACATCGACTCCAGCAGCATTATTCCACCATGTATAGCGGCCCTTACTGACATTTCCCGGCTGCAGCGGAGAACCCGGATCATCGCGATAGCCCCGTTGTGTGCCGGCGGGGTTATTACCGGGACCGTTGGGTGATTTCAGGAATACAACACGGCTTTGATCTTCTTCATCAATCAGCAGCAGTTGTTCCGGAGCAGCAAAGGGCAGGTTGCCGGTCAACTGAGCTTCAAGTTGTGTGATTGTGTTTTCGAGTGTGGCAGCCTGCTGCTGGCGCTGCAGGTAACCGCTGTCGCGGAGCGGTCGCTCACCGTATTCGACACCGGCGAAGAAAGCCTGCATGCTGTAGTAATCCTGCTGCGTCAGTGGATCAAACTTGTGATCATGACAGCGAGCACAGGCCAGCGTCAGTCCCAGCACTGAGCTGCTTGTACCGGAGATGATTTCATCCAGTGCGTCCTGCCGGGCCAGACGTTTCGAGACGTCATCGGCCCCGATCTGGCCTGGCAGCAGAACAGCGGATGCCACGAGGAAGCCGGTGGCGGCATCTTCCCCAAGCAGGTCACCAGCAATCTGCTCCCGCACAAAGCTGTTCCACGGTTTGTCCGAGTTGAAGGCCTGAATCACGTAATCGCGGTAAGGCCAGGCATTGTCACGGGACGTATTCACTTCGAATCCATGAGTATCGGCATAGCGAATGACATCCAGCCAGTGCTGGGCCCAGCGTTCTCCGTAATGCGGGCTGGCAAGCAACTGCTCAACCACGCTGTTCCACGCGGTTGGTGCAGAGTCGCCGACAAAACTGTCAACCTGCTGTGGTGCAGGCAGCAGTCCGGTCATTACGAGATACGCGCGACGAATCAGGGTACGTCGGTCCGCCGGGGGATTCATCGTCAGTCCGTGAGGGCTGAGCTGTGCGATAAGAAATCGATCGATGTCTGATGACTGAGGAGTGTGGTCTGTGACCGGGGGAACAACCCGTGAGGGCAGTGGCTGAAAGGACCAGTGCTGCTTTCGTGGATCGATCAGCGTCTGTCGGTCGTAGTCGGTTTCCGGCCAGTTGGCCCCCGCATCGATCCAGCTTCGCAACAGCTGGACTTCGACCGGCGTCAGCCGTGGCCCTTCCGGAGGCATCTGCAGATCGGTGTCGAGTGAGGTGATGCGGTGTACCAGCAGGCTGCTTTCGCTTTGACCGGGATTCACCACCGGTCCACTGTCTCCACCACGAAAGAAGAACGAACGAGCTTCGAGGCGAAGTCCCCCACGCTGTGTATCAGGACCGTGGCACTGACTGCAGTGTTGCTGCAGTAGCGGGCGAACCTGAGATTCGAAATCCGGCGAATTCTCTGTCTGAGCGGCCTTGAGCGGACAAGTCGCCAGCAGCAGTCCAGGTCCGATCGCCAGCAGAAACGCTGCGGTGATACGCCTCATGGCGCGGCTTTCTGAGTGGACCAGAGGAGGGGAAATGGCCTCGGTGGGCCAGCAGGGAGTGACACTTGATTTGTGCAGTGTATCGCGGATTTATGGGGAAAAACAAACGCGGATCACGACGGAAATCGACAGTCTCGGGCGGTTTTAGCGATGTTTCAGGAGTCTCGGTGGATGTAGCGATTGTACGGAGTTTGCCGGCAATTCCGGATTTTCTGGTCCTGAGCCGGTCAGGAGTCGATCGAACACAGGTGTTGGCATTCAGGACCTGCGAGGGCAAGGTCCGTTTGTGGTGTGGAGAAAAGTCCAATGACGCTGGTACGCAGTGCGGGCTCCCTGGATCGTCGCCGTCGTCGACTGACGCTGGATTCGGCCAGTGCGGATCCGAGTCTGCCGGCGGTGAATGGCCTGCAGTATTTTCCGGGGGAGCAGACGCTGGATCCCTTTGAACCGCTGACGCGCGATCAATTGATACGTCGGTTATTGTCAGAACGTCTGTGGAAGCACTGGCTGATCGTCGGTGTGCTGCTGTTTGTCCCGCTGATTCTGCTGGTACTGGCGTTTGCCGGTTTTTTGGGTGGAGCGCAAAGCGGTCCTGCGGGACGCAGCCTGCTGGGGGCAGCTTCCGGACTGGAACTGTTTGCCTCCGGGCAGTTGTGTATTCTGATCGCATCCGTGCGTGCGGCCAGTCATATTGACTTCAACGGTCACTATCGATGCTGGCGCTGGCTGAGCGTCTGGTTTTTTGGAGCGGCTTTTTTTGTGCTGAGTGATTCCGCAGACCTGACATCCAGGGGTCTGGCGGAGCTGATTTCGCTGTGGTTGGGTCCTCTGCAGGCTGCGCGGCCTGCATTGCTGATTGTCCCCAGTGCTGCCTTTCTGGCATGGGTACTGAAAGCCGTCCTTCCGGATATGGGACGATGTCGTCCTGCGCAGCTGCTGCTGATAGCTGGTGTGCTGGTCAGCGCGATGTGTGTCGTGCTGCAGATTCGGCTGGGACTGTCGGCAGGGGGGATGTTGTCGGCTGCAGGAATGCTGGCCACCGGCCTGCTGCTGTCGGCAATGCTGCTGCAGAGTCGCAGTGTGATTCACGTGAATCCGAACCCGCCCATGGCTGTATCACTGTCTGCCAGTGTTCCGCTGGCCGGTATGCTTTCAGCCACTGATACGGAGACTGTGGAGGAGCAGGTGGTGACGGAACCTCCCGTGTTGCCGGTACTGGCGGGGGAGGCGTCGCAGAGCGGGCCGGGGAGTGTGAACCGCGACACTGCGACAGCCGGCAGTGGGCATAACAAACGCCGAAAATCTGCCTGACCCGGGGGGCCACGAGGCGTCAGAACCTAGTTGATCTCAGGGGCTTGTCCAGCGGTCAGATCGGAGGCGGTCCCGGGGGCCGACACAATCAGCTGCTCGGTGTAGTTGTCGAAGTCAAGGGCCCATGAGGGGACAGTTGCTTCAAGGCGATTCAGGAGTTTCCCCGGGGTGCGAGTCTGTGCCAGTGTCTGCAGGTAATCCAGCAGTACCTGTCGATTTGCCGGGGTCGTATGCATCAGAAAGTGAATCCACGCCCAGGATTCAGCGTAATCTCGCTGCGACAATGTGCGGAAATCCGTGATCTGTTCGAGCCGGAAGAGGCTGGGATTCCAGCCTTCGGCGCGAGCTGCGGCAAGTTCCTGAGAGTGCGGCGGACTGATGCGGTTGTCGGCAGCTGAACTGACCTCGAAGTATTCCGCAAGTCCTTCATCGAGCCACAGTGGGACGGTCTGCAGGCAGGCATGCAGCAGGCCATGTGAGAATTCGTGTCTGAGGTCTTCGGCGGCGTGCTGGCCCTCGAATGAATAGACGGCCAGTTCACGCGTTGTGCCTACAAAGTACGCGCGGCGAGGTGGCAGATCACGCCACGTTGCCTGCATGTACCAGCGGTACGAGGCTTCGTCGCTGAACATGTAAACGTGTACGAGATCGTTCTGTGGAGGCAGTTCAAGCAGTCCGATGACCTGGCTGCGAACGTCCTGAAGTTCACGGATCAGTGGATCGTCGGAGTGCAGTGGGTGGTCGGAGTGGACTACGAAGTGTTCAGTGGCCCACGTATGCTTCTCTGGACGTTCACTGGAAAACGTGTGTCCACGAGTCGTCCGACACCCGTTTGTCAGCAGGCAGGCCAGCAGGAGCAGGAGCAGCCGCGGCAGGCTGCGAGCCGTGGCTGGCTGGCAGTATGGCGACTGACAGGGATGCTGTATGTGCATGGCCATGGCGACTCCTTTCGTGGTAAAGCCGTAATTTGGTGCGGGGCTGTGCTTCTGATTTCCGGCGGGTTTGAAGTCAGCGTCGCTGTCGAAATGGAATAGCGCAGCCCCGGGCAGGAACTGATGTCACTGTCGGAATCTTCCCGGCAAGAGCGGCGGAGATGGCGTCTTCGACGTGTCGAGCGGTGACCTGTGTGGCATCTGTGCGATCATCCATGGCACCCATATAGACCACCCGGCGCTCCTTGTTCAATACGAAAAACTCGGGAGTGTAGACGGCTCCGTAGCTATCGGCTACCTGCTGGGTTTCATCAATCAGATACAGAAACGGAAAGTTTTTCTGACGAGCTCGCTCGGTCATTTTTTCCAGTGTTTCAGAGGGCCTGCGATTGGCATTCATGGCGACGACGACAACGCCACCTGACGTTTTGGCATGCTGGCGAGCGAGAGCGATCAGGCGATCCTCGTAGTCAACAGAGTAGGGGCAGGAATTGCAGGTAAAGCAGATCACAACAACGGCGTTGGAGGAGAGGTCAGCCAGTGAATGTCTGGCACCATCCGTGCCGGCAAGATCTTTCCAGTCCGGTGCGACGTCACCAATTCTGAGTTTTTGATTGTCCTGCGCGATGGCGTTTCCGGCGAGGAATGGCAGTGCAGTCAGCAGTGTCAGCAGAAGGTGCGGCAGCATGAGAATACCGTGGCTGGTGGTCGTCCGGAGGGGGAATCAGCAGATGGCTGGAAATCGGACTTGAGTCGAATCGGAGGAAACTGTAATTCGAAGGGCGGTTTTCGGAAAGCACGGTCTGCTGTTTCGGCCAAAACTGCCGTGGGCAGGGACCGGAATCAGGAAAGTGGCTGAATCGAAGGAATTTCCAGAGTTTTCCGGAGATTTCGAGCAATAGCGGCTGGCGGACAAACGATGGCGGCGGGAGTGATGGAGTTTGATATGCTGAACGCATTTTCAGAATTCGGCGTCCTGTGTGATCTGGGTTCAATCGGCAAAAACTGCCGGACGAGGTCCTGTGTCGGCAGGTACTGCCGCAGGACGGCACTCCGTGTGACTGTCAGCTGGCGGACGCTGGCATTTTCCGATGGTGGCGGACTGGCGTATCGTTTGCTGGCGACGTTCTGTTTGCTGCTGGTCTGCCTGGTGGCCTCAGCAGAGGGTCAGTCGGGCCGGTTTCCGTACGAAGCGCGGGTAGCTGCCGAGGAGACCTTTGCGCGATCGGGTGGTGGGGATGCTTATTATCCGACACAACGATTATCGCGTGGCACGATTGTGCGTGTGCATCGGCACGATCCGGGTGGCTGGTATGTGATTGAGCCTCCGGAGGGTAGTTTCAGCTGGATTCCCGAGCGATTTGTGAAGCGATTGAGTGAGCAGGAAGGGGAGGTTCTGGAAGAGAACGTCGTCGCGAGTGTTGGCAGCGAGTTCGGTGACGAGACATCTGTTTACCAGCGCAAAATGAAGAGTGGTGAGAAGGTGACTATTCTGGGTCAGAAGACGATTGAGACGGCGGCTGGTCCGCAGGCGATGCTGAAAATACGTCCGCCGAATCGTGAGCGTCGCTGGGTGCCCGGGGCAGCTCTGGTGGCGACAGATCCTGAGCAGCAGCGGCAGGCTGACAATGATCCGTGGCGTCTGCCGGCGAATGGTCGACGTGCCACTGCGATGTCGACGCCGGCGTCGGCCGTGTTGCCGACGGGGATGGTTGAGGTGCCGCTGATTGAACCCAGTGAAGCTCTGCAGAAAGTGCAGCAGGATCGGGATGAAAAGCAGCAGCTGGCAGAGATTGACCGACGTTTCCGTGAGATGGTACTGCAGGATGCCGCGACGTGGGATCTGGACAGTCTGGAGGCAGCCTATCGGGAGTTGCAGGGGAGGTTGAAAAACCCGCAGATTTCCGGGGCCGTGGAACTGCGATACGGGGCCCTTCAGCGATATCGGCAGCGGCTGGCAGAGTTGCAGCAGGTGCGGCAGTTACAGAGTCAGACTGAGCAGCGGGATGCGGCTCTGGCAGCTCGTCATGGTTTTGCGTCGATGATGCCACCGGCTGTACCGACCGCCAGAATTGCCCCACCGCGGATCGCTGCGGTACCGGTTGAGTCGGCCCCGGTTGTCCCAGCGCCCGCTGAGTCAGCGACTGGTGGCGTGATCGTGGATGCGGCTGCGGAGGCTGCTGAAGTGGATGAATTCGTGACTCCCACACCGGACTCTGCTTTGCCTCCTTCGGGCAGCAACAGCAACAGTGGTATGCTGGTATCGCAGTCGCGGTCGGTAGCTGAGCAAACGGTATCAACGGAAGCCGCCGTTGATCCGGCGAGTGCAGTTTCTTCGGGGGCAGGTGTGATCCGCCCAGGGAGCCCCCAGAACAAATATGTGGGGGCCGGGATTGTGCAGCGTTCACCTGATGCTGGTGGTGCGTGGGTGTTGACGACACCTGCGGGTAAAGTGCTGGCAAATCTGAAGCCGGCACCTGGCGTACAGTTGGAACGGTTTGCCGGTCGTCAGGTGGGGATTCTGGGCATGCGCTGGTCTCAGAAGGATCAGCGGGACATGATTGAGGTGCGAGGACTTGAGCTGGTGCAATTGACACCGTAACCGGCTGTGGGTGCTGGCTGGAGTTGCAATCTCAATCCAGAGTCAGATTGGCGACATTCTCTTTGTCTTCGACGGTGAATGTCTGGCTGCCGTCACCCCATTTGCGAGGGATCCGGGACGGTTTTTGCTTTCCAATCCCACCTGCATCGTTGTTTTCTTCTTCCGGGGGAGTGACTTCATCAATGGTGACGGTGTGATCGCCGATGGCAGCACCGGCGACACTGTTATCACTGAACGTCAGGGTGAAGCGACCTTCTGCGTCGGTTGTACCGAACGAGCTCATGCCGGCTTCGAGTTGATCCGTGGTTCCTGCCCCGACAGGCTGGAACCTGACGATGACGTCAGCAACCGGCTGTCCCTTCAGGGTGACCGTGCCGGAGACTGCCGCGGATTTGCGGGATTCTCCGCAGCCAGCGGTGAACAGCAGAAGCAGGACAGGCAGGGGCAGCAGGCAGCGCATAGCAATGTTCCTCGTGGATCACGATAGTAACCTCCGCCGTCAATGCGGCGACGGCGGAGGGGCTGAGCCGGGAGATGACAGCGACGATCAGAATTCGCCGATGACTTCTGAACCGCCGATGGTGGAAATCCCCGTGTAGACTCGCATGTCGATATTCGGCGAGATACTGCGGCAGGATCCATCGGCGAGCAGGAATGTCAGGGTACCACCAGCGTGGAACGAGCCCCAGGCTCGTTTGCAGGCGTTTGAGTCACCCTGAGCAGAGCAGAGATCGTAATCTGCAATCAGTGTGCGACTTTCCGGTGTAGCACAAGACAGTACAAACGAAGTATAGGTGTAGCCCCAGAAACTGGTGCGGCGGGGGCGGGACTTTGTTGTGTATTCACCGACTGTCAGAGTGTTGGATGTACCGTCCGTGATATCGCGGAATTTGACTGGTTCAAAGCGCCCCGCGCCACTGCCACCTCGACCGCACCAGTACAGCATGCCACGAAGTCGATCGAGGGCGTTGGGGTGCAGGATGTCAGAACTGTCCCACTGACGACGGTAGGCATACGCATCACCGGCAGACCAGGCAACACCCCCCATGCCACGATAGGAGCTGGCGGCCCACGTCTGATTATTGTGGGGGCCGGAATCTGGTACCAGCAGCGCGCCCGCATTAATGTCTGAGGGACAGTTATAAACCGGCAGTTTGGATTTCAGGACAGCGACATTGGCCGGCGTTTCATTTGGCAGGTTGAAGTTGTATTGCTGCTGCAGGTTGGTTTGTTCGAGATAGGGCAGGATGGAAATGGACCAATTGATCAGGCTGGGTGTTGAGCAGCAGTCACCCATAGTGACATTGCCGGGTGGGAAGCAGTTATTGACGTCGTGATAGTTGTGCAGAGCGATCCCGATCTGCTTCAGGTTGTTGCGACATTGAGTGCGACGGGCTGCTTCACGAGCCTGCTGTACAGCCGGCAGCAGCAGGGCCACAAGGATCGCGATAATGGCGATCACCACAAGCAATTCGATCAGAGTGAAGCCGCGCAGGCGACGCGCAGCCTGACGCCGTGTGGGCAGGTCAGCGATCATGAGGTTCTCCGGGTGTCTTGCAGGGAACAAAAACAAAAAAACGATAGAAAACAACCTGTGAAATACAGGATTGGTGATCCGGGCAGGCGGAACGTTTTGTTTTTCCGGCGAACGATTATTCAGCAGAAATGCTGAATAAGACATCACTGAGCAGTTTTTATCTGGTCATTTGTGTAGATATTCGGTTTGCGGGGACAGTTCTGCAAGTCAAAATTAAGAATTAATTCTGAATTTTGAGGAAGCGGTCAGTGGCGGTGCTTTTGGGTGGCAGATCCCGCGGGCGCACCACTTGCGGCGCGAATGCATGGCCGGCAGTCTGACCTTTCAGCCTTGCGGACGGGTTGATACCAACGGATCCGTGGTCTTAACGCAACGGTGCCTGCGATCGATCTTAATCGGCGATCTGCTGGGCGATTCCGGCGAATACGGTGTCCAGCAGCCGGGCTTGTGCAAGGTTGAGCAGACTGGACTGTTCGGCATTGAGCGTTAACCGCGTGCCGGCGGGCCGGAACAGCAGATTGAGGTTCAGGTAAACGCTGCCAGAGACTTTGCCGACCTGTGTCCCTTTTACCAGTCCGCGGGTTCCTCCACTGAGGCGGTCCCACTGGAAGATCTGTCCGCCGGGCACTATATAGAACCATTCGGATGATCGGGAACGGAACCAGCGTTCATTTCGGCCACCGAAGTTAAAGTGGTCTGAAGCATCAGCGGTGAAACCGAAGGAATCTGCCAACTGCTTCAGGCTGCTTTGGTCGGCGGGCTTGACTTCAGATGTGGTGCGGGATGTGGGTGCCGCAATCTGTCGGACCGTGTAGTTTCCGGGCAGCAGGTGCGGAAAACGGTACCAGCCGGCTTCGGATTCGGGCTGGATGGAGCCATCAGAATTTCGATCAAAGTCAGCGGACGCAGTGCGAGCGACGACGAATCCGGCATCATTCAGCAGTTCGACCGTGATGCCATTCTGCCAGTTTTCGAAGGTGAAAGCGGCCTTTGCGACGTCATGTGCTGTTACAGCAACCTTTGACACGCGCGAGAGGAGTGTGGATCCGGCGGTGGCAGACCACTGCCAGACTTCATTGTTGCCATTCACGTAGAACGTGCGGCGCACTGACGTTCCTGCTGTCGGTCCGGAGGTTTCCAGAACCGGTACTTCATACCAGACAGCATTGCGGAGTGCAGGCGGAGCCGATTCCGGGACAGCAATCTGCACAGCCTGAGGCAGGCTGGCGGTACTGCGTGAACCGTTGGGGTCGGTTTCCTGCCAGGTACGCCCCTCAATCACAGCCGGGCGATAGTTTCCGAAGTCAAGTCGGCTGACGGTGTTGCCGGGTGTGGCCGAGATGACAGGGTTGCGTGCAGCGGCGAGCAGTGAAACATCGCGGAAGTAGAAGTTATTGAGTGTCGCGGCGAGGGTGCCTGTGAGAGGTGCTGTGGCAGTGATGGCTTTGCCATTCCACTGGAACAGTTCGCCGGCGGGTGTGATGTAGCACCAGCCGGCAGCACTTTTCAGCCATCGTTCACCCTGTCCGCCATAGTTTTCGAACAGATCGGTAGTGGTTGACAGTCCGAGGGTCTGGTCCAGCTGCCATGCGAGAGGAGCCGACGGCGAAAATCTGCCGGGGCTTTGAGCCCAGCCAGCCGGTACGATTTCCTGGACGGTGTAATTGCCTGGACGCACATTTTCGAATCGATACCACCCTTTTTCCTGCTCGTCCTGGATACTGCCATCGTTGTTCAGATCGAGATCCCGAGATTGTGTGACAGCGACCACCTGACCCTGTTCATTGACCAGTTGAAAGGAGAAGCCGTTGAGCCACGGTTCATCAACCTTTGCTGAATTGCCGGAGCCGGTGCCGAGCAGAGAGGTGGGATTGTTCCAGGCAGCGATTCCAGGGGAGTCAACAAGTGTTCCGGTGAGTTTTCCGCTTTGACCATTCCAGCGAAACAGATCACCCTGAGGAGTGAGGAAGTACCATGCGCTGGCAACTGTGGAGCGGTACCAGTATTCGCGACCGCCGTAGGCGTTGTAACTGTTGCGTCCGTTTGGATAGAACAGGCTGAGGGACTGCACGGCGGGTGCCTGGCGAATGCCATCGGCATTGCGATCAAACCATTTGCGTCCTTCAACGACGGCGGGTATGAAGGGTTCTTCCCAGGTAATCTCAAGTTGTGGCCTGAGGGCCACGTTATCAGATTCGCGGCTGGCGAAGGATTTGATGTTTCCCGTCTGTTCGTCGCTGACAATCATCCAGCCGTTGTTGGTGAGTGGGTTATCCAGCCATTGCTGGACATCGCCGACAAGCCCGGCCCCGGACCATTCCCATGCACCTGCCCCAGTCACTGCCTGAGTGGCTGAAGCGGCGCCAAAATCACCACCGGGGCTGACCCAGCCGATGGAATCGAACAGGCTGAACTGCCACGTGGCATCGCGACCGGCAGCGCGGGCACCTTCGATTTCGTCATCGGGTGCATTGGAGGTGGATTCACCCCACAGCCTGCTGATGGGGTGCAGACCGATGCTGGACGCACCGGCTGACCCCGGACTGACAAGGTGCAGTGTGACAACGGCGTCAAGGATCGTGGAACCGGGCGGGATGCCGGCGGCCGCAACGTCGAAGGAAATCAGTGCCCGGCGGGCGGTCGTCAGTCCGGTGGAGCCACCAGTCACGAGAAACTGGCCGCTGCCATTGGACAAATCCCCGGTGGGGATGTTGTAGATGGTGGAGTCCTGGCTGGCGCTGAGTGTGGCGGTGAAGGTGCTGAGCAGATTGCGACGTTCAAGGGTTTCCGTGCAGAGTCGTCCGTGCGACCGCCTGGCGCGACGTGCGAGACGCAATGGAAACAGTTGGGTCAGGAACATGGCAGGCGTTTCTGAAACACAGCGTTGTGAAACGGACGGCGCAGGGATGCGGTATAGACGCAATTCTCGCGGGGATCCAACAAACTGGACAGAAAAAAGCGGCTGACAGGCTCGCGTTTTCCGAAGAAAGTGGGCGGTTCTGTGGGCCGGATTCCGAAATCTGAGCAGGGTCTCGCCTGCCAGAACTCGTTTTTCACGCGGAAAACTATCGAATTCCCGAATTCCCCAGGCGACCGAGCGATTCTTCTGTCCCGTCGAGCGGGCTCTGGTATACTTCGGTCTCAGGCCATTTGTCTGGACAGGCTCGGCGTTTCGCGAAGTGCTGAAATTGCCGTAGTCCTGCGGTCTGCCGCCAGTAGGGTTGGGTGTTGTTCTGTTTTACTGGCCGGATCCGCGAAGCATTCAGTGCGTTCCCTGCAGTGGTTTTCCTGCCGGTGATCGACTGCCAGTTCCACGTATGATCGAAACGGCTGCGGTATCTGCCACAGCTTGTGCCGGTGTGGCCATCAGGGGTGCTCGAGTCGCTCGAGTGTCCGGATTGCAGCCCGGTAACCGAACTCGCAGGTCGTCTGACGATGTCAGTCAAACGATCGGCGACGGTTTTCTGCCTTCGGACCTGGGAATGTTTCAATTTTTCCCGGAATGAAGGTGTATGAAGTTCAGTGAATTGGGGCTTTGTGAGCCCCTTGTGCGCGCTGTGACCGAGGCTGGTTACAGCATTCCAACTCCAATTCAGCAGCAGGCTATTCCCGCAGTGCTGCAGGGCCGTGACGTCGTCGGGATTGCTCAGACGGGAACCGGCAAAACGGCCGCATTCGCCTTACCGTTGCTGCACCACCTGCACCGCGGTTCGGAATCTGCGGGCCGAGCGGAACGCGGTCGAGGCGATCGTTCGCGACTGCCTCGACCGGTGCGAGTGCTGGTTCTGGCAAGTACTCGCGAATTGGCACTTCAGATTCATGACAGTTTCCGTGATCGGCGCGTTTGCGGCAGTGCGATCGGCTGTGGTTTATGGTGGTGTGGGGATGCAGCCACAAATTCGAGCGCTGCGAGACGGTGCCGATATCGTCGTGGCAACTCCAGGCCGCCTGCTTGATCTGATGCAGCAGGGTTGTGCCAGTATGGACGGTCTGCAGGTGCTGGTTCTTGACGAAGCAGACCGGATGCTGGATATGGGTTTCCTGCCGGCGATTCGCCGAGTCCTGCAGCGGATTCCAAAACAACGTCAGACGCTGTTGTTTTCCGCGACGATGCGTCCGGAGATTCGGGAGCTGGCGGAAACAATTCTGCGGGACCCCGTCAATATCTCGATTGAACCGCGTCAGAAAACCACGGAACTGGTGGAGCAGAGTGTCTGCATTGTGCCACAGAAGCAGAAGACTGCTTTGCTGGTGCAGCTCCTGAATCGACTTGTGCCTCAGCGGGCGATTGTCTTCAGTCGTACCAAGCACGGTGCTGATCGCATCGTGCGTCAGTTGACGAAGGCGGGCCTGACGGCTGCGGCGATTCATGCCAACAAAAGTCAGAATCGTCGCCAGCGGACTCTGGAAGACTTTCGCAGCCAGAATCCTCCGATTCTGGTGGCCACCGATATTGCTGCTCGCGGTATCGATGTGGATCAGGTTTCGCATGTCTTTAACTATGACATGCCAACAGAAGAAGAGACGTACGTGCACCGCATCGGTCGATCGGGTCGAGCGGGTGCAGTGGGGGCAGCGGTTTCGCTGTGTGATCCCGAAGAGCGACGGATGCTGCGAAGTATCGAAAAGCTGATTGGCTTTTCGATTCGCCAGTTACCGCTGGCCGAATTTGATCTGTCAGCATCTGATTCGACGGCAGGTCCAGAGGAGCGCGGAGAACCGCGTGAACGTGGTGGCCGTGATCGACGACGCGATGCAGCGGGTGGTAGTGAGCGTGAAACGAGGGGACCGCGCGGCGAACGCAGTGAGGCCCATGGCGATCAGCGACAGGGTGATTCGCGAGGAGCGGATCGCAGTGTCGATTCTGAAGCAGCGGATCGTTGGCGTTTTCGGGGGCACGAAGAGCGTCGGCGTCAGCGGGACCAGGACCAGCAGCGTTCACGGCATCGGCCGGAGGGGCGATCAGAGCGTCGGCCAGAGCAGCGTCCCGACAGTCGGCCCGAAGGGCGATCTGAAGGCCGTCCGGCGGGGCGGTCGGATGGTCGAACCGGAGGCCGTTCTGCAGCTCGTCGGTCAGAGGGACGACGACCCAGCGCAGGTCGGCTGGATGAGCGTCGACCGGCGGGACGTCAGGCGGAAAGTCGGCGAGTTGATGAGCGACGTGATCGAGGCCTGGCGGGTTCGCGTCAGGAGTCGGTGCGTGGTGTGCCTCGAGTGGACGACGGCCTGACGGCTGAAGACTTTGGTACCGGGGTGTTCGGTGGTCATGGGGAAGTCGGCGGTCGTTCTGAGCGCAGAGATCGTGGGTGGTCTCGCGAGGCGGGTGGTCGAGAACCACGGCGGAATGCCTGATATCACAGCGGTGAAAACATACCGAGGTTCCCCGAAATTTCATAGCTTTTCCGGGCTCGCGGTCCGGTTGTTTTAGACACAGATTGGCGGCAGCGGATGACTCAGGAAGAAGAACAGATGGAACCGTTGGAAATCACTTCAGGCGACGCTGAGGCGGTTGCATCGAAGGTGACCGAGGCGTTGGTTGAGTCTGGGGCTGTGCAGCCTGAGTCTATCGTTGCAACCGAGTCGGTTGAGTCGGTTGAGTCAGTGGAGTCAGTGGAGTCAGTGGAGTCGGTTGAGTCCGAGAGTGCAGTCGAGACCGAGAGTGCAGTCGGTAGTGTCGGTGCGTCAGTTGTTCCGCGTGTTGTGGACGGGACCGCTTTGATGCCTCCGGCTTTCGCGAGGCTGGGTTTGAGCAAGCCTCTGTTGCGGGCTCTTGTGGATCTGGGTTATGCCGAGCCGACTCCGATTCAGGCAGAAACGATCCCGTTATTGCTGGCGGGGCGCGATGTACTGGGGCAGGCGCAGACGGGTTCCGGCAAGACGGCGGCCTTTGCGTTACCGTTGCTGCAGCGAATGGATCTTTCGCTGCGGAAGCCGCAGGTGCTTGTCCTTGTGCCGACTCGTGAACTGGCCATGCAGGTGACAGCGGCATTTGAGCGTTATTCGGCCGGTATGCCCGAGCTGCGTTGTGTGGCAATCTATGGTGGGGCCGCTTATGGGCCTCAGTTTTCACAGCTGAACCGTGGAGTGCAGGTCATTGTGGGGACACCGGGACGTGTGATGGATCACATGACTCGCGGTTCACTCGATCTGTCCAGCCTGAAATGTCTTGTGCTGGATGAAGCAGACGAAATGCTGCGTATGGGGTTTGCTGAGAGTGTGGAGTGGGTGTTATCGCAGGCGCCAGAGGGTCGTCAGACGGCGTTGTTTTCAGCGACGATGCCGGCATCGATTCGCTTAATTGCGCAGCAGCATCAGCGTGATCCGGCACAAGTGACGATAATGCAGCGCACCGCGGCAGCCGATACGATTCGGCAGCGGTATGTGGTGGTTTCAAATCAGCACCGTGAAGCTGCGCTGTCGCGAATTCTGGAGGCTGAGCCAATCGACGCGGCGATTGTGTTTGTGAAACTGAAGAGCACGACGGAGCCTCTGGCTGAGTACCTGTGTCGTCGGGGGCACAAGGCTGCAGCGCTGCACGGTGATGTTGTGCAGACTCAGCGTGAGCGGATTATCGAGCAGTTGCGAACTGGGCATCTGGATGTCGTTGTGGCCACGGATGTGGCAGCGCGAGGCCTGGATGTGCCGCGTGTCAGCCACGTGATCAATTACGATCTGCCGCGAGGCCGAGAGGCATACGTTCATCGGATTGGGCGTACCGGGCGAGCGGGGCGTCAGGGCGAAGCTATTCTGTTTGTGCATCCGCGTGGCGGGCGATTGCTTTCGAGTATTGAACATGCAGCCGGTCAGGCTCTTGAGCCGATGCCGATGCCTTCCAATCGAGCAGTGAACAAGAAGCGTGTTGCGGCATTTCATGAATCCATCATGCGTGCTCTTGAGGATTCCCAGAAGGAGACTCTGCAGTCAATTATGCAGCAGTTTCAGCGTGAGCGTCCTGAGCTGGAGGCGGATGCGATTCTGGGGGCGCTGGCCGTACTGGCTGTGGGCGGGCGGCAGTTGTTGATTCGCGAGGAGGTACCACAGGAGGAACTGGAGGACTTGCGGAGTCGCCGTGGAGGTCCGGGAGGCAGTCGTCGTGGTGCTCCGGGATTTTTCGAGGGTGGTCGTGAGCGTCGTTCTGGATTTGGTGAGCGAATTCGCGAGCGTGGTGGCGAGCGACGTTTTCGGCAGGAGCGAGGCGATGACTTTCGGGGTTCTCGCGAACAGGGACCGATGCAGAATTTCCGTCTGGAAGTCGGTCGAGTACATGATGTGCGAGCCGGTAGCATTGTCGGCGCGATTGCCGGTGAGTCCGGATTGGACAGCAGTCGGATTGGTCGAATAGATATTTTTGATGACTTCAGTACTGTGCAGTTACCTGCCGGGATGCCGGCCGACATTTTTCAAAAGCTGCGTCGGGCGTGGGTTGCCGGGCGTCAGTTGCAGATATCGGAACTGAACGAGGCGGTGCCGCAGGGTGAGGGCAGGCGGCGTGAGACGGGCGAGCGGGGCAGTCGGGAGGGGGGGGGCCGCGACCGAGGTGCTCGTTCCGGCGGTGTCCGTGAGCGTCGACCTCGCTTTGGTGGTCCTCGTGAGGGAGGATCCGGTGACCGTCGGGATCGTCCGGATGGAGAGGGGGGGCGACCATTTCGTGGTGCCACCGGAGCACCTTTTGGCAGTGCGGGTGAAACTGAGTCTCGTGGGGAACGGCGTCGTGAGTTTGGGGATCGACAGCAGGGCGGCGGTGGCGGTGGATTTCGCGGGCGCGGTCGGGATGAGTTCCGAGGCGGTCGTCGTGCTGGCCCGGGCGGGGGGGCATTCAAGCGTCGCGACCGGCGTGCTCCGGGTGACGGCTGAGTCGAGTGCGAATTGCTGAAACGAAAAAGGGGCGACCTGTGTGAGTCCAAGACGCCCCAGTGTAACGGTGAGTGTAACGCGACTGATGAGGCAGTCGGAGCGACTCAGCGACCGAGGAACGTGCGGCGCAGCCATGCATTCTTGCGTCGCTCCAGTTCCATTACTTTCCCAAAGAATGTCTGTTTTGAGCTGCGTGTGACCCGTCGTGCAGCAACTGGCTGAACCGGCACTGACTTGACGGCGGCGGTGGCGGGCAGAACGTGTACAGGAGTCTCGTTGCCAACGGCTGCGGAAGACAGTGAGAGGGCAACAAGCAGAGCGAGACCGGTCAGAGAACGCATCAGCAGTCCTTTCAAGCAATGATTCTTTGTGACCTGAGTTAGAGAGCGATTCAGGTTGCGGAGGGTTTCGGCAGGAGTGCGGGTCAGATTTGTGAAGTGCTCGATGAATTGGCGTTGTTGGGAGCACTTCGCGGCCGGATTTGCCAGAGGTATCGGGTGTTCTGACGGTAGGCGTCGTTTCGCGAGCGCGGTACAACTGGAGGAATCGTCAAATTCGTCGAGATTTGAGTGTGGTGTGGTGTCGATTGGTGTGGAAATGTCTGAGTGGCGGGGGAAGAGTTGAATTGACACGGACATTCGATCCGTTAATACTAGATCGAAGTCACCTGAGAACTCGGGGTGTGGCTATGGCAGTGCTGGATAGCCAGTGACTGTCGAAAGAGAGTGGTGTTGCGTGTCGCCCGAACTGCGGTTATGTGACTGCAAGTGTTGACCGCAGTGGGTGTCCTTCGTCTGGACCTCCGTGTTTCTGGCGGTTTTTCGAGGGTTGTGATGGCACAGTGTCCTCGGTGATTGCTACAGTGCCTGCGAGAGTGGTTGTTCTGGTTTCTGTCACGAATTTTTGGTATTTCTGCGGTTGGTCCGCTGGTGTTTTCTGCTGCGTTTCTGTACGGTTCCTGTTGCTGTCCTGAATTGTCGTCAACGAAGAGTGCTCAGATTTCCGTGACTGCGGTGGCATTGTCGCGGCGGGTGCCCGGTGGCGTGGGGCAGTCAGAAGTCGTGGTGACTCGGTTCCTGTTTTGGTGACCGGGCTGCTGTCATCCTGCGATTGGTCAGGGTTTTCGTTTGTCTTTCGAAAGCCCGGCTCTGTGTTTGCGGTGACTGCGTGTGATGCGGTCATTTCTGATGCAGGTCGCCCTGAGCGATCGTCCTGTGCAATCTTGATGTACCTTAAAATGGTTGCGGTTTTTGGCATGATTTGCTGACCGTAATCTGTCCGCAGTCTGGGTGCCGGCTGAACGTCGGTAAACGGGTGGCATTTGCCCCTGTGGAATCCATACCGGTCAAAATGTCCGATGCAGTCCACGTGTGCAGGCTGTATCTTCTTAACACTGTCCAGTCGAGTTTTGTTATGCCTTCACGCAGTTCCGATTCTGACGGAACCAGTCCTCGTCCTCGTCGTCGAACAACTTCACGATCTGGTGATGAGCCACGTGCTACCGGACGGTCTCGCCGTCCCGCCCCATCTGAGGCCCCAATCGTTTCCAGTGAGCCGGATGATTTCGGTTCCGGGGTGGAATCTGATAGTGGTGCTCCAGCGGAAGAGTCTCGTCCCAGTCGATCTCGCCGTTCTTCGGCGGAACGCAGCGAGCGTGTAGTGCGCAGTGAGCCAGTTGCTGAGGTCGCTGAGGCTGCTGAGCAGCGTTCGCCGGCAACTGGTGATGTCAATGCGGAAGAGCCCGTGTCGCGTGGTGGTCGTCGGGCACGCCCTGAGCGTGGTTTGCGCCGGGACGCTCGTCGTTCTGCGGATGCAGATGGTGGTGCCGTAGAGGGCTCTGAGGATCCCGGTTCAGCGGATCGTGGTGGCGATCGGACCTCGAACCGTTTCGAGCGTCATCTTGCCGACGTTGAGCCGCAGACCGGCATGAGTTATTTCAGTTCTGAGGAACTGGATTTCGGCGACGACGACGGCGGAGGTTCGCGAAGTCGTGGTGACCGTGGTGACCGTGGTGATCGTGGTGACCGTGGTGACCGTGGTCGTCGCGTTGGTCGTGTTGGTGACGGATATGGTGAGGGTGGTGGCCATCGATTTTCGCGTCGTCGCGAAGAGACTTCGCGCTATGCGGATGGTCCGTCACCGGATAGTGAGTTGGGTGAAGCGCCCACGCGATTTGAAACAGATGGTGCGGAAGTCAATCGCGAAGGTGGTCGCGAGGACTGGGGCCGTGGCCGTCGTGGAGATGAGGGATTTGGTGGTGGCGGATCTGGACGTCCTCCACGCCGTCGGGACGATCTGGAGCGATATTCGGATCAACTGTTTGGCGGTGGTGATGGGGATGAGGACCGCGGAGGTATCGCGGGTGGCGACGCTGACGGGGACCTGGAGGGATCAGGTGGCGGTGGTGGGTATGACGGTGCCGATGGGGACGATCGTCGTCCGTCACGTCGTCGCCGTCGTCGCCGTCGTCGCGGTGGTGACCGTGGTCCGGGCGATCAGGGTGTTCGCGACGGATTTGGGCGCGATCAGGGTGTGCGCGACGGATTTGGGCGCGATCAGGGGCCTCGAGGTGATGGCCCGCGGTTTGACTCAGGGCGTCCTGATGGTGGCAACCGTCGTCATGGTGGTCGTCGTGGTGGTCCTGGGGGCCCAGGTGGTCCGCGCGAACGTCGGGGTGATTTCCCGCACCGTGGTGGGCAGCCGATGGGCGGTGGCCGCGGGGGGCGTGACCGTGACCGGGACCGTGGGATGCCGCGTCGGCCGCGCAGCATTTCTGCATCCACAGAGGTGATTGAGGGTACGTTTGAGGGCGTGGTGGAACTGCATAACCGTGGCTATGGATTCCTGCGGGACCCGAAACGCAACTATGCGGCTGAAGATTCCAATCCGTTCGTGTCAAGTTCGCTGGTTGAAAAGTACCGGCTGCGTGAAGGGGTACTTATTCGCGGCGAGGTCGGTGCGGGGACTCATAATCAGGGTCCACGCCTGATGGAAGTGGAGACCATTGATGGTCTGACTCCTGAGGAGTACGACAAGATACGGCATTTTGACCAGCTGACGGCGATCAATCCGTTTGAGCAGATTCGGCTGGAAACGGGGCCTCGTCCGCTGACAATGCGAGTGATGGATCTGTTGTGTCCGATCGGCAAGGGTCAGCGTGCCCTGCTTGTGGCGCCGCCACGCACCGGTAAGACCATGCTGCTCCAGGATATTGCTCATTCTGTCAGCGTCAACCATCCCGAGATTCATCTGATGGTGCTGTTGATTGACGAGCGTCCTGAGGAAGTAACAGAGATGCGTCGGCTGGTGAAGGGCGAAGTGATTTCGTCTTCGCTGGATAATGACGTGGAAAGTCACATCCGGATTGCTCAGTTGATCATCGAACGAGCGAAGCGATTGGCGGAAGAGGGCAAGGATGTCTTCATCCTGCTGGACAGCATTACTCGTCTGGCACGAGCCTTCAACAAGTACAGTAATACGGGTCGGACTGCCACTGGTGGTCTGGACATTCGTGCGCTCGATGTCCCCAAGAAACTCTTCGGTCAGGCTCGTCGATTTGACGAAGGTGGTTCCTTGACTGTCTGCGGGACGGCGTTGATTGACACCGGCAGCCGGATGGATGAGGCTATTTTTCAGGAGTTCAAGGGGACGGGCAACATGGAGATGATGCTCAGCCGTGAGCTGGCTGACCGTCGCATCTGGCCATCGATTGACATCACTCGTTCCGGGACTCGCCGTGAAGAAAAGATCCTGCAGGCGGATCTGCTTGAAGGTATCACGATGCTGCGGCGCAGTCTGATCAGTCTGAGTCCAGTTGAGGCCATGGAGCAACTGACCAAGACGATGGAACGATTTCCAACCAATCGTGAGTTTCTGACGAAGATTCGTGCTGTGCTGTAATCATTGTGGATCAAGTCCGTATTCGGGCGAGACTTTCTGTGAGGGCCTGTGCGTCGAGAGTGGCGGACAGGCTCTTTTGTTTGGAACTGTTATGAACTGGATTGTTCTGAGTCTGTTGTCGGCTGTGTTTCTGGGGCTGTATGAAATAGCCAAGAAGGAGTCACTGAGAGGGAATGCTGTTCCGCCGGTGTTGTTGTTCAACGTCCTGACGTCCGCTGCTGTTTATCTGCCTGTCATTCTGGTGTCTCGTTTTACGCCATGGCTATTGCCCGGAGATCTGCTGCGTGTGGACGCGTTGTCATGGGCTGAGCATCTGATGCTGGCGGGAAAGTCTCTGTTGGCGGGCAGCTCATGGATTTTTGCATCGTTTGCGCTGAAGCACCTGCCGGTGTCGATTGCAGTACCGATTCGTGCCAGCAGTCCGCTGGTTACGATTGTTGCGGCCGTGTTATTGCTGGGGGAGCGTCCATCACTGATTCAGTGGCTGGGTGTGTTGGTGGTCCTGATTTCGTTCTACGCTTTTTCTCTGGCAGGTCGGCGTGAGGGAATTGTGTTTCATCGGGATCGCTGGGTGTTCTGTATGGTACTGGCGACTGTGCTGGGGGCCTGCAGTTCGCTGTATGACAAGTTTTTGCTGGCTGACAGTGGTTTTCGAACAGCGACGGTCCAGGCGTGGTTTTCAGTGTATCTGGTTCCGGTCATGCTGCCGCTTGCAGCGTGGTGGTATCGCAGGGGGCGTGCTGACAGTGGCTTCGAATGGCGCTGGTCTATTCCGATGATTGCCCTGCTGCTGCTGGTTTCAGATTTTCAGTATTTTCATGCGATTGAGCAGCCTGGGGCACTGATTTCGGTGATTTCTCCTCTGCGGCGCACCTCGGTGGTGATTGCTTTTGTGGCGGGAATTCGCATGTATGGCGAGCAGAACTGGCGAATGAAGGCCGTTTGCACGGCCGGATTGATGTGCGGAGTGTTCATCATTTCGATTGCTGGAAAGTAGCAGGAATCAATCTGAAGGAATCTGCGGTCTGATGTCTGCGTCGTGGTGTCTGACTGAACGTGGGCTGTGAGCCAGAGTGGTTTGCAGGTGTGCGTTGGGTTATGGAACACATCAGAAGACAGGTGCAAAATGTGGACTGCAGGCAGATGTGTGATGGGTTTTCTTGGGGTGCTGGTACTGCTGGGGCTGGGAACGGCAGGGCAGATGTGGCGGAATTTTTCCGGCTACACTCGTGCTGCTGTCCAGCATTCCGCGATGCAGATTGAACAGGAGTTGCCGACAGGCGTCCACGAGCAGAAGCTTGAAAATGATCTGGCGACTCTGCGGAATGAATTGATTCAACGGCAGGCGAAATTGAATCTGGCTGCAACAGAAGAGACTCGTCTGCAGCAGTCCATTACTGAGTTGCAGTCTGCCATTGCCCGGCGGAGGTTACTGCTGCAGGATGCTGCTGCAGCATCACAGAACGCGGGTGCAACGGCTGTTACAGTGAGTTTCGCGGGACGTGACTGGGAGCAGGATCAGTTTGATCTTGAACTGGACCGGTTGATGAGCGAGCAGGAGCATGAGCAGGGGCAGGTGACTGTCCTGCTTGAATCACTGAATCAGCTGCATGGCAGTTTGGCTGAGGGGCGTCTGTTGGCTGGTGAACTGGAGAAACTGCTGTGGGCGGCAGAATCGGAGTGGAAGTCTTTGCAGATGCGGCGCGAGCGAGCTGAGAGTCGCCGGCACCTGCTGGATCTGGTGGAAACGACAGGGCGGAGTAATAGTTCGGTGGCTGCTGAGATTGGTCGCAGTTTGGACCGTCTGCGAACTGAGGTCGCGGAAGCGGAAGCAGCGAACACTGCTCTGGGCAGTATCGGGGCAGGTGTAGAAAACGGACTGGAACGTGCAGGCAGGCGGCAGGATGTTTTAAGTCGTCTGCAGAGCTCACTGAAAGCTGCTGACACAGACGCCTTGACCTCCACGATGCAGTCTGAGCCGGAGGTGGTTTCCGGGCAGTTCGAGGCTGTTGCCACTGGGTTGCCAACTGACAATCTGTGAGTCTCTTGCCCGTTGGGAAATGCTCGTTTTACTTCAGATTTCAGGGAACTCTGCCGTATGCGTCCTGCGAGTGCTGATCGAACAGGTGATGGGATGGCACGCTGGATTTTCTGGGGATTCTTAACATTTGGGCAGTTGCTGAGTCTGTCTGGATTACTGCATCAGTACGTGTCAAAACAGAAGGTTCGCGCGGTTCATTCACCTGCCGCAGAGCGGCAGGTTGTTCAGTGTCGGTTGTTGGCTGCAGCGGAAGGGCTGCAGCGAATCCTTCCTGTTTTGGATGATGTCAAGATGCGGGGGGTGGTATTGGAGTTACTGACTCGCTTTCCAGACTGCATGGTCGATCCGGATCAGAGTTTGCAGTCTGCTGATGCGGAGGCTGCAGACTGGTTGCGGAGTCTGGCTGCTTTGCGCCCGAAGGCAGAGGACGAGGACCTGATGCGGCGCGGCCTGGGGGCGGTTGCAGAGGCGCTGAGGCAGGTTGCTGGTGCTGAGAAAACCGAGGCTGAGGATCTGGCAGGGCGGGCGAGTGAACTCTTGCAGCGGTGGCCATCTGGAAGATTGAGTGATGAGCTCAGGCCATCTTTCGAATTACCAGCGATCGATCTGCTGCTGCAGGGCAGCGAGTTGCTGCTGCGATCTGATCACCTGCAGGCGGACGCGGAGTGGTTGTTGCTGGCTGCCGAACTGTGGCCGATGGCTGAGGAACAACTGTTGAATCAACGCGGACTGGAGGTGCAGTGATGGGGGCAGAGATCCTGATCGTCAATGGGCAGGGCCGCGAGATTCGGCGGGTCCCGGATGTACTGGCCCGTCTGCTGCCGGCGAGAATGCCGCTGCCTGTCAAAGTGCTGCTGCTGCCGATCGTGGTTGTGCTGGTTTGTCATCCCATTCTGCTGTTGCTGACTGCCGGGGGGATTTCCGCGTTTTCGGGATATCGCGTGGGTTGTCGCTGGGGGGCTCTGTTCTGTAGTTGGTTGTGCTGGAGTGCCCCGGCCGGGTTGCTGATCTCTCTGAATACTGTTTTGCTGTGTGCTGTGTCTTCCCAATTTCTGATGATCGGTCATCAGAAGTATTTTCCGGCAACGGCTCGGCAGTTGCATGAATTGGTACCGGCCGGGACGCTGGACTGGACTGCTGGGGGCGAACAGCAGGTCCGGGATGCCGTGAACCATCATCTGCGGCAGTGGGCTGGAGTGACAACAGGCCCACGTGCTCGATCTCAAAGGCTGCTGCAGTCTCGAGAGTGGTTAATGGGGGCTGCATCGCCGGGGGCGGAGACGGTAGAACGCCTGCGTCTGGCGGACGAGGGTTGGAAGTCCGGCGATGATCGGAACTCGCGACTGTTATATGGTTCTGTGCTGCCTTTACTGGAGGACGAGATCCGGTGTTTTTGTGCCAGTGGCAGCGTGTTAGAGCGGCTGAAGCAGTTGTCTGAAGCTGAGCTGGAATCGAAGAGTCGAGCGGCCGCTGCATTGGACTAATCGGTCGGTGCCAGCTTGTGTGCCGGGTTGAACTCAGGGCAATGTCACTTTCGATCTGTTTCTCATGGTGCTGGATTCTGCCTGAGTGTCTGATCGAGGAATCGGAAAGCGTCGTCGACAGCAGCCTGTACAATCACCAGATGTTCGACGCCGGGAAAGTCATGATATTCACTGTTGATCTTTGCGGATTGCAGGCTGCGGTGCAGTTGCAGTGCTCCTGATCGTCCGAAGTCTTCCGCACCGGCCCCCACATACCACTGGGCATTCTTCTGACTTTTGTCACCGGTGACGGCCATGCGTCCTCCACCACCGAGCGCAACGGCAGCGATGGCGCAGTCGGGCGCCTGCTGCACCTGACGCACCACCTGAGCTGCTCCCATGGAGTGCCCAAGCAGCATGACTCGGTTGCGATCAATTTCAGTGAATGCAGCAAGAGCATCCAGCATGTCGGGAACCGGGAGTGCAAGTCCGAGGAGTCCCTGTCCGGGTGCTATGACGATCCAGCCACGGCGTGTGGCTTCAGAGATCACCCGGCCGGCTCCGTAGGTTTCGAAGAACATATTTTCGCTGCCTCCGGCACCGTGGAAGACAAACAGAACGGGCGGAGCGGTCTCGGATTTTTCCGGTAGTCTCACGCGAGTAGGAACGGACTTACGTCCTTTGGCGAGTGTTAGCCATTGATCGTTTGTGCGGCTGAGAGTGGGGACTGGCAAAGCCGGATCTTGGCTGGCAGCCATTAATTGCTCGGCGAACGAAAGTCGTGCCAGCAGAGGAAAGTCGGCTTCGGGAGCTCGTCCGGCCACGCATGCGTCGAGCAGTGCGAGTTCACTGCGTGCGGTGGCAGCGGCCGTCAGCGCGGTCGGGCTGACCGGGGCGGTACTGGAGTTTTGCAGTGCCTGTTCTCGCAGTTTATCGGCGGACATCTGCAGTTTTTCCAGACGGCTCTGCAGGTCCGGAATTCTGCTGATTGTGATATCGGGGAGTCGGAAGTTGAGATCGTTATCAATCAGAACAGCTTCGAGTCGGTGGTCACCGGCTGGGAGTGGACCAGTTTGCCACTGGAGTTTCCGGAGACATTCGGTGGCGCTGCAGGTGAATTCGGCCAGTTGCCTACCACTGGCGTCGCGGAGCAACAGCTGGAGTTTTGTGGTTTCCGGGAGTGCGCCGGCATCGGCGTAAAACGATGTGAGTTGGAGGTCGAGGGTGGTGGAGTCGGGGGACGCACAGAAGGGCAGGGCAGAAAGTGCAACGGCAGCGGCGGAGCGTTCGATTGTGGCGGTGTTTTCGCTGCCGCGGACGATGAACCACGCATTATCGAGTTGTTTTCCGGCCTCGGACAGTTGCAGGCTGAAGAAACTGCTGACGGCCTTTTTCAGTGGGCTGACGGCCTCGATGCGTTGCTCAGGAGCAGCCTGTTCCCAGGCGAGTTCAAAGCGTTTCAGGCGACGTCCCAGTTCAAGGCGCTGTGTCTGGGCGAGTGCGAATGTTGAGCAGCAGGGTAAGAATGTCGTCAGCAGGGCCGCGAGAACAAGGAGCCAGAGAGCGGGCGATCTGCGGTTGTGCAGGGGGACGTGCATGATTGACTTCCCTCGGGCAGAAGCTTCCAACAAAAAAACCTTTCTCAGTGCCCAGAGGACAGACTGGAAAGGTTTGGGAAGAGGGGCGAGAGGGAGTCGAACCCTCGCGTGACGGATTTGCAATCCGTTGCCTTAGCCACTTGGCTACCGCCCCGAGCGAAAACCGGGGGCAATGGGAAAGATTTCGCGAACCCACCGCCCGGGATTTTTATAACGAGTGTATCGGCAGGAGGTCGAGGCTGCTGGAGCCAATTCCCGCCGAAATCTCAGAGGAGGCAATTTGGGCATTCTTCGGCACATGGCACTTCCACTGTGGTTTATGGGTTAATTTGGGGGTTTTGGGGTGTTTTTTGTGTTTTGGGATGCTGGATTGGCTGGGGGCAGGACATTCTGGAATCCTTGAAGGTTCGGGGGATGGGGAATGGAAGCGGTCTATTCCGCTGCGTAGCATGGAGTTCGTGGGTGGAACAGGCACAGCGAAAGTGGGAAGAAACCGATGGCAGAGACAGAAGATCAGTTGATTCAGACGGCTCGGGATGCAGTCAGCCAGTGCAACTGGGTCGTGGGTGAGTGTGCGGCGATGTGGACTTCGCGGTATGCGAAGGGGCGTACAGACGTGGATTTTGGGCAAATGGTGGGTCTGAGCGGGGATCAGATTTTTCAGCGTCGGCGAGTTTGGGAAAAATTCGGCAGTGTGCACGAGACTTATGGAAGTCTGAAGTGGTCGTTTTTCTACGTAGCGCTGAATTGGGACGATGCTGAGGAGTGTCTGGCGTGGGCTCGTGATGAGTCGGCCACCGTTGCCGAAATGCGTGCGTGGCGTAAGGCTCAGCGTGGCGAGGACTTGTCTGCAGAGGGCGAGGAGTGGTATTCGGAGTGGGCGGCACCGGTGGGGCTGGATACTTCTGCCGTGCCGTTGTCTCGAGTAGTGGATCCGTCGGAGTATGTTGCGAGTGGTTCGGGTGATCGTGCGGGGGCTGCTGGTGTGCGTTCGGGTTCGCCGGTGGCGACGATGGACGCGGTGGCTCGGGATGCCGGTGATCCGGGATATGCTCCTTTCCGAGCCGATGCGGGTAGTGCCCCTGTGAGTGTGGCGGAGCATCCTGCAGAGCGAGCAGAGATGTCGCCCGAGCAGTTCTGGAAACGTGCATCCGGGATGCTGGACAAACTTAACCGGGCACTGACACCTCAGTACCTCCGGGCTTTGTCCGAGCAGTCGGATAAGGTGCGTGAGCGATTGCAGGAGGCTTTGCAGGAGATCACCGAGAAGTTGGAGCGTGAGTTGGAATGAGCCTGTCAGAATGTGCAGGTTGCTTTACAACGGCGGGTAACTCCGCCGTTTTTTTTCTTTTTGCGATCGGCCTGGTGGAGCGTTGGTAGTGGAATTTGGGAATTCTGCACAGAAAATCTAAGAATTTACGATGAGATTACCGTAAATTCAGGCAAGATGCGAAAAGGAAACTGCCGTTGACCGTCTGTTGTGGATGGATACAATCGGCGGGATCGAGGGTTGGCAAAGTCGGGGGAACTCCCGAAGGTCGAGCAGAATCCAGAGGACTGAAAGGACTCAGCTTTACCTCCCTACCACACTCGGCGGGCTACTTTTGGGTGGTTCGCACTGGCTGGTGTGATTTTGGACAGGGCGTGGAATTCCGTGCTTTGTTCGGATGGGTCACAAACGTCAGGGGTTGGGGTTTTCTGGTTGGTCGTTATTCCGAGCGTTAGTTCGGGGTGTTTTGGCTGATCGGATGTCTCTCGGGAATTTAGGCGAGTTCTGACTCAGGCTCTCAGGAGAGGTCTCAGTTTCTGTCGGCTTTGTTGCACCGAGTCTACCTGCGGGTAGTGTTGGGAATTTTTTAAGTTGGCAGTGGTTGCAGGGTCGGTCGTCCTGTGGGTTTACGAGTGGAAGCGTCAGGGATGGCGTCCGGAACTATCCGGACGATGGGATGCTGCGTCTGGCAGCTCATCGCTTTTCCTCAAAACGGATTGTGCAAATGAAAACAGTGTTCACAACCGGTGAAGCGGCAAAGATCTGTAAGGTCAGTCAGCAGACGATCATTCGTTGCTTCGACTCCGGGCAGTTGAAGGGCTTTCGTGTCCCGGGTTCACGTTTCCGTCGTATTCCGCGGGACGTCCTTTACAAATTCATGAAAGAGAACGGGATCCCGACGGATGCTCTGGAATCGGGCAAACGGAAGGCCCTGATTGTCGATGACGATCTGGAACTCGTGGAGTTGATCACGGATGCTCTGGAAGCCGATGGTCGCTTCGAGGTCCGTGTCGCGAATAACGGCTTCGATGCTGGCATGATGGTCAAAGAGTATCATCCGGACATCATTGTTCTGGACGTGATGCTGCCTGACATTAACGGCAAGGAAGTGTGTCAGCGAGTTCGCAGCGATTCGGCTCTGGATGACGTGCGGATTATCTGCATCAGCGGGATGGTTGAAGCGGATAAGATTCAGGACCTGCGGAATGCGGGTGCCAATCACTTCCTGCAGAAGCCGTTTGAAGTTGAGACTTTGATCGACAATATCTGTCGTCTGCTGGATATTGAGCAGTTGCAGACCTGAGAGTATGGTTGTAGATCCGCTGCGTGTGTGGCGGGATTGATCAGGCAGACGGCCGCCCTTTGGCGGCCGTTTTGTTTTTGAGGTGCGGGTGTGGTGGCAGATCGGGCAGGAGCATTGATTGCGGATGAGCGTGAGCTGCTGCATTGCCTGCAGTGTGGTGGGCCGTGGGATCGTCTGGCGACTGCGGTCGTTCGGCTATGGCTGCGACAGTCGGATTGTGAGGCAGTCGCCGTATTGGGATTGCAGCGAGGTGATGCAGTAGCCGGTGTTTTGTGCCATGGTGTTGAAGGTGGCGAGCTGCAGACTGGGCAGGTTTCGGCTCAGGCCGGGATCAGTGGGTTTGTCAGTCAGCGGCTTTTTCGGGAGCTGGTGGAAACAGCCGGTTTTTCATCGCCGGCAATTCAATGTTACCTCTGGCCGGATCTGCTGTGTGGGCTGGTCGTGGATCCGGGCAAGCAGTTTCAGCAGAGTTTGGCTGATGTCGCAGATCTGCAGGTTTTGACTCGTCAGCTGCTGGCGCGGGTCTCTGGGCGGGCTGTTCTGCTGCCAGATCCGTCTCAGATGGAAGCGATGGCTGAGTTTGCTGCTGGCGCGGGGCATGAAATCAATAATCCGCTGGCGACAATCATCGGCCAGTCGCAACTGCAGTTACGGGCTGCGGCAGGGATCGATTTGAGGCAGTCGCTGGAAACCATTGGTGCTCAGGCGTGGCGGATCCGGGACATGATCGGGAATGCGATGCTGTTTGCTCGACCGCCGGAATTGCGTGTACAGGCGTTTCGTTTGCGAGGGCTTGTGGAGGAATGTCTTGGGACGATTCGGCAGGCGGCTCCGGCGGGCGTTTTGTTGCGGTGTGACTGTCCGGTGGATCCTGAATTGACTGCAGACCGGGCTCAAGTGGGGGTGCTGATCTGCCATCTGCTGCGGAATTCGTGTGAGGCCATGCGGGGGTCTGGTCGAACGGGGAATGTGTCATTGAGTTGTCGGACAGTGGCAGACTGTCTGGAGTTGCAGGTGCGGGATGAGGGTCCGGGTCTTGGTTCCGCAGCAGTGCTGATGCATGCCTTTGATCCGTTTTTTTCGGGCCGTTCGGCAGGGCGTGGACTGGGATTTGGTCTGTGTCTGGCGTGGCAGATTGTGCGTCAGCATGGTGGGGCAATCTGCCTGGAAGATGCTGCGGGGCAGGGGCTGTGCTGTCGTGTGTCGATTCCGCTGTGTCGGGCAGTTGTCTGAGGCCGTCGTGGGAACTGTACGATTCCGTGGGAAATTGTTTGTGCCGAGAGCGACTTTGTGAGGTTAAATAGGGGCAGGGAAATTCAGGGAAGTTGATAGCCCTGAAAATGGGCGGAATAATTGACGTGATCGGAAAGTTCGGAATCATGGCTGGTACAAAGCTGCAGGGTATTTTTACTCCCAATCTTGTTCCCTACACAGCGGATGGGGGAATCAATGAAGCAGAACTGCGTCGTTATGCTGACTGGCTGATTGCTCGTGGTGTGCATGGACTTTATCCGAACGGATCCACTGGCGAGTTTACTCGTTTTACACCGGAAGAGCGTCGTCGGATTGTGGCGATTCTGGCTGACCAGGTGCGGGGGCGTGTTCCGATTCTGGCGGGTGCTGCTGAGGCGAATGTGAAGGAAACGATCCGTGCCTGCGAGTATTACCACTCGCTGGGAATACGAGCCGTGGCGATTGTGGCCCCATTTTATTACAAGCTGAGCCCGGCTTCGGTTTATGCGTATTTCGCGGAGATTGGTCGTAATACTCCGATTGACGTGACGTTGTACAACATACCGATGTTTGCCAGTCCGATTGATGTTCCGACAATTCAGAGGCTGTCGGAAGAATTTGAGCGGATTGTGGCGATCAAGGACTCTTCGGGTGACATTCCTCACATGATTCGAATGATTCAGGCGGTTCGGCCCAACCGTCCGGATTTTGCCTTTTTGACTGGCTGGGATGCTGCGTTGATGCCGATGCTGCTGGCCGGCTGCGATGGTGGCACAAACGCCAGCTCGGGTGTGGTACCAGAACTGACTCGTCGATTGTATGACCTGACCGTCTCTTATCAGATTGATGAGGCTCGACGGGTCCAGTATGACCTGATCAGACTGTTCGACACGATGATCTATTCGGCTGAATTCCCAGAGGGCTTTCGAGCTGCAGTGGGCCTGCGCGGGTTTCAGATGGGGCACGGACGGCAGCCTCTGAGCGACAAGCAGAAGACCGACATTGGAACGCTCAGTCGCGAACTGCAGTGTATGCTGTCGGCTCACGGGTTTACGGACCAGCCCGTTGGTGGCTGTCCACTTCCAGCGGGTGCAGAGAATCAGCCGGATGCGGCTGATGTGACTGCAATAGTGCGTCAGGTCGTGGCAGAACTCAGCCGTCGTGGACTGATGTGAGCACCAGTTCAAGGTAGGAGCGTCGTTCCTGCTGCTGCAGATTCAATTGCCGGGCCAGTCGCAACAGAGACTGCAGGGCATCCGGCTGCTGGCTGTCTTCGCACAGTGTTTCCAGTTCTGCGTGCAGCGGCAGTCCGTCGACGTCATCGAGGCTGCAGTGAAACAGGCGCCCTTCGAATTCGAGTGTTGCAGAGCGTCGCAGTTTTCGAACGCTGCCGCTCTGCGTGAATCCCAGTGCCAGCAGAATTCTGATCAGGTCCTGCAGTCTGCATTCGATATCAGACGTGGGTACAGTGAAGGGGGCCTCGAGTTCGCGACGAGATTTTGAAACGGTGTCGATGCGAGGGCCCTTCCACGTCAGGATCAATTCGTCCCCGATTCGACGGATCCTGAGAGCCTCATCGGTCTGTCGAAAGTCACGAGCCGGATGGTTAAAGTACTCGTCCTGCTCCAGCACCGGCGTTTCGGAAAACCGTATGCCCAATTCCTCTGCTTTCGCAATCAGCAAGGCAGGATTCGGAATCGGGAACTTGGCTTCAACTTCAATGGTCATGTCTGTGGCTTTCCACTGACAGCATCAGAGATTGCCTGAAGATGTCGCCATGTGAACAGTCCGGAGTCATGGTTATCCGACCAGCGGATCCGCAGAGCGTAGTTCCCTGCCAGTGAGATTTCGAGCAGGCCCAGATCGGCGGGGACGGTTTCCGGATCAAGGATCTGGCGCCCGGTGAATTCATCGACACAGACGGCACAGCGACAACTTTGCCGCACTGTCCGAAACGGCAGATGTGCAGTCTGAGCATCGGTCCACTGCAGCTCAAGAATCCGCCGTTCCTTATGAACTCGGATATTAATAGGTGCGTTCATCCGGAGTTGTTGCCTCGTCGTCTAAAGGGTTTTCAGGGTCTTCAGAATCATCTTCAGTGAAGGCGATGTACAGCAGTTCGACAAATTCGTCGAGTGATTCGGCTGCTGTTTCAAAGCGGGCGAGCTGGCAGCGATATTGCAGCACTGGCGTGGAATGATTGAGTGCATCAAGGCAGTAGTAATCACCGTCGCCGGTCTCGCCAATAACCAGGTAGTGAGCAGGCCAGTGAAATTCTGAGCCTGCGGGGTCCAGATAAGTGCCGAGGCGGACTTCAAGGTTGATCTGCAGAATCGCTGAATCACAGGAGAGCAGTTCGACCTGCGAGACAGTACCTTCGTCCTGATCATTGTCGGAGCCACGTCCGGCAATGAGCAGTTCCGGGGGGTAATGGCGCATGAGCAGTTGCCATGCCGACGGAAGCGAACAACCGCAGAGTTGTTCGAGCTGGCTGCGTATGTCGTCTCGCATGGTCAGCAACAGTTCCTGGAGGCTGCGTGTTACGGCTGTTCTGCGTGTCTGCGGCAGAGTTTAGACGGCGGGCGGAGCCTGCACAGCCACAGGGTGCTCAGATTTTCGGCATTCCCGCAGGGAGTGAAAATTTCGCTGAATTTCGCGGCTTCTGCCGTGGGGCAGACGCTACAATTCCGGGCAGATTGCTGAGCAGAAGAAAGCAGGAGAGTACCGTGTCGTTGTCCCCCACAGATTCCCGCCCGCCGGCAAATTCCACAGCCGCCGTCAATGGCTGGCTGGTGTTGATTCTGGTCGTGATGGCATCAGCACTGACATTTCGCATCGTTGTGGATTCTGTGCGGAATCAGCCCGACTACACTCCAAGGACGGTGACACCAAGGGGCAATCTGGCGGAAGATGAGCTGACCACGATTCGGCTGTTCGAAGCGGCTTCGCCAACGGTTGTCTGGATCCACACTCAGGGTTACGAGCGGATTGGTCCGGACGCGGTGGCAAAACGCGAACTGACTTCAGGCACTGGGGTCATCTGGGACGAGGATGGTCGGATTATCACCAACCTGCATGTGGTTGAAGGGTCAGTGTTCGGCGGTGTCGGTGAGCTGGAGGTTGAGCTGCCGAACAAACAGGTTTTTCCAGTGGATTTCATTGGTGCAGTCTCAAGCTGTGATATTGCAGTGCTGCAGATTCGAGCCGCCCCGAAAGACCTGCAGCCTGTCACGCTGGGAACCTCAAATGATCTGAAGGTTGGGCAGCGCGTGTTTGCGATTGGCAGTCCTTTCGGAATGAATCAGACACTGTCATCCGGCATCATCAGTGGACTTGACCGCGAAGTGCAGGGGAATTCGGATGTGGTACTGAAGCGTCTGATTCAGACGGACGCGGCCATCAATCCAGGGAATTCGGGTGGCCCATTGCTGGATAGTTCCGGTCGTCTGATCGGGATCAACACGGCCATCCTCAGTCGTTCGGGCGATTCTGCGGGCATAGGCTTTGCAGTCCCGATCAATGACGTTGTGCAGTCGGTACAGGCTGTGATTACTGAGTCTCAGCTTCCGTCATCGCCGACACTGGGTATTGCTGTGCTGGATGACGCTACGGCTGAGGCCAACGGCATTTCCGTATCGGATCTGCCTGCCGGAGTTGTTGTGCTGCAGGTTTACGAGAATTCTCCGGCTGCGAAGGCGGGTCTCAGGGGGTGTCGAGTCCAGATGGGGGCCATCATCCTCGGGGATATTCTTGTGGCGATTGACGACCAGCCGTTGCCTTCGGCTCGTGAATTGCGTCCGGTTCTGGATCGTTATCAGCCCGGTGATATTGTCCGCGTGCGTGTGCTCAGGAACGGACGCATAGGCGAGGTGAGTGTGGAACTGCAGGCACTGAAGGTGTTGCTGTAAACGGGCTGTGACCAGAGTGTTGTGCTGGGATCCGTTGATGCTGTGGTGCGACCTGCATCGGCAGCGTCAGGATATTGCCTGCGGCAGTGCTGACTGCCGTTAAGAGTGCAGGGATTGTCGGGATCTGCGGATACGAACTGCAATCAGCAGCAGCAGGACGGGCGTCAGCAGCAGGCCGACAGGTCGCGTGGGACCGGCTTCAAAGATCACCGCTCCATTGAAGGCGATGAACAGCAGATAACCGTGCAGTGCAATGTGCAGCCATCGTGGTCGCTGCCTGTAGCCATCCGGCAGGACCCACCACCAGATTGCGTCCAGCAGCCACAGCAGGACAAAGAGATAGCTGAACCAGAGCCCCTCGCCGAAAGCGATACCCAGCAGTTGCTGTGTTTCAATGGCGGTTGACTGAATGGCCGCCTGATGACTCCAGCGATGCACGAAATTGAAGGCTGCCGCCACATGGACGATAAACAGCAGGCTGCCAGCGGTCCACAGAATTCGGAGGCTTCGCGAATGGTATCCAATAAGCTGTAAGATAACCGTGATGGCATAACACACCAGTGCCATCCGGACGCTGGCCGAAATCAGTGTCGCTCCTGCAGGCATACAGACTGTCTCCGCAGATGCCTGTTCAGTCTGACAGTGCTGCAGCTGCAGCGTCGTCTGACAGTCGTGGTTTGAGTGCAAACATCAGAACGGCAAGATCGGCAGGGGTGATTCCACTGACACGACCAGCCTGACCGAGCGTGACGGGGCGGTGTCTGGACAGCTTATCACGGGCCTCCATGCGCAGCTGCGGGACGGCTCGAAAATCAAACGTATCCGGAATTCGAATTGAATCAACCTTCTGCAGTTTTGCAATTTCAGCTTCCTGCCGCCGTACGTAACCGGCGTACTGCGATTCAACTCGCATCTGCCGTCTGGTCTGCCATGACAGCTGCATGGAGGTCAGTTCGGGGAAGACCTGCTCAAGCTGATCCCAGTTCGTGTCGCGACGAATCCATTCATCCAGTGAAGCGCCCTGAGACCGGAGTTTTGTCATCGCAGTAAAGGCCTGCTCCAGTTCCGCTTCGTACCGCCGGAACTTTGTGGCCCGCTCCGGCGACACGGTTCCCAGATCGATTCCGGCCGGAGTCAATCGGCGATCAGCGTTATCCTGACGCAGCAGCAAACGGTATTCAGCGCGGGACGTGAACATTCGATAGGGCTCATCCACACCTTTGGTGACAAGATCGTCAAGCAGAACACCAAGATAGGCCTGATTTCGATCGGGCACAAAGGCGGCACGCCCCTGAACTTTGCGAGCCGCATTAATCCCGGCGATCAGCCCCTGACCGGCTGCCTCTTCATAGCCCGTTGTCCCATTGATCTGTCCGGCAAAGAACAGTCCTTCGACGAGGCGGGATTCCAGAGTTGGATAGAGCTGAGTTGGAGGAGCGAAGTCGTACTCCACGGCATACCCATACCGCATGATTTCTGCCTGTTCACATCCCGGGATCAGATGAATGATCTGATCCTGGACATCTCGTGGCAGGCTGGTGGAAATTCCGTTGCAGTAGATTTCGCAGGTTCGGCGTCCTTCAGGCTCCAGAAACACCTGATGAGTATCACGCTCAGAGAATCTGACGACTTTATCTTCGATGGAAGGGCAGTAGCGCGGGCCGGTCGACTGGATCTGCCCGGAATACATGGGTGCCCGGTGCAGATTGGCGCGGATGATCTGATGGATTTCGGGAGTTGTGGATGTGAGGTAGCAGTGCACCTGCGGCTGAGTGAGGGTTTCAGTGAGGAATGAAAATGGTTCGGGCTGATCATCGCCCGGCTGAACTTCGCAGCGTGAAAAATCGATGGTTCGTCCGTTCAGGCGGGCAGGGGTACCTGTTTTGAAACGACGCAGTTCGATCCCAAGATTCTGCAGAGACGTGGACATGCCGTGTGCGGATTTATCTCCGGCTCGCCCGCCTTCCGCCTGCTGCTCGCCGGTATGCATGATGGCTTTGAGAAACGTGCCGGTGGTGAGAACGATAGTCCGAGTACGGTAGAGGGCTCCTCCGGCGACCCGAATGCCGGTAATTCGACCCGCTTCCGTCTGCAGCGTTTCAACCATCTCCTGCCGCAGTGTCAGGTTTTCCTGCTGCTCGACACGGTACTTCATTTCAAACTGATAGGCCTTTTTGTCTGCCTGGGCACGCGGGCTGTGCATCGCCGGGCCCTTGCTGGCATTCAGCATGCGGAAATGAATGCCGGTGGCGTCGATTACTCGACCCATTTCGCCACCGAGGGCATCGATTTCCCGGACGATCTGGCCCTTGGCAACACCTCCGATTGCCGGATTGCAGCTCATCTGTGCCACAGTGTCGCAATTCATGGTCAGCAGGGCAGTCCGGGCACCGATGCGAGCGGCTGCCAGAGCTGCTTCCACACCCGCGTGGCCTGCTCCAACCACAACAACATCAAAATCATAAACGCACGCAGTGTTCATTTTCGGCCCTTACACGACGGACTGCCAGCCAGACGCAGGCTGCACTGCGCGTGGGACTCCGTAATCACTATCCCCATTATCGACCGTCAGTTGCCAGTCCTGGCGGACGATCACGCACGTTTCTCATCTGTGCGCGATCTGCAGAACCATTTCTGAACCGGGGCTGGTGGTCCTGTTGAAGGTTGTTTTATCGAATCACCGGAGCCAGAATTCTGGACGCATGAGTCCTGTTGTGGAAAAGTGTGTTGGTGGCGGCCGAGGCATCCGAGGGCATGTCGAGGGTCAAGGCTTTGCCATTCTGCGGATTGGGTTCGTAGAGTGGGGCTCCCGTGCTGGCGACAGTCACCCGAATCCTGTGGCCACGGTTGAAGATCTGGCTGATCCAGCCAACATCGAAGCGGACGGGTACAATTTCTCCGGGCTGCAGCAGGACTTCCTGATCCAGTCCTTCGCGGTAGCGCAGTCGCCACGGGTAATCGATGATGAGGATTGAGCGACCATCGGGATAGACATCACTGACGCGAACGATGACATCGGTATCCGGCGCGGTGGAGGCGAGCCAGAGTTCAGCTTTGACTCTGCCGGTCCATTCCACAGGTTCAGTGAGAATTTCGGTGGTGAATGTGCGCACTTCAGGTTGTTGTTCGAAGCTGCGTGCATCTGCTGCACCGGGAAATGCTGTGCCTGGGATTTCGCAGGGATGCAGAGGGTCACTGAGCCATGAGGTGGCACTTTCCGGTTGATCGGGGGGCTGCAGGTTGAGTTGTCCTGAGTCGCGCATGTAGAGTGGGACGGTGTCGCTGTGTGGAGGAAAGTCGGCACCTTCGCGCCAGATGTTTCCGGGAGCATTCGGTTCGTCGACGGCGCCCATAACGAAGTAGCGAACCGTTGGTTCGGCGTCGACTCCGTTCTGTTGTCCTTTCAGCCAGCGATCGAACCAGCGGATCATATGCTGCTGTTCGGGCCACGCTGCGTTTTCAGGGTATCTGAGCTGGCCATTCTGCGCGCCTTTATTGAGTCGACCGTGAAGCCACGGACCGATGATCAGCTGTTGCCGTCCGCGTGATCCGGCACCGCCATGATGCTGTCGCCCCTGAAAGCTGGCGATAGATCCCTGATTCATGAAGTCGTACCAGCTGCCGATGGTGAAGCAGGGGACATTCATGCGGTCGAAGTGCAGAGAGCAGTCTTCAGCTCGCCAGTAGTCGTCATAGGTGGGATGCTGCAGCCATTCGTTGAGCAGCAGGTCATTGTCAGCGGGTTCACGGCAGACCTGAGCGAGTGACCGGAAACGCTGAGGTCGTGCAGTTCCACCGATCCGGTAGCCTTCATGAAACAGGCTGAGTCCGGTGTCAACCATGTACTGTGCAGCGAGGTGTGGGGGTTGTGTGACTGCAAGAAAGTTCTGAGCATAACCGGCCTGAGAAGACCCGAAAGTACCGACCTTGCCGGTGCTCCATGACTGTGTTCCAAGCCATTCGCAGACATCGTAGCCGTCTTTGAGTGTTCCCCAGCCGAGTGCGCGATAGCCCTGCCAGCGACCTTCTGACTGCCATGTACCACGATAGTTAACCATCGCGACGACATAGCCGGCTGATGCCAGTGCGGTGGCTGCTCGCCGAGTGCCTTCGCCGCGGATGTCCGCATATCGCTGTTCGAACAGCACCGGCCACGGCCCGTCACCCGGTGGAAAGTACAGCCATGCCGAGAGTTTAAGTCCATCCCGCACGGGTATCATCTGGTGCTGTTCGACGACCGGGGCGGGGTTAAAGGTGGGTTTGGCGGCGGACGGATCCTGAGCAAATGCGGGCTGTGCGAGGAGCAACGCTGCCAGCAGCAGCAGCAGGGGCAGGGCGCAGGGCTGCAGTCTGGTGCAGGCAGGCAGTCTGGGCTGTGCATGGGTTCCTGAGGTGGGTATTCTGCTCATGGGGGGCATTCTCGATACCAGTGCGGGAATTGGCCGATGTGAGTGGTGTTTGCTGACGGTCGCATGTGGTGTGTCGCTTGCCTTGAGGCACGCATGTCTCCTGATTGTGTTGAAGTTATCAGCACATGCCGCGGTCGAGCAAACGGTGGGCTGGGGATTTGTGTCAAAACAGGATGTTGTTGCGGGTCAGCCATGAGTCAGCGGGAGCGGATGACGGTATTGCAACTGATTCCCGCGATGGATTCGGGCGGTGCCGAGGTGTGTGTGCTGGAGCAGAGCCGTGCTCTGGTGTGTGCGGGGCACCGAGTGCTTGTGGGATCAGCGGGGGGGCGACTGGAGTCGCATTTGCGGGTGGCTGGTGCAGAAACAGTGCGACTGCACTGTGGAATGAAGTCGCTGCAGTGGTTTCGTTCCATTCTGCAGTTGCGGCGACTGCTGTTGAGTGAGCGGGTAGATGTGGTGGATGTGCACTCAAGGCTGCCGGCGTGGTGTCTGTGGTTTGTCCTGCGTTTAATGCCAGCACGTCAGCGTCCGCTGTTTGTGCATACGGTACATGGTTTGAATTCGCTCGGTTATTACAGCCGTATTATGTTGCGGGCAACTCGTGTCGTGGCTGTTTCCGAGTGTGTGCGAGAGCATCTGCGGGTGATGGCCGGTGGGCAGCAGACCGCGGGTGTGGTGGTGATTTACCGCGGTGTAGACAGTCAACGATTTTCTCGTCGCTGGCCACAGTCGGATGGCTGGCGGGCTGAGTATCTGCGAGAGCACCCGGAGGCGATCGGTCGTTTTCTGTTGCTGCTGCCGGGACGTCTGTCGCGTGGCAAGGGGCATGTGGATCTGATTCGTCTGCTGGCGGATCTGCGCGCGTCGGGTGTGGAGGTTCAGGCACTCTGTCCCGGCAATACATCCGGGCGGGAACATTATGTGTCAGAGTTGCAGAGTCTGGCGGCAGCGCTGCGGGTGTCAGACTGCCTTGTCTTTCCTGGTCTGCGTGAGGATCTTGAATCGATCTACGCGGGGGTGGATGTCGTGTTGTCGCTGTCCCGCAGTCCGGAATCATTCAGCCTGACGACTGCGGAGGCATTGGCGACGGGCGTACCGGTCGTGGGGTATGACCATGGCGGGGCAGGGGAGTTGCTGAGACGCATTTTTTCATGCGGTTTGGTGCGGCCGGGGGACCGGGGGGAATTGTTTGAGCGGGTTCGGCGGGTGCTGGGGGGGCTGCTGGTTCCCGGGCCGTTTCCAGCTGAGCTTGAGTTGTCGGAAATGCAGCGAAAAACCCTTGAACTGTACGAAAAAATCGTTTCAGACCGGCGCAGACCGGGGGAATCCGGTTGAGGTGCGGGAGTGTGCGCTGCAGATTTGCACTGAAACTGGTACTCTGTGGGGCAGCAATGCCTGCAGCTGCTGACGGGCTGCTGATTTCTGTTTTCTGACCGTGGCAATCTGTTTTGGATCCTGTTTTATCCCATGGCTTCTGAACTTCCCAAAACATATGACTCCCAGGCCGCACAAACGCGGTGGGTTGAATACTGGCTTTCGCGGGGACTGTGTGATGCTGAGCCGGATCCGGCGCGGCAGCAGCACACAATTATGATTCCGCTTCCGAATGTGACGGGGGCCCTGCACATGGGGCACTGTCTGAATGGAACGGTTCAGGACCTGTTGACTCGCTGGCGTCGTATGCAGGGGTATTCAGCGCTGTGGATGCCTGGTACGGATCATGCTGGTATTGCGACGCAGGCTGTCGTTGAGCGTCGGATGCTGGAGGAGGAGGGGTTGACTCGGCATGACATTGGCCGGGCAGCACTGGTCAGCCGCATCTGGAAGTGGAAGGACGACTACGAAGCTCGGATTCTGAATCAGCTGAAGCAGATTGGTTCCAGCTGTGACTGGCGTCGGGTGCGATTTACGCTTGACGAGGTCTGCAGTCGCGCCGTGCGTCGAACATTCTTTCGTATGTTTGACGATGGCCTTGTATATCGCGGCAAGAGGCTGGTGAACTGGGACACGTATCTTCAGACGGCGGTGGCGGACGATGAAGTGTTTCACGAGGATGTAGCGGGGCATTTCTGGACGATGAATTATCCGGTGGTGGATCAGCAGGGGCAGCCTGTTGGTCGCAGCATCAGTTTTTCCACGACTCGACCTGAAACGATGCTGGGGGATGCCGCTGTCTGTGTGCATCCAGCGGATGAGCGGTATGCGGATCTGGTTGGTCAACTGGTTCGCATTCCGGTCATTGACCGCTGTATTCCGATCATCGCGGATGGTCTGCTGGCGGACAGAACTCTGGGGACTGGTGTTGTCAAGGTGACTCCGGCGCATGACCCGAATGACTATGCCTGCGGGCTGCGGCATGGTCTGCCGATGATCAACATTCTGAATCCGGATGGCACAATCAACGCGGCTGGTGGCGAGTATGCGGGGCTGGATCGCTTTGAGGCTCGCAAACGCGTTGTCGCTCGCATGGAGGCTCTTGGACATCTGGAGAAGGTCGAAGATCGTGTGATCCCTCTGATGCACAGCGATCGCAGCAAGACAGCGATTGAGCCGTATCTCAGTGATCAGTGGTTTGTGAAGATGGACCGTCTGGCTCAGGACGCGATCGATGCAGTGGAAGACGGTCGAGTGCGTTTCTTTCCGCAGCGTTATACTCGAACTTATGTGGACTGGCTGGCTGAAAAGCGGGACTGGTGTATCAGTCGGCAGCTCTGGTGGGGCCATCGAATTCCGGTCTGGTCGCAGCCGGCTGGAGAGGGTGGCGATCGTCTCAAGGCGTTGGGGGAATTCGGTGCTGAGCTGACTTCCGAGGGGACGATACGTCTGCCGGCTGAGTTGCAGGGACGTCTGGCGATCCGGCTGGCTCCGGGGCTGCAGTCGGGGCAGGAGTTGATTCTGTGCTGTGTGGATGCCGGGTGCGAAGATCTGGAGCGTCGACTGGAGTCTGCTGGATTTGTGCAGGATGAGGACGTGCTGGATACATGGTTCAGTTCGGCATTGTGGCCGCACGCCACTCTGGGCTGGCCGGACCTGCAGCATGACCCCCCAACGACGACTCAGGCGCAGGCACAGAAGGCGACCGGCAACCGTGTACTGAAGTATTTTTATCCGGGATCGGTGCTGGTGACATCACGTGACATCATCACGCTGTGGGTTGCTCGCATGGTGCTGACGGGGCTTTACAACATGGGAGATGTGCCGTTTCGGCACGTCTATATCCATCCCAAGATTCTTGACGGTCTGGGGCAGACCATGTCGAAGTCGAGGGGCAACGGCGTAGATCCCCTGGAGCTGATTGAAAAGTACGGTACGGATGCGGTGCGATTCACGATAGCATCCTTGTGTGGAGAGACGCAGGACGTGCGTTTGCCGGTGGGGTATGAGTGTCCGCACTGTCAGACGGTGACTCCTCAGACAAAGGAGCATCAGGAACTGAAACCGCTGGGAGGTCCGAATCCGTCGATCACGTGCAGTCGCTGTCGGAAGTCATTCCAGTTTCCCAGTCCGTGGTTTACTCCGGATCCCGATGCGGCGGTGGCGCGGATTGTCAGCGAACGATTCGACTATGGCCGTAATTTCTGCAATAAACTGTGGAATGCCTGTCGCTTTGCGTTCATGAATCTGGAGGGGTATGAGGCGGGAGCAGTCAGTGAGCAGCAGTTGCAGGTGGAAGATCGCTGGATCTTCAGTCGGCTGGCCACGACGGTTCGTGACGTTACCCGGATGCTGGAGCGTTATCAGTTTGATCAGGCGACAAGAGCTGTTCGTGAATTCACCTGGAATGAATTCTGTGACTGGTATCTGGAGATGCTGAAACCGCGTTTCCGCAGTGCGGAGCAGCGGTGTGTGGCGCAGCGTTGTCTGGTGGTTGTTGTGGACGCACTGCTGCGACTGCTGCATCCATTTGCTCCGTTCATCACAGAAGAGCTGTGGCACAAGTTGAACGAGGTTGCTCCATTGCGGGGGCTTGCTGAACCGGCTGCGGGCAGTACTTCGGTGATGATTGCAAGCTGGCCGCAGGCGCAGCTGGAGCGAATTGACGAGGTGCTGGAGCAACGCTTCGAGCGTCTGCAGCAGACGATTGCGGCTGTTCGTAACGTGCGTTCGGTTTATGGCATTTCGCCAACGGCTCAGCTGAAGCTGTTCATGAAGTGTGATCCGGGAGTGGCGGAGCAGCTGCAGTCGGTCGCTGCGCAATTCGATTTTCTTGCTCGCACCATGCTGGAAGCTGCTGGTCTGGACATCAGTCGTCCGAAAGGTGCGGCGGGGTTCTCACTGGGGGATGCTGAAGGCTACATTCCTCTGGAGGGTCTGATAGATCGTGAAGCTGAACTGGCTCGTCAGAGCCGTGAGGCAGAAAAGGTGCGAGGATTCATTCGTGGGCATGAGGCCAAGCTGGCGAATCCCGGGTTTCTCGCCAAGGCTCCTGAAAAGGTTGTAGCGGAAATTCGGGAAACTCTGGACAATCTGCGTTCTCAGCTGACTGCAGCTGAACGCATTATCGCGGATCTGTCATGAGTCTGACTGGTGTGATCAATGGGACGGTCATTCTGCCCGATCGATTGATCAGTAGCGGGATGGTGCTGTGGGAATCCGGCAGGCTCAGCTATGCTGGTCCGGAGCGTCGTGTAAGGCGTGGGCTGCAGCTGGAGGATGCGGCTGGAGGCTACATAGCACCGGGGTATGTGGATCTGCATGTGCATGGAGGTGCCGGGGCAGACTTCATGGACAGTACGGCTGATGCGGTGATGCGTGGTTGTGCTGCTCATCTGCGGCATGGCACCACGACGATTTTTCCGACGACGACAACGGCCGGGCCTGCGCTGTTGCTGGAAATGATCGATGCGTGTCGTGCTGCTGCGGACCTGCAGAAGCGTAATGACGGATTCTCGACGATTGGCGGTGTGCATCTTTATGGTCCGTATTTTGCGGCAGAAAAATCTGGATGTCATGACCGAGCAGCGTGTCGTGCTCCGGAATCTGTCGAGTTTGAGCGTTACTTTCAGTCGGGACTTGTCAGGGTAGCAACGTGTGCTGCAGAACTGCCTGGGGCCGTGGAATTCTATCGAGCGGCCCGTCGTCGGCGCTGTCTTGTAACCTGTGGTCATTCAAATGCCAGCTGGACTGAGATGCGTCTGGCCTTCAGGGCTGGCATGCGGCACGTTGATCACTTCTGGTGTGCCATGAGTTCCGTGCCATCGATTCGTCAGCGTCTGGGAACTCCCATGCAGGGCAGCATGGCAGAGTTTGTACTGATGGAACGGGAGATGAGTACAGAGGTCATCGCGGATGGCTGTCATCTGTCTCCTGAGCTGCTGGAGTTTGCATATCGTATGAAGGGGCCGGACCGCTTGTGTCTGGTGACGGACTGTAATCGTGCGCTTGATATGCCGCCGGGGGATTACATCTTTGGTCATCAGCAGTCGGGGACACCATTCAGCAGTGATGGAAAAGTGGGCCGGGCCAGTGGTGGTGGACTGGCAAGTGCCATTGTGGGGATGGATCACATGGTGCGGCAAATGCACGCGAATACGACGGCAGGACTGCCGGCAGTGGTGCGGATGGCGTCATTGACGCCGGCTGAGCGTGCTGGGTTGCAGCGGAAGACGGGCAGTCTGGAAGCAGGTAAGCAGGCTGATGTGCTGGTTCTGAATCGGCGTCTGCAGATTCGCCGTGTGTTCGTCGGTGGACGGCTGATGCATCAGTCGGCTGACTGACCAAACAGGCGTCTCCACGTCTGAATTGTCTGTTCGGCAGCAATCTGAGAATCGGGCAGCGGGAATGCTTCGGCTGAAGCGTAGCCCTGCCATTGCATCTGTTTCAGCGCTGCGGCAATCGGAGTGAAGTCAATATGCCCCAGCCCGGCTGCCTGGCGGTTGGAGTCAACGAAGTGCAGATGTCCGACGGCAGAGCCGGCTGCAAGCAGGGCGCTGTGCAGAGAAGCTTCTTCGATATTCATGTGGAACAGATCTGCCAGAAGTCGAACGGCCGTGGAGCCACACTGTGCAATCAGCTCACAGCCCTGCTGCAAGGTTGTACAGAGATTGGTTTCGTAGCGATTCAGGGGTTCATAGAGCAGTATTGTTCCGGCCTGTGCAGCACGATTACCAAGGCGACCAAGCGATTCTGAAAGCATAGAGAGGGCTGTGGTGCGATCTGTCTGATCATTCCATCGTCCCTGCATTGAGCCGATGATCGCGGGCGCCTGAAACTCAGCGGCAACGTCGATAATGTCTGCGATGAACTGTTCCGCCTGGCGTCTGCGGGCCGGGTCAGCATCGCACAGTGACAACTGATGAATCAGCATACCGGCCCCGGTACCGGCAGCAGCGAGGCCCAGACCATGAGTTGCGAGGAGCCTGCGCAGCGGAAGCTGGCGAATGTGTTCGGCCGAAGGTGCAAAAAGTTCAATGGCGTCAAAGCCGAGGTGAGTGGCGGCAGTGCAGGCTGCCTGCAGGTCCTGATGAAATACGAACGGGCCACGGCGAGCCTGCTCGACCAGACAGACAGTGACAGCAGAACGGATCATGTGTGACTTCATTCAGTGCAGACGGTTTCAGAGGGATCAGCAGCTGCCATCACCGCAGATCGGCACAGCACTGACGGCACTTTGCAGCAGACCTGAGAGTTGCACGATCGGAGTTTCTTCACACAGCGGTGACACTTCACCAGGCTGCGCCAGCAACTGGGCGACCGTCATAGCGCGGAAATGAGCTTCGACCATGGCGTAGGTGTGGTCAAGGCTGCGATGCAGTGGGCAGAGTTGACCGGAATGCGATTTCAGCCCCAGTGGGCAGGCGGTGATCCGAGGCAGCGGTTCCAGTACGTCCACAATCTCCCAGACGGTCAATTCAGTGGGATCACGACGAAGTTGAAAACCACCGTTCGGTCCTCGCTGAGCCGAAACAAGTCCGCCACGGACCAGTGACTGCATCAGCTTTGAAAGGTATGGACCGGGTACCCGTGTGATGGCCGCCAGTTCCTTCGCAGTGCAGGCTTTACCTGCCTTTTGAGCGAGCACGACGATAGCGCGGAGGGAGTATTCAACGGTCTGTGAAATCATAGTGGCCGCTGCAACAGAGAATGGGATCCGGTGGTCGGAATTGGGGATGGATGCTCAAACATACATCTTCACTCAGAAACTCCAAAACAACTGCGGAAACAAAACTGAGGAATGGCGGATAATGAGGTCTTTAGGACGCACAACCCTACTCCGAAACAATTTCGGCAGCATTCCAGAATCCAAATTCATTGGACCAATCATTTGGAGTATTGAATAATTCGATACTGATCCTTTGTCCAGACAGATCGCTCAGGTCGATTTCAAGGTCTTTCCAGCGACCGGCCTGGGTTGGGCGGATGATGGATTTGTGTCTTGGCTGCCCATTGATTTTGACGTCCAGTTGCCAGTCACCCTGCTCATGGGAGGCGACTGCGAGGCGGAGTTGAATTTTTGTACTGACAGGAAGCTGGGTTGTCATTGAGATGCGGCAGGGGCGATTTTTTTCGGGTGGGTGTGTTCGGAGTGCTGGTCGTCCGAAGTAGTTTTCCAGCAGTTCGACACCACCTTCACCGGACAGTTCGACTTCAAAGCCGGGCAGCAGTTGGTCTACGAATTGCGGGTAGTTGGCGGTTTTGCGTGCTTTCCCGGGCTGTAGTCGGGCACCGGGCAGGAACGTGGCAGAGGGATCTTCGGGTGGCTTGTCGAGGGTGAGGTATGCGAACAGGTCATGCAGTTCGGTGGTCTGAAGTTGTTTTTCCAGTCCTTCGGGCATGAGAGAGAGTGGGCTGGTGACCTGTTGTTCGATTTCGCTGCGTGGGATGGTTTCGGTTCGATTTCCCTGGATTTTCAGCACGACTCGCTGATCACTGTCCTCCACGGGCAGTCCGGTGATGATTTGCCCGCTGGCTGTGACGATAGTTTGTGCCTGGTATGCAGCGCCGATGACAAGGCTGGGGTCGAAGACATTAGACAGCAACTGTTCAAAAGAGGCTCGCCAATTGCGGGTGATATCAGGTCCAACATCGGCACCTTCGCCGTACATTTTGTGGCACTGTCCGCAGACTTTTGCGAAGACGGCTTTACCGGCCTGCGGGTTACCATGTGCGAGCCGCAGTTCGTTTCGCATGTGTGCAATCAGTGCCTGCCGTGCCGGGTCTCGTTCTGTTCTGACGGAGCCCCAGTGTCGGGTGACAAGTTCGTTCAGCCGCTGGTCATCGAAGAGCAGCATTTTGCGAGCCTGGTTGGAATTGATTATTCCAGCTTCGACCCTGCCATCCTGAACAAGTTCCATCAGCAGTATGGACGAAGCCTGTTGATCGGTGAGGATTTCGACGGCAGCGGGGCGAACGTCGGGCGGCAGAGCCGGAGTTTTCTCCAGCAGCAGGCGAATGGAGGCGGGGGACCGAATGCGTCCGGTCGTCAGGACAATTCGGCGGAGCTGATCAGGTTGTGTGGTGGAGTCCAGCAGGGTGCGAGCCAGTTCTTCGGTGTTGGGGACCTGAGCTGTAATGAAGGCGTCGAGCAGCCGCAGTCGCACATCGGCATCATCCGCAGACTGGAATCTGCGGAGAGCATCTGCGGCGGCATTTTCCGAGCGAGTAGCGACCAGCAGCTGCAGAGCGGAGAGAGCGATGGGGCTGTCGGTTGCTGCCGCTTTCCTGAGTGATTGCTGCAGGATCTGTCCGAGGCTGACTGCTGCAGTGGCCGTGGTTTCCCCGGAACGGATCCTGTTGAGCAGCAGTTGCAGGCACTGATCGGCCGCATCGGCTGAAGCAGGGTCGATGAGCAGGAGGTCGAGTAGTGTGGCCAGCGATGTATTGTCAGGAGCGGCCGCTGCGAGGACTCGTTCAGCGATTCGCGGCAGCAGTTGCAGTACGGGGGCGGCGATACTGCCGTCGGCAGGTGACTGTCGCCGTACCTCGTTTACGAACAACGCGGCCTGCTGCTCCAGCAGTGGCTGCAGGTGTTTCCAGATAATACGGGGTGTGAGAGGATCATCTGCGGCAGCTGCCAGCACGCTGACGAGAACCGGCATGGCTGCAGCTGGTGGTTGTACAGCGGCCGTGATGGCAGACTGCAGTCGGACTGTGTGTGCGGAGTCAGCATGGCGTGCCAGTGATGCCGTCAGAAGTGGCTGCGATGGCGACCGCAATCCGCGGACGACTCGGATCGCACGAGCTCGGACAGCAGCTTCAGGATCCTGCAGAAGTTTCAGCAGCAGTTGCTCGTTGAAACCGTCAGCGAGGCTGATGACTCCCATGGAACGGAGTCGAGTTTCTGTGGTGGAACTGGCCGTGATCTGCTGCTCGAGTGCGTTTATCAGATGTGGGGAGTGCTTTTGCAGCAGTCTTTCAGACAGCAGTCGCTGTGCGGTATCACGACGATACCCATTGGGACTATTGAGCATTGTGACGAGTGATTCATCGGATTCTGTTTTGAGGTCGAAGGGCGGGGCATGGGGTGTGCCTTTGTAGCGGATCCGGTACAACCGGCCACGCAATCGGTCAATGCCACCGGGGTCTCGGTTGGCATCCTGATAGCAATGATAGCGGTCATACCAGTCAAGGATGCAGAGACAACCGTCAGGACCGGTTTTTTGCACGACCGGCATGAACCACGCGTCATTGGCAGTCAGCAGATCGTCTTCAGGTTCGCCTTTGTAGGTGGCACCGCGAGGTTCGATTCGATCGCTGTTGATGCAGCCCCCGTGAATGTTGCCCATGTACAGTCTGCGTCGGAACTTTTCCGGGTAGGCGTCACTGTCGTACCAGTGAATACCGCAGTAGGCAGCTTTCTGATGCCGATGCTGAACGATGCTTTCAATCTTCCATGTGAACGGTGGATAGGGGCCACCCTGGCGATGATAGTAGCCAGTTTCCGTGAGATGCCACAGGTGATCAATTACACAGGCGCTGATAAAAGCTTCGCCGACATCATCGAACGCAATTCCCCACGGATTACTGGTACCTTCACAGAACACCTGGAATTCTCTGGTTCCCGGGTGTATGCGAAACATGGCGCAGGTGAATTTCCAGCCGGCGCTGTCTGCTCGATAGTTGGGGTTTTCCGGTCCGTAGTGAATGTGGGAGGGATTGAAAACGCCGTTCAGCCCATAGAGCCATCCGTCAGGGCCCCAGGTGAGTGAATTGGGAAGTTCATGGGTGTCATCGCGTCCGAATCCGGTGACGACGACTTCCTGTCGGTCAGCCCTGCCGTCTCCGTCGGTATCCTGCACGAAGAGCAGGTCCGGGGCGTTGGCCAGCCAGACTCCTCCGTGCCCAACGGCAATGCCACTGGGGATGTTGAGGCCTTCCATGAATACCGTTGAGCGATCGGCAGTGCCATCTCCATTGGTATCCTCAAGAACCTTGACGCGGTCCCGACCGGGCCCGGGTGAACGACGCGGGTATTCGAGGGATTCAGTGATCCAGTACCGACCTCGTTCGTCAATGGTCATTGCTGTGGGGTTGACGATGTCGGGTTCTGCTGCGATGAGTTCGACAGAGAAGCCGTCGGGCACCGTCATTTTCGCGATGGCCTCCTGCGGTGACAGCGCTGGTCCGGGGGGACGGTCCTGGGCGTGCGGGATTTTCTCGTCTGCGGAAGCGGGACTGAGTGAGCAGATACAGAGCAGGATGGAAACGCAGAATTGGCGTGGCGTGGGCAGGGTGGGCATACCGGAGGCTCCGGAGGCGGTTGGTCGATGGAAAAAACGGCCGTGGGTATGGTGACAGGAAGCGCCGGCTGAAGCAACTGCCCGCGGTGTTTCAGCCGGTCGGGAATTCGGGTGTCAACTACTCCTTCTGAGACTCTTCCGGTCCTGTCAGGATCTGGCATCGTGCTGATTGCACGCAAAGCGTGCAACGCCTTAAACTGGGTTGCAGTGGTTCTGATGTCGACTGCGCGTAAACTGTGTGCAGGTCTTTTTCTGGTCTGACATTTCCGGTTCAAAACATGAAGAATCTGTCCCCCTGTTGCTTACTGCTGCTGTTGTTCACGGCGTCCTGCAATCCTGAAACTCCCACTGGATCAGGTACGGCAGGTGGTAGTGTGGCGGTTCTGGCGGATGATCCAGCTGCAGTAGCGGCTTTGGAGCAGGCGGGATTCAGTCTGAAGAAGAATGCCGCCGGTGGCGTCACTGAAATCTCGGTTTCAGTTTCGGCCGACAAAGACTTGAAGGCGGTTTCCGCGGCCCTGCAGCAGTTGGCGGGCCTGCACAATGTTACGGTAGCGCGTCTGGGTGGGCCTGGCCTGCAGGATACGGCGATGCAGCCGCTGTCGACGCTGTCAGGTTTGAAGCGACTGGACCTGACAGACGCCTCCAGTCTGGGTGATGGAACTCTGAAAGTTGCCGGGGGGCTGGTCAATCTGGAAGCATTGATCCTCCGTCGCTCTGGTTTTACGGACGATGGCCTGCAGCATATCAAATCGCTGTCGAAGCTGCGGGCCATCGACCTTCGGAATACCAACGCCACGGATGCGGGAATTGCACATCTGGCCGGAATGCAGTCGCTGGTGGATGTGCAACTTGAGAAATCCAAGGTGACGGATGCGTGTCTTCCTTCGCTGGCAAAGCTGCCGCTGAAGTCCCTGAATCTGAACTACAATACAGAGATCAGTGATACGGCGATGGCCGTGATTACCGGAATTGCAACTCTTGAACAGCTGCAGATGGAAGCAACTCGGCTGACAGATGCTGGTCTGCAGAATATTGGACAGCTGCGAAATCTGAAGCGGTTTGGCTGTCGGCTTGCGGATGTGACGGGTGTGGGAATTGCGAAACTGGCAGAGTGTCAGGAATTGGCGCGTCTGGAGCTTCGTGAAACATCGCTGGATGATGACGGCCTGAAGGCGTTGAAATCGCTTTCAAAACTGTCATTTCTGGATATCAGTGAATGTCGTCTGGTAACAGCGGATGGAATTCCTGAGCTGGCAGCGTTGACCAGTCTGACCTACCTGGAATTGCGCGAGATCAAAAAGGTGCGTGATGAGTCATTTGCTCCGCTGGCAGCACTGGTGAATCTGACAGAGCTGAATCTCGAGGCGACGCGTATTACATCGGAATCAGTGCCAGTGCTGCTGAAGCTGCAGAAGCTGGAGCGTCTGCATCTGGCGGGTACGCAGCTGGATGATGCTGGTCTGGTGCAGCTTGGGCAGTTGCCAGCCCTGAAGTATCTGGACATTTCAAATCTGGAGGCTGCTGCTGAGACAGTGGAGAAGCTGCGAGCAGCTCGACCGGGACTGGAGCTGAAAGTCAACTGAGTTCCGGAAGCTGTTGTTGAAGTCGTGCGTACACACAATCGAAGCGAATCTGCAGAGAGAGCGGGCTGATGAGCATGGAAACTTCAGTAAGGACCGAGAGTGAGAGATTATTCCGGCGCGCGGCTGAGTTGATTCCAGGGGGTGTAAACAGTCCTGCTCGAGCCTTTGGTGCCGTTGGTGGAACTCCCCCGTTCATGCGTCAGGGAGATGGCGCCTACCTGCAGGATGTTGATGGTAACCGATTCATTGACTATATCGGTTCATGGGGGCCGCACCTGTTCGGTCATCGGCATCCGTCAATTCTGGAAGCGATTCGCGGGGCACTTGAAATTGGAACCAGTTTCGGAGCTCCAACGGCTGCTGAGGGTGCACTGGCAGAACTTGTGGTTGGAATGGTGCCATCAATTGAGATGGTGCGGATGGTGAACTCGGGAACAGAGGCGACGATGTCGGCCATCCGGGTCGCTCGCGGGTTTACTCAGCGAAGTGGCATCATCAAGTTCGCTGGCTGCTACCATGGGCATGTTGACAGTCTGCTTGTAGCCGCAGGCAGTGGTGCTCTGACTCTGGGTTGTCCTTCAAGTCCGGGAGTACCGGCGGGGGCTACTGCAGACACTCTGGTCCTGCCCTACAATGACACAGAGCAGTTGCAGCGGGCCTTTGCCATGAATGGAGACCGGCTGGCAGCGGTGATCATCGAGCCTGTTGTGGGAAACATGGGTTGTGTGATTCCGACCTCAGAGTTTCTGAGCGAGCTGCGACGGTTGTGCGATCATCACGGAACAGTGCTGATTTTCGATGAGGTGATGACAGGTTTTCGTCTGGCTGCTGGTGGTGCTCAGGAGTTGTTTGGTGTGAAGCCCGACATGACGACTCTGGGCAAGATTCTGGGGGCTGGGATGCCGGTAGGCGCCTACGGCGGGCGATCGGACATCATGAGGTGTGTTTCCCCGGCGGGGCGTGTCTATCAGGCTGGAACACTTTCGGGGAATCCGGTCGCCATGGCTGCGGGCAGGGCGATGCTGGAATTGATCCGAGACCGTGCTCCCTATGCTCGATTGGAGCAACTGGGTGCGGGCCTTGAGCGACAGTTTCGGCAGGCGGCCGATCGTGCCAGCATTCCTGTAACAATCAATCGAGTTGGCAGCATGCTGACTGTGTTTCTGACGGATCAGCCTGTTACGGATCTGGAGTCAGCATCGCGGTCTGATACCCAGCGGTTTGCAGCGTGGTTCCATGGGCTGCTGAACCGTGGCATTTACCTGCCGTGCAGTCAGTTCGAGGCGATGTTCATATCAGCCGTTCACACTGACGAGGATATTGCAGCGACAGGAGCGGCGGCTGAGATCGCCTTCAAGCAGTTGGCTGGAATCTGAGACCATCGCAAAACAAAAACGGCTCGCACTGGGCGAGCCGTCAGAAGAGCAACCTGCAGCAGACAGAACTCAGGGAGACGCTGGTGCTGAATCGTCATCGTTGTTTGCTGCGATCACAAGAGCAGTAGTGCCGATGGCAATGCCAGCAACAGCAGCGATTGTGATGAAGGTGGTGTTGGTGCTGCCAACGACGCCGTCGGCAAACTGACCGCGAACAACCTGCTCGGATTCAGTCACTGAAACCGTCTGCAGTGCACCGGTTGGAGCGGTGCCATTTTTCCACAGACGCAATGAAGCCTGAGAAGAACCGACCGACAGTTCGTGGACACCGCTGCGAACGCCGGAGATTACGAATCGACCTTCTGCTGTCGTCTTTGTTTCGGCGACCGGAGCACCCTGCCATGCCAGGCGAACCGGGGCGTTGGCAATTGGCGTCCCAGCAGGTGTCAGAACCTGACCCTGCAACGTGCCACGAGAGCTGATTTCGACATCTCGGGCGATCGGGGTTCGGTTTCCTTCGAATGCTGAGGAAACGCCCGTCAGGAGCATGCCGATACAAGCCGCGATGCTGGCCATCCGATTCAGCAACGTATATTTTCGCATCTCAACGCCTTTGAAATGAAATCCGTAGTGTAAACGGGCCTGTCCTCTGCCCCGTCCATGACACACCCCTGTTAGTTTTATCGGTCGAAGGATTGCCGATTCTGCAGTGGAGAAATGCAGAGATTTCAGAAAGGCCGGGAATCTCCTCGGCAGATTCTGCCGATTCAGCGGGAGTTGCGGGTGTTGCGGGCGGTTACCGGGGGGTATGATGGGGGTGTGGTGTTTTTCAGAAGATTTGCTGGTTTGGCGATGGTTACTGTGACATGGCAGCGGAGCGTCCGGATCAGACTCGACCAGTTGGCCGCGGATCCTCGGAGAATCCTGCCAACCGTTTTTTGTCCGTGCACCGCGAACCGGATTATGAGCATCTTGCGGACGATGAGGAATTTCTGAAGGAACTGCGCCGCCCACGAACTCAGTATTTTCGCGATTCTGCTCGAACGATCATCTCCGAAAACGACAGTCCGGATGTTCCTTTTCGATACAGCCTGAATCCTTATCGTGGTTGTCTGCATGGCTGCAGTTACTGCTATGCGAGGCCGACGCACGAGTATCTGGGATTGAGTGCAGGGCTGGATTTTGAGACAAAGATTTTTTATCGAGACGATGCCCCGCGGCTGTTTCGTGACTGGCTGAATCGGCCAGCGTGGCAATGTGAGACGATTATGTTGTCCGGCGTCACGGACTGTTATCAGCCTGTGGAACGCGACCTGCGGATTACTCGCGGTTGTCTTGAAGTCGCACTTGAGGCTCGGCAACCGGTCTCGTTGATCACAAAAAATGCTCTGATTCTCCGGGATCTGGATCTTTTGTCGAAACTGGCGGAGCAGCATTTATGTCGAGTGGCGATCAGCCTGAGCACGCTGGACCAGTCCCTGACTCGTGTTCTTGAGCCTGCCTGTTCATCACCTGCGGCTCGACTGGAGGCAATTCGGGGACTGTCGGAAAGCGGAGTTCCGGTGCATTTGATGACTGCTCCTTTGATTCCCGGTCTGACAGACGTAGATTTTCCTGAAGTCCTGCGATTGGCAGCGACCGCGGGGGCTCGTTCTGCCGGCTACATTCTGGTGCGGTTGCCATTGACGGTTGAGCCTGTCTTTCTGGAGTGGCTGCAGCGGCATCGACCTGACCAGCAGCAGAAGGTGCAGTCGCGATTACGGTCGATTCGAGGTGGAAAGCTCAGTCAAAGTGAGTTTCACGTGCGGATGCGGGGTGAGGGGGTGTTTGCGGAGCAGATTGCAGCATTGTTTCGCCTGAATCGCAGAAAAAACGGGCTCTCGGAGCAGTTGTCGCCGCTGCGAACGGATCTGTTCCGTCCACCAGCAGATTCCGCGGGCCAAAGAAGTCTGTTTTGACAGTGGTTAGTGGATCTGCTCTGGCATTTTTCTGCGTATGGGCACTATGATCAGCAGAAACTGCCGGAACGCACGGAAGCGAAACGCGGGAAGGTCGTCCGGCGACGACATGTGAGAACACGGCATGGATGCTTGTGGAATGGCTGTATTTCGGCTGCTGACGGTCTGGACTGCGATCGGGCTGTTTGCTGCGGCTGCTGAGCAGCATGAGACGGCAAATTTTGTTGTCACCGCTGCAGATTCGTCCACGGCGAGGGCCGTGGCGGAGGCGGCGGAAGTCTGTCGAATTCGTCTGGCCGAACACTGGCTTGGGCGACGCATGCCGCGCTGGAGTCGTCCGTGTCGGGTCTCCGTGAACGTGGGTTCCATGGGGGCTGGTGGTTCGACCACTTTTCAGTTTGTGAATGGCGAGGTTCTGCACTGGCGGATGAATCTGCAGGGCAGTCTGGAGCGGATTCTGGATTCCGTGCTGCCTCATGAGATCAACCATACGGTGTTTGCCAGTTATTTTCGTCGACCGCTGCCACGTTGGGCGGATGAGGGAGCAGCAACGCTGTTTGAGCACTCATCTGAGCAGGCGAAACAGCTGCATTTGCTGCAGTCAGTGGTGGACAAACCGGGGCAGCGTTTTTCGCTGGCCGAGTTGCTGAGGATGAAGGAGTACCCGACAGATTCGAGGCGAATGCTGATTCTGTACGCGCAGGGCTATGCGCTGGCAGATTTTCTGGTGCAGCAGCGTGGACAGACGGCGTATCTGAAGTTTCTGAGCGCTGCTGAGGCGGATGACTGGGAGCAGGCAATTCGCGGTCATTTCGATCATGCGGGCGTGGAATCGCTGGAGCGAAACTGGCTGGCATGGATACGAGCGGGGATGCCGAGGTTGAATCATGGAGAGCCTACAGTGGCAGAACAGCTGGCTTTGCGTTCGGCGGGGGAGGTCAGCGGGAATTCCTCACAGGTCCCCGCAGCATCGAAGGCCGTTATTCGTTCGCAGACCCCGGAAAATTCACAATTTTCAGCCGGACGCGAAAGCAAGCCCGAGGGATCCGTGAATTCGCCGAATGCATTGTCGTTGTCAGGCTTAAAGCGACAACTGCGGGGGAGTGCTGAGGGTGTTTCCGGGGCAGTGGAGGGGAAGACGTCGCAGGCGGTGAAGCCGGGGTATCGGGACTTTCGCCTGCAGGCCCCTGCGCCGCGGCAAAATCCGGCTCAAAGGTCAGCAATTGAGCGTTCTGAGGGGCCGTCGCCTGGTCGACTGGAGGGTTTCCGGCCCACGATGCACAAGGTGGGTAGCAGCAGTATCAGCGAAGGTGACTCTGCAGGTGGCAGGGAGCGAGTGCCGCAGTGGGCTGGATTTCCCGGACAGCGGCCGTTGTTCTGAGGACTGTATCGGCAATTGCGGAGACAGCTGACGAGGCCGAAACATGGCCACTATTTCCCCCTTTTTGTCCGGGAAACCGATGCTGTCTGTGTTCAGCCCAAACTGGCCGATATACTGGGGGAGACTGCGGATTTGAGCGATCTTGATCTGCAAAAATCCCGTTTTTTTACTCAGTCTTCTGATGGCGATGAATTCGGCAAGTGCTATGGCTCGTATTGCGATTCTCGGTGCGACCGGTTACACGGCGCTGGAACTGTTTCGGATTTTGTCGCGTCATCCGACGGCGCGGGTTGTTGCCGCTACAACTCGCCAGACCGACCGCCCTTTGATTTCGTCGATTCATCCGTCATTGACAGGCCTGTTCGACCTGTCCTGTGAGAATCTGACTCCGGAGGAAGTGGGCAGCAGTTGTGATATTGCCTTCTGCTGTTTGCCGCATACGGCCAGCATGGAGGCCGTTCCGAAGCTGCTGCATGCCGGTTGTCGAGTTGTGGATCTGAGTGCAGATTATCGGCTGCGTGATCCGGCATCGTATCAGCAGTGGTACGGGCATCAGCACACAGATGCTGAGCGCCTGTCGCAGGCGGTCTACGGTTTGCCGGAGATCTTTGGCCCATTGATACCGCCGGCTTCACTGGTTGCCAATCCCGGTTGTTACACCAGCACATCGATCCTGGCACTGGCTCCGTTGATTGCTGAGGGGCTGATTGATCCGCAGGGTATAGTGATTGATGCGAAAAGCGGTATCAGTGGTGCCGGTCGGACGCCCAAACTTTCGAATCTGTATTCGGAGTGCAATGAAAGTGTGACGGCCTACAGTATCGGCAATCACCGGCATACTCCTGAGATCGAACAGGTGCTGACTGACGTGGGTGGTCAGGCAGTGCAGGTAGCATTCAATCCGCACCTGATGCCGATGGATCGGGGAATTTTCTGTACAATTTATCCGCGTCTGCTCCGCTCAGGGACTCAGGCCGAACTGTTGTCATTGTTTCGACGATATTATGCCGGGCAGCCTTTTGTGCGTGTGGTGGATCATATTCCAGCGACGAAGGATGTGGCGTACACAAATTTCTGTGATATTACGGTGCGATTCAATCGCGACCAGTTAGTGGTGCTGGCGGTGATTGACAATCTGATCAAGGGTGCCAGTGGCGTAGCGATTCAGAATATGAATCTGCTGCTGGGGCTGGACCAGCGAACGGGGCTGCTGGGTTGCTGAGTCTTCGGGTAACGGCTGTTAAGGTCGGGATAGAACGATGATTTGTATCAGTCTGGGGCGAACGCGGCATTCGTCCATGATGGAAGAGCACAGGGCGCTGGCGGAAAAGGGCGCTGAGCTTGTTGAGCTGCGTGTGGATTTCATGCGGAAACGCCCCGACATTGGGCGACTTCTGAAGGATCGTCCGACGCCGGTCGTGGTAACCTGTCGCCGTAAGGTGGACCGTGGTCGTTGGTTTGGCACTGAAGAACAGCGTCTTGCGATTCTGCGAGAGGCGATCATCGGTGGTGCTGAATATGTTGATCTGGAAGTTGACGTTGCCGGTTCCATTCGTCGATATGGAAAGACGAAGCGAATTATCAGCTATCACAACTTCGACGAAACACCGCTGGAACTGTTTGATATTTATCAGCGGATGCGAAAGCTGGATCCGGATGTGATCAAGATTGTCACGATGGCCAATTCGCCTGGTGACAACGTACGGGTACTTGAGATGGTGGGGGCGGCGGATGTTCCAACTGTTGGTTTCTGTATGGGCGAGATGGGAACGCTTAGTCGAGTGCTTTGCGGGCGTTATGGTGCCCCGTTCACCTATGCAAGTTTCAGTCGTGAACGCGAGATGGCTCCGGGGCAGCTGAGCTGGGCGGAGGTGAGGAATCTGTTTCGCTTTGATCAGATCAACCAGCAGACCGTTGTATTTGGTGTGATTGGTGATCCGATTGCTCAGAGCAAAAGTCCTTTGATTCACAATGCCGCCTATCGAAAGCTGGGTTTGAATGCCGTATATCTTCCGATTCGGATTCCTCAGGATCGGCTGCTGGAGTCATTGAAGGAACTGGAGCGTCTGCAGGTGGCTGGTTACAGCGTGACGATTCCGCACAAGGAGGGGGTGCTGCAGTACGTGGATCAGATGGATGAGGCAACTGACCTGATGGGGGCGGCCAATACGCTGTTCAAACGCGATGGCCAGTGGTGTGCCACCAACACGGATGCTCCTGCGGCGGTCTCTGCAATTCAGGATGGCTTGCGGAAAGCGGGCAACATTCCGGAACTTGCGGCTCGCAAAGTCCTGATTCTGGGTGCCGGCGGTGCGGCGCGAGCTGTCGGCCATGCATTGCTGCAGCATGGCGCTGTTGTGACTCTGACAAACAGATCTCGGGATCGGGGGAAATCACTGGCTTCCGAATTGGGTTGCCAGTTCACTTCCTGGGAAAATCGAGGCTCGGAAATCTGTGACGTGCTGGTGAACTGCACATCGGTTGGTATGCACCCGAACGTGGACGAGTCTCCCTTCGAGCAGCACTGGCTGAGCGATAGTGCTTTGGTGTTTGATACGGTTTACAACCCGGAGCAGACTCTGCTGTTGAAACAGGCTCGGGATCGCGGCTGTCCCACGGTCAGTGGCGTGGAAATGTTTATTCGTCAGGCTGCTTTGCAGTTTGGCCTGTTTACCGGGTACGAAGCGCCGGTAGAATACATGGCAGAGACTCTGCGTCGATCGAATGCAGCGGCTCGGACAATTGTCAGTTCTGACCAGACAGGTGGGTAGACCTGATGGTGATCAGTCTGATCGGTTATCGGGCCTCCGGAAAATCCAGCGTTGCACCCAGGCTGGCTGGTCGGCTGGGGTGGACGTGGGTGGACTGTGATCGTGCGATCGAGCAGCGGACGGGCACAACGATTCGGCAGATTTTTGAACAGTCGGGTGAGTCTGAGTTTCGGCGGATTGAATCGGAGGTACTGGCAGAATTGCTGCGCAGTCCGGAGCAGGTCATTGCGACGGGAGGGGGAGCAGTTCTGCTGCCGGAGAATCGAGATCTGATGAGGACGGCGGGGCCCGTGGTCTGGTTGCACGCTTCGGCTGAGACTCTCACGAAACGGCTCAGTCGGGAACGGGCGGCAGCCGGGCGTCCCAGTCTGACCGGGCGTCCGATTCACCTGGAAGTTGCGGATATTCTTGCGATTCGTGAGCCATTATATCGACAGACAGCAACTCTGACTGTGCATTCTGACGGCGAGTCCGCGGATCAGGTGGCTCGCCGGATCTTCAGACATCTTTCCAATGAGGTACGAAAGGGGCGGGGTGACTGATATGTCCGACATGCCTCGTGGATTTGTTCTGTTTTTCCTGTTCGTGCTGGGCTCCTGCATCGGCAGCTTCCTGAACGTCTGTATTCACCGATTTCCGGCAAAGCGTCGTCTGCGTGATCAATTATGGGCCTTGAACAGTCACTCATCCGGATGTCCCCGCTGCGCAACAGCGATTCAGTGGCGTGACAACATTCCGTTGCTGGGATGGTTAATGCTGAGGGGACGCTGTCGCAGTTGTCGTCTGCCGATTTCGATGCGTTATCCACTGGTGGAGCTGCTGACGGCAGTTCTGTTTGTCGTGGTGTATCAGTGCGAGATGCCGGTGAATTTCTGGGGGGGGGTAGAGACGGCCGGTCTGTCAAGCTTCGATGGTCCGCAGACAGTCCGCACTCTGCAATCTCCGGTGCTGTGGCTGCACGTGCGATATGGTCTGCATATTGCGATGGTCTGCTGTCTGATTGTGGCGACGTTTATTGACCTTGAGTTATGGATCATTCCTGACGGCAGCACCGTTCCGCTGATGCTTTCCGCGGTCCTGGTGCACACGATTTTTGGTCAGTGCTGGATTGTGCCGTTGTGGTTTCAGGATGCCAGTATCGCTGCGACTCTGCGTTCGGCACTTCCGGAGGGCGTGAGTTGGCTGATGTTTATGTGGGATGCTAGTCCATTTGCAGCTCAGCAACCGCATCTGCACGGCTTTCTGGTCAGTACGGCTGGGCTCGTTGCCGGTGGGGGGATTGTATGGCTGGTGCGTATCATCGGTGCCTATGTACTGCGTCGGGAGGCGATGGGCTTTGGTGATGTTGTGCTGATGGCAATGATTGGCAGTGTAATTGGCTGGCAACCGGTCATTGTGGTGTTCTTTGCTGCACCTGTTCTGGCAATTGGCGTGGCGATATTGTCTCTGGTGCTGCGACGTCGTGATGAGATTCCATATGGGCCGTGGCTCAGTCTGGCAGCATTACTACTGCTCTTGTTCTGGAACAATGTCTGGCCCATGGCTGAACGTCTCTTTGATATGGGGCCGTTTTTGCTGCTGATGGGGCTGGTGATGACGGTGCTGCTTTATGCGACACTGCATCTGATGCAACTTGTGCGCAGGCTGCTGGGGATGTCCGCTGAATCTGAGGTGCAGGCATTGGAGGACGATGGGATTCCAATAATCTATCCGGCGGAGCGGAGTGATCCGACGGCCGGGTTGTGGGATCGCTCAATGTGGCCGGGTGTTCGGTCGGGACAGGGGTTGTCACAGAGTTATGGCTGGCGTCGTGGGGGTGGTCCATGAAGAAAGAGCAGGCGAGGCGGTGGCTGCAGCAGTGGCTGAAGCATCAGCAGCAGGTGACGAAGGCGTCTGTTCTGGGCCTTGCCGGACTGGCTGCGGGCGCATGGCTGCTTGAATTGGGGCTGACGACGGTTATTGCGTATGTGGGATTTCTGCGCAGTTGGGGGCTGGCGCTGCTGGTGAGTGGTGGTGTTCTGGGGCTTGTTCAGTGGTTGACATTACGGCGTATTTCTGAGCATCTTGGTGATCGACAGGCGTCCGGGACCGAGCAGAATGCTGAGGCAGCCGAATATCGACTGGCGCAACCGTTGAGTGCCGTCTGGATGTATGCCTTCGGCAGTATGGATACGGATCTTTCGTGGCAGGAAAAACTGGTGGCGGTGTTGTGTATGCCGCAGCGTCTGACTGCTGCTGCGGTCTTTACAAAGCAGCGAATGCAGGAACTACGGCAGTTGAATACTGATATTTGTGCGGCTGTGATTCGACATTTGTATCGTGAAGCGGAACGAGTGGAGATTTCAGAACTGGCTTCGGAACTGCAGTTGCGGAATCCGGTGGCAGCGATTCGTGAAGTTTCGCTGATCGACGGCGTGCTCCTGTTGACTCGTAGAAATGCGGGGCTGAGTCTGGCTGGACGCCTTGCCGAGAACATTGCTGAGTGGCTGCAGGGGGACGCTGTTTCTGGTGATACGGTCGCAGGACGCAGTTGAGCAGATACGGATATGGATACAACTCAGCAGGCTTCTGATGTGAACGCTGCGCTACCGTGGAATGCTGCTCGTCCGCAGCGTTTTCTGCAGGGGCCTCAGTCACGCTGGCGTGAACTGGTGATGCTTGTGCGGGCTTTCAGGGAAATGCTGCGCGGGTTTCGGCATCTGCACTTTGTGGGCCCCTGTATTACGGTGTTTGGGTCGGCCAGGTTTCCAGAGACGCACCGTTATTACCAGCTTGCTCGTGAGGTGGGTGCGGCGATAGCAGCCGAGGGCTTTACGGTGATGACGGGTGGTGGACCGGGTGTCATGGAAGCGGCCAACCGAGGTGCGCGGGAAGCCGGTGGGCGAAGTGTTGGCTGCAACATCCAGCTACCGTTTGAGCAGCAGCCGAATCAATGGCTCGATGAATTCGTCGAATTTCGGTACTTTTTCATTCGTAAGCTGATGCTGGCGAAGTATTCGTATGGCTTTGTGGCGTTGCCCGGTGGATTTGGCACGATTGACGAGTTGTTTGAGATTCTGACCCTTGTGCAGACTCGAAAAATCGAAGCATTTCCGATTGTGCTGGCTGGATCAGACTACTGGAATCCGCTGCTGGCCTATTTGCGCAACACCATGCTGGCGGACGGGACAATTTCGCCCGGTGATCTGAATCTGTTTACGGTCAGTGATGATCCCATCGCCATCGCTCAGGTGCTCAGTCGGACAGCTCGGTCGCAATTCGGGCTGCGGGATCGGGTGACGCGACCTCGCTGGTGGCTGTTTGAGCGAGCAATTTCTTCCGGAAGCGGTGGCGGGGCGGGTGCGGACCGCTGAATACTGTCTCCTGACGTATCTGAAGTTCAGATTCTCGCGAACTGACAGGTTGGGGTCTGTGTCATATTGAAATCCGGATCGCAGCATGCAAGGATACGGACAGGTGCAAATGCGAGAGTGGCGAAACTGGCAGACGCGCTGGATTTAGGATCCTGTGCCTTCGGGCGTGGGGGTTCAACTCCCCCCTCTCGCACTTTTTTTGCCGATGCGGTCAGTGAATCTACCGGCGGATTCAGTTCAGTGTCCGTGCTGGTCAATGAACTCAACGATCGGCGTGCTGTCGTCAAGTCCATGAGTATGCGCTACTCCGGGCTTGATGATCACCTCCATCTTGCCTCCCAGTGCCCGGTATCGCTGTTGCAGCAGCAGCGTGTTTTCCTGAATTGGAACAATGTCATCTGCATCCCCGCTGACATGCAGCAGTGGGATGCCGGCAGCAGCCAGTGGCTGCAGTTGATCAACAGGGCTCAGGGCTTTCTTCGCCAAAGTCTGCTCATCCGTCATCCTGTAAACGGCCAGCAGTTTCTGCACTTCGGCATCGCTGCGTTTACCGGTACCCTGGCCCAGGGGCCAGCTGCGCAGATCACAGACTGGTGCATCACCAAAGATGCATGAGACTTTTTGTGGGTTGGCTGCAGCCCAGTTATAGCAGTACAGTCCTCCGCGGCTGGTGCCGACCAGGGCTGGTCTGGGGCCAAGGCCACATTCTTCGGTCAGTTTTCGGTAGACTGTATTCCAGTGACTGATTGCTGCTGGTGCTCCGAACAGATCACTGCACCTTGTGTAGACGATGTGAAACCCTCGCCCCAGCAGAGCCACGTCCGGGACAGGCTTGTGTCCAAAGAATTCACCGTGCCAGACCCATGGATGATCGGCGGCCGGTTGTCGGGGGATGATGACGGTCACGGTGTGATCGTTCACCTGGAAATCTGAACGTACAAAGCCGTTCCACGTGCTGCGTTCACCCGGAATTTCGGCCGCTGTCAGGGTGTGTTCAGCAGCGATGAGCAGCAGGATCAGGGTCAGGATGTTTGAAAGTCTGAGCGTCTGCATCTGATAGCCCCTGAAGAATTGGGTTATGAACAGGGTTGAGTATTGCGAAAGGCAGGCTGAATTGCGAATGAAATTGTGTGCTGTGCTTTGCGTGCAGGAACGGGTAGGGTAAAACAGCGGTTTTGACGACATTTGGATTGCAGAGCACTGTATGACTGGATTTTTTGCGGGATATCGTACGTTTTTCCGACAGTTTCGAGAGCAGTTTGAGACGACCGGGGCGATTGCCCCGAGCAGTCGTTTTCTGGCGAAATCGATGACTCGTTTTGTCGCTGCCCGTGATTCAGCGTCCGGCCCTGTACGTATACTGGAGATTGGGCCGGGGACAGGTCCGGTGACGGACAGCATTGTGAGGCTGCTGCGTCCGGGTGATGTGTTTGATCTGGTGGAACTGAACGGGGAGTTTGTTCGAATACTGCAGCAGCGTTTTCAGACTGAGTCTGCGTGGGCGACTGTGGCTGTTCAGAGCCGAATCGTGCAGATGCCGGTTCAGCAGTTTGTTGCCGATGCTCCGTACGATTTTGTGATCTCGGGGCTGCCTTTGAATAATTTTCCGGCAGCACTGGTGCGAGAAATCACGGAGGCTTATTTCCGACTGCTCACGCCCGGTGGTGTATTGAGCTACTTTGAATACATGTATGTGCGTCCGTTACGCCGGTTGCTGACATTCGGGGCGGAACGCAGGCGGATTGTGGAGATTGACGAGATTCTGGCGGGGCATTGTCGACGCTGTCGGATAGGTCGTGACAGTATCCTGCTGAACCTGCCTCCGGCATGGGTGCAGCATCTTCGCCGAGTTTCCTGAGTCATGGCGGGTCTGGTGCCGGACTGTCAGCGATTGAGAACCATCTGATAAACCTCGCGAATTCGAGCGGTCATGTATTCGTGTCGAAACTGCTGAGTAAACAGTTCACGACCGCGATTTCCGAGTGCTTTCCGCAGTTCTGAGTCTCTGCCAAGTCTGATCATGGCACTGGCCAGCAGAGAAGTATTGCGGTGCGGGACAAGGCATCCTGTGACGCCTTCGATACAGACTTCGGGAGTACCATCAATATCAAATGCGACGACTGGTTTTCCTGCCAGTAATCCCTGAGGAACAACGCGAGGCAGCCCTTCCCAGTCGCTGGTATGTACGACGATGTCCATTGCGTGGATGAATTCCGATACCTGTTCCGGAGGCACGAGGCCGGTGAAGACGAAGCGGTCTGTCAGGCCCAGTTGTTGAATTCTGTTCTGATAGGTTTGTCGCAGGCTGCCATCACCAACCAGCAGAAATCTGGCGTGGGGCATCGCTGCTGCTACTGCTGCTGCGGATTCGATCAGGTAATTGTGTCCCTTCAGGTTGAACAATCGACCCACTTTGCCGAATACGATGTCGTCTTCCTTCAGGTTCAGTCGCCTGCGGATTTCGTGGCGAGGGACGGCGGGCTGAAGAAACCGGTCCACGTCCATACCGCTGTAAATGGTGGTGAATTTTTCAACCGGCGCGATACCTGCCTGTACGTACTGGCGAGTCATCGCATCACAGACAGAGATGAAGTGAGAGCACCAGCGAGCGGCCAGTTTTTCGGCCTGTCGATAGGCGAAGTGCAGCGGGGCAGGTTGGCCGAAATGGAAGGCTGCGCCGTGAATTGTGTGGACGGCAGGAATTTTCAGCTGGTGTGCGGCGAGTCGTCCGAGGATGCCGGCTTTTGAGCTGTGGGTATGGACAATCTGCGGCTGGAATTGTGCCAATGTGCGGCGGATGGCCCGCAGTGCCAGAAAATCCTGCAATGGATTGAGGCTGCGAATCAGTTCCGGGAGGACGATCAGGTTGAGTCCACGCTGGCGGGCCTGACGTTCCAGCGAACCCTCGGGGCCTGCCCCTGGACCGGTGATCAGGCACACCTGGTCGTTGAACAGGTGGTGCTGGTCATCAACATTAAACAGCGTGTTTTCCTGAGCGCCGCCGATGATCAGCCGAGTGATGACGTGAGCTGTGCGCATAGGAACGGGCGGCGAAACGAAGATTTGCGGGGACGGGATCCGCTGGGGAGTCAGCGAATCCTTTTGCAGAATAACGAGCGTGCACAGTGATACTGTGACGAGATCGCTCGCTTTTCGCACAGTTTCCAGATTTTTTCTCGAGAAAATCGTGGAAACAGGGTCGGTATTGGGGTGCGGGCAGGAGTCCGATCTTGACCGAATTTCAGAAAAACAACAGAGTCAGTGGGGAAGTTTCTGGTGCTGTTGACGGAAGAGTTCTGGCCATGGAAGGCTGGTGTTGGATGAATCTTCGCCGTTGGGGTGCGGGTCTGCTGATTGGCGGTTACCTGTTACTGCTGAGCTGGGGAATTATCGGGCATGCTCTGAAGATTCCGGCTGCGGGCAACACACTGGGATATTTTGTCGTGTGGGACATGTTCTGTGGCTGGCAGGCTTTTGATAATCGCACGCATTTCATCGCTGAGGACTCAGCGGGGAATTATTACCGCCTGCAGGAGCCGTGGGGGGCATTCCAGCCATTCGGTCATGTGGATCGAGTCAATTACGACGTGAGCAACCATCTGGCTCCAAAGCACATCCGCAACGTGCTGACGCACACAGAGCATCCGCAGATTGACCGTGTCTATGTTGTCCAGGAAGTCTGGCCGAAGCAATACAATGTGCCGGACCGGCTCTGGAGCAGTTATTTTCATGAGCCAAAGGATCAGCAGTCATATTTCAATCTGCGGGCCATCTGCGCTGCAGACGGGGCCTTGATTGAATCGAATCCTGACTGGTACGTGGCCCAGGGGTTGAAGTCGATTGCTGATAACCCACGTCTGCGGGAACAGTCGCAGGGAGCCCTGCCGTTTTACAACACATTTTTCAATCCTCGGGCCGCTGCTGACTCCAATAGTTCGTTTTCAGCGGTGGATGATGGATTGACCAACTGACTTCCGGCAGCGGACTGTTTCAGCAATACACGGCAGGGAGAAGCACATGTCCGGTAAGTCGCATCTGAGATCACTGAGGGAATCGACCGAACGATTTTTTTTTGCTGAAGAGTCGCCGTACGGTCTGGCTCTGGTACGAATGTGTCTGCCAACCGTCGCGTTGATTCCGATGATCCGAAGATTCTTTCGGGTTCGTGAATTGTATTCCGCGGATGGTTGTCCTCAGCAGCTGGCGGAACTGTTTGGTAATGGTCGTCTGCTGCCCGAGCTGCCGGGTCCTGTGGCTGCGGCGTTGTACGGTCTGATGCTGTTTGCTCTGATCTGCGGTGTTTTTGGTTTCCGTACACGCCTTTCGTTTCTGGTTGGTGGACTGCTCTATATTTATTTCAACATGCTGGATGCGATCGGAACGATGACCAAGTATTCGGTCATTGCTTCGCACGTACTACTGATCCTCGCGATTTCGAATGCCGGGGCAGTGTGGTCTGTGGATGCGGTCCTGCGACGCAGGAAGTGCACCGATGGTACGGCCGCGTTTCCGGTGCGAGTTCCGGTGTGGCCAGCTCGTCTGATTCAGATTCTGTTTGCCGCGATCTACTTTGGTGCTGCGATTACCAAGGTGCAGACCCCTGAGTTCTTCAGTGGAGAGCAGATGCGGTACTGGCTTGTGAGTAACTGGAACTGGCCGAATCCGATTGGTGAGATGATGGCTCTCTCGCCGGCATTTCTGATGATCAGCAGTTACATCACGGTGGTCTGGGAAGTGACGTTTCCGTTTCTGGCGTGGCGTCCACTGGGTCGATATGCAGCGCTGGGGATCGGTGCGGCTTTCCACATCATGACTATTTTCTCGCTGGGGCTCTGGATTTTCCCATTCATCTGTACGACCTGTTATCTGGCATTTCTGCAGGAGGGTGATATTGCCGCGATCCGAATCCTGTTGCGGCGTCTGCGACTGCAGTTTCACTGGGCAGGTATGCCTCGGATTCTGACGGCATCACTGCTTGAGCAACGGCCGGCCATGGTACCGCTGGCCGGTATCTGGGTGCTGGCCGCGATTGTGGCTGTTGTTGGTTCCGTGGAAGCAGACTATCGACTGGACGTGTATGGGATTCGTCGTCATGGTGCTCCGATGGCTCTGCCATTGATGGATGCGACCGTGGCGCGTCAGATGATTAATTCGCGTTCGGCTCTGCGAGAAAAGGATAAGTACTTTTCCTTTGATATTGGCAGTATGGTGATGGCTGGGCAGTTGGCCAATCGGCGTTCACAGTTTGAGACCGGTGATGTCATTATTGCTCAGTGCAATCTGAACCCCCCCCATGAAGATCTCTGGGTGGAGTGCGTGATTCAGGATGAGCAGGATCGGGTGATCGATGTGGCTGGTCAATTCGTGACTCGTGATCAGTTATTTGCAAAGTTCAGCTATCTGACGGCTGACAAGCTGATTCCGGGCCGATACTGGGTTGTTCTGAAAAGTTCCGGACAGGAGGTCTCTCGCAGGCCTTTCGAGCTTTCCGGGGATGCAGCGGTGGAGCGGCCTGAGGATGGGATGCTGGCGAACTGATTTCCCGGAGTGCGTGATCCTGCGGAAATTTGGTAACGCCGGACTGTGCTGCTGAAAATCGTGCTGGCAGAGGCTATTCTGCGGAGAGTTCGAGCAGGCAGGTCGAGATCTTCGACGCTGTGCCGTGGCTCGTCCGGTGATTCGCTTCTGGCAGCATGACAGAGAATGTCCATGTCCTCCGCATCCTCTTCGGCCTGTTATGTGGGAAGTTTCGATCCCATGACCCTGGGCCATCTTGATATCATCCGCCGCGCTGCGCGGATTTTTGGTCAGGTGACGGTTGGGATCGGGATCAATCCGGATAAGAACTCGCTGTTTTCACCCGCTGAGAGGCTGACTCTATGCCGCGCGGCTGTGAGCGATCTGCCGAATGTTGAGGTGCGTGGTTTTGATGGTCTGGCGGTGGAATTTGTTCGCAGTTGTGGCAGTCGTATCCTGCTGCGTGGCGTGCGTACGCTGTCGGATATTGAGACTGAGTTTTCGATGACGCTGACGAATCGGGTCCTTGATGATGAGATTGAGTCGGTCTTTTTGATGTCCGATGAGCGATTCGCACACATTTCCAGTTCCCTGATCCGACAGATTGCGAAAATGACTCGGGATCGGGTGCAGGATCGATTGAAGGATTTTGTTCCGGAGCCGATTATCGGGCCTTTGATTCGGCGAATTCAGGAACTGGATGCAGTCGGGTGATGGATTTCGTCAGTGTTCAATTCGGGAAGACACAATTATGGTGAAGACGGCCTCAACAATGCTGCCTCTGGGAACCCAGGCACCGGATTTTTCGCTGCCGGGTACTGATGGTCGGATGGTGAGCCGGGCGCAGTTTGCGGGTCGGCCTTTGTGTGTTGTGTTCATGTGCAACCACTGTCCATTTGTTGTGCACATCCGATCAGCGCTGGCGCAATTTGCTGTTGAGTATGCGGCACGTGGTGTTGCTGTCGTGGGGATCAGCAGCAACTTCGTGGGGTCACATCCGCAGGATGGTCCTGAGCAGATGAGGTTGGAATCTGCGTCGGCGGGTTACAGTTTCCCGTACCTGTACGACGAAACGCAGGAGGTGGCGATGGCTTATCGAGCAGCGTGTACTCCGGACTTCTTCCTGTTTGACCGTGATCATTCGCTGGTTTACCGCGGGCAGTTTGATTCAAGTCGTCCGGGGAATGGTGTCGCTGTAACGGGCGCTGATCTGCGTGCTGCGTGCGAAGCGGTGTTGGCAGGTCTGGAAGTATCAGGGGAACAGCGTCCGAGTATCGGCTGCAACATCAAGTGGAAGCCCGGAGCAGAGCCGGGGTATTTCACTGGAGCAGCGGCTGGTTGAAGTTTCAGTGTCCCTCGGTGTACTCGTGGATGCTGGACCTGTTACACTGCTGGCTCAGCCTGCTGAGAGTGAGATCAGAGGCGATTGATTTCTGGAAAGTGAGTTTCAAATGGCTTCTGAAACGTCCGCTGGTCTGAAGGTCCTGCATGGTCTGCTGCACCAGTTGGCGGAGACTGAGACTGGTTTGCTGGAGGGGCCGAGGCGTGTGGCAGTGGCTGACCGACAGGTGGCTGCGGGTGAGCAGCAGGTTGAGCAGCAGAAGCAGGTGATCAAGGACGCGCGGCGGACGGCTGACGAAGCGAACCTGAGGCTGCGTTCGAAAGAATCGGAAATACTGAAACTGGAAGGTCAGCTCAACACGGCCTCGTCCAACAAAGAGTACGACATCATCAAGGGCCAGATTGTCGCTGCGAAGAAGGATCGCGGTGAGATTGAGGAAACTGGTCTGCTGGGGCTGGAAGCTGTTGATGAAGCTCAGCGGCGTCTGAAGGAGATTGAGGCGGAGTTGCAGAAACGTCGACAGCAGGCTCAGGCGGTAAAGTCAGAGTACGAAGTTCTGAAGCCAAAATTACAGGCTGGTATTGAATTGCTGCAGCAGCAGATTTCCGAAGCAGAAAAGGTGATTCCGGGTTCAGAGACAGCGACGTGGAAACGTCTGCGGCTGGCCCATGCAGCAACAGCGATGGCTCCACTGGAGGACGACTTCTGTTCAGCCTGCAGTACTCGTATTACAAGCCAGGACATGGTACGGATTCGGACGGGTGTGTTTGTCTATTGCCGTGACTGCGGTCGGGCATTGTATGAAGCATGACAGGTGATCGGACAGTGGGTTCGACATCTGCAACGGGTGTGCGAGGTGAGTCATTTCCGGCTGGTGCCTGTGCACTGACGCTGGCTGGTTGCAGACTGCTGTTGCTTGCAGAGCATGCGGTCTGGGATCCGGCGGCAAAAGTAGTGATGGTCAGCGATCTGCATCTGGGTAAGGAGGCTGTGTTTCGCGACTCAGCAATCCCTGTTCCGGATCAGACGGACAGTACACTTGCTCGGTTGACTGGGGTGTTAAGTGCGACCGGGGCGGATCGATTGATTATTCTTGGCGACCTGCTGCATGCTCGCCGGGGGCGTTGTCTGCAGATGTTTGAGCAGGTCACGGAGTGGCGTCGGCGAAACGCCGAGCTGCGAATTGATCTTGTGCGTGGCAATCATGATCTGGCGGCCGGTGATCCTCCGGCAAACTGGCAAATCCGTTGTGTGCCGGAACCTCAAAATCACTCCGGTCTGTGCTTATGTCACGATCCCCAGTCCTGTGATGGTGTGGGAATGGCGGGACATCTGCATCCGGTTGTGAGGCTGCGGGGGCCTGGGCGTGATTCACTCAGGCTGCCATGTTTTCTGCTGCGGCGTCAGGTGCTGATCCTGCCGGCTTTCAGCCGATTTGTGGATGGCAGGGTTCTGCGGATGGAGTCTGAGGATCGCGTTTTTGCAGTGACTGAGGATCGAGTGATTTCTGTCAATTGAGGCTGGGTGATTCGATGTCGGAATTCATTCCGGAAGCAGGCAGTACAGAGGATGAGTTTGGCGTGCCTGTGCCGGGCCAGGTGCTGCCGCAGGAGCTCTGGGCTCGTACCGCTCTTCGGAAAATGCCGGAAGGAGTGCTGGATTGGGACACCCTGTTTGGTCGGCCAGCGGAGCGGATTATAGATATCGGGTGCGGTAATGGCCGTTCAATGCTGTTGGGTGCGCTATCCAGGCCAGAGTGTGATTTTCTGGGAGTGGATATTCTGCCTGTTGTGATTCGTTATGCCACGCGGAGGGCCAATCATCGGGGGTTGAGTAACACCCGGTGGGCCGTGATCGGTGGTCGTGAACTGCTGTTGAATCACACGGCGTCAGGTTCGATTTCTGAGGTCCACTGTTACCATCCACAACCGTGGTATCGACGAGACCAGGTATCCCGGCGATTGATTACTCCGGAGTTTCTGAGTCTTGTTCACCGAGCACTGCGTCCCGGTGGTCGATTTGTGTTGCAGACGGACCATCCGATTTACTGGTCGTACATGCTGAAGATCCTGCCGTATTTTTTTGACTGGCGGGAGCGATCGGGGCCGTGGCCGCAGGCTCCTCAGGGGATGACGCGACGGGAACTGATTGCCACACAGCGAGGCCTGCAGATATTTCGAGGTGAGGGGACTGCGAAGTGCAATCTTGATCCTGAGCGCGCGATTCAGGTGGCGGAATCATTGCCATTGCCGGTGTTTAATGCGGATCGTCGATTGCTGGAACTGGATCAACTTGAACAGGGAGGCAGGCCATCTGCCGGTGCGAAACGAGGACGATCCGGGGGGCGCAGGCTGCGTCGTCGTCGCTGATAACCCCGAATTAGTGCTGAAATCTGAATGCGCGTGGCAGCAGCGATTCAAGGGTAACGCATTCCGGCGGTGTTCCCAGCGGATGATCTGTATTGTCGAGCAGCACCAGCAGTTGTGAATTGAATTCCATGAGGAATTGTCTGCAGGCACCACAAGGCACTGAAATGCCGGGTAGGGAGACGCAGATTGCCACAAAATCCTGATATCCGGCTGCGATAGCGGTACAGGCAGCGGTTCGTTCGGCACAAATGGTCAGTCCGTAGGAAGCATTTTCGACATTGCACCCGGCGATAATTTCTCCTGATGCAGTCAGCAGGGCAGCGCCCACCTGGAATCGGGAGTAGGGGCACCAGGCAGAGTTCCGAACCGTTCTGGCGATCTGCTGCAGTTCGGGCCATCTGACGGGCAATTCAGGTTGCAGCATTTTCGTACCCATGAAAAAGGAACAGGCGAGCCGGCTGTTCGGCCGGTTCGCCTGCAGAGAGTTGGTGTAACGAGAAAGATCGGCCATCAGCCGGCTGCTGGTTTCGCGATCAATTCCGCATGCTTCGCCTTCAGTTCTTCATGCTTTGTTTTCAGTTCGGTCGCTTTTTTGACAGCATCTTCAGATTTGGTTTTCAGCTCATTGGCTTTTGCTGCGGCCTCATCGGCTGCTTTCTTTGCTGCATCTGCGGCCGCTTTCTTTTCTTCTGCGGGCTTCTTCAAAGGTTCAACAGCGGCGGTTGCAGTTTCAACCGTCTTCTGTGCCTCGGCAGCAGCCGTTTCCGCAGTTGCCACAGCGTCCTTTGGTGAGTCCGGGTTCGCCTTCAGGTCAGCGAGGGCTTTATCGGCGGTCGCTTTGGCTGCATTTGCCGCTTCGAGAGCCTTATTAGCTGTGTCGAGGGCTGTCTGAGCTTCTGTGTGGGCTTTCGCTGCAGCCTCACTGGCGGCTGCGGTGTCAGCGACAGTCTTCTTCTGAGTTTCTGCCATGGCCGCAAGTTCTTCCACAAGTTTGCCAGCATCTTCGGCAGCGCGACCGACTTCAGCGATTTCACGTTCCCGATCCTTACGGAAGTCCGGAACAATCTGCAGTTCGGCGTTAGCCGCCTTCAGCGTTTCTTCACCGGCTTCCGTAATTCCGCTCTGCCAGACAAACAGTCGGCGGAGTGTCTTGATACCGGAGATGTGTGGCAACCCGGCGTCGGTCACCTTTGTTTCGTACAGGTTCAGGTATTCAAGGGCTGGCAGGCTGGCGAGGTGTGCAAGGCCGGCGTCGGTAACGGCCGTTTTCTCAAGGTGCAGGCGTGTTAAACCTTTCAGGCCAGCGAGGTGTGCAAGGCCCGCATCAGTGACCTTCGTGCCGCGCAGATTGAGTGAATGAATGCTGGCGGCATCTTTCAGCAGAGCAAGCGTATCATCGGTGACATCCTTGTCCGACAGATGAAATGCGACGGTGAGGCGAGCATCATTTTTTGCAAGAGGCATGGCCTGACCGCCAGCTTCCTGAATCTTCTGAATCAGAGCCTTATCGGCGTCACTGATTTCCTGAGCGACAGCAGTGGCGGACAGGAACAGGAAACAGAGCAGAAATCGTGAGGTTTGCATGTGGGTTCTCCGAAGGACTTGCACCAGTCAGCTGGATCCTGTGGAAGCATACGGTACGGAGGAGTCGAGTACAATGATCAGGCATTGGGGACGCCGGCAAACGTATAAATCGGAGTGTGGTTTGTCTGGTTTGAAAGCCAGTATTGTGCTGCCAATTCGCGGAAAACATGCCGCGAGCATGTCTGCAGGCCTGAATTCCATGGGATTCCGGCTTTAATGGCGTGTGTGTGAAGCCCGAGGACCGGCGGGTCTGCCCCGGATGGCGACAGATGGTTGCTGCGACAGAAATCGTAAGTGAAGTGCACGCATGTCAAGTGAAATGTTGATCCCAAGAATTGATTGTCGGCAGTCAGACGCCGGGCAGTTGTTTCGTGAGTTGCGTCAGAAACTCAGTCCGCGTGGTGATGTTGTTTCGGAATCGGGTCGCCAGCGGACGTTGGAGTTATTTGGCGAGGCATTGAGTCCGCGGGAGGTGGTGAAGCGGATTTGTGAGGATGTGCGACGGGACGGACTGTCTGCTGTGCTGGATTACACACAGCGTCTTGATCGGGTGCAGTTGTGCGGTGATACGGTGCGAGTCTCTGCCGCTGAACTGGAAGCTGCGGTTGATCAGGCGGATGGGGCGTTACTGGAGACAGTTCGGCGGATCCGGACGAACATCGCTGAATTTCAGCGAGCTGTGCTGCCGTCAGATGCGCGAGTGGAGCGTGCTCTTGGTGGTGGTCGTGTGATTCTGCGTCAGCGGCATTTGCCGATGCGTCGAGTTGGGATTTGTGTGCCTGGCGGAGCAGCGGCATATCCGTCGACGGTGCTGATGACGGCAGTGCCGGCACTTACTGCGGGAGTGGGCGAGATAGCGGTTGTGGTACCACCGACTGCTTTTGGGGGGTACAATGCGGACCTGCTGGCAGTGTGCCACGAGATTGGTGTGACCGAGGTTTATCGGATCGGTGGTGCACAGGCCGTGGCGGCACTGGCCTATGGTGTGCAGGGGATTCCTCGAGTTGACAAGATTGTGGGGCCGGGGAATCTATTTGTCGCTTTGGCGAAGCAGCATGTCTTTGGTGATGTGGATATTGACAGCATCGCGGGTCCCAGCGAGGTGATTGTGCTGGCTGACCACACTGCTCGAGCGGATTTTGTGGCTGCCGATCTGATTTCTCAGGCGGAGCACAGTCCGGGTTCCGGCGTTTTGATTACCTGGCATGAGCCATTACTGGACGCGGTTGAGGGGGCCTTGCATCAGCAGTTGGTGGAGCTTGATCGAGGAGGTCTGGCGGCTCAGTCATTAAGAGATTATGGAGCACTGATTCTGGCCCGTGATGCCACAGAGGCAGCTCGACTGACGGACGAACTGGCTCCCGAGCATCTGCATATATCGATGGATGATCCGGAATCGATGCTGGGATTGATTCAGAATGCAGGTGCCATATTCCTCGGACATCACACTCCCGTGGCCCTGGGAGACTACATTGCCGGGCCATCGCATGTGCTGCCAACGGGAGGGACGGCTCGTTTTGCGAACGGTCTGGCGTCAGCCGATTTTCTGAAACGAAGTTCGATTATCCAGTATGATCGGAAGTCGCTGGAGGCGGAGGCGGAAGGGGTTCGGCGGATGGCTGCGAAGGAGGGCTTGACGGCACACAGTGCCAGCGTGGATATTCGGCTGCGTTAAGAACAGGTTTCCGCTGTGCTGCGGGGGGTGTGGGGGAAATTGTGATGCAGTACAGGCAGCTGGGGCGAACTGGGTTACGGGTTTCGGCAGTATCGATGGGGTGCTGGCCGGTGTCTGGGCTGACCAGTCTGGATGTGAATCGTGAGGACAGTCTGGCGACATTGCGTGCGGCGCTGGAGGCGGGGATCAGTTTTTTTGATACGGCGTGGTCTTATGGGACCAGCGAGGAGTTGATAGCTGAGGTTCTGTCTGAGACTCGAGCGGACGCAGTACTGGCGACGAAGGGTGGTCTGGATCGTGGCTGCGATGGGCGTCAGTTTCACGCGGCAGCTCCGGCAGATCTGCAACGGCAGTGTGAGGGCTCACTGCGTCGGCTGCGACGTGACGTGGTGGATTTGTATTATCTGCATGCTGCTGATCCCGGAGTTCCTCTGGCTGAGTCTGCCGGGGCACTGGCGGACCTGATTCGCTGCGGGAAGGTGCGTGCTGCGGGGGCATCGAATCTTTCCCTGCAGCAGCTCAGGGAATTTCATGCGATCTGCCCATTGACTGCGGTGCAGCCTGCTTACAACATGCTGCAGCGCGAGATCGAGGCTGACATCATCCCGTGGTGTCGTGCTGAGGGCATTGCGGTGTGTGTGTACTGGCCATTGCTGAAGGGACTGCTGTCGGGGCATCTTTCTCGAGATCATGTGTTTGTGGATGCGGATGGTCGGAAGAAGTATCCGATGTTTCAGGGGCAGGAGTGGCAGCGTAATCAGGATCTGGTGGATGATCTGCGGCAGATCTCTGCTGGTCTGGGGGTATCTCTGACAACACTGGTTGTGGCCTGGACAGTGCAGCAGAGCGGGATTACTGCGGCATTGTGCGGGGCAAAGCGGGCGTGGCAGATTCGGGAAAGTGCAGCGGGTGGTGTTCTGAGATTATCAGAGGAAGTTCTGGGGGCTGTGGAGCGAGCATTACTGCGTCGAGGTCGGGCTCAAACGCGAGCAGCGGTGTGATCGGGAGTGGGCAGTTGCAGGGTGCAGGGGAGTGCAGGGCATGCGATTTCTGATCACGAATGATGATGGTTTTGATGCTCCGGGTCTGCAGGCTCTGTGGGAGGCATTGGTCCCGCTGGGGGCTGTGGAGGTGGTTGCGCCGGCTGTCTGTCACAGTTCCAAAGGTCATGCTGTTGACACGAAGAACTCGATTCGAGTTGAGCAGCGGGATGTGGAACCGTTTGGCAGGATTCGGGTTGTGCAGGCTTCTCCGGCCGACTGTATTCGCGTGGGTCTGCGGCATGTGATGCTGGAAAATCCGCCTGACGTTGTCGTGGCTGGAATCAATCCGGGGGCCAATCTGGGTGTCGACCTGTTTTATTCGGGAACGGCCGCTGCGGCGCGGGAGGCGGCTCTGCTGGGAGTGCCGGCAATCGCTGTTTCGCGTTTGATTCACAACGACTTTCCAATTGACTGGCGTGTCCTGTCGGGACAGGTTTCGCGAGTGGTGCAACTGTTGCTGAGACCTGAGTATGGATTGCCGGTCGGGCATTTCTGGAATGTGAATTTTCCGACTGTGGCTGGAGAGCGATATCCGGAGGAGCTGGTTTTTGTACCTCATGGCACGGATCCGCATGCCGTGCGGTTTCAGGTGCTGGAGTCGTGTGAGGATGCGGAAGTGCTGGGGTACTCTGCCGTGTATCGCGACCGTCCGCGAGCAGCGGGGAGTGACGTTGACGTGCTGTTTTCGCAGCGAATCACTGTGACTCCGGTTGGTCCATCGCTGACATCGATGCAGAGTCCGCATTTGCAGACCGTGGTTTCTCTGGGCTCCGCAGCTTCCCCGGATTGACAGTTGGCTTCTGATTCGTCAGCATTTGGCGGGGGTGCAGGGGTTCAGTGTGGCCGCATTCTGTTGACAGGGTGCAGCGATCCGGGTGAGCTGCCGACAGCAGGCGATGCGTATGTATGAGCATTTGACAATACTCAGTGGTCGTGCCAATCCGGAACTGTCCCGCGAGATCGCCTCGTACCTTGGGATATCCCTGGGGGCTGTGGATGTCGGCAATTTTCCTGACGGGGAAATCAGCGTCAAGCTGAACCAGAACATCCGTGGTTGTGATGTATTTCTGATACAGCCCACATGTCCGCCGGTGAACGAGAATCTGGTGGAACTGCTGGTGATGATTGATGCCTGTCGCCGGGCCAGTGCGTCTCGGATAACCGCGGTCATTCCGTATTTCGGCTATGCGCGTCAGGACCGGAAGGATTCGGGCCGTGTTCCGATCACTTCGAAACTGGTGGCCAATCTGATTGTTCAGGCTGGGGCTCATAGGGTGCTGACGATGGATCTGCATGCGGCGCAGATCCAGGGATTTTTTGATGTCCCGGTGGACCATCTGTATGCTGCTCCGATTCTTGATCGGCATTTTGCATCACTGTCGATTCCTCAGGACGAACTTGTGATCATCAGTCCTGACGAGGGCAGCATCAAGCGGACTCTGCAGCACAAGGAGAATCTGGGTGGAGCTTTGGCGATTGTGGACAAGCGTCGTGCAAACGCTCTCGAGACTCGTCAGGCTAATCTGATTGGCGGTCCGATTGAGGGTAAGACGGCGTTGATTTTCGACGACATGATTACGACGGCGGGATCGATTTGCGGAGCGGTCGATGTGGTGCGTGCGCATGGCGCGAAGAAGATCTATCTGGGGGCAACTCACGCGGTACTCTGCGGACCGGCAGTGCAGCGTCTGCAGCAGGCCCGAGTCGACGGAATCGTTGTTTCCAACACGTGTCCGATGCCTCCGGGTTCTCGACTGCCGGGATTGACTGTAGTTTCAGTTGCGGAACTGCTGGGGGAAGCGATTCGACGCGTGCATCGCAATGAATCGGTCAGCTATCTGTTTGACTGAATGTCGGTCGATGATGTGTGCTGCTCAGCAGGTCCCAGAATCAGTCCGATGGCGACAAGACTGACCAGCAGATTTGTACCTCCGTAGCTGATAAAAGGATGTGGCACTCCTTTGGGGGGTACAAGGGCTGTGACGACCGCGATGTTGGCCATTGCCTGCAGTGCCAGTTGTGTCAGCAGCGTGGTTCCTGTGATCCAGCGAAAAGAGCTTTGAGAGGTTGCATTCAGAACGCTGATTCCGCAGCGATAGACGAACAGCCATACGAGACAGACGGTTAATGTCCCGAGGAGTCCCAGTTCTTCACCGATGACGGCAAACACGAAGTCCGTATTGGCTTCAGGCAGATAGCTGAGTTTCTGCCAGCCCCCACCGACTCCGGTGCCCTCAAGGCCTCCCGTACCAAGTGAGTACAGTGACTGTCGAACCTGCCAGGGGGCCGAGCTGATATCCTGCCATGTTTCCAGAAATCCGCTGATACGTTTGAGTTGGTAGGGTTTCAGCAGGAGCAGAAGTCCGGTTCCGGGCAGCAACGCAGTGCAGCAGACGAGAAAGCAGCGGATTGGCCAGCCTCCGAAGAACAGAGCCAGCAGATATCCGATGGTCAGAAACACGGTAGCTCCAAGGTCCGGTTCTGCTGCAACGAGGGGCAGGGCGAGAAGCAGTGGCAGGAGGATCTGTGGGATACCACGAATTCCTGCACGACCCTGTTCCTGTTGTTTCAGCAGGCGATCGGCTGCCAGCAGCGGAAGAATGATGCGTCCCAGTTCGGATGGCTGCAGAGAAAAGCCTGCAAACCTCAGCCATCGCTGAGCACCATTGATACGTGAACCAATCCCGGGTGTCAGCACAGCGACAAGCAACAGCAGCAGCAGCCAGAAGGCAACCGGGCACCATGCTCTGAGTTGTTCAGCAGGAATCCGAGACGCCAGCCATGCAGCCGCGATGGAAACTGTCAGCCACATCAGATGTCGTCCCAGAAAAATCGCTTCACGATCTCCTGGACGTGAGCTGAGACTGGCACTGAGTACCATTTGAATACCGAGGCACAGCAGGACTGTAATCAAGCCAATCAGCAGATGCCTGTGGCTGCCCGCCGCTGGCCGGATGTCTGCCGTTCGAGATTCTGCGACAGATTCCATAACTATTTGCCCGGCACCATTGCGAATCAGACGGGCAATCGCCTAACCTTCGGCCTCGAAGGGAATGCGACCGCAGCGAGCTGTTGTTCGTGCGGCTGGACAGGGAAGTCCTTATCTTTTCCGATTGCACAATGCCCTGTGTCAATCGTTATCGTCGCTGCCGGCGCCGTACTGCACCGCGCCTCGCCCATGCGGCGGTAGTTTGCCGGATCCGCAGAATCGCTTCAGGCGCAGCAGTTTTCCTCGTGTGAAATTCACCCTGTCAGTGCTGCTCTTCCACAACAGGATTTGTGAGGCGTCCGATGTTGTCTATCTCAATGCTGACAGTGTCACCCGGCTGCAGAAACAGAGGAGGATTCTGAGCAAAGCCAACGCCATGTGGTGTTCCCGTCAGGATTACCGTGCCTGCAGCCAGAATATTACTGGCGCTCAGGAATTCAATCAGGGTGGCCACATCAAAAATCATGTCATTCGTGTTCCAGTCCTGCATGGTGCGACCATTCAGGATGGTTCGGATGCCAAGTTGACCTGGATCCGGGATTTCATCGGCAGTTACCAGTACTGGTCCAAGCGGGCAAAATGTGGCAAACGTTTTGCCCCTGCACCACTGCCCACCACCGCCATTTCTCTGCCAGTCACGGGCGCTGACATCGTTGGCACATGTGTAGCCAAGAACATAGTTCAGTGCTTCATCACGAGATACGTTCAGGCAGGTCTTTCCGATAACGACCGCCAACTCGCACTCGTAGTCCACCATGTCACTGCGCAGTCGCCGTGGCAGAATAATCGGATCCTCAGGATTCTGGACGGTCGACGGCGTTTTCATGAAGAGGACGGGATGCTGAGGAATCGCCTGCCCACCTTCCTCCGCATGTCGACGATAATTCAGGCCGATGCACATGACTGCAGTCGGTTCGACGGGTGCGAGCGTCTTCTGTGCAGTGACAGTTTCGCCTGTGGCAGAGAATCCGGCGGTTACCGAACCTGACAGCTTCTCCATCGATCCATCCGATCGTTCGGACGCATAACAGATTTCGCCGGAAGCCAGTTGAATTCGTCGGATTCTCATGATTCAGTGTCCCAGACATGTGCGGAAAAAGATCAGCGATCGGCGAATATGAGGGCTTTCATGTATTCGCGATTCAGGCGAGCAATGTGCGAAACGCTGATCTCAGCCGGACAGGCCGCCTCGCATTCGGAGGTATTCGTGCAGGAGCCAAATCCTTCCTTATCCATCTGGGCCACCATATTCAGCACTCGCCCCGCACGTTCAGGCTGTCCCTGGGGCAGGATGGAAAGCTGAGAGACTTTGGCCGAGACGAACAGCATTGCGGAAGCATTCTTGCAGGCAGCCACGCAGGCACCGCAGCCAATGCAGGCTGCGGCATCCATAGCAATTTCCTGGCGATGTCCGGGTACCGGGATGCAGTTTCCGTCCGGAGCATTCCCGGTGTTGACGGAAACAAAGCCACCAGACTGGATGATACGATCAAACGCCGAACGATTCACAACGAGGTCACGCACAACCGGGAACGGCGAAGCACGCCAGGGTTCAATTGTGATGGTTTCGCCGCTGGCGAAGCGTCGCATGTGCAACTGGCAGGTTGTGGTGCCACGATCAGGGCCGTGAGCCTGACCGTTGATCATCAGGCTGCACATGCCACAGATGCCTTCGCGACAGTCATGATCGAACGCCACAGGTTCGTCACCCGCAGCGATCAGCTTTTCGTTGAGGACGTCCAGCATCTCAAGGAAGGACATGTGGGTACTGACGCCTTCCAGTTGGTAGTCACAGAAACCACCAGGTTTATCGGGTCCCGCCTGTCGCCAGACTCGCAGAGTCAGATTCAGAGTATCACTGCTCATGGTTACTTGTAACTCCTGGTCGATGGCTTGACGTTTTCGAATACAAGCGGTTCGCGATGCAGTACCGGTTCGTTACCGGCTCCCTGAAACTCCCAGGCAGCAACGTAACTGTAGTTTTCATCATCACGAGCGGCTTCGCCGTCTTCTGTCTGGTATTCTTCACGGAAGTGTCCGCCACAGGACTCGTTTCTATGCAGGGCATCAACTGCCAGCAATTCAGCGAATTCCATGAAGTCGGCGACGCGCCCGGCCTTCTCGAGACTCTGGTTGAGCGTGGAGCCTTCACCAGGGACTCGCACATTGTTCCAGAATTCCTCGCGCAAGGCGCGGATGCGGGGAACCGTCGCTTCAAGGCCAGCCTTCGTGCGAGCCATGCCACAGTAATCCCACATCAACAATCCCAGTTCACGATGGAACGAATCCACGCTGCGCCGACCGTTGACGGACAGCAGTTTCGTGATTCTGTTCTCTGCATCCTGCAGAGCCGCTCGACATTCCGGTGCGTCTTCAGCCAGTTTGCTGTGTTTTGATCCGGCAAGGTAATCCCCGATGGTGTAGGGAATCACAAAGTAGCCATCAGACAGGCCCTGCATGAGCGCGCTGGCGCCCAGACGATTAGCACCGTGGTCTGAGAAATTAGCTTCGCCGAGCACATACAACCCAGGCAGATTGCTCATCAGGTTGTAATCGACCCACAGACCGCCCATGGTGTAGTGCACGGCCGGGTAGATTCGCATCGGCACCTTGTACGGGTTTTCCGCTGTGATCTTCTCGTACATGTGAAACAGGTTGCCGTACTTTTTCCGCACCACGTCTTCGCCATCCCGGGCGATCGCATCACGGAAGTCAAGGAAGACGGCGAGACCTGATTCACCAACACCGAACCCGGCATCGGTGCGCTCTTTGGCTGCGCGCGAAGAGATATCGCGCGGTGCAAGATTCCCGAAGGACGGGTAGCGGCGCTCGAGATAGTAATCGCGTTCGTCATCAGGAATTTGTCCGGGCGGACGTTGATCGGCCTTGTTCTTAGGCACCCAGACGCGTCCGTCGTTACGCAGGCTCTCGCTCATCAGAGTCAGTTTTGACTGGTAGTCGCCACTGACCGGGATGCAGGTGGGGTGGATCTGCGTGTAGCAGGGATTTGCAAAAAATGCGCCACGGCGATGGCATCGCCATGCGGCTGTAACGTTGCATCCCTTGGCATTCGTGGACAGGTAGTAGACGTTTCCATATCCGCCGGTGCACAGGACAACAGCGTCCGCGGTATGGACTTCAAGTTTACCGTTTTCCAGGTTGCGAACGACGATTCCTCGAGCAGCTCCGTTGGAAACGATCAGCTCCAGCATCTCGCGGCGACCGTACATCTTTACACGACCTGTTGAGACCTGTCGCATCAGTGCCTGATACGCACCCAGCAACAGCTGCTGTCCCGTTTGACCGCGGCAGTAGAATGTGCGCGACAGCTGTGCGCCACCAAATGAGCGATTGGCGAGCGTTCCACCGTACTCGCGGGCGAAGGGCACACCCTGGGCAACGCACTGGTCGATGATGTTGTTGGCTACCTGTGCGAGTCGATAGACGTTAGCCTCGCGAGCCCGATAATCGCCACCCTTGATCGTGTCGTAGAACAGCCTCCAGATGCTGTCGCCGTCATTGGGGTAGTTTTTGGCGGCGTTGATTCCACCCTGAGCGGCAATGGAGTGTGCTCGGCGCGGACTGTCCTGAAAACAGAAGGCCTTAACGCTGTAGCCGAGTTCGCCCAGTGAAGCGGCGGCAGAGCCACCAGCAAGACCGGTTCCGACCACAATCACGCTGTACTTGCGCTTGTTGGCCGGATTGACCAGTTTCAGGTTGAATCGATGCTTGTCCCATTTCTGTTCCAAAGGACCCGCAGGGACTCGCGAGTTCAGTGTATCACTTGCCACGCGGAACATCGGAATTCCTCAGACTGTTCTAAGAATGTTAGGAAAGGGCGATACTGACGGGCCGGTCTCTGTGACCACCAGTCAGTTTTTGACAGCCAGAGCCCAGGCAACGACGCTGATGAAACCGCCGGCAATTGCCCACGCCAGCAGGAAACCGGTCCAGCGGAGAATAAAATTCCAGTTTTTGTGGTTCAGGCCAAATGTCTGGAGAGCACTGCGGATACCGTGGCTGAGGTGAATTCCGAGAGCAATCAGGCAGACGAAGTACAGGATGGCATGCGGGGGGTGCTGCAGAACGGCTTTGACGTTCTGGAAAGCGTTTGTTGCATCCCCCGCATCCGCTGCCGCCGGCGGGTAACTGACCCCAAACCCTTTCTTCAGCTTCATGTCGAGGATGTGTGAGACGAGGAACACGAAAATCAGCAGACCGGTGACCATCATCCAGTTGGACGCGCCGCCGGAGGGCAGGACGAACAGGCCCTGCTTCGTCTGCTTCATGGCATACGAAGAGGCCCGTGCGGTGCTGTTCATCGCAGCAGTCGATACGGCAAGGCCAATGTGCAGTGCGAACATGCTGAACAGGCCGATTTCGGCGATAGCGAGCAGTGGGCCGAGGCTATGCAGCTTGGCGGCGTACGCGTTAAACACCTCTTCGCCAGCGTACAACTGCAGGTTTCCACCGAGGTGTACGATGAGAAAGTCGACCAGAGACAGTCCGGAAGTCGCCATCAGCAGTTTCTGTCCGACTGAAGTGGACAACGCCCTGATTACCGATCCGAGGCCGGGAACCTTTGAGAGAAACAGGGCGGGAAGCCCCAGAATTCGAAGCAGAGCGCTCAATTTACGCTCCTTTCGGAGAAAAACATCAAGAGGCAGTTGAGAGGGCGGTAGCTTACAGGAAGGGAGCCCAGAGCCCCCTGCATGAACCGCTGCAGACTTCGCAGTTTCACTGCTTCCCGGATTATAGAATCAAGGGATCGCTGTGCAACATGACCGCGGCGTCTCTTTCGGACGGGAGAGTGGGGGAAGTTGAAAGGGGCGCAATTTCCCTGCCCGATTTCCGAATGCTTGCAGTCAACAGCACATTTTTCCGGGCAGAAATCCAAAAAGTCGCTACAGTCAGTATGACTGTATTCGGTGGCAGCGTGTCGCCGGGCTCTGGTGCTTCCCATGGGGGCTGATGAATGGCAGCGAACGACCGAACAGCGGGATTTCAGCGTTGGTCCTGTCTCTCATTTCTGCATTGGCGAATTCCATCTGATGTGCTGCAGCAGCAACTTCCGGGCGGTCTGTTGGTTGACACTTTTGATGAGAGTGCGTGGCTGGGATTGGTGCCATTTTCGATGGAGCGTGTGCGTCCGTGGTGGTCGCCAGCCGTGCCAGGGATCTCGTGGTTTCTGGAAACCAACGTTCGTACCTACGTGAAGACGCAGGACGGGCGTCGTGGAGTCTGGTTTTTCAGCCTCGATGCCACCAGTCGCGTGGCGGTTGCGATCGCTCGTTCGTTCTGGAACCTGCCGTATTTTACGGCGGCCCTGCAGTTGCGAGAAAGCCAGCCAGCGGGGGCTGCGGATGCAGAGCGGTGTGTGTTTTACGATGGTCGCAGGCTGGGTGTTGCTGGTGTGGATTACGACCTGACCGTGCGAGTTGCTCGAGGGTCAGCAGTCGCGGCCCGGCAAGGCAGTCTGGACCATTTTCTGGTTGAGCGTTACACGTTGTTTTGCAGCGATCGCAGGGGGCGTTTGTATAGTGGACAGGTGCATCATGAACCCTACCGAATTCAGCGAGTTCAGGAGGTCAGGGTTCGTGAATCGATGCTGGGTGCGTTGATTCCTGATCTGCCGGCACTGGGAGCGCCGGAGCATGTGGTGTTTTCGGAAGGGGTCGACGTACGGATCTCACCGATTCAGCCACTCTGATCCTCAGTTATTCCTATACGTCATGTGTGTCCTCCCGGAAATCGGACCGAATTCAGGTCTCTCCTCTTGACATCGCACACCATGCGTTAAACTGTTGGGACTGGTCGGGCCGTATCTTTCTTCCGTGGGCCCAGGAAGTATGTCAAAGCGTTTTGTAACGCTGATCTCAGGCATCCTGCTGCTGTTGCAGTTATGTTTGCCTGCACTCACGTCGCAGCTTCATAGCCTGCTTGGCTGTAGCCATACGGACTGTGGCATTGTCGGCTGTTCGCCTCACGCTCCGGATTGTGAAGTCTCCGGTGGCCCGGTTTGTCGCAGCAGCCACGGTGCGGGGCATTGTCTTCACCATCTTCCGGCTGGATTCCACGGGTGTGGTGTGAATTCGGGTGTTGTGGATGGCAATGAGCGCTCTGACTCAGAGGGATTGCCGTCGGATTCCGGCCATTCGCACAATTGTGCGACGTGTGTGGTCTGTCAGGTCCTGACGGCTCCTCGGTGCGTCGTTGCTCTGATCCAGTTGGGCGAAGTTCCCGTCCAGGTTCAGATGGTTTATGTGCAGGACAGTGAGCCCTTATTTTCTGAGCCGGTGTGCTTTTGTCCGGCCCGTGCACCTCCAGTTGTCTAAGCAGTCTGAGCGAGTTCTGTTGAGTGTCTGCGTCAGCAGGGATCGCAGACTGCTCCGGTCTCCCGGGACAGGGTGGTATGTCCAACCCGGTTGAGGCTGAGTGCGTTGTGCTGTCGGCTCAATGGTTGCTCATCTGCAGAGAGACTCTGTGTTGTGGGAGACCTCGTCCGCGACCCGTGCATGGCGTTTCGGGTCCGACCAGTCCGTGCCCTGCCGGGTCGCGACGAGGGATTCTGTGGTGTTTGCGGCAACAGAGGTCAACGCGCTGTGTGATCCAGTGTGGTTTTGCTGGGCAGCGATTCATATGTTTTTGATTCGAGGGGGCAGTTTTGTATGAGTTCAGTTAGGTGTACGGGGAAAGTACGACGGTCTGGTTTCACGCTGATCGAACTTCTTGTGGTGATAGCGATCATAGCGATTCTGGTGTCACTTCTGCTGCCTGCAGTGCAGCAGGCGCGGGAGGCGGCTCGTCGCACTCAGTGCAGGAATAATCTCAAACAGTTGGCGTTGGCAGCGCACAATTATCATGACGCCCATACAGCATTTCCACTGCAGGCAGGAACGTCACTCTATGGCTATTCAGCTCAAGCCCAGCTCTTGCCCTATCATGAGCAGGGGAATCTGCATTCGTTGATTGATTTTCAGCAGCCATTGACGGTCGGGCTGGCTTTCAATCCTCGAGTGAACCCGGTGATTGCTCGGGCCGCTGGCAGTGCACTACCGATCCTGCTGTGTCCGAGCGACAACGGAGATCCGTGGCTGACGGACGGTTTTGGTTTTCGCTGGGCTGGTGGCAACTATCTGCTGAACGGTGGCTCGGGGACGGGGCGGAACTACTGCAGTGTGCCGAATGACGGTTTGTTCTGGCGTGGTTCGGCGACGAAGATGCGCGACATTACGGATGGGACCAGCAACACGGTCTTCATGGCGGAAGGACTGTTCGGCAATCGAGTTGTTTCAGCTACGGCACTGGTCAATCCTCAACGCCAGATGAAGCGTGTGAATCTGGGAGCTCCGTGCGGTGCTACTGCCGAGCAGATGGAAGCAGCGGTGGCGACGTCGTGGGATGGGCGTCGAGCGGCAGCGTGGATCAGTGCGACCGGCTATCAGACAATTGTGCACGGCTTTTTTCCACCGAACTCGAGAACCCCGGATGCTATTCTGCATGGGGATGTGGTCAGCGGTCCGCGAAGTATGCATGCGGGTGGGGCGCAGGTTTCTCTGTGTGATGGAAGTGTGCGATTTGTCAGTGAGAATGTGGATCGGCAGCTGTTTCGGAATGTGTTTTCGCGTGACGATGGCCGAGTGATTGGGGAGTACTGAGCATGCCGAGTACGGGTGTGTCAGGAATATTGCTGTGGCCTGCGTCACTGCTGGCAGCTGGATTGGCTATGGTGTTGTTCAGCGGCTGTTCGGGTGTGGATTCTGCAGAGGCTCTGGCTGAACCGCAGATTAGCCCTCCTGAGAGATATCGCGAGGGGGGGCTCGAGTGGCAGCTGGCTGTAACTTTCGGGAAACCGGATGAAGAGTTACTGCAGAAGTATTTTCGGCAGTTGCCGGATCTGGCAGGCAGTCCGGAGCTGGCTGGGATGCCATGGGTGTACACATCCGGTGCTGCAGCCCGACGCTATATCTGGTTGCGTCAGTCTATCGACGGTCCATACTGGCATGCGGTGCAATTCTCCGGAGGGCGATTCCGGTCTGATTCTGGTAAAGGTCTACCATGGCCGAAGTCGGTACAGGATTCGTTATCAAATTGAGTCGGTAAATTCTGTGTCAGGAATATCAGGTGAACATGGCAGGTTTTCGGGGAGTTCTGCTGATGAAATGGTGGCGAAGTGTCAGTGTTGTTCGGGTGTGTGTGATGGTTCTTCTGGTGATTTTCGAGGCTGATTACTGTGTGGCACAGCGATCCGCACAAAAGGAGCGTGTGGCGAGGCTGCTGTGGCAGGATCATGAGACGGGTCGTTTGATGTGGGGTGAAGTTTTTCAGGGGGGGGCGTGGTCGCTGACGTCAGCTGAGGTGGCAGGTTTTCCTGCTCTGAAGGTGGGCGAGCAGGGATTGGTGCAGATGGACCGTGTGGATCAGTTTGTGCTGGTGGGGATTCGTGACAAGTCAGATGGTCAGCATGGCAGTGGCTGGGTAGCGCTCGATATGGGTGTGCGTGGAGTGTCGCATGGAAATCATTACGACTGGCAGTATGGCGGTCCGCCCAAAGTGATTACATCAGTCGTTGATCAATCGCAGGGTAACCCGGCACATGTTTACGTGAGTGGCGGGCGGTTCTACGTCGCGAATGACCGCAAGAACGGATTCTCCGTGATTGATCCCCAAAAGCTGGGGCAGTCTGGAGTCGCCGCTGTGCATTTTTGCAGCGGTGGTGGTGGCCACATTACGATGGCTCCTGTTGATAATCGACGTGTATTTGCGACGTGGATTGATGGTGGCGGTCCGAATCAGGGGCGGGTTGATGTGGTTGAGCTTTCTGAACAGGGGGACGCGAGTGGAACGTGGTCTTTCCGTCTGCCGACTGGTGTGCTGCATGGAGCTGCAGCCTGTGCCGGGAAAGTGTTTTTTGCCCCGGCGGATGGAGTTTGCTGGGTGCCTGCGGATGTTCAGGCACCACAGGGAGCAGCGGTGGTGGAGCCGAAGCATATCAGTCTTGGTCTGGACTTGGAGACGCAAAAACCCCTCCGTACAGGTGCGTTTGTTTGTCACAGGGATCACGTGGCGTTTGTTACGGGAAAATTGGAACAGGCTGCTTTGTGTCTGCTGGATGCCTCGGCGGCCGATCCGCAACTGGTTCGAATTCCCCTGAATGTTCCTGCTGGACTGTCTCCGGTTACACCGGAAATTGTGCTGGTGGCGGGAGGTAAGAGATATGCGTTTGTTTTTATGGACCGCACGGAAGGTGACGTTCAGGAGCAACTGGCGATTATTGACCTGGATCCTGACGGCAATCGACGTTTTTCGGATGCGAAACTCCACAAAGTGTTGCCCGTGGGGCCAAGTCTCGTGAGTGGCCATGCGGGGCATCACAGTATGGCATTTGACAGTGAGGGCCGGATCGCCTGCATTGCAAATCCGGGTGACGGAACGGTCTGGGTGATGTCACTGAAGGATCTTGAAATTCGTGGACGATTTCGGGTGGGCGGGCAGCCACAGGCTGTGATTGCTGCCGGCAGTATTTCTCACCACCACTGAGAACGGCACCGGCTGGGAAGGTCACGGAGGGGCATTTGTGGTTGTTTTGTGGAAAAAAGTGACAATCGGGATTTTTTCCCGTTTGTCGCTGAACCGCGTGCGGCAGATTGCAATACATACCTTCTTCACTCCCGGATGTGTTAGAATTGGAATGCGGGTGGCCGTGTTTGTGGGTGTATGGACTCGGCACGGCTCATTGCAGGTCGGGTGGAAGGCCCGACAGGCGTCACTGTGGTTCAAGGTTTATTCGAGGGAGTACACATGCCACGTTTCAGCAAGTCGCTGGTCAGTCTGTTTTTACTGCCGGCCGTGTTTGTACTGGGTTGTCAGGAGACTTCACCCACGCCTGTTGTGGAATCACACGAGCATGAGGAGGGACACCATCATCCGGAAACGCTGGCTGATGCTTTGACCGAGCTGACAGAGCTGCGCGACACGATTCGTGATGCCTTTGCGAAGGATGATGCCGATAAGGCTCACGATCCACTGCACGAAGTTGGGCACATTCTGGATGCCGTGAAGGAGTTGGCAGAAAAAGAGAAGCTGCCGGAAGAGCGACTTGCTGCTGTAAAGTCGTCGGTGGAAGAGCTGTTCACGGCATATGGTGATGTAGACAAGCTGATGCATGGTGGGGAAGGTACGGCCTACAAGGACGTCTCCGGCAGGATTGATGCAGCAATTGAGACACTGAAGGCAGCAATCACTGGTGAAGCGGCTCCGGCACCGGTTGGTGAAGCGACCCCTGCGGCGTCCGGCGAGGCTGCTGCTGCAGGGTCAGGTGAAGCGGCACCGGCACCGGCGGGCGAAGCGACTCCGGCACCGGCGGGCGAAGCACCGAAGGCGGAATGAGTTGATTGAGAGATCGGGAGTTTGTTCTTATGGACGACTCCCTGTTTCCGTTGTTTGTGTTTCGAGGCGCGGGAGCCTGGGCATGATTCGAGCAGGTCTTTCTGTTGTGCTGTTACTGTTTGCTGCGGGATGTGTTGAGCAGGATCCGGCAGTGGTTGCTGCGCGGCAGCAATATGCTTCACAGTCTGCTCTTCAGGGAGAGCAGAAAATCCCTGAGGTCCGCAAGGCCGTATCGGCTGAGGGTGCGGATTCATCGAAAAGCTACACGATACGAGCGAAGATCAATGCTGGTGAGTTTCCACCATTTGCGGATGGACAGGCTGCGTTTATCGTAACGGACGCTTTTGGCACCGCTGCAGCGGAGCATCAGGGCGGTGCGGATCATAATCCTCACGACTGCCCATTCTGCAAGCGAGACATCAACAGTGTGATGGCTCGTGTTGAGTTCTGCGGGAACGATGGTAAACCCATCGCAATTGATGCTCGTTCGCTGTTCGATCTGAAGGAAATGCAGTTGGTGCAGGTGACCGGGACGGCGCGGATGGATGCTGATGACTGGCTGGTAATTTCAGCCACGCGAATCCACGTTGTCCGCTGAATTGCGTATCGCCAGCGGCGAAGAATTGCCGGCGGGCGGGTGCTGCAGATGGAGGCTGTGCTTGTGGTGAGTCCGCTGCCGGTGACGGTACTTTCGGGATTTCTTGGAGCAGGTAAAACGACGCTGCTCAGGCATATCCTGACGAACTGTGGTGGCTTGCGAGTTGCCCTGATCGTGAATGACATGAGTGAGTTGAACATTGATTCGGCTCAGGTGGCGCGCACACAGTCTGCGCTGGGCCGACATTCTGATAAGCTTGTGGAGCTGTCGAACGGCTGCATCTGCTGCACGCTGCGTGAGGATCTGCTGGAGCAGGTTGCCGATCTGGCTCGAGAAGGTCGGTTTGATTATCTGCTGATTGAATCGACGGGAATTTCTGAGCCGATGCCGGTTGCAGAGACGTTTACTTTTCGCGATGAGGAGGGTGAGTCGTTAAGTGACCTTGCTCGCCTCGACACCCTGGTGACCGTTGTGGATGCGGTGTCCTTTCTGAAGGATTTTCAGAGTGAGGATGAACTGCATGATCGTGGTTTGGGTGCTGACGAGGAAGATCGGCGTGATCTGTCACACTTGCTGGCAGATCAGGTGGAGTTTGCCAATGTGATTATTCTGAACAAACTGGATCTGGTATCGTCTGAACAGACGCGACAGTTGCGGGAGTTGATTCAGCACTTGAACCCTGAGGCTCGGATTCTCGAGACTCAATTTGGTCAGGCGGATCCAGGTGAGATTCTGAACACTCAGCGATACAGTGCGGAGTCAGCGGCGGGCACAGAAGGCTGGCTGTCAGTGCCTCGTGGGCTGGAGCACAGCGAGGCGGACGAGTACGGGATCCGCAGTTTTCTGTTTGAAGCTCGTCGGCCATTCCATCCCGAACGTTTTTACCGTTTCTGGACGGAGTCAGCGGAGGCTCAGGCAATTCTGCGATCGAAGGGATGTTTCTGGCTGGCAACTCGTCATGATGTTTCCGGATTCTGGTCTCAGGCGGGCCAGGTCGTCAGGGCGGAGCCTGGAGGGATGTGGGCTGCGGCGATTCCCGAGGAGGACCGCGAGTTTGAGGACAGTGCTGAGAGCCTTTCGGGGATCTGGCAGGAGCCGTGGGGTGACCGGCGGCAGGAACTGGTGATCATCGGTCAGAATCCCGACGAGGCGACGCTGATGCGTGCATTGGAATCCTGTCTGTTGACCGATGAGGAACTTGCTGCCGGTCCGCAGAACTGGGCTTGTTTGTCGGATCCTTTTGATGACTGGCAGGTGCTGGGGCATGAAGATCGGCTGTTCTGACAGTCGGTCTGGTTGTCATTCAGTCGGCGGGCCGGGCAGTGGTGGGCGTTCTTCCATCCAGCGAAGCATCAGGTCGACATTGTTCTGATAGACGTCCGCATTTGTTTTTTTGCCAGTTCCTCCGGCAGCCGCTCGAACCTCTGCCAGGTAGACATCTCGGGGTTCAGGTCGGCAGGGATCACCGGTTCTCTGCTGCCAGTCTTTCAGGGCCGCTCGCATTTCCAGCAGTTGATTTCGGTACTGAGGATCAGTGGCAAGGTTATGAAACTCCCACGGGTCACTTTCTGTATCGTAGAGTTCTTCGACCGGGCGGGTCTCTGCCATGATCTGGGCCTGTTCGTCCGTCAATTTTCCAGCGGCATGCAGTTGTCGCATCGCCTGCAGAATTGGCTTACTGTCTTTATAGCGGTTGGGTTGCAGCCATGGGCGATTTGGAAAGCCGTTCCAGATGTACTTGAATCGAGTGTCCCGCACGCTGCGAATCAGATCAACAGTTTCGTCTGCTCGATCGCGGGCGGCGAAGACAAATTGTCTGGGCTTGTAGTCATCAGCAAGGATATCCTGAGCGAGGACCCAATTCGGCAGAGTGATTCCGGCGAGCCCCAGTGTGGCAGCAGCCAGATCGATGTGCTCGACGGCATCGTTTCGCACGTGTCCCGCCGGAATGCGTGGTCCTCGAACGATCAGTGGCACGTGCGTTCCGCTGTCGTAAAGAAACTGTTTACAGCGGACATGGCTGATTCCGTGATCAGTCATGAAGAAAATCACGGTGCGTTCCAGTTCACCTGCTGACTGCAGGCGATCGAGGATGAGGCCGACTTCTCGATCTGTCCAGCGTACGGTATCGAGGTACTGTGCCCAGTCTTCCCGCATGACAGGATCGTCCGGAAGCCATGCGGGCAGGTGCAGTCCGGTCTGTGGCGTGACCGTACCGAGGGTGCTGGCGGCCTTGCGGGGCCACGCAGCTTCATTCCCCTGTCCCCGATGCTTTCCCCCGTGGAGCTGAACCTGGGCGAAGAAGGGACGCCCGTCAGTTCTTTGACTCCAGTGTGTGCGATCATAGGTCTCAGCCTGGTTCCACTGAAAGTTGTAATCTGTTTTGGCGATGCCCACCTGAGGATTTCCTGTGGCGTCCTCAGCAGACCTCAGAAATTCCTCGGGAGTGACATTGCTGGTGTGGTATCCGGCCTGTTTCATCACCTGCGGGATCAACTGAACTCCGTCCGGCAGTCGGATCTGGTGTGCTGGGACATTTGAGCGATGATTCTGTGCTCCAATGCTGGTCTGGTATCGCCCGGTAATCAGGGCAGAACGACAGATACTGCAGATTGGTGCAGTCACAAAGGCTCGGGAAAAGCGAGTTCCCTCAGCCGCAAGACGATCGACATTCGGCGTGCTGATATCCCGTTGTCCATAGCATGAAAAGTCTGCTGACATGTCCTCGACAATCAGCCAGACAACATTTGGTGGAGCATTGTCGGCCGATTGTTCAGATGTTCTGAGGGCTGTTGTAATGGCTGTGTTTCTGGTGCTGGGCCAGGATGCGGTGCTGTTCTCGGGAAGCTTCGGCTGCCCTTTTTTCTGCGTGCCGGCCTTCCTGCGGGGGACAGTCTTTTTGCTGGAATTCTTCTGCTTCTGCTCTGCATCCGGGACATTGGTTGTTGGCAGGAATGCAGCCAGGATGCGACGTTGTTCGACTGTATCCGGTCGAAGTGCCAGATTGGTCCATTCCAGTGGATCGTTCTCGTGATCGTACAGTTCTTCACTGCCGTCGGCATATCGGATATAGCGCCAGCGATCCGTTCGGACCGCGTGATTATTCTGCTTGAATGTGGTGATGGCAGCGTGGGGCCATTCTTTGTCCGGTGTTTTCAGCAATCCGGTCAGGCTGACACCTTCGATGTGCGCGGGTTTTGACAGTCCTGAGAGTTCGCAGAGTGTGGGGTAGATCGACATGAAGTCGACAGGTCGACTGCAGGATGAACCGGGTGTTGTTGTCCCCGGGACAACCCAGATGAGTGGAGCCCGTGTGGCTTCTTCCCAGAGTGCAAATTTTCGCCAGTGTTGTTTTTCCCCCAGATGCCATCCATGATCGCCCCAGAGACAGATAATTGTATTTCTGTGGTAGCGGGACTTTTCCAGGGCATCAAGTACTCGTCCAACCTGAGCATCCAGGTAGCTGATTGCTGCCAGATAGGCCTGCACTGCTTCCTTCCAGCGACCGGATTTCAGGATTTCTGCATGATCCTTATCGGGTGCTGCCATCTGCACTCCCGCTACTGGAACGTCCTCCAGATCATCCGGCTTTGTCGGAGGCAGTTGGATGCTGTCGAGTGGGTGCAGGTCATAGTATTTGCGGGGGACATTCCACGGCATATGCGGCTTATGGAAGCCAAGTGTCAGAAAGAACGGTCGTTCGTGTTGTTTCTGGAGTTCGCTGATGCCGTAGTCAGCGATGGCAGTATCCGGAACCAGTTCGTCGCCGCCATTGAGAATACCGAAGGCGATACCACCGATGCTGCGATCTTCCAACTGGTTGCCTGGGCGTGTTGTCTGCTCGCGGCCACCTGTCGCTGTCCATTGGTCAGGAAATCCCAGTCCTCCGTGCCATAGCTTGCCCATACCCAGCGTTTCATATCCGGCAAGGCGGTACTGGGTTACGAGCGACTGTTCACTGGTGACAGCCAGTTGAAAAGATGTGCCATTGTCGTAAATCCCACTGGTACCGGGACGCATGCCTGACAGCAGAGCAGTGCGTGAGGGATTGCAGACGGGGGCAGCGCAGTGGGCATTCGTAAATGTAAGCCCCATTGCTGCGAGTCGATCGAGGTTGGGTGTTCGAGCCTGTGGATTGCGTCCCAGGTGTCCAATCCAGTGGTTCAGATCATCGACTGCGATGAACAATACGTTCATGCGGTCCTGCGCGCCAGCGGCAGGCGGCCAGAATGGTATAAGACAAACAGCTGTCCAGAGGATCGTGAGGAGATTCCGCATTTCAGTTCGGCTTTCTCAGAGCGGTCCAGGTGGGTCGGATGAAGTCAGATGCTCCGGAACAATTCGACAGCCGGATGACCGTGGACATCCGTCAGTCGGAAATCGCGCCCGGCATATCGCCACGTCAGTCGAGTATGGTCAAGTCCAAGTGCATAAAGCAGCGTGGCATGCAGGTCATGCATATGCATCGGGTGATCGACTGGCTGGAAGCCGAAGTCATCAGTGGCTCCATAAGTCAGGCCACCGCGAATTCCACCACCAGCCATCCAGATACTGAACGCTGCGGGATGATGATTTCGACCATCGGCATTTTCCACGGTCGGTGTACGCCCGAATTCAGAACCCCAGATGACCAGGGTTTCATCGAGCAGGCCGCGCTGCTCGAGATCCTGCAGCAGGGCGGCAATTGGTCGGTCGACTCGAACGCATTCGCGTCGTAATCCTTCATTGTTCTGCGTGTGATGATCCCAGGTGTAATCCGTGGACGCCTGGATGTAACGCACTCCCTGTTCTGACAGCTTTCGAGCCAGCAGGCACTGACGTCCAAAATTATCAGCAGGTCCATCGCCAATGCCATACATAGCGAGAGTGGCTGCTGTTTCGTCTTCCAGTCCCAGCAATCCCGGCAGCGACGTCTGCATGCGAAACGCCAGTTCATAACTGGAGATCAGGCCCTCGATACCGCTATCCGCACCCGACGCCTGCAGATGACTGTGATTGAGTGTCTGAATCAGATCCAGTTGCCGTCGTTGCAGGGGTCGAGCAATACGCTCGTTACCGAGATTGGAGATACGGGCTTTGGCGACTGGAATCTCGGCCGCGCCGATCGCTGTGGCCTGGTGCCTTGCCGGCAGGAAGGCCGACCCGTAGTTCTGCACACCACCGTGACCTCGAGGTGGTGAAATTGTGACGAACCCCGGCAGATTCTCTGTTTCAGCACCAAGGCCGTAGCTGATCCATGCACCGACACTGGGACGCAGGAATGTTGAACTTCCGGTGTGCAGGTTCAGCAACGCCTCACCATGCGCCGACCCGTCAGTGTGCATGGATCTGATCACACACAGCCGATCGGCATGTTGTGCGAGGGAGGGAAACAGTTCACTGATCTCGATGCCGCTTTCACCACAGCGATGAAAACGGAATGGAGAACCAAGTATCCGTCCACCGGGAGGAGTTCCGTGTTTCCATGCCTCGGTTGTTACTTCCCTGCCATCAAACTGTTTCAGCAGCGGCTTATGATCGAACAGGTCAACATGACTTGGGCCACCCCACATGAACAGAAAAATGATCCGTTTTGCATGAGGCTTCAGGTGGGGCAGGGCAGACGGCGGAACATCAGCCGACCGGACCGTTTGTGCGGCAAGTGCAGTCAGCCCGATCTGAGCAAATCCACAGGCTGCACTGCGCAGCAGGCTGCGACGCGAATCAGTGTACAGGAATTGGTTGCAGCTCTGCATGGGGAATTCTTCCGTAACCGTCAATCCAGATACTGAAAACGGCTGGAGCCAAAGACTGCGTGACACAGGTGTCCGAGGGCCTTCAGGCGACTGTTTTCAGCACCACTGGCAGTGAGTTCGCAGCGAGTAATCTCAAGGAACTGCTGCATGGCAATCTCTTCCTGAGTCGTTGGGTCTGTTCCCGTGATTCTGCGAAAAGCATGCACGATCAACTGCTGATCACTGATCTGCGGGTATTCCAGCAACAGGTTTCGGGCGGCGTTTTCCGCGGCATCCATAACCATGACGTCATTGAGGAAGTACAGTCCCTGTGCCGGCACCGATGTACCGGTACGGGCCCCGGTGGATAAATGTGGATTGGCAAAGTCGAAGACCTCAAAGATCTCGGGCAGATCATTTCGGATCACAGGCAGATAAATACTGCGGCAAAGGTAGTCGGTTTTTCTGCGGACGGGATTGCTGCCGACAGCGGTAGCCTGATCGCCGAGGTAACTGACTGTGGACTGCACGGGTTGCCGATCAAGTTGTCCGGAGGCCAGCAGCACAGAATCTCTGAGTGATTCGGCGTCGAGGCGTCGTCGTCGTCCGCGAGCAAACAACCGGTTGGCCGGATCCTGCTGTTCGAGTATACCGTCACTGGAACGGCTGTTGAGGCCGAACGTGCGAGTGAGCACGATTTCGCGAATCAGATCCCGCTGCGACCAGCCATTGTCGAGTAATCGTCGGGCGAGGTAATCGAGCAGTTGTGGGTGGCTGGGCTGTTCGCCTGTACGTCCAAAGTTGTCGACGGATGAGACCAGTCCCATGCCCAGCAGGTGGTGCCAAATGCGATTTGCCTGGACTCGGGCTGCCAGCATTCCAGCACGGGTCTGCGGGTCGGTCAGCCAAGTGCTGAACTGAATGCGACCACTACTGTCGGCTGGCAATGCAGGTGGTTCCTGATCCAGCAGCACGTGGGCGAATCCGCGTGGTACCTGAGCGCCGCGATCGGCGTGTCGCCCGGCCAGCCGAATAAATTCATCTGCGGGCGTTTCTCGATCAGCAGGCATCATTGCCCGTGGCGGAATTGGAGGGGGATTTTCAAAGAGCTTTTTCAGTTCCGACACGTGCTGCTGCTGGGCCGCAAGTCGTTCCGTGATGGTTTTTTCCGGGTCAGCGGCCGTCTGAGCAAACGATGCAGAGTCTTCAGACAATCGCAGAGAGATTGCAGCCGAGTCAGCGGCTTCGAGTAGTTTGAGGGTGGCTTCGGCCTTCTGTAGCCTCTGCTGCAGTGATGGACGATCACGCCAGTATTGCTCATAGGCCACGTTCAGAGTCTCGCCATCGGCACCCAGTCCGACAAGGCGTTCCATCACACGCTGTTCACCCAGCATGTATCTTTGCTGCATGACCTGCGTGGACGTAAAAATTCCTACCATGGCATAGTAGTCGGCAGTCGGGAATGGGTCAAACTTGTGATCATGACAGCGAGCGCAGCCGAGAGTCTGTCCCAGCACCGCCCGGCAGACGGTGTCGAGCTGCTCGTCAGCGATGTCCATTTTCTGACGTTCGGGATCAACACCCAGCAGGACCTTGGGGCCAACCACGAGGAATCCGGCGGCAATTCTCTGTCGGTCACGCTGTTCGATTGTCTGCCAGGGGAGCAGATCTCCGGCAATCTGGTGCAGCAGGAATCTGTCGAAGGAAAGGTTTTCGTGGAATGCATCAATGACCCAGTTTCGATAACGCCATGCTTCTCGAAACAGAAAGTTTTCATCGAGTCCATTTGAGTCGGCGTAACGCGCAAGATCCAGCCAGTGGCGTGCCCAGTGTTCAGCCGCTTCCCGACTGGCAAGCAGTTCATCGACGATGGAAGGCAGGACCATCTGCAGTTGTCCGGTCTGCAGTCGCTGGACAAGCTCGGGGGCCGGGGGCAGACCGGTCAACTGATATGCGATACGACGCAGCACGATCTCAGGGGCTGCATCCTCCGCCGGTTGCAGACCACGCGTCTCCAGTTCGGCAAGTACGAATGCATCAATGGGACCGCGAGGCCAGTCGTGGCGCGTCACGTGAGGAATGGCCGGGGCGGTGAGCGTTTGCCAGGCCCAGTGACTGCGCCCGGCAACGGGGTCCGCAGGATTGTCCTGTGGTCCGGACAGTCGTCCCTCCGGAGCCGGTGCGCCAGCGGAAATCCAGTGTTCGATCGCTGTCAGTTGTTCGGCTGCAAGACTGCCATTGGGAGGCATCTGCAGGTGCGGATCAGACTTTCGAACGGCTTTGAGCAGCAGGCTGTCATGGATATTTCCGGGAACTACTGCCGGCCCACTGTCGCCGCCCTGCAGCCATGACTGCCTGTCGTCAAGCCGCAAACCACCCTCTGCTTTGCCGGTCTGCAGCGAGTGACACGACCAGCAGTGTCGGGACAACAGAGGGCGAATGGTGCGTTCAAAGCTTTCGAGACCATCATCGGCAGACTGCAGTGGACTGCAGAGCCAGAGTTGGGCGAGCAGCGTGAGACGCACCAGGGTTCTGTTCACAGCGGATCTTTCAGCTTACTGCTGCTTGATATCGTAGCAGCAGATAATCTCCTGGTCACGAAGGTACAACCGGCCATTGCAGATGACCGGGTGCGTCCAGACACGACCCTGCGGATTCCTCTGCTCTGTCTGCGGAGCCAGTGTGAAGCGACCGCGTTCCGTGTATCCGCCGGGCACCGCTTCCACGAGGAAGCATTCGCCTGAGCCTTCCGCAAGGCAGTACAGCATTCCATCGGCGAAGGCGACTGCCCCCTTGCTGCCATCGCGTTTTTTGTCAGTCCACACCTGCTCGCCTGTGTCAAATTTCTGACAGATAATACCCACAGAATCGCTGTGGCCATAAAGATGCTCGCCGACGAGCACGACACCACCGTGGTGATTCTTCATCTCGTTGTTTTTGTAAACTTCCTGCACCTGATTGTCAGCAGAAACTTTCACCAGCATGCAGCCGGCCCCGTAGCCTGCAGTGACGTAAACACTGCCATCCCGATAGATGGGTGTCGGAATTACAGCCACTCGGCCCGGAAAATCCGCCTGCCACTGCAATTTGCCATTTTCATCAAGCCCAAACAGTTTACTGGCAGTCAATTGAATGTACTGTTTCCTGCCAAAGTGATTTACAACGATAATTGACGAGTAGTGTGCCAGCTCCTGCATTTCATCAGACTGCCAGATCCTGTCCCCAGTCTGGAGATTGAAGCAGGCAACTGTTCCCAGTGACCCGCCCGGCGTGAACAGAACCCTGTCACCATCAATCAGTGCTGATTCGCAGTAGCCCCAGCTGGGGACAGAGCCACCAAGGTTTTTGGGGTCATCCTGGTTTGTCTGCTTCATGGCTGTGCGCCAGACTTCGCTGCCATCAGCGGTCCTGGCACAGACCACATCACCCTGAGCACCGATGGCAACAACATGTGCGCCGTCAGCTGACACTGTGGGGGTACTGCGAGGCCCGCCGCCCCAGCCGTTTTCAAGATACTGACCGACTTTCAGCTGCCAGATTTTCTTTCCGTTTTCGATATCCAGGCAGATCAGGAAGTCACTGGAGCTTTGTTCCTTGCCGTCGGAACCCATCGTGTAGAGCCGATTACCGACAATTGCAAACCCGGAATAACCCAGACCAGCTTCGCGAGTGTCCCAGAGTTTTTTCGGGCCACCTTCAGGCCAGGACTTCAGCAGGCCGGTTTCAGTGGAAAGGTCATCGCGGTTCGGGCCGCGCCATGACGGCCAGTCGCCAGCGTAGACGGCCACATGCAGAGCCACGACACAAACGATTACCAATCCCGTTCTGATATTCCGCACAAACGCAAGAGACTTCATGTGGCACCCTGATCTGCTGACAGTCGACCGGTCTTCAACGGAGTACCTTACGGCAATCCGCGGACAGGGAGAGGATACCAGAATCGGGGCCGGCTGTCCCGTTCAATACTGCCGCACTGGCGTTTTCACCCCGAGTCTTGAGCCGAAAAGGCTGAAAAACAGGGGGAAAACGGAGGATTACGGGGAATTCGAGCAGCGAACTGCTTCAGTCAAAGTTCATGACCATCAGACATCGAGGTCATCAGCAAAGCCGGCATCGTCCATGATAATCCGGTATCGCTCACTGGCATCCTTGCCCAGCAGCTGATGAAAGGTCTTGTCCGCCTCCAGCTGACTCTCAATATTGACCTTCAACAGGACACGAGCACCGGGATCCAGCGTGGTATCCCGCAGCTGGGCGGCATTCATTTCGCCAAGGCCCTTGAAACGCAGAACCGTGGCTGTGCGATTTGCCGGTAACGCTGCCAGCAATTCCTCTTTCTCGGCGTCATTACGGGCATAGGTGACTTCCTTGCCCACCTCAATGCGATAGAGCGGAGGTTGAGCGATGTAGAGTCGCCCCTGGCGGATCAGTTCCGGCATGTGACGGAAGAAAAACGTCAGCAGCAGAGTGGAGATGTGGTAACCATCGCTGTCAGCATCCATGAGCAGAATGATGCGAGCATATCGCAGATGACGCACATCAAAATTGCTGCCGATCCCGGCGCCCAGCGTTTCCACGATATCCCGAATTTCACTGCTTTCAAGGATTTTTGAAGTGGACATGGCTTCGGTGTTCAGGATTTTGCCGCGCAGTGGCAGGACAGCCTGAGTTGCAGCCTGTCGGCCCATGACGGCCGTTCCGCCGGCAGAATCACCTTCGACGATAAACAGTTCACTTTCATCTGTGTTGCGGGACTGGCAGTCCACCAGCTTTCCGGGCAGATTGGTTTTTCGAACTCCTACCGTTTTGCGACGGACTTCCGAGACCGCTTCCCGACTGGCCTGCCGCGCTCTGGCTGCCAGTACCATGCGTCCCAGGATCGCATCGGCGAGCGACGGATTATTGTTGAGCCAGTTTTCCAGTGCCGGTCGGACGACACCGTCAACAGCAGCCGAAGTCTCCGGGTTGTTCAGGCGATCCTTTGTCTGGCCCTGAAACATCGGATCACCGATGAACACGCTGAGCACGCAGATCAGACCCTCACGGATATCTTCCGAGGTGATCGTCACACCACGAGGCTTGAAGTCATGGACTTCCATGTAATTGCGAACAGCCTTGACGACGCCCGATTTCAGGCCGTTTTCGTGAGTTCCGCCGGCGTGAGTTCTGATACCGTTCACATAACTGCGAACATTCTCTTCCGTCGAATCTGTCCAGCGGAGCACAACCTCAACTTTGGCGTCGCGGTCATCTCGAGTTACTGAGAAAATCTGTTCATGAGCCGGCTTGCGACCAGTATCTGAAGTCACTTTTTCAATATACGCGAGGATCCCTTCCGGGTGGTGCAGCTCATGGGTTTCACCCTTCTGTTCATCGCAGAATGTGATCGTCAGGCCCCCATGGATATAGGAAATATCCTCAAGGTGCTGACGGATCGTGTCTGCGTTGAACTGAGTGCGGCGGAAAATCTCGTCATCCGGTCGAAAGAAGATCGTTGTGCCGCGGCCCCGGAACGGGCGAACTTTTTCCACCGATCCCTGTGGTGTTCCTCGACGAAATTTCTGCCGCCATTCAAATCCGTCACGGTGAACTGTGGCGGTCATTTCAGACGACAGGGCGTTGACCACGGAAGACCCGACACCATGCAGTCCACCACTGCGAGCATAGTTCTTGCCCGAGAATTTGCCGCCGGCGTGCAGAGTCGTGAGAATCACTTCCAGCGTGGACTTTTTCACTTTGGGATGTTTGTCCACGGGAATCCCGCGACCATTGTCCTGGACTGAACAGGATGCACCATCCTTGTGCAGTGTGACCACGATTCGATTACATTCGCCGGCGAGAAATTCGTCGACGGAATTGTCCACGATTTCCCACAAGAGGTGATGCAATCCACGAGAATCTACTCCACCAATGTACATCGAGGGACGTCGGCGGACCGGTTCCAGCCCCTCCAGTACTTCGATGTCTTCACCCGTGTATTTTGACGTTGCTGTCATAGCCTGCGTCCGTTCGTACCTGCAATCTTCAGGCGACCTCAAATCCCGCACGTTGTGGTCGACTCAGCAGTCTATCCGCTTCTGCGTCGTCCTGAAAATGCTCGACCTGCGGATTCCAGCGCAGTTCCCGTCCCAGCCGAATCGCAATATTCGCCAGATGACAGGTACTGATGCTGCGATGCTGACTTTCGACATCCGACAGTGGCTGTCGCCGGCTGTCCACGCAGTCGAAGAAGTTGCCCATATGGTTAATGATCGCATCCAGTTTTCCGGATCGTTCGGGTCGCGACAGATTGTCGCCGGAATATGCCTGATAGGATTCCCGAACCAGTGGGTTGGTGGCAAGCTGTTCGACTGGTGTACCGTCCAGTGTTCCCCGATTCACAAAGATCCGCCCTGCAGTGCCGGTGAACAGAATTCCGTTGCGGCCCGTATCGCCGATCGTCATGACCACACCATTTTCGAATTCCACCTCGGCGGAAAAATCGAGCGGCACGTTGTAGCCGTTTGTTAAGGTTGCAGGACGTCCCCGGCCGCGGAATTTTATCGGGAGTGAATTGATAGCCCACTGTGCGATATCGATGTGATGCGCTCCCCAGTCCGTCATTTGTCCCCCGGAATACTCGTGCCACCAGCGAAATGTGTAATGCGATCGCTCAGCGATATACGGCACATCCGGGGTCTGCCCCTGCCACAGATTCCAGTTCAGATTCTTTGGAGGCCTGCTGATTTCAAACGGCCCTCCGGTTTCGTTTTTCCCGAGGATGACTTCAACCGTCTGCAGTTTTCCAATACGACCGGCACGGATCATTTCAATCGCGAGTCGAAAACGGGAGTCACTGCGTTGCCAGGAACCTACCTGCACGATCTGTTTTGTGGATGTGACGGCATCGCGAATGACTCGGCCTTCGTCCACAGTCAGCGTCAGCGGTTTTTCACAGTACACGTCCATTCCCGCGCGACAGGCATCGATCAGCATTTTTGCGTGCCAGTGATCGGGGGTACCTATCAGCACCACGTCAACCTTTTTTGCTGCCAGCAGTTCCCGGTAATCTTCAAAGATGGCTGCAGTACTGCCGAACGCAGCTCGGGCCTGCTCACGGACATGACGGTCCACATCACAGATTGCTGCCAGTTCGCCGTGAGCGATTGCTTTCTGAGCGATTACAGAGCCCTGATATCTGAGCCCGATGGCTCCGATTGCCGGTCGTTCAATTTTCCAGCGTGACAGACGGGGCGCGGCCGAAACACCGCTCCACGGCAGACAGTTGCCGGCCACCGCTGCCAGTCCACACAGGATGGATCGCCGCGTGTGCGGTTGCCCATTGCACCCGATTGACTGCGTTGTCATAGATTGTGCTTTCAGGGGTAGACTGCCTGAACTGCTCGACCTGAATCCTGAACGGATTCTGCCGGATCAGGTGCAGATTCGCCAGTCTCCTGGGCCGCACTGACTCGACGAATTGCCGTACCACCGGCTGCCGCTGCCGGTCGGTCCCGGCGATTTTCCGGGAAAGCGCGAATCGTCGTCACAATGGATTTCTCCTGCTGGACCTCAACTCCATCCTCCGTGGCGACGCGCATGGACAGATTTCGAGTGACAGCGACGTGCAGTGGCAACCCGGTGGCGCGGTCAACCGTACAGGTTCCTTCACTGCGACCGCCTGAAATGCGGACACGTCCGGGACCGTTGGAATTCACCGCCTCGGATGCCGCGATACGCCCTGCGATTTCAATTTCGGCCGTTCGCTCATTGATGGATGAGAGCGTGTAAGTGGATGTCAGATGAACCGGTACCGGCTGCATCAGTCGTCGCTCTCTGGTCCAGACGTCACCCGGCATGACGAGGGTCGCTGATTCACGGTCGACACTGGCGTCATATGGAAGCAGGCCGATGGAATCGTCCACGAAGTTGGCAACACCGTCGTCACCGAACCGTCCGCTGAGCTCCGCCAGCAGCGACTGGCGTCGTTCCATCGGAACTCGCGCTACACAGCGTTCAAGAAATTCGCGATAGCCCACCAGTTCACGAATGCGATTATCGCGTCCAAGTCGGAAGGAGAAGCCGTTACCAACCATCCCGGCATATGGAATCGCATCCCACGGCACAGACTCCTGACCGGCCGCCGAATCAAATTTCAGCCTGCGACCGCTGATATCATGCTCATATACGACCCGGGAATACACTATTCCGAGCAGTATCGAGTCATCCTGTACGTCCTGAACTGTGATTGCGAGACTGAGTTCCAGCAGAGTTTTTGCGAACGCCGGATGCGTTTCAGACTTCTGGACCAGCGTCTGTTCGACCGTTTTCATCAGCGGGAAGCGATCACCTTTTTTCAATCGCAGTTCCAGTCGCTCCCCTTTGGGCTTGCGCAGAATGTCCTGTCCGGAGCGACTGGCAGATGCTGAGCGAACACGAATGGGTTTTTGCACGGGTTTTGCTGGTGGCTGTTCGGTCTTTTCACCGGCGGACAATTCGGCAAGCAGCTCATCATCCGTGGCTGCCGCCGGTGTCGCCTCACGGCCACAACCTGCGCTGCAGATCAGTGAAACGGCTGCCAGAAAAAGAAACAAATGCCTGCGAAGCTCTCGCATGTTACGACATTCCTGCTGAGCACCTGAGCTGTGTCGTCCAGCATGAACGACGGGCCGGCATCATACAGCCTGCCGGGTGCCGGGCAGACGTCGGGCACTCAGCTTCCGCCGACCGATACCTGAGTCCGGAAGATCCGCAGGCAGGATTCGGCGGGATCTGCCGATGAGCGAACAGCGATCGGCAGAATCTGCCGGTGTTGCTGTGAATAACAGACAGGGCAGTTACCGGAATTCAGCGGGAAAATGGTCCCTTCCCCTGCACTGGACGGTCACGGAACCCCTGCTGCAGTGCATCCTGTGCAGCGAAGAGAGTGGTCTGCACATCTGCCTCGGCGACATCGAGATGAGTCACCAGTCGCACGCGCTGTCCCCCCCATAGGACCAATCAGAACTCCTCGATCACGCATCGCTCCGGCAAACTGTACTGCCGTCCCGACTTCAGGATCGAGTTCGAAGAATACGAGGTTTGTTTCAATGGCTGCGGGGACCCCTATGACGCCGGGAAGCTGCTGAAATCCGGCCGCCAGCTGCTGAGCGTGACGATGATCGTCGGCCAGTCGATCGACATGATGCTGCAGGGCATGGATGGCTGCGGCCGCCAGCATACCAGCCTGTCGCAGGCCACCACCGAACAGTTTACGAATGCGACGGGCCTTGGCCATGTCTGCGGCACTGCCGATCAGCATGGAGCCTACCGGGCAGCCAAGGCCCTTGGAAAAACAGATGGAGATGGTATCGAAGCAGCGAGCGGTTTCGACCGCCTGAGCCCCCGCGGCAACCAGTGCGTTGAACAGCCGCGCACCGTCAAGATGACGTTTGAGACCTGCAGCCACTGCCCAGTCACTCACACGCTGCATCTGTTGCAGCGGATACACACGACCACCTCCGAGATTGGTGGTGTTTTCAAGACAAACCAGCCGCGTACGACAGAAGTGCTGATCATTGACCCGAACACGCCCCTCAAGATCCGGGACATCAAGCATTCCACCATGGCCGTTGAGAGTTCTGACGGTAACGCCACTGAGTGCGGCTGGAGCACCAGCCTCGAAATTGCAGATGTGACTGCTTTCATGAATCAGCAGCTCGTCACCAGGGATACAGTGCAGTCGCACGGCCATCTGGTTGCTTTGAGTACCCGAGCAGGCGAAGACTGCGGCTTCACAACCAAACAATTCAGCCACCTGTCGCTCAAGCCGATTGACAGTCGGGTCTTCACCCATCACATCATCGCCAACCTCAGCTTCAAACATCGCCCTGCGCATGGCAGGAGTAGGGCGAGTTACTGTATCACTGCGAAGATCGATCAGCCGCACACGATTTCCTTCCCGGCAAGACAGTCAAGGCCTGGTCAGCCCGCATGATAGCGAGGCTGACCAGGGCTTCAACAGGCCGGCCCGCTGATCAGTACTGCTCTACCAGATAGTGAATCAGATCTGTGGATGTGACAATTCCAGCCAGTCGATTACCATCAACCACAGGAACAGAATGAAATCCACCACGACTGAGAATTACGGCTGCATCGCGCACTGTACCGCTGAGGGGCATCGTCACGACATCGGTTCGCATGACATCCCGGAGCTTGCGAGTATGGTCCAGCACAGCATCAAGGCTGCGTACATCCTGGTTGCCGAATTCACCAAAACTGACCCGCAGGAAGTCGGTCCACGACAGCATTCCCGCCAGCTCACCCCCATGAACCACCGGCAGGTGATGCACCCCCGACTCCTCAAACAGCTGCCGCGCCTTTGACAGCGAGTCACCTGTTTCGAGAACGACAGGATTCTTTGTCATGACGTGCGATATCGGATCATTTCTGCGCATGGTTTTCACCCTGATCTGAGGTTTCAGAAACAACAAGTCAGCGCCCACGTTATGCAGGTTGCGTGCCAGTACCGTAATCGGGAGCACTTGACGTCGGGGCGTTGTTGCGGAGGCGGGGCAGGGCCGGGAGGCGTGCTGAAATGCGGCAGTTCAATCGCGAGACTGTGCGATTCAGCGCGCTGTGCACAGTCGGTTTTCAGTCAAACCATTCGTCGTCGGGATCAAATTCCGGCAGGACAACAATCAGGACTGTCATTCGTCCGAGTGCCCGATGGCGAACGCGAGGTGGAATTACAAAGGACTGCATTGGCCGCACCGGGATCTGCTCACCATCCAGTTCCATCGCGGCATCGGCTCCGCACTCCAGAATCACGTAGGTTTCAGTCAGGCGTTTGTGGTAGTGCCGCAGGGCATTTTCAGAGATTTCTGTGATATGCAGAGTCCCGGGGAATTCCGGGACTCCGGCATACGCACGTCGTGCCTGCCCACAGGGGCAGGGCACAGCCGGAATCTGCTGGAAGTCTGCGGACTTCCAGCGTCGTTCGGCAGTCGGGACTGTCACTGATTCGTCGGTCATAAAGGCAGAGCCACGTTCAGCGAGTTCGAAAGGCTGTCCACTCATCAAGCATGGCCTGAATTCGAGCCGGATTGAAGTTGTCCGGCACTTCGTAATCCTGATTGGCCATCAGGTCCTTAACAGTCAGATCCTTCGACGGGATCCCCGCTTCCGGAACTTCGGTGTGAGCGGTCCATGCGATTGCATTCAGAACGAGTGTGCGAAAGTCCCGATTACCCCAGTTCCAGTGATCATGGCCTCCTGTGAAGCCAAAGCCTCGTCCACCATCCGGACGAGCCACAGCCCATGCCACCGTCTGGGCCTCTTTACGTTCGAGCACGGCTGCGCGGACGGCCGGGTTATTGCTGTGAGCTCCATCGGGGCGTGACAGACTGCCATCTTCGCGCACCAGCGTGTCGCGGGGTGGCAGGTCAGTCAAAACCGGGACGACAGCGGCTTCAGCCGCAGCGAATCGCATGTGGTAATACCATTCGTCATTGACGCGAAACGGCCGCACACCACGAGCGATCGGGTGAGCCGGAAACTCTGCGAAAGTGCCTGTCCAGTGAGGGTTCACCGACCAGTCAGTTTCGAAGTAGCCACCGATCCATTTCAGGAAGGAATCGCCAGACGCGCCCTTTGGTACTTCCACCCCGTAGTGAATGGCTACCATGCCTACACCGCGGTTCTGGATCTGACGAATACGATCGAGATGACTGTTGAACGGGTGTCCGCCACCACCGTCTGCATAGATCACGACGGAGTCAGCTGAATCCAGCACAGATTCGTCTTCCGGCCAGCCATTGGTGTAAACGGTGGCCTGAATGCCGAGGTTTGCAGAATTCAGAGCATCGGCCAGCAGCATACAGCCGGCGCGGTGTTCGTGAGCCCCGTAGCCATGGCTGGGGCGACCAGCGATCAGGGCGACTTTCTTCGGGGCAGGCAGTTTCTTCAGGCGAATCCCGCGGAACTGGACGGTCATCGGCGGGCCCACATGTGCCTGCAGAGCCAGTAATCCAACCGCCCGGCGATCCTGCTGGTCATTGTCAGTGACATCAACGGTTTTCAGACCATTGATGAAATGCTGAAAATTGAAGCCATTTGCGACGACGCGGTACTTGTTCCAGTCTTCCTTTTTGATGGCCGCCTGAATTGCTGCAGATTCACCGACACTGCCCGTGACCTTCACCTCGAACTTACCATCGGTACGAGTCAGTTCGGTGGATTGTCCACGCTGGGCAAGAATTCCCCTGAATGCCTCGCCGTAGAGGATTCCGGAATAGGTCTGGCCCGCTTCGAAGTCGGCCTGGTATCCACCAATTCGCCACCTGCCATCCGGCAGCTCAAAACTGCGGTACTGAATTCCGGAATTTCCGTTCACGATACGGTATTCCAGTTCCAGTTCGAAGTTGTCCAGCTGACCGCCACGCCAGATGATGAAGGTATTCTTATCCAGCTTGATCTCTTCAGTGGTGCGTCCGGTAATGGCTCCGTCCTGAACACTCCAGATTCGTGGATCGCCATCCCAGCCATCCAGAGTTTTTCCGTCGAACAGCGATTGCCATTCGTCTGCCTGCGCAGCGGAGGTCAGCAGCATGCATGCCAGCCCCAGCCATTGAGTCCAACGCGTCCACTTCATCTGAAATGCTCCGGTAACACCTGTCAAATTCCGTTCCGATCCACTGCCAGATCGGATGGTAAACCCTGTTTGACTGCCGCAGCAGTCGCTCAGGCCTCTGTTGTACCGCCAGCGCGGGTTGTTCCGTCGCCGGCGATCGATTCACGCATTCGCGTATCTGCCTGCACATTCCTGAGTTCATAGAAATCCAGCAGGCCAAGGTTGCCATTGCCAAAGGCTTCGGCCACTGCTCGCGGAACTTCAGATTCCGCCAGCACAACAGCCGCTCGATTCTGCTGGATACGAGCAACCATTTCCTGTTCGCGAGCGCGAGCAGCGGCACGCCGCTGTTCGGCCTTTGCCTGAGCCACCCTCATGTCGGCTTCTGCGCGATCAGCGAGGAGTTTGGCACCAATGTTTTCACCGACATCAATGTCCGCGATATCAATCGACACGATCTCGTAGGCGGTCTGCGCTTCGAGCCCCTGCTCGAGCACCGTTTTCGAGATATAGTCGGGATTTTCGAGGACCAGTTTATACGGTGTGGAGCCGATGGCCTGCACAATTCCCTGGCCAACTCGCGCGATGACGGTCTCTTCCGTCGCGCCCCCGATCAACTGCCGGATGTTGGTGCGAACTGTGACTCGCGCCCGCACTCGCAGTTCAATGCCATCCGCGGCTACTGCGGAAAGTGTGCCCTGGTTGCGCTTGGGGTCAGGACAGTCAATCACTTTGGGATTGACGCTCGTGGTTACTGCCTCAAGGATGTTGCGACCAGCCAGATCAATGGCCTGTGCTGTATTCCAGTCCAGCGGGATACTGGCCTTGTCTGCTGCGATCAGAGCCCGAATGACGTTCGGCACATTCCCGTTGGACAGAGCGTGAGCTTCGAGGTTCTGAACAGAGAGCGGGTATTTTCGATTGAGGCCGGCCTGGACAGCCATAATCTTGCTGCGGACAATCACAGCCGGATTGACGCGACGAAAACGCATGAACACCAGATCGCCAAGGCTGATGCCGGCCCGAGTCACCTTACACTGCAGCCACAGGCTGGCAAACTGAGCAAAAATGCCCAGAAAGACCAGCACAAACAGCAGCAGAATGACCAGAACCACCCATTGAGCACTGGTCAGTGCCAGCAGGATTGGAAGGTCCATGATGATGCTCCCTGTGAATGCGTGGAGGTACAAAGAATCACTGGGTGTAATCCGAGGGGATGTCGAAGTCAAGCGGTGACACCGGATCTGTCGGACTGCCAGCACTGCGATCGCCTCGATCCGGTGTCGCCGGCAGTGCATCTGTCGCCGCACGTACCACGATTCGTGAGCCCCTGACAGCGACAGCGACGACGGTTGTTCCCGATTCCAGTGGCAGGCCTGTGGATTCTGCATGCAGACGCTGACCGGCAATCAGGACCATGCCACCGGGGTTCATGGGCGTTTGAGTGATGCCACTGCGACCAAGCAGCTGCAGCAGCGGATTTTCGGGTACTTTGCCTGCATCCGGTGGCGGCATCAGCGTCATTCGCTGGCCCATGCGGGTACGCTGCAGAATCGCTATTGAACCAAAAAACGTGGCTGGGATTCCAGACATCAGCAGAAACACATAGGCCCAGAAGAACTGCGGAGAAACCGCCCACCATGCCTTGCACGCTGACCAGAAGGAGACTGTCAGAGAAATCAGGGACATAACCAGCAGCAGGCCGAAGCTGGGGACAAACATTTCAAGACTGAGCAGGAACAGGCCGGCCAGTAGAGTCAGGCTTGCAAGCAGAGCGGCATCCGGCATGGTTGATCAGCACTCGTGAAGGCAGTAGAGACAGGCTTCAGTTCCGACGCCACAGTCTAAACCGCCGTATTGAGGTTGTCATTTCATTGGGGTACTTCTGTTGTCGGTTCCGAAACGTCGGCGAGTGCTGGCAGCCGATAGAAAACAGCAACAGGCAGCATCACGGCCGCCAGCAGAGCAAACAGCACCCATTGGTGCTGTTTGTCCGCGGCCGGACCGGCAATGGCTTTCAATATCAGGCCAACAACGAGTGAAAATGCTGCGGAAAGCAGGATTCCGATCCACGTCATCAGGTTTTGTACCCCCAGAACCCGTCCCTTAAGTTCTGCGGGTGGGGCGGCCTGCAGATACACCTGAACAGGCACAACGAACAGTCCGGCGGCAATCCCCAGTATGGTCATGTCGACGCGCAGCAGCCATTCCACGAGGTCGCAGACGAACAGGCTGGAAACGATTGTTTCCGTGCTGAGATCGCGTCCGGCACTGGCTGGCTTTCCACAGAGGCCACTGCCAAGGAGTGCGGCTGCGGCCAGCGTTGTGACCAGCAGCCACGCTCCGATGACGGTCCAGCGACGACTGCCACGGCCGGCAAATCCGGCCAGCAGGCAGCCCAGTGCGATGCCGAGCCCAATGCCTGCGACAAGGACACTGGTACGAGTTCGACTGAGGTGCAGTGCGGCTTCGCCCAGTGTGTTGATGCCCATCTGCACAACGCCACCAAGGAACCAGAAGAGGGAATAGACCAGCACGGCCATCAGCAGGGGGCGATTACTGAGCAGGATCCGGAGCACCAGCCGCGGCATCACAAGGTTTTCCGGTCGCAGCTGCAGCGTTGGCTCGGCAGCAGGAACGTGTGGCATCAGCAGGCTGCTGACAGTTCCCAGTGCTGCGATGATGATGGCGATGACGCTGCTGATCCAGAGTTGATCCCGGATCAGATCAAGTGCAATTCCGGCACAGACGGTACCGAAGATAATGGCCAGAAATGTGGTCATCTGCACGGCCCCATTGACGGGCAGCAGGCAGTCGGCACGAAACAGCTCCGGCAGGACGCCGTACTTGGAGGGGCTGAAGATGGCACTGTGTGTGCCCATCAGGGCCAGTACAAAGATCAGAGCGGCGAGCGTGGTCGTGGTACTGAGCGATGGGACCAGCAGGACGGCAAGTCCGATTCCGACGATACCGATTTCCGCTGCTTTGCAGCTGACGATGACTGTCGTTTTGGAGATGCGATCGGAAAGAAAGCCACCGAGGCCGGAGAAGAGTACAAAGGGCAGCGCGAAGGCTGCCATGGCAATCTCGGTCCATGGGACCGCGGTCTGTTGATCGGCCGACTGCAACGTGGCCGCACTGGCTCCGATACATGTCAACAGCACCATCTGCTTGAAGTAGTTATCGTTGAATGCTCCAAGGAACTGGGTGCAGAGAAAACTCCAGAACGCCAGCGAAAGCAGCGTGTTGCGACCACTGGAAACATATTGCTGCGATGGCGAATCGGCCGTGCCCATGCCTGCCTCCTGAGACCCTGTCAGATTCCGATGCGGGGGGATCATAAGCGGGCTGAATGGACAGCGCTAAGGTCAGAACGATGAATACCGATGAATTCAGTCGACCGTACGGCTGGATTGACAAGCGGGAGGATTCTGGTGAGAGTGCCGGGTTTGTGACGGGGAATGTGTGGGGGCCTGCTCCGTCGCTGTGCAGAAGTGCAAGTCTTCAGTTCTGCAGATCTGCATCCTGACAGGTCCCTCACATTGGGGGACGGCCCGTCATGCAGACCATCATGCCAGGGGGATTACGATCCGTGCGGACGACGCTGGGCTGGACGCTGCTGACAGTGGCGGTGCAATGTGGCTGGGTGTGTTCCTCGGCAGTGGGTGCAATTGTTACGTTGTACGATGGCAGCGGACTGCCGGCGTCGCAGGCGTGGCTGGATTATGCGTCGGATGCTGCTGTCTCATCCGGTTCCGCAATGCAGACTCCGGTGCCTGCGGGTGTGCAACTGGCGACAGATGCTGTGGTGAAGGCAGGCTACAGCAACTACCTCGTCACTCAGCAGCTCCGGAACGCTGGCTTTCCATCGTTGAATCGGGCCGGCGGTTTTGAGCTGGCTTTTGATTTGGCGGTCAGTTCCGAGAGCCATGTTCTGAACGCGAATCGAGCTGGTTTCAGTGTCACGCTGCTGTCGTCTGATCTGCAGGGGATCGAGTTGGGTTTTCATACGGATCGAATCCTGGCTCAGGGTGACTCACCATTGTTTCAGTTTGCCGAAAGTGTGGCCACCAGTACCCTGGTTCGTCAGGCCTACCGGTTACAGGTCCTGGGCAGTGGTTATCGCTTATTTCAGGGTGGGACGGAGGTGTTGTCGGGCGGCCTGCGGAATTACTCAGCATTCAGTGGTCCGATCAACCCGTACATTCAGCCCAGTTTTGTGTTTTTGGGTGACAACACGTCCAGTGCATCAGCGACTGTGGAGCTGGGTCCGATTGTGCTGCAATCGGATCTGCTGTCGGTTCCGGAGCCGGGATTGTCGTGGATACCTGTGGTGCTGGCGGTGATGTCTGCAGGTTGGCACAGTCGTCGTCGTCGAAGCAGCAGGAATCCGTCCGATCAGGCTTGCGAAGCGATGCCAATTTGACGAAATAGGCTGAGCCGGCCGCGGCAGGTCAGGGTGGGTTGAGCCTGCAGACAGAAACATGCTCTGGATTTGTTATGAGTACTCCGCAGCAGGAGGCCTTTGAGGCCTCCAGAACCGTGATTGTCAAGATTGGCACCAATGTCCTGACGACAGACGCCGATCGCCTCGATATTCCGCGCATTGAATGTATTGCCGATCAGATTCATCGGATCCAGCAGACGGGTCGGCGGGTGGTTCTGGTGTCGAGCGGAGCGGTGGGAGCGGGGATCGGGATCCTTGGTTTGAATCGGCGCCCGGAATCGCTGCCGGAACTGCAGGCTGCTGCTGCGATCGGACAGCCTTCACTGATGCGTACGTGGGACGACGCGATGGCCCGCAGTGGTCGTCGCACAGCGCAGCTGCTGTTGACGGGAAATGATTTTCGTAATCGCCAGCGTTATCTCAACGTGCGTAACACGCTGAGGACGTTGTTTGATTTTGATGTCCTGCCGATTGTCAATGAAAATGACACGGTCAGTATTCGTGAGATCGCCGTTGGTGATAATGATCAGCTGGCGGCCATGCTGGCGACACTGCTGCCGGACCCACTGCTGGTGATTCTTTCAGGAATTGCGGGTCTGTATGATGGTCCGCCGTCTCAGTCCGACAGTCGTGTAATTCCGGTGGTAGAGCATCCGGATGAGTCTCTGCTGAAGCTGGTGGCCAGCGAACAGAGCAGCCGTGGTCGAGGCGGGATGGGGTCGAAGCTGCGGGCTATACTGGCTGCTACCGGGATGGGGGAATCCGTCATTCTGGCCAGTGGCCGCAGTGACACTGTCCTTGATGACATCCGCTGCGGTCGTACTGTGGGAACTCTGTTTATGGCGCGTGCCGAAACGGTTCCGGCATGGAAGCGATGGATCGCGTTCGGGGCACCTCCGGCCGGGACTCTGATCGTTGACGAGGGTGCGGTCAGTGCGGTTCGTGGGAATGGTCGTTCCCTGCTGGCGGTGGGGATTCGGGACGTTCAGGGCGATTTTGAAGCGGGCTCACTGGTGGGTCTGAAGGCGCCGGATGGTGTCGAATTTGCCAGAGGTCTGGTGAATTATTCGGCTGACGAGATTCGCCGGATTCGTGGCCGTCGCTCTGATCAGATTGCGTCGGCGCTGGGTCATGTGCCCTTCGGTGAAGTGATTCATCGGGACAATCTGGCGGTTGTGGGCGGCTGATACGGCAAGCGTTACAGAGGATTCATTGTCTGGCAGCCTGCCGCAGCGGTGGCCGGCTGCAGTCCCAGCCAGTGACTGACAGCCGGGATACGGCTCAGCACCAGCCATTCGAGGAGCAGGACGGCGCAGAGGGAAGCGGCAAACAGTGGGAAGCACAGTCCGAGCAGCAGGAGCAGTCCGAGCAGGCCGACGGAGAGTTGTGGTCTGGCGAGGATCCGGGGGGCTCCGAGAATTCCGGTATCGCGACGTTTCCACCACATAATCGCTCCGCTTACGGACAGCAGGATCAGGCCGGCGCCGGTCAGCAGTCCCAGTGCTGTGTTCGTCCAGCCAAACAGCTGGCCTTCATGAGCGGCGATACCGTAACCCACGGCACGATCGATCCAGTGTCGGTCCGAAAAGTTCTGACGATCGAGGATTCTGCCGGTCGCGGGATCAAGTTCCACTGTCACGCGGCGCGGTCGATTGGCAGTCTCTGATTTGCCGGACCAATTCTTTGAGCGACCTCCGGGGGCCGAGATGATTACGGGAGGATCCAGTTGCAGGGCAGCCACAGCGGCAACCATGTGATCAATGTGGGTCAGGTCGGGGGCTGGTCCAGCGAGACGTTTTCCTGAGCTGCCGTGTCCGGAATGCCCGGAGTTTTCTGCTGCTGCTGCCGTCTGTCTCTGGCTGTTGCCGTTGTTTGGCCGTCGTTCGGCCGTATTGGACCAGTCCTGTCGTGCCACCGCGGTTCCTGTCAGCTGGCGTACGGATTTCAGGTAATCGCCCCAGAATTTTGCCCATGGCAGGCCGCTGAGCAGCAGGAACATGGCAAGGCCTGTGATCCACAGTCCCACCACTGCGTGCAGATCCCGCCAGAACAGTCTTGAACCGCTGAAGAGCCGCGGATAAAGCACGCCTGCCAGTCCCTTTGCGGAACGCGGCCACCACAGATAGATTCCGGACAGCAGCAGCACGATAGTCCAGCAGGCTGCGGTTTCCACGATGTTGGAGCCTCGGTCGCCCATCAGCAATTCACCGTGAATGCGAAAGAACAGTCGCATGATTCGCTGATCCTCCGGGATTGAGCCCAGCACAGCAGCGGTTCCCGGATGCACGTAAACTCGCTGACTTCCATGGTCAGTGGCAAGGAGTACTCGAGCCGCACACTGAGTATCGGCCGGAAGTTCATAGCTGGCGAAGACTGAGTTCGGGAATGCCTGCAGCGCCGAGGCGATCAGTTCAGAGGGAGGCAGGGGGGTCCGAGTGGGTTGCAGCTGGTTGTATTCACGCTCGGTCCAGGACTCGATCTGAGGCTTGAAAAGATAGATGCAGCCGGTGATGGAAAGGATGATGACAAACGGAATGCAGATCAGTCCTGCGTAGAAGTGCCATCTCCAGACAGCGCGGTAGTCAGGCCATGTGGCAGTGGACATCGGGAACACCTGAGTTTGCGGGAGTTCGTGAGTTGGGTGTGTTAAGGGCGAGGGGAATCGCAGGGGTGTCAGGAACTGGTTCCGGCACCCCCGCGCTCTCCCTCCTGATCAGAATTCACCGAGTACTTCACCGCCGTTGCAACTGTGAAGACCTCGATGAACGGCGGTATCGATATTGTCGCTGAGCAATCGCACGGAGCCGTCTCCGAGCAGCACCTGGGCGCCACCGGTATGCCAGCTGCGAGGGCCGAAGAAGCCCGTGAAGTGCACAACAACGTCAGGAATTCTGCTGTTGGGTGTATTGTAGCCATTGGTCAGAGTGCTGACGGCTCCGGAGTGTGCCCATGAGACCCCGCGCCCACGCAATGCGGCGCTGGACGCGCCGCGCCAGGTGTTTTTCAAAGGCCAGATGCTGGCGAGATCCGGATTCATGATCACTCCGGCAGAGCTGTTGGACCAGCCACCTCCGGCAGCCTGCAGTCCGGGCACAGGCTGCAGTGCTGAGTTGACTCCGGAAGAACCATTCAGTGTCAGCTGATAATTGAATCTGGGCAGTGTTCCGGCGGGCAGAGTGACATCAGCGCCGGTGCTGCGGATCGACTCGCTCATGATCACCGTACTGGACGTTCCATCGGTGGCATCGCGCATTCGAACACTGGAGTTTTCATAGACAAAGCCGTCGGTTCTCCAGCGGAGGTCGTAGTTCGCGGCGGTACCACTGCCGTAGCTGATCATGTAGTTTACACCGGCGTAGACGGCGCCGCCGGCGCCTGTATTCAGCGTTGGAGCCGGGTCGCTGGGACACAGCATGACCTGCAGCGGGGAGGCAAAGGCCGCGGCAAATGCCGGGTTGGGAACAAGGCTGTTGAATGGGCCGGTGAAAGCCGGCTGAGTAAAGTCGAGAAGATTCTGCAGATTGGCCTGTTCCATCATGGGCAGCAGTCGTGCCTGAGGGGAAAACCCCTGCACGTTGGGCTGGTAGTTCTGCGCATTCGTCAGCGGAAACATTCCGTAGGTGCTTTCATAGTTGTGCAGAGCGAGGCCGAACTGCCGCAGATTATTTTTGCACTGTGTACGGCGAGCAGCTTCGCGTGCCTGCTGGACAGCGGGCAGCAGCAGAGCAACAAGAATTGCGATGATCGCGATGACAACAAGCAGTTCGATCAGTGTAAAACCGCGTGGATCTGAATTCCGTTGGTGACGTGTGAGATTGGCAGAGGACATTTCTGATGACCTTAGAAAAACAAGCAGCACGCAGATGCATGTTCTGCTGAAGAATTTGAGGACGTGGGAGGCAGGTATGAGAGATTGCAGTTGTTCTGTTCCAGACGAACAGCCATGGGCAGCCTGCGTTGGCACGCTCACCGCGGACATGCAGGGCATGCCGTGTGGAGAGCGAGCCGCGAAGTTCGGGTGAGCGTGCTAACTCAGGCAGACTGTGGCCGTCCTGACCAGGCAGTCACATGCAGATCCGCAGACTGCAGCCGCGGCAAAAGTGCAGACCGCGATGTGGCAGTTGTACCGTGGGTACAAGCGGAGCAGGGCCTAAGTGAATAATTTGGGGGGCGGGACTGGCGGCTGCAGGCTGGCTGTAGGCAATGCGTCTGAAACTGGCAGTGTACTGGCAGCGGGAATCGTTGCCTGAGGTGATGGTACATCCGCAACTGCCAGAGCGATGACAAAGCAGAAACTGGTGGCACCGAGCCCCTGACATTCCATCGACTGGATAAAGGAGACAGTCCGCCAGCGTGCCTGCTGAGTGGTTGCGACGGTATGCTGCTGATGTGTGTTTGTACTGCCTGTCCGGGCTTTGGCCCACTGCGATTTCTGAGAGGCAGAGAAGCAGCAGCAGCGTTTCAGGCAACTGGCAGCCGATCGGCAACCACAGGGGCGATTCTGGCAGGGGAATGGCACACTGCTGTCCTTGGCGGACGAGTTCTGGGCGACTGCGTCTGTGCGTGTGGAAGCCCTCTGTTCCACTGAGCAACCGATGGATGCGACCTCTTCCGGATGACCGGCGAGTCTGCAGTCGGCAACAGGCAGTGGCAACACAAACACGATGCACAGCAGGAGAGTCAGCAGAACTGACGCATGCCGGCAAAATGCTGGGCCTGAAAATTTGATTATCCGGGACATGACTTGATACACCAGGTGACCCGGCTCGCCTCCACGTACCCAAGTATAGCGAGCGAGCGAAGCGAAGGAAGAAAGATGCAGACAAAAGTGTCTGAAGAATCGTAATAAGGAAGCCTGTGCTGTCTGGAGCGGATTTACCAGATTGTCCGGTTCCCGCAGCCTGCGGATTGGCATCAGGTGTCGGCAGGGGCCCGTTCTGGCGTGAGAGACACAAGTCGATGTGGTCTGTGGAATGGGACAGGCCTGCCTGAATTGGGTGATTTTACAGACTGGGGCTGGCATCGGGCATCTGTCGTTAGTTGTTCCAGTTCCGGGTTGTGAACAGCAACAGAGCCCTGCGGTCCCTTGCATCTCCTGCCGTCGGACTGAACAATGGGGTGCATCAAGCTTCGTCGGCTGCGGCTACTGCATACACTGACTGTGCAGAATCCCTGGTCTTGCTCCCACCTCATCAAGAATTCATCTCAGGAACGCTCCGCATGACCCCTACGCACCCCACCGAGTCTGCTGATGCGGGTCCACTGATTGGCCAGCAGCCGGGTTCGGCACACATGCCGAAATGGCATGTGAATGAATTGCCCAGTGCTCCAGTGTTCCGCTGGAACAAGCTGCTGCTGATGGTGGGGCCGGGACTGGTCATGGGTGGGGCTGCGATTGGTGGTGGTGAATGGCTGACAGGACCGCTGGTGACGGCGAAGTATGGCGGTTCACTGCTGTGGCTGGCTACGCTCAGCGTCGTGTTTCAGGTGGTCTATAACGTCGAAATCAGCCGGTACACGCTGTATAGCGGTGAGCCGATTTTTACAGGCAAGTTTCGTATTGGTCCGCACCCCATCTTCTGGGTGTTTGTGTATCTGCTGCTGGACTTCGGTTCGTTTCTGCCCTACCTCGCTTCAAGTGCCGCGATTCCTCTGGGGGCCATGATCTGGGGGCACATTCCGCTTCCATCGAACCCCGAGGATTCGCGACGATTGACATGGCTTTCCTGTCTGATTTTTGTTTCGGTCATCATTCCGTTGTGTGTTGGTGGCAAGGTCTACAATTCGATTCGCGCGCTGATGACATTCAAGTTGGTTTTTGTTCTGACCTTTCTGCTGTTTCTGGCATTTCGTTATTCCACAGCAGCGACATGGCAGGAACTGACCAGTGGATTTGTGAAGTTTGGCAACGTGCCGGTGATTTCGGTTGAAGATGTGAACGGGAACGGCAGGCAGGATGAAGGCGAGCAGTCACATCAGCCGAAGGTCGATAACATTTTTTCGGCCTGGGCAGAGGGGCGAAGTCTGGCATTCGATATTTCGTTGTTTGGAATTCTGGCTTCGATGGCGGCAATTTCCGGAAACGGCGGTCTGACAAACACACCGATCAGCTCGTTTACTCGTGATCAGGGCTGGGGGATGGGGAAGTACGTGGGCGCCATTCCCAGTATGGTGGGTGGGCACGCCATACAGCTGTCGCATGCTGGAACAGTTTTTGAGGTGAATCAGACATCTTTGCAGCGATGGCAGGGCTGGATATCGCATGTCAGTCGCGAGCAGTATCTGGTGTGGCTGCCGGCCTGCTTTATCGGGCTGGCACTGCCCAGCATGCTGTCAGTGCAGTTTCTGAAACGCGGGTCAGTACCTGCCGATAAGTGGCAGGCGGCGGCGATGACGGCTGACAGTGTGCGGGATGTCGTTGGTGGATCTCTGGGGCCGATGTTCTGGTATCTGACACTGTTCTGTGGTTTTCTGATTCTGGGCAGCAGTATGGTAACGACGGCAGATGGAGTACTGCGACGCTGGGTGGACGTGTTCTGGACAGCCAGTCGTCGTCTGCAGTCATGGCATCCACGGGAAATTGGACGGCTGTACTTCGGTGTCCTGTTCTGTTACGTGCTGATTGGTCTGAGCATGCTGCTGCTGGTTCGCGGTGATACGCTGCTGGTGACCGCCACGGGCATGATGTATAACTATGCTTTGGGTGTCAGTTGTCTGCATACTCTGGTGGTCAACACGACGCTGTTGCCGCGTGAGCTGCGGCCGCGGTTGTGGCAGCGGATCAGTCTGGTACTGGGAGCGATGTTCTTTCTCAGTATTGGTGGTCTGGCAACAGCAGCCGAGCTGCCGAAGCTGAAGGCCGAGTTTCAGAAGATGTTTGCAACTGCCCCGGTAACTCCCACGGCAGCACAGCCGGCAGCCAGATAACGCTCAGGCAGACCTCAGCATGGACGAACAGAGGCCGAACTCTGCAGGGCAGTTCAGTGAAGCTCAGGATCTGCTTCCGGAGCCCGGGGTGACTTTGCGTCTGTTGAACTTTTCTGTGTCGGCTGGTGGGCGAGCATTACTGCAGCGAACGGATGCCAGCTTTCCAGCCGGTCGCCTGACACTGATTCTTGGCTGCAGTGGTGTCGGTAAGTCGGTTCTGCTGCGCATTCTGGCCGGACTGATTGATTCACGGCATCCGTCGATTCGGTATTCGGGACAGATTGATTTTGAGTTGTCCGGTGCGACCGGTGCGGGGGGGGTAGCGGGGGCAGCGGGGTCAGTACAGCCCACAGTAGCGGTGGTATTTCAGCAGTTTGCGCTGTTCGATGAGCTTTTGCCGCACGAGAATGTGCAGATTGCCATGGATCATGCGGGTACGCGGTATGCGCTGCAGGCGGGCGATTTTCTGCGGCGTCTGCAGGTGCCCGGGGATCGTCCTGTTGCGGTGCTCAGTGGCGGTCAGCAGCAGCGTTTGGCGATCGCGCGGGCTATTGCTCCGGGGAACCCGGTCATTCTGTATGATGAACCGACATCCGGGCTGGATGTTGCAACGGCCACCGATGTGGCCGATCTGATACGTGAAACCCATCTGCAGTTCGGACGCACGTCCATCGTGGTGACTCATGATTATGCCAGTCTCGCGGGTATTGCAGACCGGGTTCTGCTGCTGAATCACCGAACACTGCAGTTGGAGGAAATTCCGGTCAGTGAATGGGGACGGTTGCGGGAACTGATCGGACGACCTCCGGAGATTCCGGCAGTGCACGATCGGATCCCGCTGTCGAGTCGTATGGCGACGGTACTGCGACGACAACTGGAGTCTTCAGGGCAGTTTGTTGAGGACCTGCTGGCGTTACCGCTGGTATTGCTGCCGCGCTGGAAAAGTGTCCGCTGGGGGCTGGTTTATGCTCGGTATTATCTGCTGCTGGTGGCTGGCCCGTCGGCCTGTCTGTACATTGCCGCGGCCGCGGCCATTCTGGGGTATGTCGCTCAGGACTTTGTCTTTCGATATCTGCCGTTTCGTCAGTTTTCAGAACCATTGCTGGTTGAAAACCTGCTCCACGCAACCGGGTTTTCACTGTTTCGCTTTCTGGTCCCGATTCTGGCGACTCTGCTGATTGCGGCACGTTCCGGTGCCGCTGTTGCGGCTGATGTGGGCAGCCGTACGTGGGGCAGTCGACTGGACGCAATGCGCAGCATTGGTGCGAATCCGGATCGGCTGCTCAGGACGTCAATCCTGTATGCGTTTCTGCTGGGGACCCCTTTGTTGTCGCTGTTGGGGTACTTCATCGCGGCGTTCTGTGCGGGTTTTGCATTTCTGCTGACGCATGCGGAACTGGGACTGTCCTTCTGGGACGCTCATTTCCATAAGGAATTGCTGAGTCAGACGGGCCATTTGTACAACGGCAGTGGTTGGCTGCTGGCCAAATTACTGAGCTGTGCTGCGGGTATTGCAGTGATCGCATGGAGGCAGGGAACAGCCCCGAAACTCTCAACGGAAGACATCAGTCGGGGAGTAACGCGAACGATTCTGTGGTCGACTCTGTATGTGCTGACCGTGCACCTGCTGTTTTCGTTCTATGAGTTCGAGGCGAAACGCTGATTGAAGACAGCCACTGCATCAGCGATTCAGGAGCAGGTCTGCGGTCAGATGACGGTTGCAGCACCGCAGTCGGCGGTAAACCTCTGCGGCAGCCCGCGTCGGGAAAGTTCGTCATTCAATACGCTGTGATAGTGTGCCAGCCGCACGTCGGCGTCATCAAGAGCACCACCGAAGGATCGCTTCTCATCAAGGTAAATTCGAGGCACAGCCGCTTCGCGGATTCGCCAGCCGAGACTGGCTGCCTGCACCCAGAGTTGCAGCGGCATAGCATACCCCGGATTGGATAGCTCGAGATCCGCGAGCGCACTGACGCGATAGGCCTTGAAACCGCAGAATGCGTCTGTGATCCGCAGCCCCAGTTTTTCGTTAAGACACGCAGTGATGCGAGCATTGATGCGACGTCGATCAGCAGGTGCATCGCTGTCGCAGCCGAATTCCTGCATGTAACGCGAGCCTGAAATCATATCAGCCGGGGCGTATTCATTGTCAATCAGGTCGGCAAACTGGCGAATGTATCCGGGCTGGTGCTGTCCGTCGCAGTCCATCGTGACCAGCACATCGTAGTTGTGCAGTTGTGCGAACCGGAAGGCGGTGGCCAGTGCCGCGCCGTAGCCAAGGTTGACACCGTGTCTGGAAACATGAATTCCGGGGAATTCATCCAGAATCTGAGATGTGCCGTCGGTGGATCCATCATCGATGACCAGCACGTCATCCGCGTGCTGCAGCACTTCCTGCAGCACAGCAGACACATGCCGGACTTCGTTATAGACGGGCAGGGCAGTGAGAATGCGATTGCTCATGAGCAGATGTTACGTGTCTCGGAAGGGAAGTCAAACTCTGGTCCGAATATCAGGACCAAATCGGCAGTTTGCGTCAATCTGTACAGGTATGTCCGTCATTTTGATGTGCAGGGAGAATCCTGAAAACTGTCGAGAATTCCTGATGATGCCACGTATTTTGCTGCGAAATTCTGCCTAGAATCGGGGAGTTACAGGGTTCACGGCCGTTCGGCCCGTTGAGTTCCTGGTGTTTCAGGGGTTGTTCTGACGATTTGTATTCCGGAGTTTTCGATGCCGTACACACTGCCGCCGCTGCCGTATGCATACAACGCACTGGAGCCTCATATTGATGCTCGGACGATGGAAATCCATCACACGAAGCATCATCAGGCCTACATCAACAACGTGAATGCTGCTCTGGAAGGTTCGCCTCTGGCGGCGAAATCCGTGGAAGATCTCGTGAAGGACCTGAATGCGGTTCCTGAGAACATTCGAACAGTGGTTCGAAACAATGGTGGCGGTCACGCCAATCATGCATTGTTCTGGACGATCCTGTCACCCAGCGGTGGTGGCACGCCGTCGGGTGATCTGGCTGCTGCAATTGACGCAGCGTTCGGCAAGTTTGATCACTTCAAAGAGCAGTTCAACAAGGCTGCGACCACGCGATTTGGCAGTGGTTGGGCCTGGTTAAGCGTTCGTGCCGACGGGACTCTGGTGGTTGAAAGCACTGCCAACCAGGATACTCCGCTGTCCGAGGGTCGTACGCCGATTCTTGGTCTTGACGTTTGGGAGCATGCCTACTACCTGAATTACCAGAACCGTCGTCCTGACTACATCGGTGCGTTCTGGAATCTTGTGAACTGGGCCGAGGTTGCTCGCCGTTTCGCTGCTGCGAAGGGTTGAGGTCGTCAGTCAGGCGGTCTGTCTGGCTGGGGGTGACTGCAGAATCAATGACGTCCGATCGGTTGTTCCGGTCGGACGTTTTTTATTGGTTCAGTGTGTGCAGAAGCGGCCGTCAGAATTGCTGAAGATGGCACGATCGGTGCAATTGGTATGGTTAATCTGAGGCGTAGTATTCATGCAACGCATTGTATCACCCTTAGGTTCAGTGTGTTTCATCACCACCTGTGGAAATTTCACAGCCGGCCTGTAGAAAGTGTGTTGATTTTTCGTCACAGGGCAGATTGAATTCCTCTGGAGGCGACTCACTTCCATTGCTGGTAATGGTGACCAGCCGGGTTTCGTTTCTGTTTTCAGGGGATCATCAGTTATGCCTCGAGTTTACACCTTTCCTCGCGCGGCTCGTGGTACCAGCATTTATCGCGTGGAGTGGAAAAAAGACGCTCCCAGCATTGTTGAATATGTGGTGCAGGCGTCGGCAACATCCTCCATCGTGGTCCATGATGCTGAGGGACACGAGCATATTCTGGTGGGCAAGCAGACACTGCGACAATACGGGAATACTCCGAACGACGCCGTTTTTCGTGAGTTTGAGCGTCTGGCAACGCTGGTTGCTCGCAATGGCGCTGATTCCCGGCAGGCGTTGCAGCAGACTGTCCTGCTGGGACAGCTTTGCGAATCCTGACTGTTCAACGGACTGTGCGGTTTATTCAGTCTGCATCAGGCCAGCAGTATGGTTGCTGCCGCTGCCAGCAGTCCGGCTGCCCAGAAGGCTCGAACGATGCTGGGTTCGGGGAGCTTCCTGAAGACGTAGTGGTTGTGCAGGGGGCTGCACAGCAGCAGCCTGCGTCTGGTGCAGCGGAACCAGACGACCTGTGCCACCACGCTCAGGGTTTCCACGGCGAACACAGCACCGGCGGCGCACAGCAGCCATTCGCGCCCTGCCTGCAGGGCCAGCAGTCCCAGCAGTGCTCCAATCGCAAGGGCTCCGGTATCACCCATAAAAATTCGCGCTGGGTAGTGATTGAACCACAGGAAGCTCATCGCTGTTGTGCTCAGCACAGCCATCATTTGTCCTGCTCCGATTGTCTGAGTTGTCTGCAGCAGGATGACGGAGAGTGCTGCTGTGCAGATCCCCAGCGATCCGGCTGCCAGTCCATCCAGTCCATCGGTCAGATTGACGGCATTACAGCTGGCAATCAGCACAAAGGCTGCCCAGAGCATCCCCGGTATCGCCTCGCTCCAGTGATTCTGAGACAAGGCTGCTGATTGCTGTTCGATCAGGCACGCTGATACTGTGGTGGCCAGCAGCACCTGTCCAGCAAGTTTCTGGCGAACGCTGAGTCCCTTACGTTTTGTGGTGGCTTTAATCCAGTCATCCGCAGCGCCCAGCAGTGCAAACATGCAGGTTGTGACACCTGCCATGAGTCGCTGACTGCCTGCGGCATCGCTGCAAAGGCTGAAGCCTGCCAGCAGTGCACCCACCATCAGGATTCCGCCCATTGTTGGGGTCCCCTGTTTGGTTGCGTGCAGTGCATCGAGGGTGGCAGAATCGCTGGAGATTCGTTCGGTCAAACGGCGTTTAAGCCAGTGAATGACGGGGGGGCCGGCCGTGAGGCAGCATGCTGCTGCCGTGAGGCAGGCGATTGCTGTACGCGCGAGCAGGGCTGATTCTGGAGAGTCAGTCACGTGGGGCATCCATCCCGCAGAATTTCTCAGCCAGCCGGATGATTTTCCGGTTTCAGCCAGACCCAGCTTTTGCCAAGGCGACCGCCGTAGTTCCCGGCCGTGATCCTGACGATTCCCGGGACCTGCAGTGCGGCCTGTATGGATGCCTGTGTGGCAGTGCTCACGGTAGCAAGATCACGACCATTAATGATGATTTCCATCACCGAGGCGACGCCATCGGGGATTTTTGATTCCACTCCGGGGTGTCCCTTGAGAGTTGGGCAAAACTGGTCATTTGTGCTGGCGAACAGAAACTTGTAGCGACTGCCGGCTTTGGACCCGCTGGCCGCCACACCACCCGGGAACGGAGTGATCACTCCGGGGATGCCTTCGCAGGCTGCCACTGCGGCTTCTGCTGCCTGCAGGGAGGCCTCTTCGCTGGTGGCCATAAACCACAGATTGCCACCCATGACGCCGTCAAACCATGGGAAGCGACGATCGATGCAGAATTCGCCACCCATGGTAGGTACGACCCACATCTGGCGGTCATAGCGCTGTTCGATCTTTTCGAAACCATCACCGAAAAACGCCAGTTTGCGACCAAGTCGGAAGTAATTGTCTCCAGTCGACGCTGCAAAGCAGCGTGTGGTGGGGCAGGTCAGTACGTTCTGGCAGACTCGGGCCAGCAGTGCTTTCTCCAGGGCGGCTTCGCGATTCTTCCAGAACCGTGGAACGTGTAACTGTACGATGGCTCCGGGCCGTCCATCGGGGGTGCTGAAGGACGGATCACCACCAGGGCCTGCATAGCGATCCAGTCCGGCTTCACAGTCGCACATAATTGAGGATGAGCCATGTCCGGTCGCTGCATTGAGAGCGATATCCAGCCAGCGACGGTCTCGAGCCGTGATCAGAAATTCTGTGTAGATGCTGCGAAACGCTTCTGCGTAGGTGTCTTCAACCAGATCCGTCATGGCAAGCTTCGATCCGAAAGAACGGTGAGCAGAGGATACCGACTGCTGCCGAGTGGCAGCAGGTCGGTTGGAAAACGGTCAACAGAAAGACTCAGTCAACTGCAGGGCCTCGGCCACGTCCCTGATACACATGATCTTCAGTGATGATGCGGTCCATGAAGATGTCGTGTTCAGCGACCGGGATCTCTTCGAACAGCTGGCATTCGAAGGCGAGTGCTACCAGCGGGGTATCCAGCCGAGCGTGCTGCAGCAGTTTGTCGTAGTAGCCTTTACCGTGTCCCATACGAGCGCCGCGGCGATCGAAAGCCACACCCGGCACCATGATCAGGTCGAGTTCCTGAACATCAACCTGCTTTTCGGGCAGTCCGCGCAGTTCTGTTCGGGGTTCCAGAATGCGGTACATGCCCAGTTCCAGTTCCTGCATGCTGCCAAGTCGGAACAGTTCCAGTTCCCCTGCTTCATTGCACCATGGTACGACGATGGTTTTGCCGGACTGCAGCGCCTGTTCGAGATCATTGCGAGTTCGAACTTCGCTGCGAACGTCGATGTAAAACATCACCGTGTCAGCTTCGGCGTATTCGGGCAGCGACATAAAGGCGCCAACGATCCGGCGACTGAGTTCGTCTTTGTTTTCCTGGGCATTTCGATTGGCGTGAGCCTGTTTGCGGAGTGCGTCTTTGCGTTCCCGAATGGAGTCCGTGCTCATGATTTTCCAGATTGCTGAGTCAGGTGAACAGGGAGGGGTGAACCGGCGTCAGCAGGGCACTGCGCAGATGGTCAGCCCGGGATGTCTCTGTTATAGCCATCCGGCGACGTCAGGAACCAATGTGCGGGCGGGAAAAATCAGGACTGGCGAGAGTTTTCTGGTTCCGAAAACGCTGCTCCAGTGCGCGTGCAACATGCACTCATTCTGCGTACTATACCGGGTTCGTCGCTTTTAAGGTTCACTGTTCAGGTACAGGACTGTGTGATGTCTGCCAGCCCGCGCTATGGCCTGACCACTCTGACAGGGGTGGTAATTGCCAGTATGATCGGGTTTGGTGCGTTCACGACATCGGGGTTTTCGCTGGCCTCGCTGGGCACACCCGCTCGAGTATTATGGGCGTGGCTGACCGGGGGGCTGGTGGCTCTTTGCGGATCGGTCGCCTACGGCGAACTGGCAAGGCGATTACCATTGTCGGGTGGCGAGTATCTGTATCTCAGCAGGACTCTGGGACCGTGGGCCGGTTTTCAGGCCGGCTGGGTTTCCCTGACGGCCGGATTCAGTGGTGCGATTGCGGGTGCGGCGATTGTGTTCGAAGCCTACGCTGCTCCGCTGCTGGGTCTGTCTGGTGTACCGGAGGGAGTTCTGGCGACGGGTGTCATTCTGGTGTTTGGTCTGGGGCATGGGGTGCTGGCTCGTCCCGCGGCGCTGGCACAAAATTCCATTGTCGCTGTCAAATTGCTGGTGCTGGTTGTGTTTCTGCTGGTGGCAGCTTCCCGCTGGAAAGTGCATTCGTGGTCCTGGTCTGGAGTGTCGGGGCAGGTTCCGGAGACCGGGCTGATTCAGCAGTCTCTGAGTTTTGCACGATCCGTGATGTGGATCTCGCTGAGTTATGCGGGCTTCAACGCGGGGATTTATGTGGCCGCTGAAACTCGCGATCCCGAGCGTACGGTTCCGCGGTCACTGTGGCTGGGGACCGTGGTTGTGACTGTTCTGTATCTGTTGCTTAATATGGTCTTCGTAACGGCAGTTCCGGCTGAGCGGATTGTGCTTCAGAAGCATGTGGCCGCGATTGCTGCGGAAGCAATTGGTGGCGTGCGACTGAAAACGCTGATCAGTTCGGTTGTGTGTCTGGGGACGCTGTCATCTGTGGCCGGGATGCTGATGACGGGACCGCGAGTATTTTCGCGGATGGCTGATGACGGCCTGTTTCCGGGCTGGTTTCGTTCCGGTCCACGGTCGGTCCAGCGAACGGTGGGACTGCAGGCTGCAATTGCAGTTGCTTTGGTTGTGTTTCTGCGGGACTATCTCAGTCTGCTGGATTATCTCAGCAGTGTACTGGCAATATCCTCGGCGGTGGCGGTGGGCACGCTGTTGCTTCCGGTCAGGGGCTCAGATGCTGCCGGCGTATTCAGATTTCCGCATCCGATTTGCCTTGTTTCTGCGGCATTGTACGTGGTGGCGACTGCAGTAATTGCGGTATTGATGGCTGTGGATGATCCGCGTGATCTGCTGGGGGCCTTGCTGACCGTGGTTTCCGGGTCTGTCATCTGGGTGTTTTTTGAGCGTGGTGGGCGGCGGCCGGTGCAATAGTGCGGCGAGTGGTAGTGAGTCCGTTGGTCATTGGGCAGTGTGAAGAGTTTTCTACTGGAAGATTATGGCGACCGAAGGCTTTCAGCAGCATCTGAAGACTCTGCAGCAGCAGGTCGAGGCAGCGTTACTGCGTACCCTGCAGGGGCGTCCGTGGCCTCAGCCACTGGCGCAGGCTGTGGAATACAGTCTGATGGCTGGTGGCAAGCGGCTGCGTCCTGTGCTGGTTTTGCTGGCCAATGATCTGTGTGGTGGAATTCAGGCTGCGGCGCTGTCGCCGGCGTGTGCAATAGAGATGATTCACACGTATTCGCTGATTCATGACGATCTGCCGGCCATGGATAACGATGATTACCGGCGTGGTCGCCTGACCAGTCATAGGGTATTCGGTGAAGCTCTGGCAATTCTCGCGGGGGACGCTTTGCTGACGCTGGCATTTGAAGTTGTGGGTGAGAGTTCTGCGGGTGCTGAGATCAGGGCCGAGTTGTCCACAGTTCTGGCGAAGGCGGCTGGTGGAGCGGGGATGGTGGGTGGACAGGTGCTGGATCTGGAAGCTGAGCGTGGGCAATTTCCGGGGACTGGGGGGTCTGGTGCGTCTGTCTCCGGGCTGGCTGTGGTCGGGGCAAACCACGCGGCAAGTTCTTTTCCGGCAGGGGTTTTCGCTGGGGAAATTATTCCGAATCTGTCGTGTTTTGGTGAAAATCCAGCGAATGGAATTCCTGTATCGGCGGTTTCCGGCGTAGAACATCTGAGTCGGATACATAGAATGAAGACAGGGGCTTTGATTGCCGCGTCCCTTGAACTGGGGGCAGTGGTGGGCGGGGCTACGGCAGAGCAGCGTGTGCAACTCAGGCATTACGGTCTGTGTATCGGACTGGCTTTTCAGATTGCAGATGATGTGCTGGACGTGACGGGTGACGCGGCCCGCCTTGGAAAGACTCCGGGGCGTGACGTGGATCTTGGGAAATTGACATACCCCGCATTGCTGGGACTGGAAGCCAGCAGGCGGCAGGCAGAGATGCTTGTGCAGGAAGCCTGCGATTCCGTCAGTAACTTCGGCCCGCGTTCAGGTTGGCTGCAGGAACTGGCGAGGTTTATCGTTGAAAGAGATCACTGATGTCGTTTGAGATTCTGAACGGAATTCGCTCGCCGCAGGACCTGCACGGGCTTAGTGATGCGCAGCTTGTGCAGCTGGCCGCTGAGGTTCGTGAGGCCTTGTTGACGGTCGTGGAGGACCGTGCCGCGCACTTTTCCAGCAATCTGGGGGTCGTCGAGCTGTGTATTGCGCTGCACCTGACGTTTGATTTCTCGAGGGACAGACTGATCTGGGACACTGGTCATCAGATCTATCCGCACAAGCTGCTTACCGGCCGTTTTCCGCAGTTCTCCACCATCCGTCGTCGTGGCGGCCTGATGGGATATCCGAACCCGGTGGAAAGCGAGTATGACCTGTTTGTGACGGGTCATGCCGGCAGCAGCGTATCGACTGTGCTGGGGATGAAGGCAGCGGACGACATGTTGTTCAATGACGGCCGTCGATCGGTGGCTGTGATTGGCGATGGTGCTTTGCCCTCGGGTATTGTTTTCGAGGCAATGAACAATGCAACTGAGCTGAAGAAGGACCTGCTGGTTATTCTGAACGACAACAAGATGGGCATCTGTCGTCGTGTTGGTGGTTTGGCCAGCTATCTGGACAAGGCGCGTGTTGCTCCGTTCTACAATGGCCTGAAGCGAGACGTGTCGTGGTTACTGAACCGCGTGCCTCTGGTTGGGCAGTCGACCGAGGAGATGCTGGGCAGCTTCAAAGACGCAGTCAAGTCGTTCCTGCATGGTGGGATGTTGTTTGAAGAGATGGGGTTTCGATACATCGGTCCGGTGGACGGTCACGACATCCGTTCCCTGAGGCGTTATCTGGAATTGGTCAAGGATGTTTCCGGGCCGGTTCTGCTGCATGTCTTCACAGAGAAGGGCCATGGATTTGAACCGGCCTGTAAGGACCCGGTCAAATTCCACACGCCGTCACCATTCCGCCGTGACAATGACAACGAGATTGTTCCGGTCAGGAAGTCATCAGACATTTCCTACACAGAAGTCATGTCTGACGCGATTTACAGCAGCATGGCTGAGGATCGTCGTGTGTGTGTGCTGACGGCTGCCATGTGTGCCGGAAATCGGCTGGAGCGAATTCGGGAAGAATTCCCTGACCGATTTTTCGATACCGGTATCTGCGAAGGCCATGCCGTGGCGTTTGCGGGGGGGATGGCCAAATCGGGTATGAAGCCGGTTGTGGATATCTACAGCACGTTCCTGCAGCGCAGTTTCGATCAGATTTTCCAGGAGGTCGCGCTGCAGAATCTGCCCGTCGTGTTCTGCATGGACCGCGCTGGTTTGTGCGGTCCTGACGGTCCGACACATCATGGTGTGTTCGACAATTCTTACATGCGAATCTTCCCCAACATGATCGTGACGGCTCCCGGCGATGAGCAGGAAATTGCTCCGATGCTGGAATTTGCCCTGCAGAGTTCGTCGCCCGTTTCCATTCGCTATCCGAAGACAAAGACTGAAACTGTGGCTCGTGAGGTGGCACCGATTGTGGTGGGCCGCGCTGAAGTTCTGTCGTGGGGAGCAGACGGGACGATTATTGCGTGCGGTACAATGCTCAGTCAGGCCGTTGCCGCCGCACAGACGCTGCAGAAGCAGGGTTTAAGTGTGGGTGTTGTGAACGCCAGATTCGTGAAGCCGGTCGATGAGAGTGTGATCGTGCAGGCGGCAGGTCGGGGTTTTGTGATCACCATCGAAGAAAATGCGCTGATGGGTGGCTTCGGGAGTGCGGTGCTTGAGGCTGCGGCGAAGCATGGTCTGAGCACCGACCGATTCCGAGTGCTGGCGATTCCTGATAGTTTTGTGGAGCATGGTGACCGCGAGGAACTGCTGAAGGATCTGGGTCTGGATGCTGCCGGACTGGTGCGTACCGCCCAGGAGCTGGCAGGTTCGCCGGCGAACTCGCGGGCGGCGTCAGTGGTCTGAGGTGCCTGCTGGCTGTTTAACCTGCAGGTGCGTTCTCAGAAATCGCAGCATCTCTTCGCGGGGTTTGCCATTGGCGGGGGCGACACTGTGTCCTCCATCCTCGTAGACAATCAGTTCACTGGTCAACCCAAGTTGCTGCATGCGATCATGGCACTGTTTTGACTGCAGCCATGGTACTGTTGGGTCATTACGTGAGTGCAGAAACAGCACTGGCGGATCGCCGCTGCTGAGATGTGTGATGGGTGACGCCTGCTTCCAGACTCTGGACTCAGGTGCGAAGGGAGTTCCGATCCACGCCTGGTTGGTGACCAGTTTTTCCGCGTGAGCAGGCTGCAGTTTCCGTTGCTGGGGATCCTGGAAGCGACTGATAAAGTCGAAGACGCCGGCGAAGCAGACGGCTGCCTGAATGCGGGATTCGGCTGCGGTTTCATCACCGGCAGTGGCCAGCAGAGCTGCCAGTGTACCGCCGGCTGAACCGCCGACCGCAGCAAATCGTTGTGGATCAAGATTCCAGCGACCGGCGTTGTTGTGCAGGAAGGCTGCAGCTGCTCGGACGTCAGCCAGTGTTTCCGGGAAATGGTGAGTCGGGCGTCCCCGATAGGAAACCAGTGCAACTGCAAAGCCATGGCCTGCCAGATACTCAGCCATACCTCGATAGCCTTTCCCTGTCTGTGGCAGAAAACCGCCACCCTGAATTGCCAGTACGCAGGGCAGTGGGCGTGTGGATTCAGGCAGGTACAGTGCCAGCCGAAGTTCTGGTGCGTGATCGGCAAACGCGAGATCGTGGATGATGGTGAATTCTTCGTCCGCTGGCAGGCGGCATTGCAGGCAAATCACCAGCAGGGGCAGCAGGAACAGTTGCAGTTGCGAGGACAGTTGAAATTCGGGCAACATGGAGTCTTTCGCTTCTGGCAATCGATGAAGCAGGCTGGCAGGTTTCCCTGTAAGACCATTCCGCGGTACAACGAGGTGCACTTCCGCAACTGTGGGATGGCTGCAGGCCGTGGCTCGAACAGACTGTGATGGATGATGATCAGGAGCAGAGACCAGATGTCAGATTTACAGCAGATTACGGAACAGATTCGCAGATTTCGAGATGAACGAGACTGGATGCAGTTTCATAATCCCAAAAACCTGGCGGTTTCCATCTGCCTTGAGTCAGCAGAACTTCTGGAACATTTCCAGTGGTCAACTGCAGAGCAGAGTGAAGATGTGGTGCGAAAAAAGTCAGAGCAGATTTCTGCTGAGATTGCCGATGTTGCTATTTATCTGATTGAGCTTGCAGACAATCTGGGGATAGATCTGTGGCAGGCCATTCAGAAGAAACTGCAGCAGAATGCAGCGAAGTACCCTGTGGAAAAGGCAAAGGGTAATGCCCTGAAGTACACAGAACTGACCTGACGGGCGTGATCACCCGATCTGCTCAGCACCGTGCACATCTGGTGTGCCGCGCTGTTCGGCGCAGGGATAAGCCTGAAGTCTGAGCGTCACCGGAATTCTGCTGAGCTTGTTTCAGCGTGCCGACTGTGCTACTCGACCAGCAACAAAGACAGTTCGCGACGCTCACCATTTCTCAGCACAGTGATGGGCAGACGCTGACCAACCGCGCGATTCAGTTTGAGCCATGCATTGAATTGCTTTGAGTCCATGCGGATGGGTTTTCCATCGGCTGCGATGATGATGTCCTTTTCCTGTAATCCATCAGCTTTGGCCTGTCGCCCGCCCGGACCTTCCATATTGATCCAGCGGACTTCAAGGGCTCCGTCACCAGATGGCAGTCCGAGGGTTCTGGCCTGGTCCGGGGACAGCTCGGGCAGCCACACCTGCAGCCTTGGTGGAGCATTCCACATGGATCCACGCCACGAAAAATCGTGCTGTCGCCAGCCTTTGCCCAGCTGCAGTGTTCTGCGACCGCTGCGATTCCCCTCAACTTCCACTTCGGCTGTGGTACCATCCAGCGGATGCAGCACCCACTGCATATCAGCGATCGAGGTGATGGTCTGATTGTTCATGCTGAGGATTTCTTCGCCAGCCTGCAGACCGGCCTTTGCAGCGGGCGAGTCAGGGATGATTTCCACGATGCGTGTTCCGTTTTTTCGGTCAATTTTCATGCCGATCAGGTCTGGTAGAGGATATTTCCACATCATGGAGGGTTGCCAGCGATCCTGCTGCAGAGCGTGCAGATGCTGAGCGTCGTGAATGTTGTGGCAGTGGATGCAATTGGAACGGGTTGTCTCTCGCGCATATTTTTCCGGGTTTCTGAGTCCAGGCAGCTGCAGGGCACTGGCCGTCGGCTGTGGCGCGCCGCGTTTCTGCTGCAGTTGCTGTTGGTTGGCAGGATAGGCTTTGTGCAGCTGCAGCACTTTTTCCATGGTGGCCAGCAGGCCCTCGATGGAATTGAAGGCATCCGAGCCTGCGGCGCTTTGAGTTCCGTAGCGGGCATATACGGTGCCATCCGCATTCAGGAACATGGCTGCCCAGTTCAGGTCATAGTCGAACTGAAACTGGTTGAGATCAACACCCTTCATTTCGACCTGGCGGACTGAGACAAACCGATCTCGAGCAAACTGACGGATTTTTTCACTGCCATTTGCAACATCAGCATCAAAGGCTGCGCAATCGCGGCAGGGAACACAGCGAAACGTCACGAACAATGGCCGATTTGTACGGCGAGCTTCAGCCATCGCCGCCGGAATATCATTGTAGACCCAGACATCTGTCTGCACTCCATTGGCGTCCTGCAGACGTTCCCTGAGGGCTTCATCAGCGGATGCTGTCCTGATGTTCGTGAACAGCAGGAGCAGGAATGTGAGGTACGCGCCGGGTGTGTGGCGGACAATCATGGGAACCTTTGCGGGGCAGGAGGGCAGTTGTTTTGGGAGCAGATACCAGATACAGGCAGCGGAGGCTGATTTGCAAGCATATCGATGTATTCCGGGAATTGCGATGCGTGAGGGGGGGGCGGTGTGGAGGAACGTGGCTGAGATGCAGTCAGCCGGCCGGTTTAGTGTTTCCTGAAGCGAATGGCAGTGGTTAAGATTCGCGGCATGGTGTCGAGGTGTCTGATGCAGAAACTCAGCAGAGTCACTACATGGTTGACAGGCAGATACTTTCCGGGCTGCAACGGGCTGTCCCGATGGTGCTGGCAGGAACAGTGTTCCTCAGTGCTTTTCTGTTATTTCAGATTCAGCCATTGATCAGCAGGCTGCTGTTGCCGACATTCGGCGGTGCTTCGGCGGTCTGGACGACGTGCATGCTGTTTTTCCAGACGCTGCTGTTCGGGGGCTATCTTTATTCCCATCTGCTTGTTTCGCGTCTTTCGCGACGTCAGCAGGCTGGGTTGCACACAATTCTGCTGCTGGTGGCCTGCCTGCTGCTGCGAATTGCTCCGGCCCCCGTTTCAGCAGCCGATATCGGGGATACTCCGGTGCTGCAGATTCTTTGGTTGCTGCTGACCACAGTTGGGCTGCCCTATTTTGTCCTGAGTACCACCGGTCCCCTGCTGCTGTCGTGGTTTGCCGAGCTGAGTCCGGGAGGTTCGCCGCATCGACTGTATGCTCTTTCGAATGCCGGTTCTTTGCTGGCTCTGGTGAGTTACCCATTTGTTATCGAGCCATTGCTGCCTCTGTCTCAGCAGACTCGGCTCTGGCAGATTGTCTTTCTTGTATTTTCGGCGTGCTGTTCAGGAGTACTGCTGACAGGACTGAGCCGTGTTGTGTCTGAGTTCGACTCCGGACGAGCAGCCAAATTGCAGGGGCCGGGGGCAGCGACTGGAATCACATGGTCGCAGCGGGGTGTGTGGTTTGGTTTGTCATGTCTGGCGACAGTACTTTTGCTGGCGGAGACAGCTCAGATCTGTCAGGACGTTGCGGTGGTCCCGTTTTTATGGGTGATACCACTGGCACTGTATCTGCTGTCATTCATTCTGTGTTTCGAAAGTGATCGCTGGTATGTGAGGCGGTGGTGGTGTCAGATCAGTGCTCTGCTGCTGCTGATTCTGTGTTATGTACAGACTTTGGGTGCTCAGTTGCCGCTGCTGGTTCAGTTATTGGTCTGGTTTGGCAGCCTTTCTGCTGTCTTCATGCTGTGTCACGGGGAGCTGGCACGACAGCGTCCGGCAGCAGAGCACCTGACGCTGTTTTACCTGACCACCGCAGCCGGAGGGGCCTGTGGTGGTATTGTCGTTGGTGTGCTGGCGCCGCTGCTGCTGCCGCAGTACTGGGAGCATGACCTGGCGATGCTGTCGGCAGCACTACTGGCGATTGGCGTCTGGTTTGGCGAACGCGGTTGGCTCACGATTCGCAGGCCTCCTCTTCCGGCTGCAGGGGTTGCCATACTGCTGATTGTTTCCATCCTGACGACTACAGTGGCCTCGGTCAGTGCGTGGCTGAAATGTACGGCAGTGCGCAGGACTTTCTATGGTGTGCTGGAGGTGGAGTATGACAGCGTGGAAGACGCGACTGTTCTGGTGCACGGTCGGATCACTCATGGGCTGCAGTTTCGCAGGCGACCTTCGGTTCCGACAACGTATTACGGGTATGAGACGGGTGTAGCGAAGGCCATAGCTGTGCTGCGAGAGCGGGCGCTGGCCGAAGGGCAGTCGCTGAAAGCCGGACTGGTGGGCCTTGGCACTGGTACGCTGGCGGCGTACGGCCGTGCGGGAGATCAGTTCACATTTTACGAGATTGATCCGGGTGTCATCACGCTGGCTCGGGAACAGTTTCGGTTTCTGTCCGATTCGGCAGCCACGATTCAGGTCATCTCCGGAGACGCGCGACTGCAGCTGGAGGCCCAGTCGCCTCAGCAGTATCAGTTGCTGGTGCTGGATGCATTTTCCGGGGATGCCGTGCCAACTCATCTACTGACTCGTGAAGCGGTGGAACTTTGCCGCAGGCATCTGGCACCGGGTGGGATCCTGGCGATTCACATTTCCAATCTGCATCTGGATTTGCGACGTGTGACAGAGGGGGTGGCTGCAACGACCGGTATGACGAGTATATCGCTGTTGAAGAAGGCGGAGTCGGATCCGGCGACAGGCCAGCGCCTGCCGTCTGGATCCGGGAGTCTGTGGACTCTGATGTCTGAGCGTCCGGAGACGCTGCAGCATGAGCTGTTTGAGTCTGCTCAGGCACCTTTACCGGCGACATCGCGAGTTGTCTGGACCGACGATTACTCAAATCTGCTGCAATTAATTCGCTTGTGATCTTCTGTAAGTTGTTTTTTGACAAATGTTTATGATTTTCTTCGGGGGGATTTTCGGCGTTGACCATCGGGGTGTGAATGTGATAGGTTACAACGGAATCGTCGCGAAAACCGTGGATTTTTGTTGACAACTGCAGGCAGGATGCCTTCACCGCGCGGTTACGTCAGGATGACGCCATGAATGCTCATTCCGGAAATTCCCTGTCTGCGTGGTATGGCTCGGGGCCCCCTGAGGATCATGATCTGCTGCGTGAGGCACGGTTGATTGTCCATCAGGAGGCCGACGTGCTGCGGCAGGTTGCCGATGGACTTGATCGCCGTTTCTGTGAGGCTGTTCGTCTGATCCTGCGCTGCACCGGCAGTGTGGTTGTGACCGGGGTTGGCAAAGCCGGGCTGATTGGTCGAAAGTTGTCAGCGACATTTTCCAGCACAGGGACTCGCTCACATTTTCTGCATCCGACAGAAGCTCGACACGGTGATCTGGGCAGTGTGGGAGTTCATGATCTTGTGGTGGCATTGTCGAACAGTGGTGAAACAGAGGAGCTTTTGGGGCTGATTATGCCTCTGCGTCAGCAGGGTGTGCCGATGATGGCGATCACTCGCGACGATCGGAATGCTCTGGCACGTGCTGCCGAGGTGGTTCTGTCGATCGGTCGCCATCGGGAAGCTGGTCCGCTGGCTCTGGCTCCGAGCTGTTCCACGACAGCCATGCTGGCTCTGGGCGATGCACTGGCTTTGGTGACCAGCCACGCGCGGGGTTTTACTGCGGAGCATTTTTCAAAGTTTCATCCGGCCGGCAGTCTGGGTCGTCAACTGTGCCCGGTGCGTGAAGTGATGCGGCAGGGATCAGAGATTCGGATTGCTCAGCAGTCACAGACCGTCCGTGAAGTGATGATTCAGCTGAGTCGTCCGGGACGTCGCAGTGGTGCCGTGTTGCTGGTGAATGCTGAAGGACGTCTGACAGGGCTGTTTACGGACAGTGACCTGGCACGGCTGTTCGAGACTCGCCGCGATGAACACCTGGACGAGGCGATCGAGCTGGTTATGACTCGCAATCCGATCACGATTGCTCCTGGTGTCCTGCTGCCGGAGGCCATTCATCTGATGTCGGAACGCAAGCTGAGTGAATTGCCCGTAATTGATGAACGCAGGATTCCGCTGGGACTGCTGGACATCACGGATGTGCTGGGACGAGTTGACGAAACTGAGGTAAGGCCGACGGTGGACGATCATCAGCGACGGGCTGCGTGAACGGGTTGTATGATTGAGAGTGGACAGAGCGACGGATGGCACTGAGCGACTTACCCAGGAATTCACGAACGCTGCTGGCAGCGGTCGGCCTGTCTGCGCTGTATCTGCTGTATTCTCAGATCACGCGACCACTGCTGACTGTGAATCGCAGTCCGCAGATTGCGAAGGCACAGCCGGCGGCAGTGGAAAAGTCGTCACCGGTTTTTGCCGCTTCGGCCAGTCGCTGGCTGCCCCAGCATGAATGGGTCCGGAAGGCCAACAGTCGATTTCGTGACGGCAGTCGGCTGCTGTTTTTTGACCAGCATGAACTGCTGAATGAAAATCGATCGATTCGTGTCAGCCCGGTTGCCATGGTCTGGCAGGGCAGTGAAGACGAAGAGGCTCCGATTACAGCGGTGGCGGAGTCTGCCAGCTTTGCCTGTTCTTCTGCCTTGTCGCTGGGAGCGGGTCAGTTCGGGAAGATCACATCAGGTCTGCTGGCGGGTGAAGTACGTATTGAAGGACCGCAGGGACTCAGAATCGAAGGTCGCACATTCTATTTCGAAGAGGATTCACTGCGAATCTGGTCCAGTGAGCCGGTGCGATTTGGCTGGGAGGAGCACACGGGTACGGCTGAGGGTGGGGTAGAGATTGAGCTGGCGGCGGTCGGGGATCCCGAGGAGCGGGGGCTGATGACGGTCTCGGATATTCGTCGCGTACGTCTGCTGGGGCGAGTGAACTGCAGTCTGTCCTTCAGGGAACAGGCGACAACGGAAAAGCCTGTGCAGCTGCAGATTTCGGCGGCCAATGGCTTCGAATACTACGTGCCCACCCAGGAGTGTACTTTTTCAGGTTTTGTTGATCGAGAACTGCGTCCGGACAATCAGGTACTTGTCGAGCAGCCTCAGGAGGATGGCAGTCGTGATCGTCTGTTCTGTTCGCGACTGGTCCTGCAGCTGCGGCGTCAGGAGCGGGACCCGCAGGACAAGGGCAGTAGTCAGAAGCTGGCGGCGGTGTCAATCGCCGCCGACGGGCGCCGAGTGCTGTTTCGTTCCGAATCGAAGCAGATTACCGCATCAATGAGCCGCCTCGTTTACCAGATAGATGAACGTCGTCTGGATCTGACAGGGCGGCCGGTTGGTCCGGCTGGTCCGGCTGCTCCGGTCACTGTGGAACATCAGGGTCGTCGTCTGACTGCGCCGGCCGTGGTGGCAATACTCGATGTGCGCAGCCAGCTGCGAATGCTGCAGTGTTCGGGCCCCGGTCAGCTGGAGCCTCCGGAACTGCCTGCGGGAGAAGCAGCAAATGCTGCAATCGATCGTGAAGCGGTAACAGCAAAGTGGGAAACATCCCTGCAGCTGACGCGTACTGAACAGGATGTACTGCTGCTGACGGGGCAGGCGCAGGTGGGTTGGCGTCCGCAGCAGCTGTCGCTGGCTGCAAATGAAATTGCTCTGACGATGCATGGCAGCAGTGAGTCGGTGGCAGGCACAGCAAGTCCGGCGCTGCGAGGTCCGCGGCAGTTGCGTGCTGTGGGGGATGTTCGGCTGGATTCACCTCAATTGACGGGCAATGCTCGGGAATCGCTGCTGGTGGAATTTGAGCCGGAGTCTGCAGCGGGTGCAGAGCAGCAGTCTGGCGTTCCCTACGACGCGACCGCAGCGGGAACACAAACAGTGGACACTGCGGTGACTGGTCTGCCTGCTCCCCCACTGGGTGCGGGGCAATCCGGGAAGACAAAGTTCTTCTGTGATGCAGTTGAGACGAGGCTGCGAACTTCTGCGACCAGTCGGGTTCGATTTGAGGATCTTTGGCTGCGTGGCAGCGTCGCTGTGACTCACCGGGGCGAGCGGGAGTCGGAGAACTTCACGGCGGAGGGGAAATCGTTGCATGCTGCGGCTGGATTTGACGGTAGTCGAAGGATCATGTTGTTTGGCGACCCGGCCAGCGTCATTCGGGTTTCAGATCGTATCGATGGTCCGCGAATCGATCTGAATGAGCTGATATCTCCGCTGCAGGCTGCCCGGCGTGAAGCCGAGGTTCGCGGGAGTGGTCGGATTCGCTTTATTGTGGATCGCGGGCTTGATGGTAAACCGCTGGCTCGACCTGCTCCATTGGATATCTACTGGAATGAGAAGATGTCGTTTGCTGAGCGCACGGCCCGATTCACGGGGAACGTGCGAGCGGTACTGGATAACGAGACAGATTTTGATGTGGAGCTGACATGTGCGGGTATGATCGTGCATTTCGGTGAGGCGGTGCGTGTTGAGCAGCCTGCGGCGGGGCGAGAAATTGAAGTGGTCTCTGCGGTGATTGATGAGTCGGCTGAGCAGCGACGTCCGGGTATCGAGCGAATTGAGTGTGAGGGGCGAGTGCAGGTGAAGGCAGAGATGCTGACGGGTGGCGTTGTGACAGCCCGGCATTTCGCGGAGTTTGCCGATTTTGAGTTTGAATATGCGAGCGGGCAGTTTCGTGGTACAGGTCCGGGCTATGCGGAAACTGTACAACCTGATTCCAGCGGTCGACTGGCAGTTTCGCGGGCTGCAGTAGCAAGAGCCAATACACCGGTCAGTGAACCGGATCAGGCGTTCGTGTACGTCAGGGCGACTTTTATCGGGACACTGGATGGCAGTCAGCAGGCGAATTTTGTGCGGTTGCGGCAGCATGTGCGGGGAGTATTCGGGCCGGTGCGATCACTGGATGAGAAGATCAGTCTGGAGCGATTGAGTGTTTCTGAGTTGCCGGACCAGACGGGATTAATGGGGTGTGAGAACCTGACAGTTTCGCTGACAGCAGGTGGTGGTGATCAGGCGCGTTCCTTTTCGCTGGTGGCCGAATCCAATGCGGCCGGTGGTGGTGGAGGGACTCGAGCCCCGTGTCGTCTGGAGTCTCGGCTGTTTTCAGGTGATGCAGACAAAATCACGTACGACCATGCCAAGCAGCAGTATATTCTGCGGGCGGAAGAGGGACGGCAGGCGAAAGTCACCTATCTGCCAAACAATGGCCAGCCGCAGGTGCTGACCGGTCGTCGCTTTGAGTATTACTCGGATCGTAATTATCTGAATGCCAATCAGATCACCGGAGTCCAGACTTCGGGGGGGCTGTGACATTGGTGGCGACGTTCCCTGTCAGGCGGAATGTATGAAACAGATGCAGCCGGTGAGCGGATCGCGGGATGTCGTCATTGTGGGTAGTGGTCACAATGGTTTGATTGCAGCGGCGTATCTGGCGGCAGCCGGTAAATCGGTGCTGGTACTGGAACGTGGCAGCCAGTTCGGGGGTGCAACGATTTCCCGGCAGGTCTTTCCGGACTATGAAGCGTGGCTGTCAAGATATTCGTACCTGGTGTCGCTGCTGCCGGATCAGATTGTCGGTGATCTGCGGCTGAATTTTCGTACTTTGCGGCGTCGTGTTTCGTCATACACACCGTGGCACGACGCGCGGGGCCGACAGCGAGGGCTGCTGCTGTTTCCGGACGATCAGCAGAGGTCACGGGAATCGATGGAGGAATTGCCCGGGGGGGCTGAGGAGTGGCGGGGATATCTGAAGTTCACTGCACTGCAGTCAGAACTGGCGGCGTTGATCGCTCCCTCGTTCCTGCAGCCGTTGCAGACCCGACAACAGTTTCAGCAGCAGCTGCGGACGAAGGAGCAGTGCGAGGCATGGGATGGTTTTGTCGAGCGTCCGCTGGGTGAGGCGATTGAGCGATATCTCCTTACGGATACGGTTCGCGGGCTTGTGATGACGGACGGGAAGATCGGGGTTCTGGCGGGACCACATGATGCAGATCTGCTGCAGAACCGCTGTTTCCTGTATCACATCTGTGGCAACGGCACGGGCGAATGGCGTGTTCCTGAGGGTGGCATGAGATCTCTGACCGGTGCCCTGATGCAGCGTTGTATGGAAGCTGGCGTGGAACTGTATACGGAGTCGCCCGCAGTTCGTGTTGAGCCGGGGACGAAGTGGCATCGCGTGACCTGGCTGCATGAGGGACGGGAGTATGGAATTGATGCGGGGGCGGTGCTGCTGAATGCCGGGCCTCGTACGACGGCCAGCCTGCTGGGGCAGACATGGCAGGCAGCGGATCGCGACGAAGGATCGGTGATCAAGATCAATATGCTGCTGCAGCGACTGCCACGACTGAAAGATCGTGATGTTTCCGCACAGGATGCGTTTGCTGGGACACTGCATATTGATGAGGGGTATGCCCAGATGCTGGATTCATATCGACTGGCTGCGGCCGGGCAGATTCCGGATCCGGCTCCGGGGGAAATCTATTGTCATACTCTGACGGATCCCTCGATACTATCGCCGGCGCTGCAGGCTGCTGGTTTTCACACGCTGACACTGTTTGGTCTGGATATGCCGTGGCGATTATTTGAAGAATCGCATGATCAGCGACGTCAGTTGGTACTGTCACGTTATCTTGACGGGTTGAATCGGTTGTGTGCAGAGCCAATTCAGGATTGTCTGGCGCGTGACGCCAATGGTTCGATGTGCCTGGAAATTCACACACCGCAGGATCTGCAGCACGAACTTGATCTCGACCGTGGCAATATCTTCCACAATCAGCCGTCGTGGTTCTTCACGGACGATGTGGCAGCGGCTGGGGGACGTGGGGTAGAGACAGAGTGGCCGGGCATTTATCTGGCGGGTTCCAGTGCGGTCCGGGGTGGTGCGATCAGCGGAATTCCGGGTTATCATGCGGCTCGCTGTGTGCTGGAGGGGCAGGGCAGCAGTTACCGCGGTTGATGGCCTGTCGACAGGCGGAAGTTCTGCTTCATTCGGATCCTGACCAGTCGCTGCCGCATGATTTGCTGCGAGGCGGAGATCGGAGCACGCGTGAAACCGGTAGATTCGCAGGATTCGGTGCTTTCAATTCCGCGTTGGAGTGCGTATTCTGGCGGGGCAACAGCATCCAGTTCTGTGCGGGAATTTCCCGGGAGTCAGATCTTGTCTACAGCCAGGATGAATTTTGATATTCTGCCAGGTGACTGGTGGTTAGTTCGCCAGCGAGAGCTGCGAACGCCGATCGTGCGTTCTTCGCGGCGTGATTCGCAGTCTGAGGATCACAGTCCCCGTCCGTTGACGATGGCTGAGTTGAGTGAAAAGGCGGCCAAGTTCTGCTTTCGGTTACATGAATTGTATCTGCAGGGTGTACCGAAGGCTCTGCGGGATCTGCAGCCCGGGGGCCGACCGGTTCAGGCCGACGCGGTCCGTAACAATGAGATCAGCCGACGTCTGGATCTGGGTGGAAAACGTATCGAGCAGTTGAAACAGGGCCGAGATATTCAGCGATTTACGGTCGATCATCTGTACAAGATTGCCGCTCTGCAGGGTGTCTCTGAGCCGGCACCCTGTGTTCTCGAATGGGGGGCGGTGCTGACGTGGCTGGTGCTGCATGTGGACAGTCTTTCGGGGCAGCCGGAGGGTAAGTTTGGGGTCCCTGGTGGCAGTGTGCCTCTGGAATGTGTTGTGTATGCCGCCTGTGCTTTAAGTTTAATAAAGCCGCTGCGCCCAACGGGCACCGCGTCTGAGAGTACTGGTTTGTCAGCAGAGCAGGATGCGGCAAAGTGGCAGATCCGCGCGTTGGATGTCTGCACTCATTACCTCGCTCGACCAAGGCGACTGCTGAGTGGCCTCGATGAACGGCGTCTTGCCGAGCTGCTGCATGCGGATACGGTGCGTTTCTTCAGGATTGCTGAGGAATGTTCCGAAAGACTGCGAAGTCTGCCTTCTTTGAAGGAAGTAGTAGAATGAGTCACGACACTTCCGACTATCAGGATTGTCCGGTCACAACCATCGATCTGGCACTGTATGCAGAGGGGCTGCTGGATGCCGCTGGCTGTCAGCGGGTCGAGCGTCTCCTCAATCTGCATCCTGAGCTGCAATCAGTTTGTGCTGTCGAGTCTGAAGCAGCAGAAAATCTGCCATTCCAGGCACCGACCCCGGGGTGGTCAGTGACGCAGTCATTGATTGTGGCGGACTCAGCTCGAGTTCCATCGCGTCGCAACTGGGTTTCGATTGCGGCTGTGACTCTGTTGCTGACGGCGGTGGTGGTGGCATGGCGCGAAACCGAGGCAGGGGCCTTTGATGCGGCACTGGCATTATCAGAGCAGGCCGTGCATGCTACCGGCGCGCGTATTCCTGTCGATCTGCTGCGCAGCCGACAGACACTGGAACGTCTGCAGAAGTCGTTCTGGGTTTCGGACCAGCAGATGCGTCGGCGGAATCAGTTGCTGGCTGAGGCGATTCTGGCGCAGGCTGGGATGGAGCTGAAGCATGTGATGCCCATGGAATACATCGACCGGCCGGACCAGTACCCACCTCTGGATCTTTGTCGGCAGGCTGTGTCGCTGGTACGGGGAGCCGAGGGAGACGATCCGCTGTCGCGCCAGGTTCTGGCGGATGCTCTGCGGTTCACCAGTGAGATTCATGGCCGATTTGCAGTGGTGCAGCGATATGCTCAGAACCGTCCGTACTGCGATCAGTTTGCCCAGTCGGCTGCCGCAGCACTGGAGGCATATGAAGTCACTGCGGATGACCGGCAGAAACTGGCGCTGTTGAATCTTCTGTTTCGAGCGTTGCACAAAGGGGCATTATCCGGGCAGCTCAGAATGTCGGATGGACAGTCGCAGCCAGCTGAAGCTGTTCTGATGCCGAAGCTGCGTGTGTTGCTGCAGGGGTTTGTTGCTGATTCGACAGAACCGATACCCACGGATGCTCAGCAATTTGTGACGGAGATCGGTTTGGCCGCCATTCGGTTCCCTGTGGATTGTTTTGCAGATCGTCTCGCCATGATGGGCATCTGCAATACTCTGGGTATGCGTCTGCGAGCGACGCCCCAGCAGGCTGCTTTGGTCCTTCAGCAGGGAATAGTTCTGGCCGAGCAGGCGACGGAGGTTGAGCAGGACCTGAACTTTCAGCTGACATACGGTCGCTTGCTGGGCAATCTGGCAGATAATGTTTCGGGGATTGTGCCGGTCGTTGAGGAACTGCAGATCAGAGAGAGGGCTGTCGGGCATTTTCGCAGTGCTGTGCGCAGGATTGTCAGTGAGGAGTTGCAGGCGGAGCTGTGCTGGGTGACGGCGCGTCAGTTGCTGTTGTCTTATGTGGCAGCGCGGCAGGGGCTGCTTGAGGAGAGCCGGGTCGCCGAGTACCTTGGGGCATTGAAGCAGATCACTGCCGAGTTGCAGTCGTTTGAAGGCGCACAGCTGAATGAGAAGGAGATAGAGTTGATTCGTGCGATTCACGCAGATCACGCTGGCGATCTCTCTCAGGGTTGGGGGCTGAAGAAAACGGCCCAATGGGTGCAGACTGCAATGTCTGGCAGTAATACTGAAACGACTCGCTGCAGAGTGTTTATCGAGGCTTTTCGTGAAAGCCCCTACTGTCGGTCGCAGGCTGAATTCTCAGAGATCCTGCGGGCTGTGGGGCTGGAGTAGACGGTGGTGTTGTGGAGGGAAGGGACGAGATGTCAGCGTTCATGACCCTCAGCGGGCAGCGAATTCAGCTGGAATTGCAGCAGCCGGCGGAAGTGCTGCAATGGGTATCTTCACTGCCGGCAGAGGTTCGTTCAGAAATTTCTCCCGCCTGGCTTTCGGCCGTGTCGGGACTGAAGACGGCTGATCCGTGGTACTGTATGTACCAGATCCGGATGATGGCGGTTGGCGTCGTGGCGGGCAGTTGTGCCTTCAAGGGGCCACCTGATGCATTCGGGGTTGTTGAACTGGCCTACGGTGTAGAGCTTCCGTGGCAGGGGCAGGGGATCGCCACAGAGGCGGTCAGGTTGCTGCTGAAGTTCTGTCGGGAACAGTCTGCCGTTCGGTCCGTCATTGCTCATACTGTTCCGAACAACGCAAGTTCGGTCCGAGTGCTTGAGAAGTGCGGTTTTGTCTGCTGCGGTCCTGTGCACCATCCTGAGGATGGTGAGGTCAATCGTTGGGAGTTGGCGCTGTGTTCAAGTACCTGATGATGCTGCTGTTGATTCCGGGCTGCGGTGGCCCGGTCTATGGCCAGTTCAACGATACAGGATTTGATCTGCAGCAGTTGCCGCAGGTTCCGGCTGGGTTTCGGGTGGAGCTGTTTGCGTCGGAACCGCTTGTGCGGCAGCCATGTTCCATGGCTTTTGACAGTCGGGGACGTCTGTTGCTTGGAATGGGTCCGCAGTATCGCAATCCGACACCAGAGACGCCGGGTGACAGTGTGGTATTGGTGCTTGATCATGATGGAGATGGTCGAGCGGAGACGACGCAGATTTATGCGACGGGGTTCAATGCCATCCAGGGACTGGCGTGGCATGGGACGGATCTGTGGGTGGCGAATGCTCCGGATCTGACGGTGGTGCGCGATCTGGATGGTGATGATCGTGCGGACGAGTATGTGAAGGTGTATACAGATCTGGGAAATCTGGAGCATGGACTGCATGGTCTGACGTGGGCACCGGATGGACGTCTTTACATGAGCAAGGGAAACTCCAAGGGGTTGACTGAGGCGGGTCGGGTTGCTCCGAGGGTGTTTCGGGATTTGTGGGGTGTCAGTGCGCCGGAGGGAACTCCTGATCTTCCACCACCGCAGAAGTTCACAGCAGCCAACTACCAGCGGGCGTATCATGACCCCGCGGACGATTGGGGCCGTGCCGGCGGAATTCTGCGGTGTGAAGACGGCGGAAAGAATCCTGAACTGGTCTCTGCCGGGTTTCGAAATCCGTGGGACATCGCATGTGACAGCGGATTCAACTGGCTGGGAACAGATAATGATCAGAACGAGGGAGATCGCGTTTTCATGTCAATTCCCGGTGGGGAGTTTGGCTGGAACCATGCGTGGAGTTCGCATTGGGGGACTGAACCGCATCTGCCGACAGCACCAGTCAGTGGACCGCTGTTTGAAGGATCCGGCACAGGTGTGGTGTTTGGTGGCGGGGCCTTTCCAGAGACTCATCAGTCGGTCTTCTTCATTAACGACTGGCTGCAGAAAAGGACATATGTCTGGCGTCCGAACTGGGACGGTGCACTGTTACGACCGGCGGGTGGCGACTGGACTGTGTTTGTGGAAGGTGGGCGCGCGCTTTATCGTCCAACAGACCTTGAATTCGGGCCTGATGGTGCGTTGTGGGTACTGGGGTGGAGCAGTGGTTACGGGGCCGAATGGAAGGATGGCCAGTTGACGAATGAGGGGCGGGTCTATCGGATTGTGGCGGATGTGCCGAATTCAGCTGCCGCATGGATCTGTGGTTCGTCATCAGATACCGCGGGATTCAGTACTGTGCAGCTGATTCATCAGTTTTCCAGCCCGCTTCCGGTGCATCGCACTGATGCTCAGCGGGAGCTGTTGAAACGTGGTGCTGATGGTCAGAAAGCATTGCTGCAGGCACTCTCTGAGGGGCAGACTGATGAACAGACAGAGACATGGTGTCTGTGGACCCTCGGGCTGATGCCGTCAGAGCAGGGTGTCCACGAGTCATATTTTCGACAGCAGCTGACAGCTGCACAGAGTTCCCTGAATCGTCGAATTCAGGCCGTCAGGATTCTGGCTGATCAGAGGCATCGTCGAGGTGATGAACAGTCGCTGCCTCCGGAGGTTCCTGAACTGCTGCAGTCTGATGAAGCGCGACTGCGACTGGCTGCGGTGCTGGCAATTCGGGAAGTTCGCGACAGGTCTGCAGTTGCCCAGCTTGTTAAACTGGCGGCGCAAGAGCAGGATCGCGTTGTTGCCTATTGCATCTGGCAAACGATGAGACATGTGCTGAGTGAGTCAGACCTGCAAGGGCTCCTGCTTGCCGAAGCTCCGCAAGTCCGCAGGGCTGCGTTTCTGGCACTGGCGGAGGATGGTCGTATGACAGAGGCTGTTGCGCAGCGTCTGGCAGCGACAGAGCCAGTTGCCCAGTTGTGGCTGCAGCGGATGAGTGCGGGCACAGCAGAGCTGGTTGTGCGTGGTCGACCACTGAATGCCAGTGGCGTGCTGGCTGTTTCCGGGCAGCCAGCAGATTCGCAGTCGTCAATCGTCAGTCTGCTGGAAGGCGTCCGTAGTCGAGGTGGTGGTGAATACCGTGTCGCCACGGTTGGATTGCGGGCTGGAGCGACCATTTTCACAGACCGCGCTTATCAATTTCGCAGCATTCCGGCGGCATTTGAGGGGGCCGAGTATGTGCAGACTGCGAATAATGATGATGGTTCGACGGGCGCTGATTTCCTTACATTGCAGGCAATTGTTCCGGTGGTTGTGACCGTCGGCTGGGATCAACGGAACGCGTCGCTGCCTGACTGGCTGAAGAAAGGATTTCGGGAGATTCCGGAGAGTATCGAGGCGGACCACTGGCGTATGCGATTATTTCAGGCTGATTTCCCGGCGGGACCGATCGTGCTTGGTGGCAATACGGCCGATGGTAAGGCGGGAGGTAAAAGTCAGTACACCGTGATCGTACAACTGCGTTCACAGGTGCCGGACAGTGAGGTGAAAGTTGAGCAGGTTCTGCAGGCAGTGCCTCAGGCTTCGGCAGATCGTGGTGCGATTCTGTTTCGTCATCCGCAGGGTGCGGGCTGTTATCGCTGCCATACGGTGGATGGAAGTCGTAATGGATTCGGGCCTGGGCTGGCTGAGCTGGGACGGCGTGTTTCACTGCGTCAGATTGTTCAGTCGATGGTTGAGCCGAGTGCTGTGATTACGGAGGGCTTTCAACTGCAGTCTGTGACGACCAAAGACGGTCTGCAGCATGCGGGGGTATTACTGGAAGAAAGTGGCCTGACACTGACCCTCGGCCTCTCAAGTGGTGAACGCCTTTCGCTGCCGAAGGAGCAGATTGAGGATCGCAGCAGTCAGCCGGTGTCTGCGATGCCGGTGATGACCAGCCGTCTGTCTGCGCAGGAGTTCGCCGATCTGGCTGTCTGGTTGTCGGGGCTGACGGCGCCGGTCGGGGCCGGCCCAGTGCCGGCAAAGCCTGCGACTTCCACTCGGATTGATCGCAGGGACGATCGACTGATTCTGTCGGATGAGGATGGTGTTATTGGGGAGTACGTCTTCAGGGATCCACAGATTCTGCGACCATATTTTGCAGGGCTCAGGTCGGTCTCCGGTCTGCCGTTGACTCGCAATCACCCGCCCGTTGCGGGTAAGGATGCAATGGACCACGAAACGATGCATCCGGGGTTATGGCTGGGTCTGGGAGAATTCGCTGGCAGTGACTTCTGGCGCAACAAAGGGGAATGGCGTCATCTCAGGTTTACCGAGGACCCGGTGGTCAGACAGGGAGAGATTCGGTTTGCCACTGAGTCAGAGATTCGACCGGAGCGAGGCTCTGCGGTGGGGCGAATGGTAACTCGAATTCAGGTTGTCAGTCGGGATGGACTGCGACTGATTCTGTGGACTGCCGAATTCTCCAGTGATCAGCAGGATCTGGTGTTTGGTGATCAGGAAGAGATGGGTTTTGGGGCGCGGATGGCAACGCCGTTAACAGAGAAGGCTGGAGGTCGAATAGTCAGTTCGGCCGGTCAGAGCAGTGCGGCCGCTACGTGGGGGCAGCCTGCGGACTGGTGTGACTATGCTGGGTCGCAGGGAGATCTGCGGCCTGGGATTACTCTGCTGGCAGCGAACACCAACTTCCGCGGCAGCTGGTGGCATAATCGGGACTATGGTGTCTTTGTGGCAAATCCTTTTGGTCGGCAGGCGATGAAGCAGGGTGATCGCAGCGAAGTGCGAGTCAGGCGAGGGGATGTCTTCCGAGTTCAATTTGGGGCTGTGCTGCACGACAGGGCCGGTTATCAGCCGGAGCAGGCGTGGCGGTGGTTTCGGGAACTGACCTCGAAGTAGCCGGCCGGGGTTTTCAGGTGGCGTCATCGACAGGCAGTCCGCGTTCAAGACGAATGCGACGCACTTCCGCCAGGACAGCCTCAACGATTGTGGAATTCCCTGCAATACGGAAGTACTGAGTGAAATTCACCAGCAGATTCACGCACCATGTGGCGATGGCCATCGCAAAATGCAGGACCGAGTCAGAAACTCCGGTCCAGCTGGTAAGTGAGGCAGCAGTGGCAGGATCTGCCACGGCGCCGCAGCACCCGGTGCCCAGAGCCATCAGAAAAGTGAACATGATGCCTGGCAGGATGCCATATTTCAGTTTTTGATTGGCGTTGTGAAACTGTGGAGGCAATTTGTATGCCGCTGAAGTCTCTTCAATCCAGCGGCCGGTACCCATGAAGTAGGTGAACAGCAGAGCGTGAACCATGGTAACGCTGGTGAGTGCAAACAATCCGACAAGAATATGGTTCCCGATCCAGCGGTTGACATCCGGATCACGGCCACCCAGTGTCATGGGGTCGCCGATTTGCAGACCCATGACGAGGGCTGCCAGCATCGTTACGTTGGCAAGGATGGCCAGCGTCAGAAAGATGCGTTTCATGAAGAATTTCCGACAAGGACCAATTCGTCGTGGCGGGGATCCGGAGTTGTGCTGCGGAACAGTTTGTCCCTCGACGTCATTATTCTGTCATCGTGGTATCTGCACACATGGCGGAGTGCCTCTGGAGGACAGTTTCCCGTTTCCGGCGAATGACGACACGAAAAAAGCCGCAGGCAAGGCCTTGATGGCTGCCTGCGGCTGAAATCGATTGTCGATCAGAAGATGATCAACGCATCATTGCAGTTTCATCAGGGTTTTCTGTTTGACCTGCTGATCAATCTGCTGCCCAAACTGTTTGATGGAAAGTTCCATCGTCAGATCAACGTCTGACTGGGCAACTCGACCGGCTTTCTGGTCGAACAGGACCTTACCGCCACCTTCAGACTTCTTCAGAGTGATCTGCTGCGGAGATCCTTCCTTGCCTTTGATGCTGATCGTGGGCTTCATTTCGATTTCAGCAAAGCCCGTTTTGGAATCGTTCCCGAGGTATGTCAGCTTCGAGTTGATGGTCATAACGCCCACAGGCATATCCACGTTCTGAACGTTTTCCCATGATTCCCCTTTGCTGACGCCGTCTTTGGGCAGTGTTACAGCAGACTGAGTCATCAACTGTTTCAGTGTGTCTTCGCTCATTGCGCCACCTGAGCCGGCCAGTGCTTCCAGCAGTTCTTTGGGAACATCGACTTTGCCGATCTTTCCGCTGGGCTGCATGGTGACCGCAAAGGGTTTGTTGATGATGCGACTGAAGACATCGGCCATACTTTTGGCAACTGCATTCGTGGGAGCTTCAGATTCGCTGGAGTCGTATTTGAAGCCCCCGACAAGGCCACCGTCGGACTGGACCTGAACGCGACCGATTGTCTGAGTCATGGATGCGTCGCCGGAAGATGCAACTTCGCCGATTTTCCAGTCCATATCCAGCGTTTGCTTCAACTGCATGCTTTGCTTCTGACCGGCGATGGACATCTGCATTTCAGTCGACTGCTCGACGACATATTTCAGCGATTCACCCGAAGTGAACTTCCATGCCAGCTTTTCCTGAGCACTGACGGGGGCGCATGAAGCCAGAGCAAGCCCCAGCAGCAGCAGACGACGAAGCGAACCTGACAACATGAATTTGCACTCCAGTGGCGAAGATGCTGAGGGGAGGAAAACGAGGCGGGTTTCTGAAGGAAACGCAGTCCGCCTGAGTTCACAAGACACCGATGAATTATACCAGAACCGGCAATTTTTGCAGAAGACCGAATTACCCCGCTTGTCTTTTTCGGTGAATTCAGGCGAATTGAGGCCTGCTGTCGTGTGCAAATTCGTTGGTTTTTAATGATTTTTCCAGGCAATGGACGCTAGGTTCGTGCAGCCAGCAGTCGACGACGCAGCAGATTCAGGGCCGTCCTTGCCGCACGCTGACGAAATATTGCCAGGTTTCCGGACATGCTGACGTCAGCGGTTTCCAGCTCAATGGCGGTTGCCAGCGCCACCATACCTCGTCGTACGCTGACACCCGCTGCTGCCTGCTGGTCCTCAATCGGAGATGACAGCAGAACCCAGTGGCATGGATGGCTTCGAAAATAGCCTGTCATCAGATCCTGCACATGTTGCGGCCAGTGCTCGAGGACGTCGAGGTTATCCCATGCGGGCAGCACCAGAGCTTCGTGCAGCACAGAATCTGAGTCTGGAGTTTCTGTGAGCCACATCGCCAGTTGCCCACCGGTCGTCGTGCCTTCCAGCAGTGCGACTGTCTCGTGCTGCTGCTGCAGAAGTCCGGCAGTAACATCATGCAGTTCGAGGTCGCCGTCACCGAATACAGCCACTCCGAGACGCTGCCGAATCTGCTGCTCCGTTTCTTCGCACATCTGGCGGGCTGTCTCCTCAGTTGTGGCTCTTGCTGTGATCCACAGCGAGATCACCGCCTCACTGGCTGTGATACCCACTTCGGGGTTACGTCCGCGAGCCGTCAGGCCATCCAGCAGACGTTCAGCTTCAGATTCGCCGTAGCCAAAAGTGCGAATGACGCGACGACACATCTGAATGCCGCTATCCAGCAGGTGCGGCCGGACCAGATGTTCAAACATTGGCCGCATTTCCGCAGGCACGCCGGGCATCGCCGCCAGCAGGCAGCCCGAGTTTTCGGCAGTTGCAGGAACCTGCAGCAGTATTCCCGGTGCGGTGCCCCAGTCGTTGCGGATCGCAGCGGCCTGTTCGGGGCGGTCTGCCTGAACGACATTGCGGGCCGGCATCGGTCGTCCGCGGGCCGCAAACATCGCCTCAATCCGCTGCAGGGATTCTGCGTCCCTCACCAGTGGTTGATGGAATGCCGCGGCCATTGCCTCCCGCGTCAGATCGTCCAGCGTTGGGCCCAGTCCACCTGTAATGAGCACTGCCTGTGAGCGTTCAGCGGCAGCCTGCAGCTCTTCGATGATCAGGTCAAGATCATCCGCGAGAGTTGTGTGCCGCATGACAGTCCAGCCCAGCGATTCAAGTTCGCGGCTGAGCCACTGGCTGTTGGTGTCAAGTTTTGAGCCACAAGTCAGTTCGGTGCCGATCGCAATGATTTCGGCACAGGCAGTTGTACTGGTCACTGCTATTCCCATTCAATGGTGGCCGGCGGTTTTGAGCTGACATCATAGACCACTCGATTGATCCCACGCACGGAATTGATGATGCGTGTGGAGATGCGTCCGAGTACATCCCAGGGGAAATGGAACCAGTCGGCCGTCATGAAGTCTTCGGTCTGTACGGCACGGATTGCAGCCGTATTTTCATAGGTGCGGTCATCCCCCATGACACCGACAGACTGCACGGGCAGCAGCACGACAAACGCCTGCTGGATCTGGCGATACAATCCGGCAGCATGCAGTTCTTCAATCAGAATTGCATCGGCTTCCCGCAGGATCCGCAGACGGTCCTCGGCAACTGCGCCCAGGCAGCGAACGGCAAGTCCCGGTCCGGGGAACGGATGCCGCCAGACCATTTTTTCAGGCAGCCCCAGTTCAACTCCCATCCTTCGAACTTCGTCCTTGAACAGATCACGCAGAGGCTCAATCAGTTCGAAACCCAGTTCAGCGGGCAGTCCACCCACGTTGTGGTGCGACTTGATTGTGGCTGCAGGTCCGTCCGGATTTGCTCCGCTTTCGATGACATCGGGATACAGTGTCCCCTGGGCCAGGAAGCGGGCGTTCGGAATCGAACGAGCTTCATCTCGAAAGACATCGATGAATGCTTTGCCGATGATTTTTCGTTTGCGCTGCGGATCGGTGACATCTGCCAGTTCGGTCAGAAATCTCCGGGACGCATCAACGACATGCAGGTCTGTTTTGAAATGCTGTGTGAACTGCTCTTCCACATCCTGGCGTTCGCCCTTGCGCAGCAGACCATTGTCCACGAAGATGCAGGACAACTGGTCACCGATAGCGGCAGAGATTAAAGCGGCTGTGACGGCAGAATCCACACCGCCGGAAAGCCCGCAGATGACTCGGTCGCTGCCGACACGCTGCCGAATCAGCTGCTTCTGCTGTTCAATCAGGGAACTGATCTGCCATGTGCCCTGACAACCGCAGATATTCCGCACGAAGTTCGCCAGCAACTGGCCACCAAATTCGGTGTGTGTGACTTCCGGATGGAACTGCAGCCCGTAGATTGGCAGATCACGATGCCGCACGGCGGCATTCGGGCACGTTGCGGTTGACGCTATTGCCTTGAAATCACCCGTCAGAGATTCTACCTGATCACCGTGGCTCATCCACGCGGTAAAGGTTGTGGGTAGCCCCTGAAACAGCAGCGAATCGGATTCGGAAAGCTGTGAACACGGAGCCCGTCCGAATTCGCGGGAGTGAGCTGGCAGGATGCGACCACCGAGCGTGTAACAGGTGAGCTGCATGCCGTAGCAGATACCAAGGATGGGGATACCCAGCTGAAATATGGCGGGGTCGACTTTGGGTGAACCGTCGCCGTAGACACTGGCGGGACCGCCGGAAAGGATCAGGCCGCGAGGGGCCAGTTGGCGGATTCTCTGGGCACTGAGGTCATGGCGGACGATCTGGCAGAAAACGTTCTGATCGCGGACCCGACGAGCGATCAACTGGGCGGTTTGAGAGCCAAAATCCATGACCAGCACCAGTTCGCCGGTGGCACCCGGGGCGGTCGGACCATTGGAAACGGAAATAGTGCCGGGATTTGCGTTGCCTGACATCGGTTATCGGTTCTGGTCTGAGCAGGTCGGTGAACAGAGTGTCTGCTGCGAAGAGTGCCGGAGATGCAACTGAGCAGCGGAAAAACGACACAGGGTAACACAGCAGTCACTCGGGTACCAGGCCACCGACGCTTGTCCCAGCGTGAAAGAGCGAATTTGAGGGAGCGAGATTTTCGTGATTCCCTCGGAAATTCGGCTTCGGCCTACAGCACTGGCGTTCCGACCGCTAGACTGCTGATCGTCATATCATAGCCTCTGGTAATTCATTTCCTCCAGGCGGTCCTCACGATCAGGTTTTCTGCATGTCCTCCACGACGCCTGCTGTTGCCCGCATCGATCTGCCGCCAGCCATTCGCGGTCTGCTGGCACGCGTTCGTTCGCGACTGCGGCGGGACGCTCTGCTGGCTGGCGTCCTGTCGGTAACCTGCGGTTTCGCGGCACTGTTCTGGGGCACGCTGGGGATCGATCTGGGCTGGTTTCAATTGCAGCGACTGGAACTTCCGGTTGAGCTGCGATCGCTGTTTCTGGTCCTGCTGGTGCCGGTGCTGCTGGTTCTGATTTCGCGGCGTGTGCTGCGGCCACTGCTGCGATCGATTGGTGATCGTGATGTGGCACTGTTGCTGGAGCGACGATTTCCGCAGTTTCAGGATCGGCTGGTAACAGCAGTCGAATCTTCAACAGGCCTGCCGATCGATGGGCCATTGTCGATGGAAATGCTGCGACGTGCCGTCCAGCAGGCCGAACTGCAGGCTCGCGATGTGCACGAATCCGACCTGTTCGACACCCGACGACTGCGACGTATGGGGCTGACGTCAGCAGTCCTGCTGTGCTCAATCCTGATTCCTTCGCTGGTGAATCCACGACTGCCGCAGCGCTGGTGGAAGGCATTTGTGCTGTGTCAGGAAATCTACTGGCAGCGGACGACTTTGCTGCAGGTATCTGCAATTGCTCAACCTGATGACCGACGTGTGGAATTTCGCTCGTTGGACGACCGAGTTGGTTCGCTGGTCTATCGGCATCCGCGTTCGGCGGATCTGGAACTTGAGTTTTCGGTACCAGAACTGGATGCATCTACGGGGCGAGAATGGGTTGTCCCGGACAGAATTCGAGTGGATGTGATTCGTGAGGATGGCAGTCGCAGTCGGGCCTGGGTGACCTCTGCTGGTAATCGTCGTTTTCGTTTTTTTGTGACCCAGCTGCGCGAACCCGTGCGGATTGAGGTTCTGGCTGGCGATTTTCGCAACCTGCAGCCGTGGCTGGTCGAGGTTGTGGATGTCCCTGGTCTCGACAGTATTCGTCTGCGGTGCATATACCCTGAATACACGGGCTGGAATCAATTGCGTGAGGCGGACATTACCGTGACGGGCAGTGAGTTGCCGCTGCCGGAAGGAACGGCTTTTCAGCTGGCAGCCCGATCGGCAAAGCCGCTGCAGTCGGCGCGGATCCTGACGGAGCGATTTGTCATTGAGGGTGATCGTGTTGGCAGCCAGGTGGTGTTTTATGACGATCGTCAGCCTTTAAAAATCGATTCACCTCTGATCGCCGCTGATGGAGTGACAATTAACGCGGGATTCCAGCTACTGACAACAGCTCAGTCAGAAATTGCTTCCGCCGGAGCATCACCGGGTGACTCAGCCATGCCGAATCCCATCGCCGTAGACAGCAGGCTGTTGATACTGCCGAATACCAGTCTCAGATTCGCGCTGCATGATACGGATGATGTGAAATCTGCCAGCCCGGAAACGCTGCGAATTGCTGGTGTTCGTGATCTTCCACCCGTCGTGGTTGCTCAGATGACCGGAATCAGCAACTCCATCACGAAACGTGCTCGTATACCGGTCGCCGGACGCCTGCGGGACGACTACGGCCTGCAGTCGGCTCGCTTTGAGTTTCAGGTGGATGACGAGACTGGATGGCGTCCTCGGAATTTTCGGGCAGGTCCGCAGCCCGGCAGCACGGATTTCAGTCTCAACCGCTCGGCTGACGAACAGTACGAATTCTTTGAAGTGCAGCCATTGGAGTTGTCTGAAGGACAGTCGTTGACTGTTTCGGTGGTCGCGGCGGATGCGAATCCTTCGCCTCAGCCCGGGACGACTCGCAGTACACCGCTGGCTTTTCAGATCGTCAGCGACGATGAGTTATTGTCCATTCTGTATACTCGTGAAATTGCTCTGCGAACTCGATTTGAAGAGGTACTGGGGCAGTTGGAGGACATTCGCAGGGATCTGCAGTTGCATCAGCAGGTCGCTTTGCGGACGGAGGCTGCCGGCGGTGCTGCGGTTGAGACCGATCTGGCCAGTCTGCTGACGTGTGGCAGCCGATCGGGGAATTCTCTGCGAAGGCAGGCAAACGAACTGAATGCAATCATTGAATCATTTGAGGAAATTGTGCGGCAACTGGTGAATAACGCCATTCCGCTGCATAACGCAGAGACGATGCAGGCGGGAATTGTGGATCCACTGAAGCAGGTCCGTGATACTTCTCTGCCCCAGGTGGATCGGGCCATTGCTGCGTTTCGAGGGGCTGCGATGGAACGACAGCCGACAGCTCAGCTGATAGCACAGTCTGAAAGTCAGTTGTCTGCCGTGATCACTGCACTTCGAGGCATTCTGGATAATGTTCGCGATCTGGCGGAATTTCATGAGGCGCTGCGGGACCTGAAGCAGTTGTCTGAGGAGCAGCAGCGGTTGATGGAAGAGACGAAACGCCTGCTGAAGAACCGACTGTTGGATGATCTGTTGAAGTGAATAGCCCTGCCAGGAAAACGAGGATTTCAATGAACTACTTGTCAGTGCTGGCGGGACTACTGGGGATTACCCTGCTGGCTGGTGGCTGGGCCGGGCCGCTGGCGCAGGCTGTCACGACGACGCAGCAGCCCGGTGTTACCGGGCAATCCTCCCAGGCCTCCCCGGATACCGCGGCCGATCCTCCGGAAAAATCCACGGCGAAAGACCCCCAGACTTTGCGTAACGAGCAGATTGCGGTCAGTGGTCGCTACGCTCGATTTGAGCGAATGCTGATGCAGATGGCCGATATCCTGGGCCGACAGGATCCGGAACGCGCAGATCTGCTCAGAAAAACACTGGGTAAGGGCCGCGAGGATCAGGTTCGGGAGGATCTTGAAAAGGTCATTGCTCTGCTGGAGTCCGGAGAACTGGGAGCGGCTTCGGAAACGCAGACGGAATTGATTCAGAGTTTTCAATCGCTGATGAAGCTGCTGCAAAGCGAGGATCGTCGTAGTGCAGTCGAACGTGAACGTGAGCGTCTGAATGGACTGCTGAAGGATCTGCGCAATGTGATCGGTGAACAGCGATCGGCTCGAAGTGCGGCTCAAAATGAAGAGTCACCGTCGAATGCCGCGCCGGGACAGCAGAAAGCGATAGATGGCACCGAGAAACTGCTGGAAGAAATGCGCGAGCATGACGACGAAGGCAGAGAACAGGAAGGAGCTGAGGGAGCGGAAGGGCAGGGTGGCAAGGATTCAGAGCCGAAGTCCGGTGAGAAGTCCGGTGAGAAGTCTGGTGAGAAGTCTGGTGAGAAGTCTGGTGAGAAGTCTGGTGAGAAGTCTGGTGAGAAGTCTGGTGAGAAGTCTGGTGAGAAGTCTGGTGATCCGAAGTCGCAGGAAGGTGCGAGCGGGGGTGGGCAGGAACAGCAGTCAGCGAAGCAGCAGCAGAAGACTCCGGGTCGTGAAGCGCTGGAGCGGGCGGCTCAGCGGATGCAGCAGGCTCTGGAGGCGCTGCAGAAGCAGCAGCGTGAACAGGCATTGAAGGAGGAGGATGCGGCATTACAGGATTTGCAGAAGGCTGCGGAGAAACTGGAAGAGCAGTTGAAGCAGTTGCGAGAGGAGGAGAAGGAGATGGTGCTGGCTTCGCTGGAGGCACGTTTCCAGCGGCTGCTGCTTGTGGAGTCGCAGATTCATGAGGGGACGACAGCATTGGCTGCTGTTCCTCAGAAGGAGTGGCTGGAATTGTCTTATGGTCGCTGTCGTGAGTTAGCCCAGCAGCAGACCGAGTTGGCTCGCGAATGTGCTCAGACGGTTCTGTTGATTCGTGAAGACGGGACATCTTCAGCGATTCTGCTGGCGGTTGAGGACATTGAGTCGGATATGAATTCGGTGGCAGACTGGATGCAGCAGTCGAACGTAACTGAGCTGACGGTTTCTGTGCAAAGGGATATTCTGGAATCGCTGAAGCAGTTGATTGAAACGATGCAGCGTGAGATGCAGCAGATGCAGGACCAGCAGCAGGATCAACAACAGCAGCCTCAGCAGCCTCAGCAGCAGCAATCTCCACTGGTGGATCTGATTGCCGAAATTCGCGTGTTGAAAAATCTGCAGTTACAGGTGAATCGTCGGACGAAGCAGGTGGATGGATTGCTGGATCGGGCCGAGGGGGCAGAGCGTGTAGAATTGCAGAAGCAGGTGTCTGAGCTTGCCGTGCGTCAGCAGAAGTTGTTTGAATCGGCAAAAGACCTTGAGAAGCAGGGGCGGAAGGGGGCAGGTGGATGAGTTCAGACGAGCAGCAGGACAATCCATTTGCTGTCTCACCAAACGCTGCTTATGCTGCTGTAGCGGAGGCTGCTGATGATTGGTTTGAGGTGCGAGGCGAGTCATTGATCTGTCACAGTTCACTGCGACTGCCGCAGTATTGTCTGGTGACGGGTGAAGATTGTCCGGAAGCGGCTCCCTTCAGTCTTTGTCTTGTGCACAATCCCGGTTTCAGCCTGCAGCGGACGCTGAAATTGCTGGGAGTGGTGCTGCTGTCGGTCATCTGGGTGCTTACTTTCATCTCCCTGATCAGTTCTTCGGCAGCGTCGCTGGCAACGTCACCATCGTCGACTGCTGTGACGGTATTGCTGTGTGTTGTGGCCTTTGCTGGCCCGGGTCTGGTGGCCATCTTTTTCCTGCGTCGAATTCGGGTCAACCGTCAGCAGGTGCTGGTGACTGCATTTCTGTCGCGAGGGCGCAATCGTATCAGATTCTGGGTCGGAGTATTCCCGGTGATTTTCTTTGTGCCCATAATGGTGATGGACAGTTTTGGCGGGATTCTACCCGCCCGCATTGGCGGATTCTGGTTTGTTCCGTTTCTTATCATGAATACTCTCAGCCGTCTGTGGCTGCGAGGACTGGCCTTGAAAGTGAAGCCCGAACAGGACGGACGATTTGAAATGACCGGCTTTTCGGACGCTTTCCTGGCCAGGCTGAAGAACTGAACAGAGAACCAACGAACTGGAAAGGCTGGTGATGAATCGCGAAGTGGTGAATCCATATGCTGTACCCGAGGCAGTACAGCAGTCCCCCGAGTTTTCGGCGAACGAGCAGTGGTTTGAATTGAGTGACGATGGCCTTATTTGTGGTTCTCGCCTGCACTTGCCGAGGATCTGCATGCGGACCGGGCAGGATGTTGGTGAGTATGTGAAGCCTGTAAGATTCTGGGTGTATTCTCAGAGAAAACATCGAGTGCCCTCAATGGTCGCAGCGTGGACAATACTGCTGGGCCTGTTTTTTGCGGAGTGTTATTCGAAACTCGCGGGTTTCGCATGGCCATTGATTGCCATGATGAGTGCTCAGGCGGTCGGCTTTGCTGTGAATGCGATGATGCACTGGCCATGGGGGCGGTCGAGGGTGCTGGTCGCAGGGTATTACACGCGGACCGGTGTGTGGCGGGGATTGATGGTTGGTGTAATGCTGGGTTGTTGCTTTGGATTGGTTGCTTTCCCTTCGTTTTATATTCATCAATGGATTGGGGGCGAATGGGCGACTTGCTGGCCACTGCTCATGACCGTGTTTTATCCTGTTGTTGAAAGTATCGTCAGGATTGTGATGAAACCGCCGCACCTTGAAGTCCGGCCTGACGGACTGTTTGAGTTGCGCGGATTTCGACCGGAATTGCTCGCTCGCTTGCGAGGAGATTCTGCTGTTGCAGGTGAGTCGGGAACTTTGGGGATCGCTGAGAAGGCGGGCAGTCGGTAACGGTTGGCTGATGCCTTGAAGCCACATTCCTCCGGATCTGTGATGTCGCCAGGCAACAGTTCCGCAAAAGGCTGTCAAAAAACATCAGAACCATGAAAAATCCAGAAATTTCAGGCTCTGGGGTTTTGGGTGGCACTGCTGGATCCGTGGAAACGGCTTATCAGATGTAAAAAAATATTGACATCACTGCATTCAGATCCAACAATCTGCGACGCGAAAGGATTCGCTTGCGACGCCGGCGTTATGCCTGGCGGTTGTGTCGCGTGTGGCAACACGGCTTTCACAACCACACTCCACGGACGGAACAGCTTCATTCGTTTGTCCCTCCAGGAGTTGCCATGTTTCCACAGTACTATGATGCCGATCCCGGATTGGAGTCTCTTTCGGACATCGAAGGTTACGAGTTTCTGAACGACCTTGACGCTGGCTTTGAAGAAGAACTCAAGTCTCTGGGTGTCGATCCGTCAGCTCCTACGGCCGCCAAGCCCGGTTCTGAAGAGAAGGTGATGATGCTGGCTGCTCGGTATGCTGCCGGTCTGCCGTTGTGGCACGAAGACGACTGTTACGATCACGGTCCGGGCAGTATGGGGAACCTTGTTGTTGAAGATGAAATGAACGATGACAGCGAATCGTTCGATATGGCCTGAGCTGCCCGCAAACAGGATTCTCAGCTGACATGAAACGCCGCGTTCTGCGGCGTTTTTTTGTTTCAGACGTTCACTGGGGCTTTCCTGCAGCGGGTTTGGGGTTGCCACTGCGACCAGTTGATAATGATCGCTGATAAGCCTCAAAACTACTGCGATAGCGAGACGGCGGGGGGGAATTGCGGATGGTCGTATCCTGACGGTCGCGATCCCTGCGAGTGTCTCCGTCACGCGAGGCACCGCTGCCACCAATCCCAAGACTTCGCAGCATCTCTTCAAAAGACTTCTGGGCAAGCGATTTCTCGCGTTGCTGCTGATCATTGACCACTCGTTCGTTCAGCTGCTGCTGCATGCGTTCTGCAAATCCAGCCAGCTCCTCTTCAGTCCAGCCCAGTTCTTTCAGCAATTGCGGATCCACTTCGCCGCGTTCCAGTTCCTTCTGCAGCCTTTTAAGTGCAAGGCCAGCAGCTGCCGCCGCTTCCTCTACCTCGGCTTTGTGGTCTGGCAGTTGCCGGTCACCAACAGCTGACGGACTATCCATTGCACCGCCCGCGTTCGCCGGACGATTCGGGTCCGGGCCAGGCCCGGATTCCGTACCGCGAGTTCCCTCTGGACCTGACTTACGCGGACCACTCTCATCCGCTTCGGACTGCCCACCGCCACCACTGTGCACTCCACCCGTCGCCCCTGGTTGTCCAGTTGGCCCCTGCCCACCCCCACCTGGCTGCTGGCCGCCCCCGTTGGATTTGTTGCCCGACTTTCCTGCCGCTTCACCACCACCACCGGCCTGTTGGCTACCAGAGGGCTGACTGCCCGTTTTGCTGCCCTGCGAAGGCTGCTTGCCAGCATTCCGGCGCTCGCGGTCGGCCTGCTCGGCTGAATCCTGTGATTCACCCGGGGACTGGTCTGTCGGCTTGCCGACCTGCGACTGCTGGCCACCCCCGGACTGGGAACCGGATTCCGGTCCGCCCGATTGCTCGTCAGAACCTGGAGCCTTGCTGGTCTCCGTTTTCTTTGCCGCGCCCTGCTTCCCAGCCGCTTTCCCCTGCTCGTCACCTCCCGACTTGTCACCGGTTGATTGATCACCCGGTGACTTTTCACTCGGTGATTGTTCCGGTGTTCCGCCTGAGTTCTCGGATTCAGAGTCGGGCATGCCGGAATTGCCTGAATTACCCTGTGAAGACCGCGAATTTCCTTTCCCGGCGGCAGCGGATGGGTTACTGACCCCATCCGCTGCTCCCCCCGATTTCCCACCAGCTTCGCTTTCCGCCTTGCCAGACTTGTTAGTGCCTGATTGGTCACTACCCTTTTGGTTGTCACCCGACGGGTTGCTCTCGCTATCACCAATTCCTGATTGGCCACCGTCGGACTTGCCACCGTCGGACTTGTTGGCGTCAGTCTTGTTGCTGTCGGACTTGTTGGCGTCGGACTTGTTGGCGTCGGACTTGTTGCTGTCGGTCTTGTTGCTGTCGGTCTTGTTGCTGTCGGTCTTGTTGCTGTCGGTCTTGTTGCTGTCGGTCTTGTTGCTGTCGGTCTTGTTGCTGTCGGTCTTGTTGCCGTCGGACTTGTTGCCGTCGGTCTTGTTGCCGTCGGACTTGCTGCCGTCGGTCTTGTTGCTGTCGGTCTTGTTGCTGTCGGACTTGTTGCTGTCGGACTTGTTGCTGTCGGTCTTGTTGCCGTCGGTCTTGTTGCCGTCGGACTTGCTGCCGTCGGTCTTGTTGCTGTCGGTCTTGTTGCTGTCGGTCTTGTTGCCGTCGGACTTGTTGCTGTCGGACTTGTTGCTGTCGGTCTTGTTGGCGTCGGACTTGTTGCTGTCGGACTTGTTGCTGTCGGTCTTGTTGCCGTCGGACTTGTTGCCGTCGGTCTTGTTGGCGTCAGTTTTGTTGCTGTCAGACTTGTTGCCGTCGGTTTTGTTGGCGTCGGTCTTGTTCAGATCAGAATCCTCGTTGGACTTGTTTTCAGTCTCCGTGTTCTGCTGCGTCTTGTCATCTGAGTCTGACGTTTGACCTGCGGTCTGTTCGCTCTGTTGATCCGACTGCGAATTCTGATCGGATCCCGACTGCCCCGTGCTCTCGGACTGTTCGGCATCGGATGGCTGCTCGTCCTCTGCAGATCGAGGTTTCCTCTGCATTGACTCGATCAACTTCTTTAATGCTTCGTCCTCATCGGACCGGCGGGACTTCACGGGTTCCGATTGATTTTCCGTGGGATTCTGCTGCCGATCCTGACGGTCAGCGTCTGGCGTGGCGGATTCCGGGGCACCAGTGCCACCCTGTTTCTGCTGAGTATTCGCTGGATCTGGTTGGTTGTCCGGCGATTGGTTGCCATTTTCGGGTTGTCCGGGTTCAGTCGTCTCTGGCTGCTTGCTCGCTTGTCCAGTGGCCGTATTCGCAGCAGGCATGTCCTGCTGGCCCGTCTGCTGTTCCTGTCCCTGCTGCTGAGGTTGTGGTTCGGCGGTGGGCTGTTCGGCTTGTGGTTGTCCCTGCTGCGACTGTTCCTGTGCTTGATTTTGCTGCAGTTGTTGTTGCTGCATCTGACGATCCTGCTGCAACTGTTCCTGCACCTGCTGATCGCTGACGGGTGCTGTGATACGAAGATTTAACTCGCCCGAAATGCCCTGATTTCCCAGTGACGGTCGGTTATCCCGAGCTTCCAGATGCCAGGTGACGAGGTCGCCCGGCTTGACTCGCAGTCGACTGAGATTCAATTCGTAGCTGCCCCGCCAACTTTTGACGAAACCCGTGCTGGCAGAGTCCATCAGGAATTCGGCGGGTTGCCGCGCCTGCCCATTGACGGCATAGTGCAGTGTGACATTTCGCAGGAGGAAATCGGGGTCTTCGGCTTCAGCGAGGATGGGTATGACGGCGTTCGCGGGGACATCCAGATCACGGGCCGGATCAAGTACCCGCACGATTGGAGGTGCATCCCGGCGAACCTGGATGGGATATACCGGCGGTTCCGGATCACTGCGGCCTTCGCTGTCCTGCACAGCGATCCTGTAGAATCCGGGGAACGATTTGTCCGCACGTTCCTCAAGTTTCCATTTTCCTGTCAGTGTGGTGTCACTGACAGACATCGAAGCTTCCTCTGCCTGCGAGGAAAAAGCGGCATCATCCGAGAACTGCAGCATGGCAGACGTGACTGGTGCACTGCTTTCGGCGGTGATGGTGATTGTGGTGTCCTGCCAGGTGGCAATGGCACCCGCCTGTTCCGAACGATCGGGTAACTGCATGTATTCCGGGTGCTGATACTGCACCAGTGTCACATGAGCTGTGGGGGGCTGAATGACAGTGATGTTGTAAGTATCGCTGATGGCATCGCCGGCAACGATGCGATACTGCAGATTCTGACGGATTCCGCGACCTGCCTCGCCGGTCAGTAAAACAGTGAAACGCTGGGCGTCTTCGCCGGGTTGCATGGTCAGCGGTTCGTCGACGAAACGCCGATCTGCCGTGGTGTACAGCACCTGTACTGAGTCTGGGATATGGCCGGCGACGTCGACCTGGAATTCCACCTGAGTGCCAGCCGGGACAGCAGCATTGCCCGGTTGGATGGATTCCAGCAGAGTCCGAGTGGAGACGGCAGCGCGAGCAAACGAAAACGGTCTGAGCAGACTGATGGACTTGGGGCTGAGTACGGCGTACAGGCATGTCAGCAGAGTCATGACAAACAGGATCAGACTGAGTCGCATCAGCCAGCCACGGTCAATGACTTCATCGATATGCACACCAGCCAGTCTGACGGCTGCTCGCTTTTCCAGAGTGCGTCGAATGGAGACACCGGGATCGCGACCATGGGCCTGCAGGTCGATCAGTGCCAGCAGACTGCCATCTTCATGTTGCTGGCTGCGTTCCAGCATTCGCGCGGCAAAGACCGGGTGCACGGACTGGCCCAGACGCCGAATGACGTACCACAGGATAATTGCGCTGCAGGCACTGAGAATCAGGAACAGCAGAATCGCGCGAGTCAGTGGCCGAAATCCACCCGGAACCACCCAGTGATCCAGTAGTGTGAAAATCAGCACGTAGCCGACCAGCAACAGTCCGGCAAGGACTATGGCTGTGAGGACATCGGTTGTGCGAATCCGACTGCGAGCCTGATCCAGTTGAAGCTGGATGTACTGGTCCGGTTCAACCCAGGCGGGGTTCTGAGGTTCTGAAACTGCAGACACGGCCCGTGATTCCTGTGAGAATTCTGGATGATGGAACTGACAACTGACCGTATGACGGAACGGATTGCTGACAGGTTCCCCACTTCCTGATTTTATCGGTTTTTGGGGCACTGCGGCAGCGAAAATGAGCCACAGGTAGCGATTACACGGAATTCAGCAGTCAGGTAACTCTGGGGAATCCTGCGAATTTCCCCCCGTTTACGGCTCGGATTCAGTTGCTCGAAATCCATTTTTTTGAGAAACAGGGTGATATCGGCCGAGGATTCCGGCGGTCCGGCGAAAGAACCGCTTCCGGACAAACAGCTGTTTCCACTTCTCGGCCACCCGTTCGGAGGTTTCTGATGACGTTCGCTCGCACGACTTGCCTTGGGCTGCTGCTGTGTGGCCTTATTCTGAACTCCGGACTGTCAGCTGGTGAACCACAGCGTGATCTGATTGCCGGGCTGAAGCCGGTTGCTTCCATTCTCAGCGGTCGCGAGGCCAGTTTTTCATTGCAGGGTGACCTGCAGATCCCGATCGACGGCAGCAGGCAGCCCGTGGACCTGCAACTGTCTCGTTATGACGCTACCAGCTTTGACCTGCAGCTGTCGCATCCTGAGTATGCGGTCACGCTGCGTCGCCGTGCTGATGTGACAGTGTTGATCCTGCCGAAACATGGGACGGCCTTTATTGCTCGCGGAGCCGTGCCACCTGCCGACAGCCTCGCTCCTGAAGGCGTTGTCGGGCGTATGATCTCCAGTGCATCAGATCTGGGCCCGGTTTCTCTCGGTCTGACGATGCTGTCCAACGGAAACGTGGAAGACACCCTGAAGGCTCTGGCCAGCATTGCAAAGCTGGAATTAACGTCCGAGACGGGTGAGTGGAAAACGGGTGATGCTGTCATCAGCTTTCCGAAAGCCGGGCAACTGCAGGTGGCGGCGACGGATTTTTCCGTCAGTCTGACGGTTGGGCCGGTTGCTGGTCCTGCCCCGGATGCTCTGAGCCTTTCCGGCAGCAAGGTGACAGAACTGGAGCGGGCTGAACTGGAGCGGACCTTTGTGCGGGGTGTACGTCGCGCCACTGAGATTCTGAGGCCAGGACGCGTGCTGACTGAGCCGGTGCAGAAACCGCGGCGAGTGGAGCATGGTGCTCTGCAGTGGATCGACGGACATCGAGTGGCCACGCTCTGGGGAACCCCCGAACAGCTGGGAACGGCTCACGGGCAACTGTTGCCCGAAGAATCCCGTCGTTGTATCGAGTCTGTGCTGTATTCCTTTGGAACAGCCAACGTCGTCCGCACTGGTCGCTGGTTTCGCCATGATCTGCAGGATGCTTATGCTCGATTGTCACCGCACATTCCCGAACGTCACAAGCGGGAGACCGATGCACTGGCGAAATCACTGCAGCTGGATCCGGAAACAGTGCAGGTTCTGAATGTCTTTCCAGAGCTGTTCCACTGTTCGGGGTTTGCCGTGTTTGGGTCGGCGACAAAGGGCGGGAAACTGTATCATGGCCGAGTCCTGGACTATATGACGACGATTGGTCTGCAGGATGCAGCGACGACGTTTGTGGTCCGACCGGACGGATATTTTTCATTCGCCAATGTGGGGTATGCGGGGTTTGTTGGCAGTGTTAGTGGGATGAATGCCGAGAAGATTTCGCTGGGTGAAATGGGTGGTCGCGGTGAAGGTCAGTGGGACGGAGCTCCAATGGCCACGCTGATGCGACGTGCTCTGGAAGAATGCGATACTCTGGCCGAAGTACAGAAGTTGTGGGCTGACAGTCCACGTACCTGCGAGTATTACTATGTGTTTGCCGACGGTGAGACCAACGAAGCTGTAGGTGTCGCTGCGACTCCGCAGTCAATCGAGTTCATTCGCTCCGGTCAGGGGCATGCACAACTGGGGGCGGGCATCGCGGACAGTGTTGTGCTGTCAGCGGGCAGTCGTCTGGAGGAACTTCGGCGTCGAGTCACAGAGAAGCATGGTCAGATTGATACTGAGCTGGCTCAGTGGCTGATGAGCCGTCCGGTGGCCATGTCATCCAATCTGCATAACGTGCTGTTCGTACCGCAGGATGGACTGCTGTATGTGGCGAATGCCAGCCATACGAAGCCAGCGGCCGAAATGCCGTATGTCAAAGTTGATCTTTATGGTCTGCTGAAGCAGGCCGGAACCCCGGTCAGTGACAGCACGGCGGGTCGGTGAGCACATCGTTGCCGGAAATTCTGGAAAGCAGTGAGTTGCGGTTGGGCGCGATCCGGCTGTCGCTGCCTGTCGTACAGGCAGCGCTCAGTGGATACAGTGACTGGTCCATGCGTGCGCTGGCTCGCGAGATGGGGGCTCCGTATTCGATTGCTGAAGTGGCAATTGATTCGTTTGTCGCAAATCTCAGGGATCGTCGCAGGACTCGACATCATCTGCTGGTGCAGGAATCAGATCATCCGGTCGGCGCACAGTTGACCGGATCCGAGCCTGAGCTGTTTGCTCTCGCGGCCAGTCGCATGGTGGAGGCTGGTTTTGATGTGATTGACATCAATTTCGGCTGTCCTGCAAAACGTGCCAGCGGACGATGTCGAGGCGGGTATCATCTGGGTCAGCCAGCGACTGCAATTCAGATTCTGCAGGTGGTTCGCAGGACAGTGCCATCACAAATCCCGGTGACCGTGAAAATGCGGCGTGGAGTTGACGATTCCCAGCAGAGTCGTGATCAGTTTTTCGAGATCTTCGAGGCTGCGTGGCAGATCGGGATTGCCGCTGTCACTGTGCATGGACGAACGGTTGAGCAGAAGTATGCGGGGCCCAGTCGCTGGTCATTTCTGCAGGAAGTTCGTAGCGCATTTCCGCAGGCTGTGATACTGGGCAGTGGTGATTTGTTTACGGCAGAAGACTGTGTGCGTATGATTCGTGAGACAGGGGTAAACGGAGTCACTGCGGCTCGAGGTTCGATTGGTAATCCGTGGATTTTCCGGCAGTGTGCAGCATTGCTGCACGGGGGGGCTCTGCCTGAAGCACCGGGTGTTCGCGAGCAGTCTGAGGTCATCAACCGGCATCGTGAGTTGGCTGCACAGGTACTGCCTGAGAATCAGGTGCTGCGACAGATCCGAAAGTTCTGTCTGTTTTATGCGGCGTGGCATCCGCAGGCTGAATTGGTTCGCGCCGATTTTATTGCTGTGCAGTCGTGGGCTGACTGGCAGCAGGTGTTGAGCAGGTGGTATGCGGAGGAGCAGCAGGGCAGGTATCCCGCGAACCCCGGCAACCTGACATCCGGCTGCCGGGATTCCTGCGGTTGATTGTGAATGGGTCGTGAGAGTTTGGGGTGTCTGCGGGGCGTGGGCAGAGAGCGAAAACTGCCGATTTCCGCGTCTCGCACGGGCGGGATTTCCTGCGGATTCTGACGGATTTGCGTTTAAGACTCTCAAACTGGCCGCGGCATGACATAGGATGCCCACCCATCGGATTCTCGCTGTTGTTTCCCGTCTGCGAAATGTCTGCATGCAAAACACAAGTTCGTCTACCACAGAGGGTGAATCGATTCCGGGTGCGGCGGTGGCGTTGTCTGCGCAGGCCGGTAAAAGCATGTCGGAATCTGAGGTGGTTCGAGGCTGGCCGGTACCCGGCGTCCCCGAATTTGTCCCGGCGCGTGGACTGTCCGGAGGGAATCTGCAGACGGTCATGGCCAGTCTGTTTCCGGGCCGCGTCAATCTGCAGGGAACGGTTCCGCGGCACCTGAGGCTGCTGGATGATGATCGGGCGGTACTACATGACGATATGCCAGGAATCTGGCAGCGTGGTGATCACGTTGTGCTGCTGCTGCACGGCCTGTCAGGGTCTCATCAGAGTGGCTACATGGTGCGGCTGGCGTCTCGTCTGACGGCGCTTGGTGTACGAGTATTTCGCATGGACCATCGGGGCTGCGGTGCTGCAGCTCAGTTGGCTCGGTCCCCCTACCACGCCGGTCGGACGGAAGATATAGCGGCTGCAGTGGCAATGCTGGAGCGTCTGTGCCCGGGCTCCCCGATTTCAATTGCCGGTTTTTCGCTCAGCGGCAACATGCTGTTGAAATACCTTGGTGATAACGCTGAAAGTCTGCCGTTCTGTCTTTATCGGGCTGTGGCTGTTTGTCCGCCGGTTGACCTGCATCAGTGCACAGCCCGGATGGCCACGACGACGGCCGGACAGCGTTATGACTGGTACTTCACTCGAAGATTGCTCAGTCAGATTGTCCAGACCACGCTGTGGCGGGATGAACTGCCACTGGCGAAGGCCAAACGACTGCCACGGCGCATGTATGAATTCGATGATCTGTATACAGCGCCGGTGACCGGTTTTGCCTCAGTCGATGATTACTACACGCAGACGTCCAGTCTGCCGGTGCTGGGACGGATCCGTGTCCATACAACCATCCTTGCTTCCCAGGATGATCCGGTGGTCTGTCCTCAACCGCTGATTGATGCCAGTCTGCCGCCAAATGTTACCCTCTGCCTGACTCCGCATGGAGGCCATCTGGGGTTCATCGGTCGTGCCGGCGTGGATCCGGATCGCAGGTGGATGGACTGGCGTCTGACCGAATGGCTGCTGGAGTAGCCTGAGCAGGGTATGTTTCGGTCAGAATTCAGCGGAACAGTTCGTCGCCAAACGGATGCAGACCGCCGAGGCTGGCTGGCCGGGGCAGGGCCCCGACAAACAGCTCGGCCAGTCGGAAATCCTCGGCGGTGGTGATTTTGATGTTCATCGGCCAGCCATCAATAACCTGCACTGGGTGTCCGCTGGCTTCGACCATCGATGCTTCGTCTGTGGCGGCAGCCGGATTACGACAGATCGACCACGCCTTTTCCAGGACGCGGCGTTCGAAGACCTGCGGTGTCTGAGCCTGTACCAGTCCGGTACGGTCAACCGTTTCGCTGATGCGTCCGTCTGCTGTCACTCGTTTGACAGTGCTGCTGATTCGCAATCCGGGAATTGCCGCCTTGTACTTTTCTGCGGCTGTGAAGATTTCGTCAATCCAGCGAGTGGCCAGCAGCGGCCGCGCTGCATCGTGCACGGCAATATATTCGGCATCTGATCTGAGCTGCTGCATGGCGTTACGCACACTGTCAGCGCGAGTGGCACCACCGGCGACAATCTGAATATCCATGAACGCCAGATTGGGTCGATAGGTTTCACGGAACCAGTCGAGGTCGTCTGGAGCTACCGCAAGAATGGTCTGGCAGACGTCATTTCGAGACAGGAAGTGTTCGGCTGTGCGAACCCAGATCGGTCGCCCCTTCAAATCCAGAAATGGTTTCTTTTTCTGGAAGCCGGTCATACGGGTACTGCTGCCGGCAGCTGGCAGAATCACGCCGAAACGAGCCATGAGCGAAAGTCTCCTGAACCTGCAGTCTATCGAGGTGCAACCAGGGTGAATGATAGAGGACTGCCGTGAAATCGGAACCGCTGGACTCCGATTTCCCGCCCCGTCAATGAGTCCTCATGCTATGATACTCGCTGTCATCCTGTGGCAGAGCCGGACGGGCCCGTTGCTGCTTGCGGGATTCTCCAACAGGTGTCTGCGGTCCTTTCATGAATCAGTCACTGCCGATTGAACAGCGATTTCAACAGTGCGCGGAAGCCGTTCAGGGGCTGCTGAACGCCGTCCTGCAGTTGCAGCAGGTCGCTGCTCTGCTGCAGACGGCTCCTGTTGAAGGTCGTGAATGGCATCAGTTGCTGCGGCAGAAACTGGCTCCACAACTTAGTCAGGAGGCCTTCCTGGCTGTGGCAGTTGTGGGAGGTACCAACACCGGAAAGAGTGTGATTTTCAATCATCTGGCCGGCAGTTCCGTCAGTGCGGTCAGTCCACTGGCGTCGGGCACGAGGCACGTCACCTGCCTGCTGCCGGCAGGTTTTCTGCAGCGACACTCGCTGCAGGATATCTTTCCCGACTTCGAACTGCGACCATGGCAGGCGGCCGACGAAACGCTGCAGCCGTCAGAGCGGCATCTGATGTTCTGCCGCGAATCAACCACCCTTCCCGCAGAATTGCTCCTGCTGGATACTCCGGATATCGACAGCGATGCGCGAGTGAACTGGTTGCGAGCTGATGCTGTGAGGCGGTCAGCCGATGTACTGATCGCTGTACTGACACAACAGAAGTACAACGATGCGGCGGTCAGAGAATTCTTTCGCCGGGCAGCGCGCGAAGGTCGCACTGCCATCGTGATTTTCAATCAGGTGCTGTTGCCGGAAGATGAGCCGTGGTGGCCAGCGTGGCTGCAGACATTCTGTGATGAAACCGGGCTGGCCCCCGAGGCGATCTATCTGGCACCCGCAGATCGCCGGGCGGCCGAGTCTCTGCAGTTGCCGTTTTTTGAACGCCGTCATCCCTGCTGTCCGGCAGGATCGCAGCGGATCGATCCTGCGGTCCCGGTGAATCCGGCTGCGCACCTGGCATCGCTCAGGTTTCCCGAAATCCGCCTGAAGACTCTGCAGGGCAGTCTGCAGGAAGTGCTGCATGTGGAACGCGGAGCTGTGGGCTGGCTGCACGAGTTGCAGCAGGCATCGGATGGACTGCGAGTGGCAGCACAGCACCTGACTCGGGGCGGACTGATTCAGGTGCGAGGCTGGCCGGTGCCTCCGGCAGTGGTGGTCGCTCAGTTGCTGCAGCACTGGTGGGGCAGTCGGCGCACAGGCTGGGCGCGATCCATTACATCGGCCTATTCGGCTCTGAATGAAACGCTGCTGTGGCCGTTGAAAGTGGCTCGGCAGGCGTTGCAGACAACCGCAGCAGTCCCACCGCTGGAGGAGTACGCGCGACGCGAATGGGCAGTGATTGTGGCGGTCGTGGAAGAGGTCTTTCAGCGACTGCAGTCGCTGGCTGAAGGAGGCAGCCCATTGATTCAGGCACGGTTGCACAGCCTGCTGGATCCTTCGGTTCGAGGCCATCTGTTAGAGCAGTTGCGTGAGCAGCATGGGCAAGTGGATCTGCAGAAGGAGTTACAGCAGGTCGTAGAACAGCAGATGGAGCGAGCGGAAGCCGCGCGTCCCGAGGTTTTTCGATTGTATCGTCATGCGAATAATCTCTCGGCAGCTGTGCGGCCGGTAACCAGTGTCGTGCTGTTTTCGCTGGGCTTTGGTCCTGCAGGTGACCTCGTCGCTCCGCTGCTGGGGCAGGCAGCTGCCGCAGCTATGGTGCATGCGGCAGTGGATGTGGCCGGGGGCGCGACGGCGGCCATAGCCGGTGAAGCTGCAGTGGCGGCGGCAGCCGGTTCCGGTGCCGGTCTGCTGCAGACGTGGTTTCATCAACTGCAGGCGTCGTTTTCGGCCCGACGCTGCGCGTGGCTGGCGGAATTTCTGAAGCGGGAACTGCTGGGGGATCTGCCGGATGAAATTCAGCGTGCGGCCGAGTTGTCTTCGGGGAACGAGTTTCAGGTGGTGCAGCGGTGTCTGCAGCAGCTGCAGCAGGCACTGCAGTTCTGAGTGGGTGAGCATCAGATCCTGACAGGGCGGGTGGAACAGAGGGGTGTTGAATGCAATCGTCGGGCGAGTTGCAGCAGATCTCACTGTTGCATGAGATTGATGAACTGGCAGGGCGTGTGCGTCGCTGGGCTGCGACGGGGCCAGCATGGCGTCCCGCAGAAAATGCTCGCGCACTGACTCTGCTGGTGCTGGATCGGGTGCAGACAGTGCGACTGCGTCTTGAGGCTCCGCTGGTCGTGGCCACATTCGGTGGTACCGGAACCGGCAAGAGTATGCTGGTGAATGCATTGGTCGGGCAGGAGGCTGCATTGTCGGGCAGACAGCGACCAACCACGCGACAGCCCGTGCTGCTGGTGCATCCGGATTTTGATTTACAGGCGACCGGACTGCCGATTGAGCAGTGTCTGGTGCGACGGATCGATGCTCCGGTACTGCGTGATCTGATCCTGCTGGATTGTCCGGATCCGGATACCAGTGAAGGAGCTGATGTGGGAGGCAACCTGCAGCGATTGCGAGCTTTGCTGCCGTACTGTGATGTGCTGCTTGTCGCAGCGACTCAGCAGAAGTACCGCAGTGCACGGATTGCGGAGGAACTGAGTGATGCTGCGGCTGGTTGTCGCCTCGTTTTTGTGCAGACGCATGCGGATCAGGATGTGGACATTCGCGATGACTGGCGGCGTGTGCTGTCAGAGCGATATCAGGTGTCGGAGCTGTTCTTTGTGGATTCACGCAAAGCTCTTGCGGAGCAGCAGCAGGGGTTAAGGCCAACGGGGGAATTCGGGCGACTGCAGGAGCTGCTGGCTCGACAGCTCGGCAGTTCCCGGCGACTGGCAGTGCGACGAGCCAATCTGATTGACCTGCTGGAAGAAGTTCTGCGGGCAGGTCTGAGTGAGTACGATCGCTGTTTGCCGCAGGTGGAAAAATTACAGGCGGTGCTGGGGGAGCAGCGAGAGAATCTGCAGCGACAGATGAGCGAGCAATTGCGGCAGGAACTGCTGCGGAGTCGAGGGCTGTGGGAACGTCGTCTGCTGGGGGCGATCACCGATCGTTGGGGATTCAGTCCGCTGTCGTTGCTGCTGCGAACGTATAATGGGCTCGGCGGAATTCTGGCATCATTGACATTCCTGAGGGCTCGCAGTTCAGCGCAGATGGCACTGATCGGGGCGGTGCAGGGTGCACGCTGGTTGCAGGCTCGGGTGCAGGAACAGTCGGAAGAGTCGGGTTTGGAGCGAGTACTGACAGCTGGTGTGGCCGATCATCAGTTGCAGGAGGCTCGATTGCTGGTTACTGGGTATGCGCGAGCGGCGGAGTTGTCGCGAGGGGAATTGCAGCCAGGAGCTGAGTTGTCCGGACTGCGCCGGCAGGCTGCGGCACTGGAGGTGCGATTTCTGGCAGACGTACGGCGAGCGGTGGAACAGTTGCTTGAGGAGTTGGCGGAGGGGTTGGGTGGGGCTGGAGTACGGCGTGTATTTGAAGTGCTGCTGTTGTTGTATCCCGTGTTCATCACTCTGCGTATGGGGCACAACTTTTTCTGGAGCTCGTTTCTGGCCCCGTTGCTGGGGCAGGCTACTGTGGCGGCTCCCTTGCTGACCATTGACTTCTATATTCCGGCTGTGTTCTTTCTGCTGGTATGGAGTGGAGTTGTGTTGTTGTGGTTTGTGCAGAGGTTACAGCGAGCGGTGACGGCAGCGGCGACTGGTCTGGCAGAGCGACTGGCGGACTGTCGCGTGGGTGAAGGGTTGTTTCCGGGGGTGGAGAGTGAGTGTCGATCGGTTCAGGACGATGCTGCTCAGTTGCGTGAGTTGTGCGAGGCGACATCGGCGTTTCGTAATCGATTGGCTGACACGACTGGTTTCCTTGGATCGCAGCGACGGTGACGACCGAGTGTTCGTGAAACGGCGAAAAACACTGGTTTATTCACAACTTTTCGTCTTCCGGTCCTTTTTCTGATTTCTCTCTTGGCAGGCTCGAGCCCCCTCTGTATAACGGTGTTGGGGAAAAATCCAACAAACACTGTGTGGGTGTCAGAAACGGTTCAGGTGACCGGATCTGTTCTGTCGAAAAGCGGCATATCTAAAGATTACGAAACAGCGTGTGCGGGGGGTACGGTGGCGTAGTTCACTGGCGTCCTGCGGAAGGGGTTTGTGTCATGTTGGTACTGAAGCGGCGTAAGGGGCAGGAAATTGTGATTGACGGCAGGATCAGTGGTGTGATTGACGGTGTGATTCGAATTCGGGTGGTGCAGACCAGTGACGGCAGTTGCAGTCTGGCCTTCGAAGCTCCGGAAACTCATCGGATTCGGCGTGCTGAGTTGCCAATGCTTCCAGAGCGTTCATTGGTGCCATCATCGGATGTGTGTGCAGTACCTTGTATTGGGCGTGGTGTTTCTGGTTTGCTGCAGGTGCAGACATGACTCTGGATTCCGGATCCGGTGGGATCGGCGTGATGATTCGGCAGTTGCGTCAGTCGCGTGGTTTATCATTGCGGCAGCTGGCGGCGCAGCTGGATATTCACTTCAGTCATTTGTCCAAGATTGAAAACGGCCGTGATCAGCCGGGGCTGTCGGTCCTGCATCGGGTAGCTCAGGTGTTGCAGGTGGATCTGGATCTGCTGCTGGGCGAGGCAGGGCGTCAGGAGCGTCCCTTTCGAGTACTGGGGCGAATTGCGGCTGGTGTCCCGATGGATGCGATTGAGAACGTAGAGACTTTTGATCTGACGAAGGTCTTTGATCCCGAGGATCATTTTCTGCTGCGAGTGCAGGGGGATTCAATGATTCTGGACGGCATCAACGACGGTGATCTGGCCATCATCCGTCATGCTCAGAGGGCTCGCAACGGTCAGACGGTGGCAGCGATGGTGGATGACGAGCAGGCCACTTTGAAAAGGTATCGTCAGGAGGGTGACACGGTAGTGCTGATCCCGGCCAACGATCGTCTGCAGCCTCTGCGTTATCCTGCTGGTCGAGTACGCATCTGTGGTGTTCTGTCGGGATTGATTCGTACTTCGGTCCGCTGATTCTGCGGGCGGTCAACTGGAAACCATGAAAGTCTCTGGGATGGTGCAGTCGCGAATTGGCGTCAATCAGCTGGACATGGGCGGCTGGGTGCGAGTGTATCTGGGGCAGGGCGAGCCGTCCGGTGAGATTGCTCCGTTTCTTTCGCATGCTTTGAATGGCTGGTTTCGTGAGCGTCCACATCTCAGGCTCAGATTTGTGCTGCCGGTGACCAGGAACGGCAACACGGTTGAGTTGCATGGTTGGTACGAACAGATTTTGTTTTCGGATCAAAGTCCGTTGGCCAAATCTGTCCCGCGGACTCCCGGGCAGCCAGTGTCCTGATATTCCCAGTGTCCTGATATCCGTTGTAATTCTGATCCCGCTGTCTTTTTCATGAAGTCTGGCCATGTCTGTGACAATTCTGCTGATTTCATTGCTGTTGCAGTCAGTGACTGCAGAGACTTTTCCGAGCACCTTTGCGGTTCATTCGATTGATTCGCAGGCGGGGCGAGTGGTGTATGCGGTGACGTCGGCGGATGTGGATGGTGACGGTGATCAGGACATCGTGGCCCTGACGGACAGCAGTGTGATCTGGTATCAGCAGCCGGGTTGGCAGAAGCATGTCATCCTGCGGGATCAGACGCCGCCGGATAATGTCTGCATAGCGGCTCATGATATTGACGGTGACGGGCACGTGGATTTTGCGATTGGGGCCGGCTGGACCAAAACCGGGACATTGCACTGGATCCGGCGTTCTGCGGATCCAACGGCGTTGTGGACGGTTTCAGCGATAGCCGAGGAAACGTCGGTTCATCGCATGCGCTGGGCAGATGTGCTGGGGACGGGGCAACCGCAGTTGGTAGTTTCGCCTTTGAATGCCAGCATGGGTCCGGGTGTGCGATTACTGGCGTTTCAGATACCTCAGCAACCATCTGTACAGCGCTGGCCCGCTTCGGTGCTCAGTGCGGACCTGAACCGGATGCACAATCATCTGCATGTGGATTTTGATGGTCAGGGGGCGGTGGACACAATTACGGCCAGTCGCGAGGGTCTTTCGTTGGTCCGCCGTGACGGAGACGGCTGGCAGCAACTCAGGCTCACTCCTGGTCGCACTGGTCAGGCGGACATGAATCTGAATGGGGCTGGTGAAGTGCGGCTTGGGCGACTGAAGAATGGCCGTCGTTTTCTGGTTTCAGTTGAGCCGATGCATGGGGATCAGCTAGTGGTCTATCAGCAGCCGGAGCAGCCTGCTGACGAATGGCAGCGGCGGCTCATCCATGATGGTTTTCGTCGTGGTCATGCCTTATGGACGGCAGATTTCGATGGGGACGGGGCTGACGAAATTGCGTTTGGCCACAGTGATACTCCAGAGAAATTCGGAGTGATGGTGTGGTGGAGTGACGCTGGGGAAGGGCGTGAGTGGCGTGGTCAGGCGGTGGATGTGGGTGGGATGGCGACAGAAGATTTGACGGTCGCTGATTTTACGGGAGACGGCCGTCCGGACATTGTGGCGGGTGGTCGAGCGACAAAGAATGTGCGGCTCTACATCAACCAGCCCTGAGTTGCTGCAGGCCGAAGTGGGCAGCGGCAGTATCCGGGAGGCATCAGATCGGCTGCGTTGGAACTTGTTGGGTAAGCGAAAGCCACGCAATGGAAAGCTGAGGAGAAAACTGAGTGCGCCGGGACTTGAACCCGGGACCTACGGATTAAAAGTCCGTTGCTCTACCAACTGAGCTACGCACTCTGAATCTCCTGCTAAGCGGACCTATAGCTTAGACAGCTACCTGGTTGCTGGCAACCGGGTTGGTCACTTTGCCAGGGTCTCTCGATTGAAAGAACATCGGACAGACATGCCCGTCGACTGCAGGGTTCGGGCTGGTTTTCTGTTTGGCAGAGGTTGTGATCTGGTTGCGGACTAAGAGTGTTTGGCCGGTGGAATGGACGTTTTGGGGCAATTTGGCTGGGAATTCAGTCCGGGTTTTCTGTGTCGAGGCAGATTATTCAGCGTGAGCGGGTGGTATCCGGTGGACAGACGGGTGTGGACCGTGCTGCGCTGGATGCGGCATTGCAATTGGGTTGGCCGGTGGGTGGCTGGTGTCCTCTGCATCGCCGTGCGGAAGATGGTCGAATTCCTTCGCGTTATCCACTCACAGAGACTCCGGTACGCTCGTACGCGGTACGTACGGAGTGGAATGTACGGGACTCTGACGGCACTCTTGCACTGGTACTGGCTGAGATTTCCAGCGGAACTCAGCTGACTATTGCTGCGGCCGATCGGCTTGGGAAGCCCTGTCGAATTGAGTACCTTGGGATTGATCCGGGATGTGTCAGATCGGGGCGGCTGATTTTTCCGGATGCGGAGACTGTGACGTTAGCGGGGCAAGTTGCGCAGGTCGTGCACTGGATCCAGCGGACGGGAATTCGTGTTCTGAACATCGCGGGGCCTCGGGGCAGTACTTCGCCGCACGTGTATTCCGCCGCGCGAGAATTCGTCGTAGAACTGCTGAAACAGTGGCAGGTTGCGGCAGTTGTTCAGGGATGACGCAGGTGATCTGGGGCTTAGGTTGTGTTTCTGCCACCCTGCGACCAGGAGCGCAGGGCGTGCTTCGGTTCCATTTTCATGGAATTCTCTGCGGACCGGCTGAGTTTGGACAATTTGTGTGGTGGTGATGGCGAGATTGTGACTGCAGAATTCTATAATCTGTCGTCGCGTGTTGTTGTTCCGTCTTCCAGGGTTTCTGTGGTTCCGGGAATTCCCATGAGTGCTCAGTACATCATGACCATCGAACATCTGACTCGTTTGTACGACGAGAAGGAAGTTCTGTCCGACATCTGGCTGGCGTTTTATCCTGGTGCGAAGATCGGGGTCCTTGGCAACAATGGTTCCGGCAAAAGCACGTTATTACGGATCATGGCGGGTGAAGACAAGGATTTCATGGGTGTGGTGCGTCCGGCGAAGGGCATCCGCATCGGCTATTTTCCTCAGGAGCCGCGGCTTGACCCTGAGAAAACGGTGGGGCAGTGCATTGAAGAAGCGGTGGTGGAATCACGGCGGGTGCTGGACCGATTCAATGAGCTCAGCATGAAGCTCTGTGAAGACCTGACTCCTGAGCAGATGGAGCAGGTTCTGGAAGAGCAGGCGCAGGTGCAGGACCAGATTGATGCGCAGAATCTCTGGGAGCTCGACCGAACCCTGGAAATTGCTGCAGACGCCATGCTGTTGCCTCCGGCTGACCAGAAAGTGGCAGTGTTATCCGGTGGTGAGAAACGCCGCGTGGCTTTGTGCCAGCTGCTGCTCAGCAATCCCGACATGCTGTTGCTGGATGAGCCGACCAACCATCTGGATGCTCGCAGCGTGCAGTGGCTGGAACAGTTTCTGGCGTCGTTCCGCGGCACCGTAGTCGCAGTGACTCACGATCGTTATTTCCTTGACAATGTCGCCGGCTGGATTCTTGAACTGGATCGGGGCAAGGGGATTCCTTACGAGGGGAATTATTCGTCATGGCTTGAGCAGAAGCAGAAGCGACTGGAACTGGAAGAGCGTCGTGAAACTCGGCGGCAGAAAGAGTTGAAGCGTGAACTGGAGTGGGTGCGGATGTCACCGAAAGCTCGCGCCACCAAGAATAAGGCTCGACTGCAGCGTTACAACGAACTGGCAGCCCAGCAGTATGACGAGCGGGATGATGCCGCTCAGATTCAGATCCCGATTACTCGCAAGCTGGGTCAACTGGTCGTCAAGGCTCAGAATCTGTCAAAGAAATTCGGTGATCGAGAGCTGTTTCGGGATCTCAGTTTTGATCTGCCACCTGGTGGAATTGTGGGAGTGATTGGTCCGAACGGGGCCGGCAAAACGACGTTATTCCGGATGATCATTGGTGACGAGCAGCCGGACGGCGGTTCGATGAAGATTGGTGAGACGGTTGATATTTCTTACGTGGATCAGTCGCGTGACTCGCTGGATGGAAGCAAGACGGTCTACCAGGAGATTTCCGGCGGGCACGATGTTCTGGAGGTGGGTTCGTCAAGGATCCATGCGCGGGCGTACTGCGGACGATTCAATTTCAAGGGATCCGATCAGCAGAAGTTTGTAGGGCAGCTGTCGGGTGGTGAGCGAAATCGAGTTCATTTCGCAAAGTTGCTGCGATCCGGTGGCAATCTGCTGCTGCTGGACGAACCCACCAACGATCTGGACGTGGATACTCTGCGGGCACTGGAAGAGGGGCTTGAGACTTATGGGGGCTGCGCGGTTGTGGTCAGTCACGATCGTTGGTTTCTGGACCGCATTGCGACTCATATCCTTGCCTTTGAGGGTGACGGGACGGTGATGTGGTGTGAGGGCAACTATCGGATTTACGAACAGCAGCGTCGTGAGCGTCTGGGCGATGCGGCTGACCGTCCGGTGGCTGGGCGTTTCAAGCCCTTGAATCGCTGACAACCTTTTGCATGTGTGCCGGAGTGTGAGATGGATTTTCTGCAGCTGAGTGGCAGGAACGTGCTTGTCACGGGGATAGCCAACCGGAAGAGTGTCGCGTGGCATACGGCCAGTCTGCTGAAGGCTGCAGGTGCGCAGCTGATTTTGTCGGTTCGCAGTGAAGCGAGATTGCAGTCTGTACGGAAGTTATTTCCGGACGAGCCGATCCATGTGTGTGACTTTTCGCAGCAGTCGCAGATTGATGCTTTACGGGATGTGGTGACAGCACAGTTTCCGGTGCTGCATGGGCTGGTGCATTCCGTAGCCTTCGCTGATTACTCGGCGGGCTGGCTGCCATTCCACCAGACACCACGATCCGCCTTTCTGCAGGCTGTGGACATTTCCTGTTATTCACTGATTGCGCTCAGTAACGCATTCCGTGAACAACTGGATCCGCAGACGGGCAGTGTCGTGACAATCTCCATTTCCACGACTCGCATGGCCGCAGAGAATTACGGTTATATGGCTCCTGTGAAGGCGGCCCTCGATTCGTCGCTCTGTTTTCTGGCCAAGTCATTTTCTCAGTTTTCGCGGGTGCGGTTCAACGCGGTGTGTCCAGGCCTGCTTAAGACTTCGGCATCAGCCGGGATTCCTGGGTATGTTGACAGTTACTTGTTTGCTGAAAAGGCCACACTGCGGAAGCAGGCTGTGCAGACTGAGGAGGTGGCGGCAGCCGTCGCTTTTCTGCTCAGTCCTCGTTCTTCCGGCATAAATGCTCAGGGGCTGGTGATCGATGCCGGCATGGGGATCAATTACTTCGATAATCAACTGATTCAGGGGGGTGGCCAGCCCTGAGGTGGCTGCCCGTGGAGATTCCCGTTCGCTGGATTGTCAGCCGTATCAACAGGAATAACTCCGCTTTTTATCGGCTGTGCTGCCCTGGGGTGTAGAATCCCGGTTGGGGCGAGTTGGTTGGTGGATTTGAGGACCGGTCAGATGAAGTCGGGCACAGAAACAGTGGGGGGCCAGCATCACGGACGTATGCGTTCGGGAATGTCTATTGCCTCTTTCCTGCTTGGTTCTGTGTTGTGGGCTGCCGTTTTGGCGCTAGTCCTGTACCTGTATCTCGCGCGTGGCAACAACCGTGGTAGTGCTGTTGGTTCTGCAGGCGGTGGATCGGTAGCGGCGGCAGCCGGTGGTGATGCTGCGGTTGGGATGGACGGGGCTGCAGCGGAACCGCCGGACGATGCAGTCGTTGCATCGACCAAAACTATTCGCCTCAGCTTCCCGACTCGCCCATTGCCCCCATTTGAATTTCCTGAGTGTCAGGGAGGGACGGTCAGTCTGCAGAGCCTGAAGGGGCGTCGCTGGCTGGCCAGTTTTGTGTTTACTCGATGCGTCACCACCTGTCCCGTCATTACTCGTGATATTTCCGTGTTGCACCGCAAGGTCCGTGAGTCGAATCCGGATTTCATGTTTGTGACCTTCTCGGTGGATTCCAGCTATGACACTGCTGAAGTTCTGCAGAAGTATGCTGAAACATTTCAGGCGGATCCTGCGCGGTGGAAGTTTCTGACGGGTGATGAGCAGGAAATTCACGACCTGATTCGACGTGGTTTCGTACAGTATGTGCAACCAAATCTGGGTGAACAGCGGAAGCCCGGGTTTGAAGTGGCACACACAAATCGGGCGGTGCTGGTCAACGAGGATGGTCTGCCTGTGGCGACCTATCTGATGACGGTGCCTGAAGACGTGGTGAAATTGCGGCGAGTTATTGAGGGGCGGGAAGAGTTTCCGCGTCCCGGTCCGTTGTTGACCACTGAGCCCTCGTCAGAGAATCCCGATGTGCAGTTGAATCTGCTGCCCGCAGATTCTTCGCCAGGTGAACCGGCTTCGGGGACCGACACCGACACCGACACCGACACAAAACCTTCACCAGCGCAATCCGGTGACCCAGGCTGTTTCGTCGATGAGCCGACCGTGTCACAGACCGATGGTGTTGACGAACCGGGGATAGCGGGAACTGGGACTCGCGGCAGCACGGCTGTCGCGGCAGTGGGAGGTGAGGGTGCTGCCACTGTGATGCGGACTGAATCTGCGGCTGAGCAGAATCGGGCGATTGATCAGGTTTTGCCGGACTGGGTGAAGTTTCTGCCTACATTGAATGCTGTTTTGAACTCCGTGTGTTTGTGTTTGTTGCTGGTTGGTTACTGGTTGATTCTGCATGGCCGGAAGTTGCCGCATCGCAACTGCATGATTGCCGCGTTTGTGGTATCGGTCGTGTTTCTGGGCTGTTATCTGACTTATCATGAAGCGTTGTATCAGTACACGGGCCGTCGGGGTCGAGCCTTTGTGGGTTCGGATCTGGCGAGATTGATTTATCTGGCAATCCTGATTCCGCATGTCATTCTGGCGGCGGCGGTGCCAGTGCTGGCATTACGAGTTTTCTGGTTGGCGTGGAAGCAGCGTTGGGTGCAGCATCGTCGATTAGCGAGGGTCACGTTACCGATCTGGGGATTTGTTTCGGTAACGGGCGTTGTGATTTACTGGATGCTGTATCACTGGCCGTGGAGTACGATCGCGCCGACGGCCATTATTCCGGGCAATGCAATCTGAGGACTGCTTCAGGAGTTGGTCGAATTGGCCAGTTCGCCGTCAGTTTCCGTGATTTGTGCTCGGGAAAACGTCTGGATTCGGCGGATTCCGATGGAAATTATGGTCGAATCTGAATGGAATAGTCGGGTGTATGGCGTGGATGGTATTGTGAAGCGGGGAACAGTAGCCATGACAGTCAGTGCTCTGCGCAGGATCTTTTGCATCGGTATGGTCTTGCTTGTTTGCAGTTTGGGGCCGTTCTGTACTACGGTACAGGCATGTCCTGGCTGTAAGACAGCGAACGAGACTGAGTCGCGTCGACCGCGGGCCTACATGATGAGCATCTTGTTCATGCTCGGGATGCCGGCTACGATCGTGACAGGTTTTGGGGTGGCGTTTTACCGGATGTCGCGGCAGACGCCTGAGCAGGCGGCGGAATTGCAGCAGTATCTGGACCAGCAGGCTCAGTTACAGCAGCCTGTTCAGCAGCAGAACTGAGCAAGTAGCTAAGGTGGCGTAATCGTTTTGATTGCTGCAATTGGTAGCGAACCCGGGAAACCTGAGTGGGCCAACCTTGCATCTTGCGTGGTTGTCTGCATACTGTGGCTGTCGTCAGCCGAAACGGTTGCCGTGGAAATTTGATCGGGCGATTAACTCAGTTGGCTAGAGTGCATCCCTTACAAGGATGAAGTCGGGGGTTCGAGTCCCTCATCGCCCATTTACCCCTTGCTTCGCCTGCAAGCGAATCTTCAGACCCCGAAAAACCCAGTGTTTTTTGGGGTTTGTTCGTTTGGTTGTTCTGGTCTGCTATCGCCGGTGTGCGAATTTGGGGTCACCTTTGGGGTACACAACCGGTTTCGGTGCTGCTTTCCCATCGTAGGATTTGGACTGAGTTGAGATTGCAATTGTCATGGGACGGATTTGCGTTGGGAGTGTTGTGACCGGCGTTGCCGGTGTGGTTTTCCTGTGGGTTGTGCTCCAGAAACCCCGGAAGGGCCGGGTTCCTGTTGAGCCCGGGGTGCCTGTGGTGCTGCGAATTGCCCCGGGCTGGCTTTGGGTGCAGTTGCTTCCCGGGTAAGGGCTAAGGCTGCGGATCTGCTGGTTTTGTTTGGGTGGGTGACTGCCCGCTCGCGGATCACATTGGCCATGCGGTTTGGCTCGAAGGAAGCTTTGCTGACGGGCGTTCACGGCATTTTTTTGTTAGGATGCCGTTGGACGAAGGGCACGACAGCAGAATTTTTTTGGGTGGGGGACTGAGAGCAGGGCCGACAGTTGGGGCGTATCAGTGGAGAAACCTGAGCCTGCTGGAGTGTGGTGCCGCGGCAGCGGTGAGCTTTGCGTCGTGATTCTGGTTGGCTGAACAAGGCTGTTTGTATGCGTGTTGCTGGCTGGCGGATGTGGATCGAGCACTATGTTCTGCCCCAGGTGGCTGGGTTTGATACTGAACTTTTCAGCAGGTGAGGCGTGGCATGAGCGAACCTGAGGTGACGTTACGAAGTTCAGGAGAACCGGAGAATCCGTTTGCCGTTTCGCAGGTTGAGTTCACTGCAGCTGGTGAGGCGCCAGGCATGACGTATGCGGCGCGAATACGGATGGAGTATATGAGTGCGGAGGCTTCAGTTCGAGCGATTGGCGGACTGCAGATTTTGGTGCCGTGATCATTTTGCTGGTTTCTGCAGCGATGGTTGCAGATGGTGGCATCAGCGGTTCTGAACTGATCATGCTGGGTCTTAGCGTGCTGGGATTTTTCATTGGGAGGGGGTTGCGAAATCTGCAGAATTGGGCTCGCATCACCGCTGCTGTTCTCAGTCTGCCGGGGATAATGAGTCCGATTACGTGGATCATTCTGTACTACCTGCTGAACAGGAAAGCTGCATTCGTGTGTACTCCGCAGTATGCTGTGATCCGCGCAGCGACTCCGGAGATGAAATATCGAACGTCGATCATCGTCAAGGTTCTTGTCTGTGTACTGATTCTTGTATTGCTGATGATCTTTGTGATGTTGGCCCTGGCATGAAGGTGGGCCTGGTTGACAATGCAGGCACAGCCTGAGAGGCTGTCTTTGGTATGTGATTCAATCGATGTTTCGGACCCGCGGCAGGTCATTGGCCTGCGCGGGTTTCTGTTTTCTGCGGGCAGGTGGTGTTGGGATATGAGGAAAGCGGTTGTGAACAGAGACGATTTTGACGACGACGATGACCTCGATGAGTTCGATGACGAACTGGGATTTGAGGGCGACGATGACGATGATGGCGATATGTCGGAAGTCATGTCTGGTGGTGGTCGTGGTGGTGTGCGCAAAGAGCGTCCGTTGAAGTCGTGGTCAGATCGGGCGATTCTGCAGGCGGCCGGGGATGTCTCCGGGCCGGAGTGTCTGGTCGTGCTGACTCATGGGACCCGTCTGGCGACGGCGTTGCGTGAGTTGCGTCCGGACGTGCGATTTACATTGTTTACGACCGAACATTTTTTTGCCAGGACTCTGCACAGTTTTCACAGTGATGCTGGCCAGTCGGGTGCGGTTTCGATTCATTGTGCAGCAGAGCCTCCGGATGGTCCGTTTCAGTCGATTCTGTTTCCGACTCTGGCTGGTGATTCCTCCGAGGTTGCTCAGGAATTGTTTCAGTCTCTGCAGACTCGACTGGTGTCCGGCGGACGGTTGATTGTTTCGACCAATGCAGCCAAGGGCCACTGGATTGATTCGCAGCTGAAGGCGGTGTTCAGTCGCGTGGAGCAGCAGAAATTTCCTCGCGGCCATGTGTTTACCGCCTGGAAAAGTGGTCCATTGAAGAAACTGCGAGGATTTCGGGCGCGGTTTGATTTTCGTCATCAGGAGCGAGTGCTGGTTTGTGAGACGCGACCGGGTGTCTTCAGTCATCGGCGTCTGGATGGAGGTGCCCGGGCTTTGATACGAGCGTTATCGCTGGTCCGTGATGGTCAGTCTTCAGAGTGCGTATTGGAGCGAATAGTGGAACTGGGGTGTGGCTGTGGCGCTGTTTCGGCTGCTGCTGCTGTCAGTTTTCCGCAGGCTCAGATTCTGGCCATCGACAGTGATGCTCGAGCGGTGGAATGTACAGCGCAGACGGCTCGGCTGAACGATCTGTCGCAGATTCAGGTGGTACTGGATTCTGAAGGGACGATCCCGAATCCGGGGCAGTGGGATCTGCTGCTGGGAAATCCACCCTACTATTCTGACTTCCGGATTGCCGAGTTATTTCTGCAGGCGGCTCGTCGGGCGCTGCGACCTGGTGGGCAGGTACTGATTGTGACCAAGCCTGTCGAATGGCAGGAAGCACGGATGAGGCAATTGTTTCACAACGTGCAGGCCCACCGATTTGGTGAATACACGGTCTTCAGTGGTCAGCAGAAACGCCCGTAGGTTTGGTGTTCTGCGGGGCAAGGGGGCAGGGAGGCAAGGCGGCATGAGCAGGCGGCGCGTGTTGATTATTGAGGAACTGCTGTCGTCAGAAGCTCTATGGTCCTCGTCGTCTGCCTCGCTGCGTCAGGAAGCAACTGCGATGCTGTCGGCGGTTGCAGCGGATATGGCGGTGGTACCGGATGTTGAGGTCACTGTGCTGTTATCACCAACCGTGATGCAGGGGGTGGTGGGTACCAGTTTCAGGTTAGCCGGCCTGCAGGTGCTGTCATCAGTGGCAGGTCCGCAGGCGTGGTTGCAGGAGCCCAGTGTCAGTCCACAACTGTTTACAGAGACGCTGGTGATTGCTCCCGAGTCCGCTGGTTTGCTGGTGCAGCGATTGCAGCAGGTGCAGTCCGGGTTGTGGCGTGGTGTCACGAATCTGAATGTTCCGTGGTCACTGGCCGCTGTTCTGGGAGATAAGGCAGCGACTGCAGTGTGGCTGCACGGGCATGGCTTCAGGACGCCGCCTGCATGGGTTTTGTCACACGAAGTCGCCTGCCGTTTACAGGCTTTACGAGTGGCGGATCCGTGGGATGCGACGGCGTGGTGTTCCAGTGGCGTAAGTACGTTGGCCGGTAGCCAGTGCGGGCTTTATGTGCTGAAGCCGCGTGATGGTTGTGGATGTGGGGATGTGCAACTGCTGCGGCTGGACCATCAGCAGTTTCGGATGGTCTGTGCAGAGGGTGAGCGGGTCCAGCATTCAGTCCCCGGGTCTGACTTGTGCTGGTTACTGCAGCCGCTGCAGGTTGGATTGCCGTGTTCAGTCGGTTTTGTGGGTTCAGGGCAGCAGCAGTTTGTGCAGACACCGGTTGGTCAGCAGTCGGTGGTTTGTAAGTTGGGTCGATTTGGTTACGAGGGTGGCAGTGTACCGGCAGAACCGACAGTGCAGCAGCGGGCGTGGCCACTGTTACATCAACTGGGGATGGCTTTGGGGGCGTTTCGTGGATGGGTCGGTGTGGATTTTGTGTTTGGCGAGCAATTGTCAGTGATTGAAGTGAACCCACGGTTATGCACCAGCTATCTGGGTTATCGGCAGTTGCTGCGAGGCAACCTGGCGGCGCTGTTGCTTGGGGGCAGCAGGGATGGCAGCAGCGATTGGGATGGTTGCCGGGCGATTGAGTGGGGGCAGCAGGTCATTGTGTTTTAGTGGGAGGCGGGTGAATCCGTTGGAGGTGATTTACGGGGGCGACGGAAGTCAGGTCTGACAAGTCCCGGCAGGACATCGGCATCAAGGCTGGCAGTGCGTCCGGCGGCCAGCAATTCCCAGGCGATGGCTGCCATAGCGGCATTATCGGTACAGAGTTCAGGTGGTGCGATGAACAGTTCGATGTGTTCGTGGCGGCACATGGTCTGCAATGCGTGTCGGAATGGTCCATTAGCAGCGACTCCGCCACCGACGCACAGGCGTGAATATTTCAGTTGGCGGACAGCCTGACGACATTTTTCGACCATCACTTCGATTGCTGCGGCCTGGAAGGCGGCCGCCAGATCGGGGACCAGTTCGGGCGGGGTTGTGGTCAGTTGATTCGGGCCGGGAACACCGCGAGCGGCGTAGAGTACAGCGGTTTTCAGTCCGGAGAAGCTGAAGTCCAGTCTTCCGGAGTGCAGTAGTGGTCTGGGCATGCGAAATCGGTTGGGATTTCCGGCAGTGGCGGCCTGCTGGATGGAAGGTCCACCGGGGTAGGGCAGTCCCAGAATGCGGGCGACTTTATCGAAGGCTTCTCCGGCTGCATCGTCGGTTGTGCCGCCGATCAGTCGGCAATCTGCAGGGCTGCGGCAGTCATACAAGTTGGTGTGTCCACCGCTGACGACGAAACCAATGCTCGGGTAGATCGGATTGCTGTGTCCCATGCTGCAGGCATAGATATGTGCTTCGACATGATTAACGGTGACAAGGGGAATATTGAGGGTGAGTGCGATGGTTTTTGCGGCAGTCAGGCCTACCAGCAGTGAGCCAACCAGTCCTGGTTCTGTGGTGACGGCGACAGCAGCCAGTTGGCTGGTAGTGCAGTCTGCCTGACGCAGTGCAGCTGCGATGACGGGCAGGATACGGCGTACGTGAGCGCGGGATGCGATTTCCGGAACGACGCCACCCCAATCAATATGCAGTTCATGTTGTGATGCGATGATGCTGGCAAGAACCGTGCGATCTTCACGGACGACTGCAGCGGCAGTTTCATCACAGCTGGATTCGATTGCCAGCAGCAGTCGGGAGGCACTGGAGTTCACAATTGCAATTTTCGGCTGTGGTGAGGATATTCGGGGAACAGCACGACCGGGTTTCCGCCTGGATCTGCTGTGACCGCTGCAGTGTCTCAGATTGCCGAAGTGGCGCAAAGTCTGGCGGTTGATTGAAGTTTTGCTGGATGTGGGGGGGGGGGGCTGGCTGATGGAACTTGCAGATGGATTCAGGCGGGTTGGTGGGCTGGTCTCGGGATATCTGCTGTGGCTGTTGATGTCCAGCGGAGTGGTTTGTGCGCAGCAGCCGATCGGGCGGATTTCGTTTGGTTCGTGTGCGAAGCAGGACCAACCGCAGCCGATCTGGGATGCCGTTGTTGCCGGGGCTCCGGATTTGTTCATTCTGCTGGGTGACAATATCTATGGTGATACGGACGACATGCAGTTGTTGCGTGAAAAGTATGGCCAGCTGCAGCGGCAGCCGGGGTTTGCCAGGCTGCGGGCAACCTGTCCGATTGCAGCGACGTGGGACGATCATGATTTTGGTCGGGACGATGCGGGCGCTGAGTTTGAGTTGCGGGCAGAATCGCAGCGAGTTTTTCTGGATTTTTTGGGTGCTGAAGCTGGTGATCCGCGGCGGCATCGAGAAGGTGTGTACTGGTCAGCGGTGTATGGTCCGGTGGGTCAGCGTGTGCAGGTGATTCTGCTGGATGCACGATATTTCCGCAGCCCGTTGAAGAAGGGGTTCGCCGGGGGTGAGCCAGGTGAGGGATATCGGGGCCGTTATGTACCGAACGATGATCCAGCGGCCACAGTACTGGGTGAGGCGCAATGGTCATGGCTGAAGCAGCAGTTGCAGCAACCGGCAGAGTTGCGAGTGATTGGGTCCAGTTATCAGGTGCTATCGAACCAGCATGGCTGGGAGATGTGGGGCAATTTTCCTCGTGAGCGAGCTCGTTTGTTCAGGCTGATTCGGGAGACGAGAGCTGAAGGGGTGCTGTTGATCAGTGGTGACCGACATCTGGCGGAGCTGGCAGCTTTGCCGCCGGGAACAGACGAGGGAGTTGGGTATCCTTTGTTTGAGGCGACCAGCAGTAGTCTGAATGCACCCTCCGGCAACTTCACGAAGCTGGGAGTCCGATTTGCAAATGAGATCAATCCGTATCGAGTGGGGCTGACGTGGTTTGATACGAACTACGGGAATATCCTCGTGGACTGGTCGGTAAGTGATCCGGTGATACGGATGCAGATTTGTGATCAGTCAGGTGCGGTCGTGCTGCAGCAGCGCATGACACTGAGTCAATTGGGGGAATAGTTTTCAGTTGTCAGTGATCAGTGGGGAGCTGCTGCCTCGCGTTTTGTGCTCGCACCCGGAATCACTCACGCTATTGGATCATGAGGTGAGTTGCCATCGACTGGTTCTGAGCCGTCGAGTTCTGCCTGCAGTTGTGGGAGGGTGGCAGGGGATGAAGTGTCAGGTCTGCGAACTGGCCAGCAACTGATTGGCTTCATTGATGATCAGCTGAGTTTCCGTCTGCCCGGTGATGGCGGCGGCGATAGAGAGTCGCTGTCGGTTGACCAGTCGATTGATGGCATGCTGCAGGGCATCAGCAAACCACAGCGTTTTGCGCAGGTGATTACTGAGGCGATCAGTGATATCGGGTGCATTTCGCAGCGGCAGCAGTTCTTCGGTGCAGCTGCAGTGATTGGTCAGGAACACTATGGCGGACCAGATCACAGTTTCATCGGGATCAATCAGGACTGTTTCGGTCACAATCGCTCTGTTGATCCAGAGAAACAGTGCCATGGTGTGTGAACGCAGTTTGAATTCCGTGTGCTCTGTGAGCCTGACTGCAGCTGTTTCATCCGAGGTAATTTGAGTTGCTGACTGCAGTGATTCGCTGGGGAAACCGCCGTCGTCTGAATCGGATTCACACAGCCACAGGAGTTCATCGTCATCATCCTGATCGTGGCACTGCCGGCTGTCATCCGGCTGCATGGCCGTCAGGCATTCAGCAAATGTCGGAGAACACTGCTCGTCGTTGATCAGATTATGGAGCGTCGCTATCAGTTGGTGATAATCAGTGGGTTCGGACTGGATCGCCGTAACGATCGGTTGTGTGTTGACTGCGACCAGCTGCTGTGCGGCAAGGGCGATGGCGGACCATCGTCCGGATGTTTCTTCCACTTCCAACTGCGGGAACCAGTGTTGTCTGATAACAGCCAGTACCACAAGAACTTTCAGGTGACCACCGGGCCCACTCTGACTGGTACAGATTGAGCACCAGTTTTCGGGTGGTGGGCAGTTGTGATTTTCAAATTGCACTGCTGCCTGCAGGCTGATGAGATCTCCGTTGGGTGACAGCAGCAGGCTGAGCAGCGGCAGTGAGGGCAGCAGTTGCAGGATGACACCGTGAGTGATGGCTGATGCAGAGTTATCAGCGGAGTGTCTGATTTGAGACCAGCCCTGCAGGTGAGCCGTCATGCGAACGATTTGCTGTTCGAACTGACCGATGCAGTCTGCATTCCCGATGCGGCCGCGGTAGCGTACTTCAAGGCCCATGTCAGCTCCTGGAAATCAAGTGCTCTGACAACGTGCATGTCGGATGGAAATCCGTATGCTGAGGGTTTGTACGTCCTTTTTATCTTTCCAAAGCTTGAATTGCTTGATGGAAAAACCTTCTGGAAATCAAGGGTCAATCGAGGGGCGTGAATGATTTGAATGAATTGGTAATTGAATTGTAGTTTTTGGCAGGAACACCCCGCGCGGCGAATCGGAGTTGACGGTCATGAATTCCCGAGATCGATGTACCTGCGGTGTCATTTCCGAGCGGGTTGTTTGAATGGGATTGCAGCCCATGGCGGTTCGTGGTCCGGGGTACGGGCTTTGCAAAATGAACGTTTTGATACAGAATGCGACAGGAAGGCGACGATAGCCGCGCACCGGGTTATCTGGTTGATTGGTTGGTCTGTGTCGGGGTTCGGGAAAAGTGGAATGCTGAAGACACGGCTCTATCGCAGTACTCACGTCTACAACTTCTTCATGAAGTCGTTGGGCTACGAGCGCAGCATCGATCGGTTTTTGCGTACGGTGGAGCTGGATTTGAGTGGTGCGGTGCGGATTCTGGATGCGGGTTGTGGCACCGGGATGCTGGGTCTGCATTTTCTTGAGCGTCTGCCGGGTTCGGTCCTGACGGCGACAGATCTTGAGCCGCGATTTCTTACTACGACTCTCGCGAATGCTCGTCAGCGCGGACTGGATTCAGATCGGATTTCCGTGGGCGTCAGTGACATCTCGCATCCCAGTCGGCTGCAGTCGCCGGGTGGATCTGTGGTGCAGTTATCTGAGGGCAGTTTTGATCTGATCTGCGTGGGTGCGGTTGTGGGGTATGCGGCATCGACGGAGTCTTCGGTGCGAGAATTGGTCCGTTTGCTGGCTCCTGGCGGCATGCTGTTGAATCTGGAGATGTCCGAAAGTCCCACAGGCAGATTTGTGTCGCGACGTTACAGCTACTCGAATATTACCCTGTCGCTGATGCAGCAGGTGCTGCGTGAGTCCGGCTGCAGCGTGCAGATGACACGATTGAGTCTCAGGCATCTGCCCGCCAAGTTCACTCGCGTTGCGGTAATTGCGAGGAAGCCGGCCTGAGCCGTTTTTTTGCGGGCGTTTCTCTGAGTGCGCAAAAAAGCAGCTCGCAGGTGTTGGCTGCGAGCTGTGAAGTTCGGGTGACTGTGCTGAGACTCAGGCTGCTTTGCGTGCCTGACGTTCGGCCTGGCTGGGGAACGGCAGGGTTGCTTTGCGGTCCAGAGCGTGGCAGAGTCCAGCAATGACTCGTTCAAGATGAGCCGGTGGCAGTTCTGCATAGATTGGCAGTGACAGCACCTCATCCGCAGCGCGTTCTGCCTCCGGCAGATCGCCCTGTTTGTAGCCAAGATAGGCGAAGCACTTTTGCAGGTGCAGTGGAATCGGGTAGTAGACCATGCAGCCGATTTTCTGCTCTTTGAGCGACTGTATCACTTCAGCTCGACGGCCCCCCGTGATGCGGGTGGTGAACTGATTGAACACGTGTCGCCGATCGGGCAGGGTGGTGGGCAGGGTGACAACGTCATCCAGTCCATTACTGCGGATCAGTTCGGCATAGCGATCGGCGTTCGCGGTTCGTCCGGCGGTCCACTTGTCGAGATGTCTCAGTTTGACTCGCAGCACCGCGGCCTGCAGTGCATCCAGACGACTGTTGAAGCCAACTTCCACGTGGTTGTAACCGCCGGTATCTCCATGGACTCGCAGGCGTCGCAGTCGTGCAGCGAGGTCGTCATCCTGCGTGGTCATGATGCCGCCATCGCCGGCGCCGCCGAGGTTCTTGGTGGGGAAGAAGCTGAAGCAGCCAATTTTTCCCAGTGCACCGGTCCGTTCACCGCGGTATTCGGCTCCGATCGCCTGAGCTGAATCTTCGATGATGGGCAGGTCGAAGGCCGAGGCCAGTTTCCAGAGCGGTTCCATTTCTGCGCACTGTCCGAAGATATGGACGGGCATGATCGCCGCAGTACGTGATGTGATTGCGGCTTCAACGCAGCGTGGGTCGAGGTTGAAGCTGACGGGGTCAATATCGACGAGCACTGGGACGGCACCAATTCGATGAATGGCGCCCGCCGATGCGAAGAAGGTGAATGGGCTGGTGATGACTTCGTCACCCGGTTGAACACCGGCGGCCAGCAGGGCAAGGATCAGGGCGTCAGTTCCGGACGCACATCCAATGGCGTGTTTTGCACCACAATAGGTGGCGATTTCCTTTTCGAGCTGCAGGACTTCATCTCCAAGGATGAAGGTCTGACTTTCGAAGCAGCGGTCGACAGCCGTTTTCACTTCATCTCGAATTGTTGCGTATTGTGCAACGAGATCGATGAAGGGAACGGGTGTCCCTGAATCTTCAGCGGAGGCACGGGGCGTACCTGCGGACATAAGCGACTCCATTCGCTTGCTGTTGTCGTGGTTGCGGGGCTCAGCCCGCGGGAACGCGGAAGTTAGCGCTGTTTGTCCGGATTGTCAAGACAAGGCCTGCGGCAAAGATTGCCGATAAACGCTTGCCAAAACGGGACTTACAGCTTTCCCGAGACGATTTTGCACTGCCTTGGCTTATCGGATGCTGCTCGAGAGAACATGGAGAATTTGTGCCTGATTTTCAGGTCCGGGAAAGGGACAGTTCTGGAGAGGTTTTGCAGGGGGAGATCAGCGAGGAAATTCCTGACGGTTTTGTATTCATTCGCTTGAAATCTCAATGGTTCTGCAATGATGCAGGGCTGACGTCAGTGGAGTTTGCGGGAATTGAGTATTTCTGCGTGGGGAGACGGGTGATGGCATTTGTGGAACCGGTCAGTGCGGAGCAGGCGGAAGATAAGGCGGCTCAGGCGTATGAGCGCATTCGGGAGGTTCTGGGGGTGACTGAGATCCCTGAGATCTTTCGTTACTTCGCGTCGGTTCCGGCATTTTTGCACGATTTTTTCATGAATTTCCGAAAGTTTGTCCTGTCGGCAGGGAAGCTGGATGAGAAGCGGAAGTTGTTGATTGCCGCGGCTGTGGTGGGGCAGGGCGGAAGTTCTCGCTGGCTGGATTTTCTGGCGACCTTCGCTGAGGCGCGCGGCGTATCGCGGGTCGAGATGGCCGAGGCGCTGGCGGTGGGGGCCACGAATTCTATGTATAATGTGTTATTCAAGTTCCGGGATATCAGTGGGACGGACGTATTCAATGGGATGGGGGTGGGTTTACGGGCGCACACATTTCAGGGGACATCTTTGGATGAAACGACGGTTGAGTTGATCAATTTAAGCTTGAGCGACATCAACAGCTGCAAGCCGTGTACATCTGCTCATGTTGCTAAGGTGCGTCAGTCGGGAGTGGCTGACGAGGCGATTTACGAGGCGATCCAGTGTGCGGCAACGATGGTCGCGGGAGTCCAGTTTTTGCGTTCGATTGGAGTGAGTTGATCGGCAATTCGCTGGGAAAGGTTTGTGGTGGGGGTCTGTGGGCTTGATTTCCAGTGAGTGGTTCGTCATTCTGTCTGCTTGGCCGAAAATCCGGATGTTTGCGTCAGTTCACTGGAATCTGCTGTTTCTGACGTGATGCCTTTGGGGCGTAAGTGCTCTGGGCATGATTTTACTCGGGATGATTTGGCGGGAAATACAGTGTTGGTGGCTTTCAGTGGCTGTCGATAATCTGGGGTTCCTGTCAGAGAGCGTTGTGCGGGTAACGGCAATCTGGTTCTGCGGGTAGTTTACAGCGAACAAGTTTTTTGCGGGTGTCTGGAGTCAGCGATGCACATTCGGAAGGGTGACGTAGTTCAGGTTTTGACGGGGAACAGCTCGGGCGTTCGTGGTCCGGTTCTTTCTGTGGACAGGAAGAACGGCAAGTTGGTTGTTGAGGGTGTGAATCGGGTTTTGAAGCACGTGAAGCGTGGTCATCCGAAAAGTCCTCAGGGTGGTCGTTTGCAGACAGAACTGGCAATTGATGCATCGAATGTGGCATTGATTGATCCGACGACGAATACGCCGACTAAGGTGTCTGTGCGAGTGAACGAGGACGGCAGCAAGGATCTGGTGTCGCGCAAGTCGGGTGCGGTTGTGCGGGCCCTGTCCCCGGCGAAGAAGTAACCGGGTGCGGGGCTGACGGGGTTGTTTTTTGCAGCCTGCGTTCGACGTGGCACTGCTGGGTGGTTCAACAAAAAGAAGTCTGGAGGGCTCTGCATCAATGCAGAGCCTTTTTTCGTTGGCGGTCTTTGAACAACACCCGCGGTTCTGGTGGACAATGACGGGTGTGATTCGACAGAATGGTACGTCGCGAGTGGCGTCCAACCGGTCATTCGTGCAGCAGGTTGACGGGTGAGATTGGTGACATTCAATGCCTGGTGCAGCAGTTGAGCATCGGGTCCCACGCAGGAGCAGTTGATCCAATGAGTTCCACTGGCATTCAGAGTATTCAAAGTGTATTGAAAGAGACTCGTTCGTTTGCCCCACCGGCGACCTTTGCTGCGCAGGCTCATATCAGCAGTCGTCAGCAGTATGAGGCGATGTGGAAGCGTGCAAAGGACGATCCGGCGGGTTTCTGGGGCGAGATGGCGGAGAATCTGGACTGGTTTCGTCGCTGGGATTCTGTGTTACAGGGGCAGATGCCAGAGACGAAGTGGTTTGCTGGTGCGCGGATCAACGCCAGCTATAACTGTGTGGATCGTCATCTGAAGGGTTCGCGTCGCAACAAGGCGGCGATTATCTGGGAAGGCGAGCCAGGTGATACGCGGGTGCTGCGTTACCAGGATCTGCATCGTGAGGTCTGTCGATTTGCGAATGTGCTGAAGAAACTGGGGGTGCAGGTTGGTGATCGGGTGACATTGTACATGCCGATGATTCCAGAGTTGACCATTGCCATGCTGGCGTGTTCACGAATTGGCGCAGTGCACTCGATCATTTTCGGTGGTTTCAGTGCAGATGCTGTAGCGGACCGCAACAACGATGCTCAGGCCAAAGTTGTCGTAACAGCGGATGGTGGCTGGCGTCGTGGCAAGGAGGTTCCATTGAAGGCCGCGGTCGACGCCAGTCTGGACCGTTCGCCAACGGTGGAAAAAGTAGTCGTTGTGCGGCGTACGGGTGGTGAAGTGGACATGGTGCCGGACCGGGATTTCTGGTGGCACGAGTTGATGCAGGAGGTGTCTGCGGAGTGTGATCCTGTGCAACTGGACAGTGAGCATCCCCTGTTCATTCTGTATACGTCCGGCAGTACAGGGAAGCCGAAGGGAGTGATGCACACCACGGCTGGTTATCTGCTTGGTACGACAATGACATCGCGGTGGGTATTTGATCTGAAGGAGGACGATACTTACTGGTGCACGGCCGACATTGGCTGGATTACGGGCCACAGTTACATCTGTTATGGACCGTTGTCGAATGGTGCAACGGTGATGATGTACGAGGGGGCTCCGAACTGGCCGGACGAGGGGCGTTTCTGGGAGTTGATTGAAAAGTACCGTGTGAGCATCTTCTACACGGCGCCGACAGCGATTCGGGCGTTTATCAAGTGGGGCAATCACTGGCCGGAAAAGTATGATCTGAGCAGTCTGCGGCTGCTGGGTTCGGTGGGTGAGCCGATCAATCCGGAGGCATGGATGTGGTATCACCGTGTGATTGGCCAGGAGCGTTGTCCGATTGTGGACACGTGGTGGCAGACGGAGACCGGGTCGATTATGGTAAGTCCGCTGCCCGGGGTGACACCGACAAAGCCTGGAAGCTGCTGTCATCCATTGCCGGGAGTGGTGCCGGACATTGTGACGCGTGCGGGTGAAAGTCTGGGAAAGAACGAGGGTGGGCTGCTGGTGATGCGTCAGCCGTGGCCTTCGATGCTGAGGACTTTGTATGGGGATCACGAGCGATTCAAAAAGACCTATTTTTCCGAAGTTCCCGGTTGCTATTTTGCCGGCGACGGTGCTCGGTATGACGAGGATGGATATCTGTGGGTGATGGGGCGTGTGGATGACGTGCTGAATGTCTCCGGGCATCGACTCAGTACGATGGAAGTTGAAAGCGCCCTGGTGGCTCATCCGCAGGTTGCGGAGGCGGCGGTTGTTGGATTTCCGCATGAGATCAAGGGTGAGGGAATCTGCTGCTTTGTGACATTGAAATCCGGTGAGGGTGACGACGGACTGAAGGTTGAACTGACTCAGCACGTCCGTCAGGTGATTGGTGCTCTGGCAACGCCGGATCAGGTGCGATTTGCGGTTGCACTCCCGAAGACTCGCAGTGGCAAGATTATGCGGCGTTTGCTGCGTGACATCGCGGCTGGTCGTGAATCGACGCAGGACACAACAACTCTGGAGGATCTCAGCATTCTCGCGAAGCTGCGTTCTGACGAAGATTGAGGGTTGGTCGGCGTGTTTGCAGGGTTTGGCAGAGTGTCGGCGTCCGGCGGTGCAGCAGGTCGGGGGTTGGAATGTCGGACCAGTGTCTGATGGTGATATCTGACGCCAACCTGATACAGCGGAGCACTGAGCCCAGTGTTCCGCGGTATCGGGGTTTTGTCGCAGGGTTTCTGTGGCTGGTGTTGTGCTGTGGTGTTGTGCTGAGTTTGCCCAGTCCTGCCAGGGCCCAGCGACTTGAACGCTGGGTGTATGCTCCGACCAATCTGCTGGTTGAGGAGAATGTGGATCGCCTTGAAGGGCTGATGCGTGAAGCTGCGGGTCTTGGTTTTACGCACGTGCTGTTATCTGATTCGAAGTTCAGTCGTCTGCATGAACTGGACGAGCGTTATTTTCGGCATGTCGAGCGGGTGCGGCGACTGGCGGACGAGTTGAATCTGAATCTGGTTCCGGCAGTATTTCCCGTGGGTTATTCCAACGATCTGCTGGCTCAGAATCCGAATCTGGCTGAGGGTCTTCCGGTTCGTGATGCCTTATTTGAGGTGCAATCCGGTCGGGCGCTGCTGGTGGCGGATCCGCCTGTTTCACTGCCATCGCTGGGGGATCGCAAAGCCTGGGATTTTGTGGACGAATCGCTGCGATCTGAGGGGGCCGGTCTGCGAGTTGAGAGTCCGAAGGGCGAGAACTGTCGGGCGATGAAATCCGTCCGAGTGGCACCGTTTCGGCATTATCACGTATCGGTTCGAGTGAGGACACTGGATTTTCGAGGTCAGCCCCGGATTGTGGTGCTGGATGCTGCCAGTGGTCGGCGTTTGAGCCATACGAATCTGCAGGTGGGACGGACTACAGACTGGACGACTCAGCACATCACTTTCAATTCGCTGGGCAGCGAGCAGGTGAATGTGTATCTGGGTGCGTGGGGGCCAACGGGCGGTTCCTTATGGCTGGCAGACGCACAACTGGAGGAGTGCGGGCTTTTGAATGTTGTGCGTCGAAACGGCGCGCCTTTGAAGGTGGCACGAGAGGTTGAGCCAGCGGTTCTGCTGGCGGAAGGTCAGGATTTTGAACCGGTGACGGATCCGCTGCTGGGCCGAGTGCCTTATGCGGGTGAGTATCAGGTATGGCATGAATCGCCTGCGATTGTCCTGAAGCGGGACTTCCCGAACGGGACTCGATTGCGGGTTTCATGGTTTCATCCGCATGTGATTTATGATGGTCAGGTGTGTGCCTGTGTGACGGAACCGGCATTTCAGCAATTGCTGCGAGGACAGGCGGACGCGGTGGAGCGGATATTTCCTCGGACGGATCGGATGATGTCTCATGACGAGTGGCGTGTGCTGGGGTGGGATGAAAGCTTTCAGAGGACCGGAAAGACAGCGGGTCAGGTAGTCGCGGACAACGTTCGATTCTGCTCTGACTATCTGCGGAAGCTGAATTCAAATCGGCGTGTGTTTGTTTGGAGCGACATGTTTGACCCGCACCATAATGCGGTGGATAACTATTATCTGGTGAATGGTGACCTGAGCGGATCGTGGGAAGGACTGACTCGCGACGTGCTGGTGGTGAATTGGAACTTTGGTTTGCGTGAGGAGAGTCTGAAGTTTTTTGAGGAGCGTGGTCATCGCCAGTTACTGGCTGGTTACTATGACGCGGATGCGCAGCAGATCGGGCGCTGGCTGGAGACGGTCAGGCAGCAACGCATCAGCGGTATTACGGGAGTGATGTACACCACCTGGAAACAGGACTACTCGCACCTGGCGGAGTTTTCTGAGGTGGTGAATCGTTACGAGGCTATGGAGTGAGGTGGTGGTGCTGTTCAGGACCTACCGGCCAGTTGTTCGCGTACGAAGGCCGTTGTATCTGCAATGGCAGGTTTCATGGTTTCTGCTGAGCCGCGCCATTTGACTTCAGCGATTCCTTCGGCCAGACCTTTGCCACCGATTGTGATTCGAAGGGGGATACCGATCAGGTCTGCATCCTTGAACTTGAATCCCGGTCTTTGATCGCGGTCATCCATCAGAACATCAACTCCGGCATCTGTCAGTTCCTGATAGATGCGTTCTGAGACCTTCATGACTTCGGGATCGGTGACATTCAGTGGAATGAGCATGACGGAGCAGGGGGCGACACTGAGAGGCCAGATGATACCGTTTTCGTCGTGACAGGTTTCGACGATGGATGCTACGACTCGAGTAACGCCGATTCCATAGCAGCCCATGATAATAGGGTGGGAGACTTCCTGAGCATCGACGTAGCGGGCGTCCATGGAGACGCTGTACTTCGTTCCCAGCTTGAAGACGTGCCCAACTTCGATGCCATGGACCATTCGGAGGGTGTCGGAGCATCTGGGGCAGGGGTCTTCGGCTTCGGCATTTCGCAGGTCGAAGGTTTCGGTGACTGGGAAGTGGGTACCGGGAATGACACCGGTGAGGTGTGCATCCTTTGCATTAGCGCCGACGATAGCAGAGCTGATGTTGGCGACATCGTGGTCGATCAGGCAGGGGCAGAGGATACCGATGGGGCCGGCGAATCCGACGGGTGCTGTGGTAACCTGCAGGATGGTGGCTTCATCGGCCAGCTCGACGGAAGTCGCTTTGGCGGCTCGCCGAATCTTGCCTTCATTTGCGGTATGGTCACCGCGCAGCAGAACGGCGACTGGTTTACCGTCGGCTTTGTAAATGAGAGTTTTGATGAAGGCCTGCGGGCTGGATTTCAGGAGTTTGCTGACCTGTTCGATGCTGCCAGCGTCCGGTGTGGGCACGAGTGCGGGGGCCGGTGCATTGGTGACAGGAGTCGGAAGAATCGATTTTCGCCCGGTTTCGGCTCGTTCCTGATTGGCCGCATAGCTGCAGGCGGGGCAATGAATCACAAAGTCTTCGCCGTTGCTGGCGGGGACCATGAATTCATGCGATGCATCACCGCCAATCGGGCCACTTTCCGCTTCGACAGGCAGGTACTTCAGTCCACAGCGTTCGAAGATGCGGCAGTAGGCATTGTACATGGCATCGTAGGCTGTGTTCAGTTGTTCCAGTGAAGTGCCGAAGCTGTAGGCGTCTTTCATCAGGAATTCGCTGGTCCGCAGAACTCCGAAACGCGGACGTTCTTCATTGCGAAACTTGGTCTGGATCTGGTAGAGGGTGATGGGCATCTGGCGATAGCTGCTGATATGCCGAGCCATCAGGTCTGTGATCACTTCTTCGTGAGTCGGGCCGAGTGCGAAGTGGAGTTTGCGGTCGCCGCGTCGGGCTTCGAAATTGAACAGAACATTTCCGAAAGCATCACGACGTCCGGTGCGTTCGAAGATTTCAATAGGCTGCAGAGCGGGCATGAATAATTCGACTGCGCCTGCACGATCCATTTCCTGGCGAACAATTTCTGAGACTTTGCGAACGGCACGATAGCCCAGTGGCAGCCACGTATAGGCACCAGCCATCAGTTGCCGAATCATCCCGGCCCGCAGCATCAACTGGTGGCTGGGGACTTCTGCCTCAGCCGGGACTTCCTTCATGGTGGGGATGAATGTCTGGGACCAGCGCATAGGAAACCTGAATAGACGGGGTTCATGGAGGGCAGAAGAAATTGAGAACCGACGCATCTTAGCAGCATTCCCGAAAACTCGTAGACCAACTGCCATGTTTGAGAACCGGTAAATTCCCCGAAATGCCATGGTTTTATTGCTGTTGGGGGCAGGCGGTGGGCTGAGGCTGTCAGGTGTCGCTGCGGAAGTTTATGATGCCAGCATGGATTTTTGTGTTCCCGCTGGTGCGTGTGCAGCGCAGACGCTCTGCGGGGGATCATTGGCGTTCAGGTGAAAGCAGCATTTTTCATGGCCCGCACGTTTGTCAGAGAGCTGAAGGATGGCGACAACGTCAACGAGATTTTTCTGTTGGCGGATCGTCAGTTGCGGGCTAATCGGAATGCCAGTTTGTACATGCTGGCAACGCTGCGTGATCGCACGGGCGTTATCAGTGGATTGATGTGGAATGTGCAGGAGTCTGCTGCGCAGGAATACGTCCCTGGCGGATTTGTGCGTGTGCGTGGCAAAGTGCAGTTGTATCAGGGCAACCTGCAGATGATTGTGGCTGGTATGGATGCAGTTTCGGACAGTTCCTGCAATCCCGCTGATTTTCAGCAGCAGCCACAGACTCAGGCTGGTCCGCTGCTGCAGCGGCTGCGGCAACTGCTCAGTTCGATTCGTTGTCCGGATCTGGGGATGCTGGCCACCTGTATTATGGAGGATGACGGCCTGGTGACGGCACTGTGTGCAGCTCCGGCAGGCGTGAAGGCTCATCATGCGTATCAGGGGGGGCTGATTGAGCATGTAGTTTCAATGAGTGAGGCAGCCGATCGGTTAAGTCAGGTGTATCCGTCGCTGGATCGTGATCTGCTGCTGATCGGGGTACTGCTGCACGACATTGGAAAGACTCGTGAGTTGGGCTGGGACCCGGTACTCGTGTATACGGACGAGGGGCAACTGCTGGGGCACATACATCTGGGGATGGAGATCCTGCATGAGAAGCTTATGGTGACGGAATCGCGTCTGGGGCGTCCTCTGGATGGCGAGCGAATACTGCGAGTCAAGCATATGCTGATCAGTCATCATGGGACTCGGGAATTCGGCAGTCCGACGATCCCGATGACTCCGGAAGCACTGGCACTGAACTGCATTGATACTCTGGATTCGAAGCTGCACGAATTCAATCGAGCGATTTCTGAGGACCTGAACACCGAGTCGGCGTGGACGCCGTTTAATCCGCGGATGGATCGGCGACTGTTCAAGGGACGTACTGGGGGAAACTGAGCCCTTTCGTCGGCCGAATCTGCGGCAGAATCTGCGGCAGACTGTGGTTTATGATTCCTGAGGTTCGGTGATTTGCCAGCGAGGGTGGTTCTCACTGAGGGTTTGCCCTGGGTGTCGGTCATGAAAGGCTGAATGCAGCGGAGGCAAATGCCGATCAGACGGGTACGGTGGCGTGTTTCCGCCCGTTGACCAGCAGATTCTGCCGGAGCAGCGCCAGCTGTTTTCCGGAGGTTGCTGGCGGCGGGGGGCGATGCGATGTCGGCGAACCTGGCGTTGGTGACTGCCTGCAGTGCCTGTACTGCAGCAGGAAGCTGATCGTTGCTGGAGTTCGGCAGGATGCCAGCTTGAGAGGACAGCCATGGATTGGCGGAACGTATTGTTTCTGACATGTGCTTTGCTGCTGCTGCCCCGGCCACTGTTGGGGCAGGGGCCTGCGGTGACTTCGCAGTCCGCGGTTACCGTGCTTGGGGATGTTGCGCGGCCGGGCCGGTTTTCTGTGCAGTCACAAACCACTGTGCGCGGTGCAGTTTCTGGTGCAACTCCGCTGAGTGATTCGGTCAACGTTACAATCATGCGGTTCGGCCAGCAGCGCGCTCAGTGGACTCGCACGCTGCGGATGAGTACTGGTGATAACAGTGAGCGGGTGCTTGACGGGGATGTGTTGCTGGTGGAGTGTCTGAGTCCACTGCAGCAGCAGCCAGCGAGAAATGCAGCGGTGCGTGGACCAACCGGCACTACCGTGGTGTCGCTGGAAGACAATGGGGTCACCGTCGGCGATGTGCTGGCCGGGCTGGGGATATCCGTGGGACCGGAAAGTCGGCTGATTATTTCCGCAAGACTGCGCAGCCAGCCTCCTGTCAATCCAGCCAGTCTGTCAACGGTCGTGCAGCACGGCGATGTCGTGACACTGTCAATGGCGGAATCTCAGGCCGGACAGTCAGCAGAAACTGCAGCTGGTGAGTCTGCGAAGAGTGCTGCGGTACGCCCGATGTTTTCCGAGTGGCAGACAGCGCCACAACCAACTGCGGCGGTGCCTGCCGTGCCTGATCATTACACGGCTTCTGCGGGGGCGTTTGGTGGTGCTGTTATGCCCGGAGATCAGTTTCCCGGGAACTCCATAGTACCAGCAGCTCCGGATTCCGTATCTGCAGGGCCTTCGGCTGCATTTGCTGCCCCCACTCAGTCTTTGTCTGATGCCGTTCGTGGCGGAGAGGAACTGCTGACGCTGGAAGACCAGTTGCGGGCGAACCCGATTGCGGGGGAGTTGTCGACGACTACGGGAGCGGTCGCGACAATACCAGGACCACCGGTGCTGTCGGATGAAGCAGCAGCCGATATTGTGCAGACAGAAATCTCCACTGCGCCGCCGAGGAAGGCTGTTGCTGAGGCAGCACCCGCAGTAGTCACAGGTGGTGGCAATCAGCTGATGAACGGCTTTGTGATAGCGGCTCTGCTCTTGTCCGGCTGCTGGGTTCTGGCAAAGTCGGTGACGGTGTCCCAGCGCAGTTCTGCTGAGCGACCGCTGGAAGCAATCCCGCTTCCGGTGAGCGGTCCTGTGCAGCAGGCTGCATTTGCGACATCAAGCGTGCGACCGCAGCCTGTCGTGAGTGATCCGCCTCTGACCGCAGCGGTCACCGTTCCGCCTGCTCCGATGCAGCAGGTTCCGGTTCCGCCAATTGCTGTGCAGCCAGCAAGTGCTCTGGCATCAGCATATCTGTCTATGAATGTTGCGCCTGTTTCGTTGCCTCAGACGCCGATTACTCCGGGCGTTTCGATGGGAATTGCAGGGAGTTTACGGGATGGATTTGACGATCTGCTGAGGAATCAGGTGCCGGTTGAAGCGAGCGATCTGCGTCTGCCGGCGGGTGTTCAGATTTATGGACGTCCAAATCGACCACCAGTGCTGCGACTGGATACACCTCAGGCGAGCGTGGGTGCACCGCATTTTGCTGCGGGTGGACGAGCAGTGCGCAGTGAATCCGGGGACTCTTCGCTGCGAGGTGCGGTTGGGGATGCATTACAGGAATCTCGGATTGAGACTCCCGCCGAGCAGCGTCTGGCTCGTCTGACCCGGCCTGTGCGTGGAGCGGGCGGTCTGCCACGCGGCTGATGTGACCTTCTGAGACCGGAATAAACCGATGATCTGTGCGATTGATTTTGGTTGCGGAACACTGCGCAGTCTGTGTCGTGCGGGTAGTGCTGGTTCACGGTTGCGGCGTCTGGAGCTGCGATCCGAGTATTCGGCAGTACCTGATACGGCGTTGCATCGGCGAGCCTTGGGTGATCAGGGTGTGCCCTATGCGACGGGCGAAGGAGTTCTGTTAATCGTCGGGAACGATGTTGAGCGTACTCGCTGGTTGACACGAATTCCTGCGACTCCCTTATTTCCGGGTGGGCGAGTTCCCCGCGCGGATGCTCCGGCGAGGCAGTTGCTGCACGTTCTCACGGGCTGCCTGCTGCCGCGAGTGACGGAAGCCGAGAATGTCTGTGTGTTGATCAGTCCGGTGGCAGACACATGCGGTGAATTGAGTCTGGAGCAGGCTGCAGAGACGTCGGGCGGTGTTGCGTTTCTAAAGCGACTGGTGGAGATGGCTGGCTACAGTGTGATCGAGCTGGGGGCGGCAGAAGCGGCGCTGCTTTCTGCGTGGCCGGACAGTCAGTATACGGGTGTCAGTATTGTGCTGGGGGCTGAGTCAAGCAGTTGGTGTCTGGCGAGGCGTGGTCTTGTCCAGGCGTCTGGTTGGTTGCCTGCGGGGGGGAACTGGGTGGATGGGGAAATTGCGAAACAGTTGCGGCTGCATATCTGGGATGCGGATGGAGCCGCGTACCTTGATACGGGGCGCGTTGCCGCGTGGCGTCGACAGCAGTCAGTGGACATTCGTCAGCCGCGTGATGAGCAGGAGCACATGCTGTCGAGGCTGATTTTGGTACTTCTGCAGCAGGTTGCGGCGGGTGTTGTGCGGCAACTGAGTGAGACTGAGGGCCTGGTTTCTCCGTTGCGACCTCTGCAGGTGGTGGTGTCGGGTGGTTTTGCGGCAACTTCAGGGTTGCCGGAAGTGCTGGCAGAGCAATTGTCGGTGTTGTCCGGTGGAACTCAGCGATTTCTTGTGCTGCGAGCATCTGCACCGGACTCAGCGGTGGTGCGGGGTGGTTTGGTGTATGGAGAACTGGAGCTGCGTGCTCAGCTGGCGGGTGCCGCGTAGGCCTGGCGGTTGCCGGTAATTTCGTACAGTGGGTATCCTTTTCGCGGGGCTGGTTGTCTGCGGGGGGTGGGGACTGGTGAACAGTGGATCGGCTGGTCCGGAATTTATCGGAACAGTTCGTGAAATCGTTCGTCTGGCCGGCTGCTGGTCAGGAATTCCCTGCATTTTTTCTCAGGGACTTTGGCGGCGTGCTGGATTGCCGATAGACTTCGGGTGTTTGAACTCTGTCACCCTGAATTCGAATCGGCAATTTCCGAAAAGCAGCGCATGGCCATTCTTCCGATCATCGACCCATCTTCTGACAGTGGGTCTCAACCCCTTTCTGCTCCTGCGGTTTCCGGTCAGGTGAAGGGGCGTTACGCCTTTATTACGTTGGGTTGTCCCAAGAATCTGGTGGACAGTGAGACGATGCTTGGTTCATTGTCTCGTGAGGGTTACGAGTTGGTTTCTGAGCCGGCGGGTTCAGATTTTGTGGTGATCAACACGTGTGGATTCATAGAGAGTTCGCGAGCTGAGTCACGTTCTGTGATTCAGGAGATGCTGGATCTGAAGCGTGCTGGCGGGACTCGTGGTGTCATAGTGGCGGGTTGTCTGCCTGAACGTCTGGAGCAGGACGGTGGCTTATTGAAGCAGATGCCTGAGATTGATCATGTGGTGGGTGTTTTTGGTCGTGACGAGATTACGAAGGTGGCGGATCGGCTGGTTGGAGGTGCTCGTGAGCAGCGCGAGTTGTTTCGTCCGGCTCCGATTCGTGCGCTGAATGACCAGTCGCGGCTCCGCATTACTCCGCAGCATTACGCCTATCTGAAGATTTCCGAAGGCTGTGATCGTACGTGTACATTCTGTTCGATTCCATCGATGCGTGGGAAGCATGTAACGAAGCCGATGGAGATGGTTCTGTCAGAGGCGCGTGAGTTGGTTGACGACGGGGTTCGTGAGCTGATCCTGGTGGCGCAGGACACGACCTATTACGGGATGGATCTGTACGGCGAAGTACGGCTTGCGAAGCTGCTTCGAGAACTGGAGCAGGTTGAGGGACTGGACTGGATTCGCCTGATGTATCTGTATCCGATCAATTTCACGGATGAACTGATCAGCGTGATTGCGGATTCCTCGGTGATTATTCCTTATCTTGACATGCCGTTGCAGCATATTAATTCGGCGGTATTGAAGCGGATGCAGCGCAGGGTCAATGGCGAGCAGACTCGAGATCTGATTGGTCGTTTGCGTGACCGGATTCCGAATGTGGTTTTGCGTACGACTTTCATTACGGGCTTTCCGGGCGAGACGGACGAGCAGTTCGAGGAACTGCGGAAGTTCGTCGAGGAGACTCGTTTTGAGCGACTGGGCGTCTTTACCTATTCGCTGGAGCCGGGGACTCCTGCTGTCCGACTGGAGGGTCATCTGCCGGAGGAGGTCAAGGAGGCTCGACGTGACGAATTGATGTCCCTGCAGCAGGAGATAGCATTCGAGCATGCGGAACGGATGGTGGGATACGAGCTGGACGTGCTGATTGACGAGGAGGTTGGGGAGGGTGTGTATGTCGGTCGGACCTTTGCGGACGCACCTGAGATTGATTCCACGGTGATAGTAACGGGGGCCGAGCTTGAGCCGGGTGATCTTGTTCCTGTTGAGATTCTGGAGCGGGATGAATACGATCTGGTGGGGATAGTCAGTTTTGATGATGAGGATTCCGAGGAAGCCCCATGAATTGCCCAGCGTCACTGCCGTTTATCCTGAGCACGTGTGTAGCTCTGTTGCTGGCAGGCGGTGCCTCGGCTGACGAGATACGGTCAGGCAATGTGGCAGTTGTGCGAATGTCTGTGCAGCAGACCGAGCAGCAGCTGGCAGGATGGCTCAGGGATGCGGGCATCGAAGCGGGGCGTTCCGAGTCGGCTCTGGCGGTATGGCGGAAGGGGCTGGCGGGTGGCGACCTGACGGCTGAGGATACTCTGGATCTGCTGATTTCCAGTCTGGCGACAGCAGATGACGAGACGGCGGCATTGCAGCGTGCCTGTCACTCGGGGCAGCCTCCAGGCCAGCATTCATATACGGGTATCAGGGCTGTTCCCTTCTACGGCAGCAATGTGCGTGTCTGGCATGCTCGTGTGCTGGCGCAGCAGCGTTACTATGATGAGGCGGTGGCGTTACTGGCGGACGTATCTGTGCAGGATCTGGTGGATCCAGCATCACTGTTGTTCTATCGGGGAATCAGTCGTTTGAAGTTGCTGCAGAAGTCAGCGGCAGCGGACGATCTTGCGTTGTTATTGAACAATACAGCGGATGTTCCGGCTCGTTTTCGCCAGATGGCTCAGCAGGTACAGGAGGAGGCTGCGAAGCCTGCTGGTCCGCTGGGTGAAGTGGCTCAGTTAATGTCTGATGTACAGCGCCGTCTGGATCTGGGTGCTGCTGACGAACCGGTGCAGAAGCGTGAGGATGAGGTTGTGGCAGCCCTCGACAAACTGTTGAAAGACCTTGAGGAGCAGCAGAAGCAACAGCAACAACAGCAGCAACAACAGCAGCAGCAGGGTGGTGGGGCCATGCAGCCATCGCAACCGGGCAGTCGTAGTCAGATTTCGGGTAGCCAGGGCAAGGGCGAAGCGGATCGTAAGGAACTGACTGAGAGCGGAGCGTGGGGAATGCTTGACAAGGAACGTGAGGCGCAGGCGAAGGAATTGATTCGCCAGCAGTTTCCTCCGAATTTTCTGGATGCCATCAGCCGGTATACTCGCAGGATAGCCGAGCAGAAGAAGTGAGTCTGAATGGATCTCGGCGATGTTTTCAGGGAGCGGGGAGAGATTGGGATATGAAGCTGTTGCTGTTTTGTGTGAGTCTGTTATCGGCGTTGCCGGCTGCGGGATCGGACGTAAGGGTATCGCTGCAGGACGGAACACAAAAAAGCGGTGAATTACAGGCTCTGGATGACCAGGTAGTCCGGATTCAGTCTGAAGGTCAGTTGCAGGAGATTGGCGCGGCGGAAGTGCTGCAACTGGAGTTTCAGGGCAATGTCTCCGGATCTGCGGCCGTTCAAACATCCGGTGGCCAGCGAGTTTATCTGCGTGACGGGTCGGAGCTGTCTGCTGGCGATATTCAGCGAACGGCGAACGAAATTGGTCTGCGATCGGTGATTGTGGGTGATCTGCGGATTCCGTCCGGAGTTGTCTCGGCGTTGCGATTGCAGGCTGAGGGGCCGACGTTTGGGGAGCAGTGGGCGACGTTTCGTCAGCGTGAATCTGAGAAGGACCTGTTGATTGTTGTCAAAAGGGATGGTACCGGGCTGGATTTTCTTGGTGGCATTGTCAGTTCAATTGGTGCAGAGGCTGTTGAGTTTCTGCTGGATGGTGAAAAGGTGCCCGTTCCTGCAGGGCGTGTGTATGGTGTGGTTTTCGGACGTCCGGCGGGTGAGAAGGCGGAGGTTGCGGGTGGTGTGCGTCTGGTATTTTCGAATGCCGACGTGCTGAGAGGCAGTGACCTGCGGATTGCTGCGGATCGACTGCAGATTGTTTCGACATGGGGGCAGTCACTTGAGTGTGGTGTGGAACAATTGTTGACGGCGGATCTGAGTGCTGAGCGTCTGTCGTATCTGTCTGATCTTCCTGTGCTGCGTGAAGACCTGCTGGCAGCGGATCCTGGTGGGAGTCTGCTGGATGGCCTTTTGGATCCGGAGACGCAGCAGCGTCTGTTTTCTCCGCGACGCGATCGGGTTCTGCAGGGAAGCAGTCGGTTGCGTCTGCGTGGCAGGGAATATCAGCGAGGGTTGTGTGTACATTCTCATTCGGTGCTGTCGTGGGCGCTGGACGGACGATTTGAGTCGCTTGAACTGACCGCTGGTATTGACGATGAGGTGGCATTCAACGCGGCAGCAGGGCATTCCGTGCGGTTGGTGATCCGAGCGGATGATGAAGTTCTGCTGGATCGTCTGATTTCTGCTCATGATCAGCCGGTGCCACTGCGCCTGATGGTGGCGGGGAGGTCAACACTGGAGGTTGAGGTTGATTTCGGCGATGGCAGCAGTGTCTGTGACTGGCTGGATCTGGCGGATGCGAAGCTGTGGCTGGCTCGTCAGAAGTGAACGAATTCTGTTCGCTCGGCTGGTTCGGATTGCCGTGACACTGATGGTTCTCGGGAACGTGGTGGCTCGTGGGTTGCATTCCCTCAAACGGCCCACGACACTGCGTGGCAGACAGTTGCGGACTTCCGTTGATCGTGATCTGGCCGGCGGTCTGGGAATCAGTTTGTGCAGGATGAGAAATGCAGAAGACATTGCCTTTTGATGAGCAGTTCATTCGTCAGTTGACGGAGAAGTGGCCGACGCCGTTTTATGTCTATGACGAGGCGGGAATTCGCAGCAGTTGTCGTGATCTGAATGCTGCTTTTTCGTGGTCGCCGGGATTCCGTGAGTATTTTGCGGTGAAGGCACTGCCTAATCCCTGGATTGTCCGGATTGCTCACGAAGAGGGACTGGGGGCTGATTGTTCCAGTCTTCCAGAGCTGCTTTTGTCGGAGCGGGTTGGGTTACACGGCGAGGACCTGATGTTCACGTCGAACAATACTCTGGCGCATGAGTATCGCAAGGCCGTACAGATGGGGGCCATTGTGAATCTGGATGACCTGACTCACATCGATTATCTGGCGGAGCAGGTGGGACTGCCGGAGTTGCTCTGTTTTCGTTACAACCCCGGGTCTGCTCGTGAGGGCAATGTCATCATCGGTAAGCCGGAAGAGGCCAAGTACGGTTTTACAGAGCAGCAATTGTTTGAAGGCTATCGCAAGCTGCGCGATGCTGGTGTGCGTCGGTTTGGTCTGCACACGATGGTGGCATCGAACGAGCTGAATGGTGAGTTTTTTGTGGAAACAGCGCGGATGCTGTTTGATCTTGCTCTGCGTCTGAATGCGGAGTTGGGTATTCGGATTGAGTTTGTGAATCTGGGCGGTGGGATTGGGATCCCCTACCGACCGGAACAGCGTCCGGTAAATCTGCAGCAGGTGGGAGACTGGATCCGTGAACTGTATCAGCAGATGATTGTCGGCACTGCGCTGCATCCATTGCGTCTGCTGATGGAGAATGGTCGCATGATTACCGGGCCTCACGGGTATCTGGTGACAACGGCGGTTCATCACAAGAATATCTACCGAAATTATGTGGGAGTGGATGCCTGCATGGCGAATCTGATGAGGCCTGGGATGTATGGTGCCTACCATCACATTTCGGTGCTGGGTAAGGAGCAGGCTGCGCACGACCACATCGTGGACGTAGTGGGATCGTTGTGTGAGAACAATGACAAATTCGCGGTACAGCGACCGTTGCCTGCGGTGGAGCGAGGGGACCTGCTGGTGATTCATGACGCAGGTGCGCACGGTCATGCCATGGGTTTCCAGTACAACGGCAAGTTGCGGTGTGCAGAGTTGTTGTTGCGATCGGATGGCACAGTGCAGCAGATTCGGCGTGCCGAGACGGCGGAAGACTATTTTGCGACGCTGGATTTTTCTGAGTTGGCAGCGGCTGGCGGTGTGGGGCGGTGAGTTTCCTGCCGTGCATTCGTTGATGGCTCAGAGTCTGATGCGGTGCATTCTGTCAGTGATGTCAGGGTGGTTGAGGAGAGAGTCGTGGTTCAGATACACGAGCAGCGTGCAATCGGTCGGGTGATGGATCTGATTGCGATCCCCGGCGGGAGTGGAACAGAGCACGATGTTTCTGCCTGGATTTGTCAGCAGTTACGTGGTGCGGGGGTCCCGGATTCGGCCATCGAAACAGATCGTGCCCATAAAAAGAGTCCTGCTGGAGGGACGACCGGCAATCTGATTGTGCGTCTGAAGGGCACTAAAAGGGGGCCTCGGCGATTGCTGATGGCGCATATGGATACGGTGCCTCTGGCGGTTGGTGCGAAGCCGGTTCGTGAGGGTGACTGGATTCGGCCGGCATCAGCAACGACGGCTCTTGGTGGTGACAATCGTGCGGGCTGTGCGGTAGTGCTGACAGCTTTGCTGGAGGTTTTATCACAAGGACTGGATTATCCGCCACTGACGTTGTTGTTTACGGTCCAGGAAGAGACTGGTCTGCGTGGGGCGCGGTGGCTGACGGCATCGAAACTGGGCCGTCCGGCCTTATGTTTTAACTGGGATGGTCGTGATCCTGCGGCGCTGATTATCGGGGCAGTGGGGGCCAGTAATCTGACGATTGAGATCGATGGAATCGCCAGTCATGCAGGTGCTCATCCGGAAGATGGCGTCAATGCGGCTGTGGTGTCATCACTGGCGATAGCGCAGTTGCAGAAGTCAGGTTGGCACGGGCAGATTCGTCGCGGGCGTCAGCGGGGAACCAGTAATCTGGGAGTTGTGCGTGGTGGTGCAGCGACGAACGTGGTGATGCCGCTGGTGCAGCTTGAGGCTGAGGCCCGCAGTCATGATTCCGAGTTTCGTGCTCAGATTGTCGCAGCGTGGCGAGCGGCATTTGAGGCGGCGTGCTCGGCCGTCAGCAATGCTGCTGGCGTGACGGGTGTTCTGCGGTTCAGCGAGGAGGTGCGTTACGAACCGTTCCGGATGCCTGCTGACAGTGCCTGTGTGGAATCAGCTGCTGCGGCGGTGCGTACGGTGGGTTTGAAGCCAGCCACGCAGATCTGCGATGGCGGTCTGGACGCGAACTGGATGGCTGAGCACGGATTTCCGGCTGTCACCCTGGGATGTGGCCAGCATGACATCCACACGGTACGTGAGCGTCTGTGTATCTCTGAGTACCTGCAGGGGTGCCGAGTGGCAACCCTGCTGGCGAGCGGCTGATCTGTACGACCGGCCCGGGTGATCAGGCGCTGGGTTTCATCCGTGAGTACAGCGACAGAATCTCGTACAGATCCGCAGAGACTTTGACTTCATCATCGGCGAAGTCTGACACCCATGTGCGATCCCAGATGATGGCATCTGAAAGGATGCGTGTCAGTTCGCCCAGTTTGATGGTAGCCTCAGGCTCGTGCAGCATTGTCGGCTCAGAATTTTCTGAGCCGGTAAAAAGTCTGAGTCTGGGACGCATCCGTGATCCCCTGTTTCGTTGGTTGCCATACCCGTTCAGGTGACAGAAGTCACCTGATTCCCCCCCGGGGTCTGGCTGATTTCTGGTGGTGTTATCGGGCAGGCTGCAGGGGGGGCTTCATGAAAAATTCCGATTGCGCAAGGGCTGCGGATTTCGCCGGGAAAATCGCTGGAATTATCTGAAACGATTCAAGTTTGGTGGTGTGATCGAGGGTGCTCTGGCAGCAGAAAATGCCTTGTTGGTGGCATTTCCGTACAAAACGGCATCTGCTGCAGTGATGATGTGGGGGGATGAGACGACTTGTGGACAGATTTGACGAATTTGGCTGATGACCGGTCATGAATCGTGGTGTTCGGGGGGGCGGTAGTGTTCCGTTTCCTCAAATTCCGGCTAGAATTCGATTATGAAGGTTTTCACAGGCATCGCTGTTTCTCCGGGCATAGAGACCGGCCCGGTTCTGGTACTGGGTTCGGAGAACTTTCGAATTCCTCGAGTATATCTCACGCGCGATGCAGTGGATGCAGAGCTACAGCGTTTTCATGAGGCGCTGGATCACGTTTGTGCTGACATTCGTGAAAACGAGCAGTTGGTTTCATCACAGCTTGGTCAGCAGTATGGTGCCATTTTTTCGGCCCATCTGCAGATGGCTGGTGATCCTCGTCTGATTCGCGAGGTTGAGGCACTGATTCGTGATCAGTGTCGTTCGCCCGAGTTTGCTGTCAGTCGAGTGCTGCGTGGTTACGCCAGTCAATTGCAGAAAATGGGCAACCAGTATCTGTCTGAGCGTGCTCTGGACATTTTTGATCTGGAGAAGCGTCTGCTGGGCAAGTTGCTGGGGGCCAGTCGGGAAGAGCTCCGTAACCTGTCTGCACCGGTGGTCCTGCTGGCCCATGATTTGACTCCGGGTGAGACAGCATCTCTGGATACTCGTTTTGTCCTTGGATTTGCGACAGAGGTTGGTGGTCGCACCAGTCACACCGCGATCCTGGCGGGTGCGCTTGAGATTCCTGCTGTGGTGGGATTGGGGCGCTGTCTGGCTCAGGTTTCCGGCGGTGAGACGGCTATTCTGGACGGTGACCGTGGTCAGGTCGTGGTGGATCCGGATTCGGATTCACTGGGCCGTGTTGAGCGATCGCGGGCGCGTCGACATCTGGTGCGTGAGCGTCAGGTGCGGGTCAACTGTCTTCCCGCAGAAACTCAGGATGGTCATCGAATACAGCTGAGTGGCAATATTGAGTTTCCGGAGGAGGTTGGTCCGTGCATGCAGCGCGGAGCTGACGGTATCGGTCTGTACCGTACGGAATTTCTGTTTCTGAGCGGGAACCGTGAACCTTCAGAGCAGGATCATTACGAGGCTTATTGTCGGGTCCTGGATGCCTGTCAGGAAAAGCCTGTGGTGATTCGCACGCTGGATCTGGGTGCGGACAAAGTTCCGCAGTTGTTGCAGAGTCAGTTTGAGGAATCTCCGAATCCCATGCTGGGATTGCGCAGTATTCGGCTGAGTCTGCAGAGTGCCCCGATGTTCAAGCGTCAGTTGCGGGCGATTCTGCGGGCATCGGTCCGGGGTAATGTCCGGATCATGTTTCCTCTGGTGTCTTCGCTGCTGGAATATCGGCAGGCGCGTATGATCCTGATGGATGTGATGGAGGATCTTGAGGAGGAGGGGGTCCCTTTTCAGCGAAACCTGCAGGTCGGAATGATGGTCGAGGTGCCTTCGGCTGTGATTCTTGCTGAGGAATTTGCGAGGGAAGTGGACTTCTTTTCGATTGGTACAAACGACCTGATTCAATACACTCTGGCATGTGATCGTTCAGATCCAACGGTGGCCGGTCTTTATCGGGCGGGCGACCCTTCGATTCTGAGGCTGATACGAATGGTGATGCGGGCGGCGGAAAAGCATCGGAAACCGGTGACGGTCTGTGGTCAGATGAGTTCTGAGCCACGATTCGTACCGCTGCTTCTGGGTATGGGCCTTCGCAGTCTCAGCGTCACACCACAATCAATTCCGCTGTTGAAGGAGATCGTCAGAAGTCTGTCGATTTCCGAGGCAGAGCGGATTGCTCAGCATGCCTGTCAACTGGATCTGGCGCGGGATGTTGAGCATTATCTGCAGGGGGAATTGTCGAGGTTATGTCCTGATCTTGTAAGCGGCAGTGACTTCTGAGGATTGACTGCAAAGTCAGCTTTGGGGGTATTGCTGTTTTTTGAAATACGGCGTCAGCAGTACCTGCTGAGCTTCTGATGGCTTCCGGCGCTCTGCCGGGGGTGTCAGGATCTCTGGGTGTGTGTGACGCACATGCGGCGGTTGGCGACGTTCGTCGGCCGTGCTGAGTGAATCACTGACGCTATGTGCAAGCGTAGCGTTGACATGGCAGGGGCACTGGTTTGCTTCGGGACGTCTCTGCGCAGATCTGAAAGACTATCATGAAGAAGGAAATGCTGATTAATGTGCTCCAGCCTGAGGAGAGCCGAATTGCCATTGTGGAAGACGGCGTGCTGGAGGAGTTGTATGTTGAGCGGAGCAGTGCGGAGAACTACGTCGGGAACATCTACAAGGGCCGGGTGGTCAATATAGAGCCCAGTATTCAGGCGGCGTTTGTGGACTTTGGTGTAGGGCGTAATGGTTTCCTGCACGTGAGCGACGTGGAGTTTCAGTATTACCGTCATCTTGTGAAGGATGGTGGTGAGGATGACCGTGAGCAGCGTGAGTTGTCCCGCGGGGGTCCTCCGCCGAAGCATTTGAACGAGCGCAATGCGCGGAATAAGCCGCCGATTCAGAAGATTTTCCAGCGTGGCAGCGAAGTATTGGTACAGGTGATCAAGGAGGGGATTGGCAACAAGGGGCCAACACTGTCCACCTACATCTCAATTCCCGGTCGCTATCTGGTACTGATGCCGGGCCTGCAGCGAGTGGGTGTGAGCCGCAAGATTGATGACGAGAAGACTCGACGTCGTCTGCGGCAGACGATGAAGTCGATCCAGCCTCCGGAGGGTTTGGGTTTTATTATTCGGACGGCGGGAATTGACCGGGAAGAGTCGGATCTGAAGCGTGACCTCAGTTATCTGCTGCGACTCTGGGAAACCATTGTGACTCGTCTGAAGAAGACGCCGTCTCCGGCCGGCATCTACGAAGAGAGTGACATGATTATTCGTACGATTCGGGATATTTATACGAATGAGATCGACACGGTACTGATTGACGAAGACGGGGCTTTCGAGCGTGCTCGGGAGTTCATGAAGATCGTGATGCCGTCGAATGTGAACCGGATTCAGCGCTACTCGGGCAGTGAGCCTTTGTTCAACAAGTATGGCATCGAGAATGAGATTGCTCGAATTCACGATCGCCATGTGCCGCTTCAGGGTGGTGGTTCGCTGGTCATTGACCAGACGGAAGCTCTGGTGGCGATTGACGTGAACAGTGGCAGTTTCCGGGCTGACAACGACGCTGAAAAGAGTGCATATCTGATGAACCTGCGAGCAGCCGAAGCGATTGCTCGTCAGATTCGACTGCGCGACCTGGGCGGTGTGATCGTTAACGACTTCATCGACATGCGTGAGGAACGTCATCGTCGGGGTGTCGAGCGGGCGCTGCGCGAGGCTGTGGAGCGTGATCGCGCTCGGACTCGAGTACTGAGAATCAGTCCATTTGGGCTGATCGAGATGACGCGGCAGCGGATTCGTCCATCGCTGCGCAGGTCTGTCTATGAAAACTGTCCATCGTGTAACGGTGTGGGGCAGGTGAAGACTGCGGAAAGTCTTTCGATTGAGGTGATGCGACTGGTGATGTCAGCTGCGGGTCACGATCAGGTGACTCGCATGCTGATTGAGGTGCACGATCGGGTCGGTAATTACCTGAACAACCGCAAGCGCAAAGATCTCATCCGGATTGAGGACGAAAATGAAGTTGAGGTAGTAATTGTGACGAAGTCAGATGTGTCATTCGAGCATATGACGTTTCGTGCCGAAGATGCGGCAGGGCGCGAGGTGAATCTGAGCTGACCTTCAGAATACTTCTGTTGTGAAGATTGTTGACCGTCAGGCGAATGTCTGACGGTCATTTTTTACGGCTCGGGCAGAAGGATTTCTCCGGCAGCTTTTCTGACGGTTGGGTTGTCGCTGTCGAGGAGTTTCCTGACGGCTTCATTCCGGCCTGCTTCAGGGGGCAGTGTGCCGGTTTTCAGTGCTTCCAGCAGCTGCAGGCTGCGGGCGTGGCTGCGAGTCATGGCGTTGACAGCCAGTTGCTGATTTTCGGGCGTGAGTCCGGGGTAGTGATTGATCAGTGCGGTGGTGGCGGTGGGGTTCTGAATATCGCCCAGCGCGCTGACGGCGCCCATCTGCAGTTCGGGATGGACGTCGGAATTCAGCCATGGCTGGATTCCTGATATGGCCTGTTGTTCCGGCAGGAGTGCAATCATTCGGAGTGCATCGTAGCGAGTTCCTGTTGGAACGGCTTCGTCACGCAACATCTGATCGGCAAGCTGCAGGGCCATATTCCAGCGTTCGAGCAAGCCGCGATCGGAAAGTTGAGCAGCTGTCAGTACGTCCTGTGGCCAGCGACCAGCAAGGGTGATGCCGTTGATGAGGCCTCCACCAATAACGACTGCCTGCCAGTGTTCAAGTCGGTGATTTCGGTCGGGCAGTGATTTCTCAAGCAGACTGAGGATGAGATCATCCTGAGTACTTTTTCCTGTGGCGATTGCAACCCGCCAGATCCAGGGAATCCTGCGGTATTCCTCGGACGATCCTGCGGTATCCGGCAGCTCAGCAGTGAGCAGCGGCAGGATCTGTGGGGCGATTTGAAGTATTGGACCAATGGCAGCTTCGCGATCAGACTGTGGCAGGCTGTCGTTCAGTAACCATGCGGCCAGCCCGGCCGGTGTATCCGGCAGTGGTACGGTGTTGGCAGTCATGCCACGTGCCAGCGGGACACCATCATCTGCAACAAGGTGGATGGCACGCAGGTCGGCCAGTGCATTTCGAGGGTCAGATTCGGGTCGGACGATGAGGTCACTGTCGCCGACCGGAATCAGCACAGTGCCAAGACGCTGCAGCTGGTAGCGATCCCAGCCGCCGGTGGACTGCACGGAAGCACGCAGTCTACCGGCTGATGATTCGATGATGATCGGGTTTTCGGCCGAGTCGGGGTGGCAGGCCCATTCAGCCCAGACAGTGAATTCCCGGGCCATGGACGAGCGTAGTTGCCAGCGAACATGGTCTTCCGGGCCGTGCCAGTAGCCGATGTTTTCAAATGGCCGTTCGAACAGAATCTCGGTGCCGTAGATTTCCGCTGTGGCAGCACTGAGCAGGCCGTTTCCGGACTGTGGGATCTCAATCACCTGAGGCTGATTACCCTCGAATGTGCGGGGAGGGTTTCGGAGAGTTCTGAGCCAGGCGTACAGATGATTCAGGTCAACCGGAGTGAGATTCTGTTCAAGACCTTCCGGCATCAGTGATCTGGCTGTGCTGCGAATAAGTTCGATATCGGTTCGCAGCAGCAGGCTGGTTCGCCCTTCGGCAGCAAGCAGGCTCAGGCTGTTGTCTGTTTCGTCGCGGATGAGTCCGTTCAGGCTGCGACCGTCTGTCAGCAGGATTGCATACCCCTGATAGCGCGGATCAACAGCGAGATTTGGATCCAGAACTGCCTGCAGTAGTGCTTCAACGGGGCGTGCGCCCCACGCAGTGATATCCGGACCGACCTCATTGCCAAGATCACGTATTTTGTGGCATGCTGAGCAATGTTTGCGGAATATGTCCTGCCCGTTAGCTGGATCACCGGGTTGCCGCATCTCAGATGAGTATTTCTGGATCATTCGGGCACGACTGTCCTCAGACGGTATTTCAAACACACTCAATGCCATTTCACGAATTGCTGATGTGGAGTGGCTGAGCAGCTGCTGTTTCTGAAGGACACTGAGTTCTCCGGGATTCAATTGTCTGGATTTCAGCGACTGCAGCACAGTCTGTATCCATTCTTCACGCTGCAGGAAGCCTGTCAGCAGAACACCGCGAATCTCCGGGGATTTTGAGTTCCAGTCGCTGAGCATTTCGCGTGCCAGATCAGGCTGGCGACTGAGCAGAAGTTCTTCGGCAGCCACCTTCTGCAGTGGGAGCGGAGTCTGTGGTGTAAGCAGTCGCAGCAGAGCCGGTTCGGAATCGATCTGCACGCCGGCTGCGGCTCCGAGCAGACGAGTGGCTGCGATACGAGTTTCATTTTCGTTTTGTGCGTCAACCGAGAGCCGTTCGCAGTTTCTGAGAAGCGACTGTAAAGGTTCGATCTGGCGGGGTTCGATTGCCTGATTTCTCTGAAGCCAGCCACGAAGTGCGCCTGTGGCTGCCGTGAGATTTGAGGTGTTGGGAGCGAGGTCGGCTGTCTGCAGCAGATCCTGCAGAAGTGTTCGAGCAGAATCATCAGCCGTGATGGCAATTGCCTGTTGCAGCAATTGATGCGGTGCTGCTGCGTTACTCCCACGCAGTCTGTGCAGCACCGGAAGAATGTTCTCAGAGTTCAGGGAACTTTGAGCGGCAGTCAGCAGGAAGGAATCGCTGTCGGGATCGCCAAGGATATCGGCAAGGATTTCACCAGCCTGTTGAGGAGGCATCCGTCCAGCGGTACAGGCCAACTGCATGCGAACCACTTCCGCGTGGTCATTTCGGAGTGCGGTAATGGCTGTGGCTGCAGCAGTTGAATCGGGCAGCCATGGCTCACACAAACGAATGGCATGTCGCCGAACCTGCTGATCAGGATCCTGCAGCAGGCGGATCGCTGCTTCTTCACTGAGTCTGTTGAGGCAGGCAAGTGTGGATGCTGCCTGCAGTCGAACTGCAGGGAGCGTGTGCTGCAGCAGTGTCTCAAGCGAGGCGACAGCGGTCAGATCAGAATTCCAGAGGATCAACTGCTGGACAAGATCACGCACTGTGCCATTTGGTGACCCCATAGCCGCCGCCAGTTCAGTACCGTGCAGCATTGTCAGATCCCGAACGGTGCGCAGTTCCGCAGCTTTTGGACGAATTCTGTAAATTCGTCCACGATCAGCGCCTGCTCGTGTGTCCAGTTCCGCCAGTGTTGCCGGCGGAATCCAGATGGGATGTTCGATCACGAACCTGTACATGTCCACGATCCAGACAGCACCGTCGGGTGCTGTGCGAGCCTGGACCGGTCGAAACCATGGATCGCGTGATGCCAGAAATTCCTGCTGCTGTTCGGACTCGGGGCGACGACTTGAGAATGTGGATCCCTTCTGCGAAAGAAGTTGTCTGTAGACGAGGTTATTCACGGGCTCACAGGTCAACGTACAACCGGTGGCTGCGTCTCCTTCCAGGAAGTCTCGATAGATTCCCAGGCCACAGGCGGCAGTGGAGCGTCCAGGGGGGCCGGAGAGTGCAAACAGCGTCTGGCTGGAGATTGGATAAAGGCGGCCGGGTTGGGGGTCCGCAAGGAGACTGACTGTGGTGCGTGCAGCGGCAAGTCGTGGATTGCGGCGCAGATAGTGATCCTGCAGGGGATAATGCAGCAGTGGTTCCGTATTGTCGCAACCGAACCAGTCACCAAAGTCATTGCGGACTCGTCCCTGTTGTGTGGACCCGGACGCCGGTTCCAGTGCACCCGTATCGGGATTGCAGCGGAAGTCTCGTTGTCCAAGCTCGACAACCTTTCCGGTTTTCTGACAGGTAATTGTGCCGCCGAATAATCCGCAGCTGCCGTACAGCCATCCATCGAGGCCATATTCAAGACTGTTGACGCGGGCCTGATAATTGTGGGTGGCAAACCCTGACCAGAGCTTGACCACGTCGTCAGCGTGGCCATCCCCGTTATTGTCTTTAGCCCAGAGGATATCCGGGGCCGCACAGATCAGCAGGCCATCCCTCCAGACTGTGACTCCGGTTGGAAATGGCAGGCCATGGAGGAACACCTGTGAGTGGTCCAGCTGACCATCGCCATTTGTGTCAGTCAGGCGTCGAATTGTTCCGGAGATACCGGCTTCCGGTCCTCCCTGTGGATAATCGCGCATCTCAGCAACCCAGACGCAGCCATCGGGGCCGAATGTGACAGCAACCGGACTTTGTATGAGCGGTTCGGCGGCGACAAGTTCGGCGATCAGGCCTGGAGCCGTCTGCAGACTCTGCAGGGCCTGTTGTGGTTCAAGCGGTGCAGTTCCGCCGGTGCGTGTCGTATCAAGCGAACTTCGTGCAGTCTTGAATGATGGTCCAGTCAATTGTCTTCCGACTGCAGAAATGAGCTGTTCTTCGAGGCCCGGAGCCCATGGGCAGGGAATGTCATAATAGACAGTTGCGCTACCACCCTCGTACCCTCCTTCCTGGAGGACGCGTTCAGACGGGACGTACCCCGGGCAGGCATTGGAATATGCCGCGATCCAAAGTGATTGAGTGGGCAATTCACGAAGTAATCGCAGTGAATAATCAGCAACTGCCTCACCGGGCAAAAACACCATAGCCATTCGATCATCGAAGCGGATTGTCTGAATGGGTACAGGGATTTCTGTGGGCAGTGGTGTACCGGCAGCAAGTCGCTGCAACTGCACGCGGGCATGGTGTCCAACGGCATTATCTGCTGTGGCTCGACGTTCCCATTCACTGCGATCCGGCAGTGGAGCAAGCTTGAGCGAAATATGTTCGAGTGTTGAGCGAGGAACCGCAGCGATGGTCTGGAGGCCAGCCTGCACGGTCTTCTGTACGGCTTGAGCGAGTTCCAGTCCGAGGCTGTCGGCAACATCAGCGCGATCACCCAGCACCCCGCCGCGAGGATTGGCATCTGCTCCGCAGCCTATGGCAATCATGGGCTGGCAGGACGGGTAAAGACGCTGAAGATGTTCGGCAGCATAGCCAGCCCAGTCGCCGCTGACGAGATTATCACTCAGTGTGACACAATGGCATGCGTATGATACGAGTACAGACCGCAGTGTTCCGTCGGGTGAGTGAACGGCGAGCAACGGCAGTCGGTGATCGACGGGACCACGTGGCGTCCTGCGATTTTCAGCGAAACCGACTGTTCCGACACCCCACGACAGGACCGCTGGTTGCCGATTGCGAAATGCGGAAACCGCTGCATCCACAAGCTGCTGTTCAAGGAAGGCTGTGTAGGCGACGATTTTTTGCCAGTGATCTGCGGGTATGGGTGTTCCGAAGAGCGTGTTGGCGCATCCGACAATCATTGGGGCGCTGTGGGTATGCGTCGCACAGATTGCCAGATTCTCGCGAGGAATCTGCGTTTTTTGTGAGACATTCTGCCAGACTCGCTGAGAAAGCTCATCAGGAATACCGAGGGTATCCACGGTCAGGATAATGACAGTATCGGTGGCCGTTCTGCCGCAGGCCAGAGCACGGGCAAACAGTCGTTGCCGGATCCCCTGCGACTCCTGACGGCGACCACCAAATCCATTCAGTCTGATCGGTTCTGCTGGAGTAATATCGACAGTAGCAGTGCCTGCCAGCAGAGGGCTGTTTTCATCTGCTGCCATACAGCAGTTCTGAAACACAAGGGTCAGCAGCAGAGTCGTCAGGCTGATGATTTTCACGGATTACTCCAGCCGGGTTGCCTGTGATGATCTGGATTGCATGCAATACCGTACGTTCTCGACGAAAATCGCTCGAGTTGCAACTCCGCAACGATTGCGATGACGATTGGAACTGGATTTGCCAGCACGTGAAATTCTTCATCGGAGATTAAGGTGACATCTGTAGACTCAGGGCATAATTGAGTGCGGAAATCTTCCAAAAGCGACGCAAGCGAGGAGTGGGGCAGATGAGGGCAGGCAGACGTTCTGATTGGAATCTGGTGACATTTTTGAGTCTGATCGGTCTGAGTTTTCTGTCGTCGACCTCTGTGAAGGCTCAGGAGTGGGCCAGGTTTCGGGGCGTGAATGGTGCTGGTCAGAGTACCGTGAGTGACCTGCCGACTCGCTGGAGTGAGTCTGAGAATCTGGTGTGGAAGCTGGATCTTCCGGGTGAGGGGTCTTCAAGTCCGGTCATTGGGGGTGATCGTATTTTTGTCACCTGCAGTTCTGCTCCAGCGGGTGATCGCAGATTCCCAGAGCGTCGTCTGGTGTGTGTTGATGCGATCAATGGGAAGGTATTGTGGTCCGCAGAGGCACCTGACCCAGAGCGGGAGGACCCGGCACAGGGTTATCTTCTTGAGCACGGTTATGCCAGCAACTCTGCGGCCACAGACGGTCGGGCGGTCTATGCATTCTTCGGCAAATCAGGGGTTTCTGCCTACGACATGGATGGCAGGAAACTGTGGGAGGTGAGTGTGGGTTCCGAGTCTTCAAATCGGCAATGGGGCTCGGCGGCCAGTGTGACGCTGCTCGATGATTTTGTGATTATTAATGCGGCTGAAGAGGGAAGGGCGGTGTTGGCACTGCATCGCGATGACGGGCGAGTTGTCTGGAAGGCAGAGGCGACGGCTCTTGAACTGGCATATGGAACACCGGCGCAACTGAAGTATGACGATGGTCGAACTGAGTTGATTCTGGCGGTACCTGGAGAAGTGTGGGGGCTGAATGCAGCTACAGGAAAGCTCAATTGGTTTGCCGAAACGCAGTTGACGGGAAATGTGTGCCCAAGTCCTTTGGTGGTGGGTTCAGACATCTTTGTTTTTGGGGGCTTTCGTTCGTCGGGAAGTTACTGCCTGCGATCTGGTGGCAAGGGCGATATCACGGGAACGCACATTCGCTGGCAGAGTCGATCCAGTTCATATGTGGCGACCCCGGTGCATGTTGACGGTCGCTTGTACTGGGCTGATGACCAGGGGATTGCCTGGTGTCTGCGAGCAGATACCGGTGCAACGGTTTATCGGGAGCGGATTCCTGATCTGCGAGCGGGCGGTCGGCCGGTATATGCTTCACCGATCGCTGCTGGTGGCCGAATCTATGTGCCAACCCGTCGTGACGGAACTCTGGTGATTCCGGCAGCTGAAACCTTTTCAGTACTTGCTGTCAATCGGATTGCCGGGGACGACACAGACTTCAATGCAACTCCGGCTGTCCATTCAAATCGACTGATTCTGCGCTCGAACAGGGCGTTGTATGCGATTGGCAGTAAGTGATGCATCAGGATGGTGGTGGTTGTGGCATGTCTGCTGCCGCCACCGTTTGCCACTGATACTGAAACAGTTGCAGTTCAGTCTCAAAAAGTGCCTCGATGGTCTGTCTGTCCTGTTCTGACAGTAATTGCGAATAATGCACCCCCGGCGGTCGCAGTCCGCTTTTCGCCAACGGAAGTTGCAGTGGTTCGGGGATTCCGAGTTGCAGGCGCACTGCCTCCAGTTCTTCAGTAAGGCTTTCATACCTGAGGACTCGATTGACGAGGAGTTGTCCATTGCTGGCCGTATAGATCTGCCTGCCTCGCTGAATCAGCAGCTGGATATGGGCAGACTGCAGAAATTCGCTGATACAGGGGCGGTGTCCCTTACGGCAGCACCAGTAGTAGAGTGAGATTACGCGATCGAACGGATTGCGTTCGACACAGAAGCGGAAGTAGGACTGCCACGTGTGCTCTCCGACGAGGGCGCGGACTTCCGTGGCCGGCATATGGTTGTAGAACGCGGGTTTCCTCAGGCAATTCAGTATCGCTTTCAGTGATTTCTCATGAGTTCCAGGGGGGTGCCGATAGTTCTGTGGTCCGACTTCTCCGCTCTGTTTTCGCAGCAGTTCGTCATCAGCGGATACGGGGGTAATAATGTCGTCGGGTCCGAGGAATTTTGAGAGAGCAATTTCGATGCTCGTGCCGGCGGTTTTGGCCGTCTTCAGAAAGATGAAGCGATATCGATGTGAAACGATCACCAGCATCGTCTCCGGGTGATTCAGGCCGCAACCTGATCGGGGCCATATCCCATGTCAGCAAGAATTGCGGACAGGTGTGGTAATTCGTTGTGAATCTGAGTCAGCCGCGCTGAGTGGTCTGCTGAATTCCATGCATTGATTCGTGACGTTTCCGTTGGTCGCAGTCCATTGAGTGCACGTAGGTCGAAGTCACGTGGTACGTGAGCCAGATAATCATCGAAACTACCTGCAGTATCGAGCTCTGCAAATTGGCAGATCAGGGTCTGGATAGTTTGTGGGCTTCTGACCAGCATCTCATAGCTGACTGGCAGCACGTCAGCGCGTGATCGTGACCAGTTCCAGTGCTGATAAAAGTGCAGCCAGTCGTGGCAGCTGAGGTAGTATTGAGAGGGGGCCGAAAAATGTTTTGATGTCAGTACTGACCTGGGATCTCGATGCATCAGCAGGAAGCAGACGCGGGACCCGTTTTGTCGATGCCAGTCAGCAATTTCGGGTATCAGAAAAACGTCTTTGGGGCGTTTAGTGAGAATCGTTGCATGTGTGCGGGGACCACAGGCAGCCATTTCAAGTGCTCGACGTTCCTTCCCGAATGAGCCGATGTCTCTGATACAGGACTCGATCAGCAATTGCAGCAGCGTAGTCCCACTTCGTGGGAAACCACAGATAACGATCTGCTTCCGGAGCGGGATTCCGTGAAGTCGTCCCTGATCTTTCTGTCGAGCAATCCAGCGAAAAGCCGGCTGTAGCAGCGTTTTGGGGAATTGAAACGTGGGTCTGCGTCTGGCAAGTGGCTCCGGGGGAAAATCCGGACGGGAATTGATCCACGGGCCGTCGTTCGTGGGGCGATTCATGCCGGAGCTCCGGAGAGCGACTGACCTCTGCCGGGGCAGGGCCGGAAATCGACGTCATGCTTTCCATTACTGTGAAGTTCTGTACTGGTTTTTGACTGCCTGGACAGCAGCAGTGATTCGAGCAGAGCGGCGCAGCGATCGCTCTCTGAGCGAGTGGGGCAGGAGGGACGTGAAACTGTACCAGCAGTGCAATCAGGGTCAGCGAAGCGTCCGGATCGCACAAGCCTGCACAGTTCCTTTGACAGGCGACCAGACCTGCGCAGTGGCAATCGAATGAGTGAGACAGAGGCCCCGGTACTAAGGGACTCGTAAATCATGGACATGCTGTCGCAGGTGACGGCGATATGTGTGGACTCAGCCATTTTTTTCAGCAGTTGTTCAGCAGGCAGAATTCCGACGAAGGAAGCATTTGCTGATGTCAGATTGTGCAGCAGGGCAGGCAAGCTGGTGGGAGTACGTCGGGATGCAGCGATTGTCCACGAGATCCCTGGCAGGGACACAAGCCTGCGAATTTCGGCCAGCACCAGCGGATTGCTCCATTCGAAGTGTCTTGAGATACCGCCAAGCAGCAGCAGCCCTTTGTCTGACAGCACTTGATCAGTCGGGCACGCCCTGCTTAGAACTCCCTCGGTGCGATGAATACCGGGGGATTTCAGCCAGATCCGATCATGCATGGGAACGAAGCAGGCATCGAACAGTCTGGCGGGCAGGCTGGGTTTCATCAGTACAACCGTTTTTCCACCGAATCGATGGCGAGCTGCAAGCATTGGGAGGTGTGTGCTGTGTCCCGCACCAATTAACAGATGTGGCGGGTGTGCAGGAGTCATCAGCTGCAGCAACGGGGAGCGGAGAGCGCGCAGGCCCTGCAACTCAGGGGTAATCTGCAGATCGTGAAACAGACAGGAACGCCGGCGAGCAAGTGATTCGGTCAGAGCCAGTACCTGATTCTCGTGGCCCGTTCGACCATCCAGAAATCGCCAGACAACAGTAATATCGGATGCAGACATGATTGCTGTTCCGAAATGGCTCCGAGCGGGTGCAGCTCTGGAATTGCAGGTTATGCTGCTCGAGTCTGAGGAATGTCCACCTGCAGCATGTGCAGGACAGCGGGGGCGTGTTGTTGCAGTTCTGCGACGGTACCTACAGCTCGCAGCTGACCATGTTCAAGCACGGCGATGCGGGTCACAAGGTCAAGGAACGCACTGCTGAGTGAATGTGTGATGATGAATACAGTCCTGCCGACAGCGAAGTCCTTCAGTACGGTGTGGATGACATCTTCGCTGTGCGAATCGACAGCAGAGGTGGCTTCATCGAGGATCAGGATGCTGGGGTTTCGCACGATTGCCCGAGCGAGTGCAATTCGTTGTCGCTGTCCACCTGACAGTCTGCCACCCTTTTCCCCGATGACGGTCTGATAGCCCTCAGGCAACTGATTTATGAAGCCGGCCGCCTGGGCTTTTTCCGCTGCCTGATGGATCATTTCCGCGGTCGCAGTCGGGTTTCCGTATCGGATGTTTTCGTAGATTGTGTCATTGAACAGAAAGGTTTCCTGAGTTACCAGTCCGATCTGACTTCGCAGTTCTGATGTGCGGAGTTCACGGATATCAACGCCATCAATCAGCACCTGACCTTCGGCTGGGTCCATAAATCTTGGCAGCAGACTGAGCAGAGTGGATTTCCCGGATCCATTGCCACCGACGACAGCGATTACTTCTCCAAAACGAATATCGAGGCTGATATTTCTAAGGGCCAGCGGTCGTGGAATACCCTCAGTGTCCGTGCCTTCATACCGAAAACTGACGTTTTTGAAGGAGATCAGCGAGTTGTGTGGGATGAGTACACGGGGAGTTGGCGGTTCCGGAACAGTCGTGCGCTGATCAATCAGTCCAAAGACTCGTTCGCAGCCAGCCATACCGCGTTTGATCTGTTCGAAGACGCTGGACAGCTTTCGGACAGGATCGAGAGTGCCGGCAAGGAGTGCATAGAGTGTGGCCAGTTCGGCGATACTCATGGGCTCAGCCGCCAGTTGAATTCCGAGGATGGTATCAGTCTGTCGCAGCACAAGGTAGGCACCGGGCGCGAGGGCAGCAAAGACGCAGAGCACGCCCATGGTTTCCGAGATGGGACGAGACAATGCACCCAGCATCACGATTTTCATGGAGCCTGTATAGTAATCCCGATTGGCCTTCAAAAACTGCCGTCGATGCTTACGGAAACCCGAAAATGCAATCACGATACGGGCAGCGCCAAAAGTCTCAGCAATGCACTCGTAGATCCGAGCCATGCTCTCCATAGTGCGATGCGATGCACGCCGCAGACGCTTGCCAAAGAAATTGAATACCAGTCCCAGCAGCGGGACCATAGTGACTGACAGCAGTGCCAGTCGCCAGTTGACAAAAAACGCCCAGAGAGTGCAGGCACCGGCCTTCAGCGGTTCACGAACGAGCGTGACACCGAACACACGAATGGCCTGCGTCATCTGTTCAATGTCATTGGTCATGCGTGACATGAGTGACGGCGTGCCGATATTTCCGAGAGACTGAATATCCAGTCGCAACGCTGCTCGAAAACAATCCTGTCGAATGGCATTTACGGTGAGTTGTACGATGCTGCCTACCAGTAATTCCTGAAAGTAGATGAACATACCTTTGACGACAGTGGCCAGCAGCAGAATCAAAAGGATGGCTGCCATTGTATCGAAGCGATCCTGGGGGACCCATGGCAGGACAGAATTGCGAATCCGAGTCAGCATCAGAACATAGCCGGACTGTTCCCCCATCAGATACTGGACTCGGGCCCGTCGTTTCACATCTGAATCGGGAAGCTGCAGCAGAGTGGCGGAGTGTTCTGCAATAGTTGCCTGTCTCGCAGCAATCTCCTTGTCCACGAATTCGTGGAGGCTGTCGTTTTCAAACAGGACTTTGACAACGGGAAAGGCGAGTGAAAGATTCATCGCCCAGAATGCCGAGACGATCAGAGCACAGACAACGGAAAGCGTAACCAGCTTTCGATATCTGAATACGTACAGCGAAATTCGAACGTAGTTCTGCATCGATCCGTCCATGGTCGGCAATCCGTCAGCACCAATCCTGCGTTCTACGCCAGATCTGCAGTTCGGGTCAAGGTCAAAGAGCTCGCCGCAGGAATCAGGAATCGTTTGTTTTGGCTGGTGGCTGGGCGATGGTTGGTGGGGTCTGCCGGGATCGTGGCAGTACAGCCCACGCAAGTGCTGCGCCTGCGGCCGCACCGAGCGAGTGTCCGTCCCATGACACATGTGAGCCTGCGGTGGGAAACAGTCCCCAGAACAGGGGGCCAAACAGCACGGGAACGAGTACAGCAGCGGCGATGGAAAGTGGTCGTCGTTCGTGGAACGCAGCTGTGATAAGCCATGCAGCCATGGCATAAACGAGTGTGCTTGCGCCCATGTGCAGGCCTTCCCGGCCAAGCAGCCAGACAAGAGTCCCGCTGCATATCCACAGGCCGGTAAGAATACGGCCCCACCGTCGCTGGGTGGTCTGCAGCATCAACAGCAGTGCAGTCAATGGAATCGTGTTGCCAAGGATATGATTGAGATCCTGGTGCAACAGTGGCATCGTTGCCACTCCGATGAGCCCCGATACTGTGCGAGGCTGCAGCGCCAGAAAGCGGATATCGACGACAAGGCTGACCATCCACGCAACCCAGAGCAGGCCAATAAAAACAAGAACCCGCCACAGATCGCCCCGGAGTTTTCGAATCATTGGTGATTCCTACAACGTATCCAGTAGGTTCAGCAACAGTTGGATCTGGTGATCTGTGAGCGGTTCATTGGGGTTATGGTGAGCAGACCGCAGGACATCTTCCAGCGTTGCGGCACGACCGTCATGGAAGTAGGGGGCCCTCTGGCTCACTCCACTCAGGCTGGGGGGATTAAAGTGAGTTTCCCCCTGTTCATCATGGATACCGACGTCGTAGATGTCAGCACTTGTGAGTGTTCTGCCGGCATGGCAGTTTGTGCAGCCGACGGTTTCGAAAACCTGCCGAGCCTGCTGCAGAATACGGGGGTCAGGCAGTCGGTTTTCGGCAGTTGCAATTCCGGGTGCTGGCTGCAGCGTACGCAGCCACGCGGCCAGCGGTTGGACGGGCAGTTGTTCAGTGCTGATCTGCGATTGCATCGAGATCAGAAGTGATGTGTGAATCTGGTCTTCCAGATGTTTCCTGGCGCCATTCCAGGCCCATGGGCCAGCGTCCGCTGATCCGAGGAGCGAGATCACTTTTTTCGGTGCACCTCGGTCTTCGTCACCGAAGGTGTCTGCCAGCATGCCGTTAGTGTGGCCATCGGTATGGCAGGAATGGCAACTGTACCAGCCATCAAGGGAAACCTGAGCGTTGAAAAAGGTCTGCTCACCAATATCCTCTTCCGTCAATGGTCGCATCGTTCCGAGGTCAACAGTGGTTTCGACTGCAGCAGTTTCTTTGCCGAAGGTTATCACGGTCAGTGAATCTTCAAATCGATTGGCAATGAAGGCACGGGACTGGTCAGCAGACAGGCAGAGTGCTTCAGGTCGCCTGCCTGTGGTGATGCGTTCGAATGGCAGATGGCTGGCCATACGAAACGCAATCTGGCTGGTTCCCGAAAGCACGAGTGCGGTAATGTCAGCGGAGGTCACGACGATTGCACCCGGATCCCCTGAACCGATTGACGGTGTTCCGAGCGGATATCTGGAAGCACCGGGGCCGTCCTGTCGTGCGTAAGCGGGGGCTGCTGCCAAAGCTTCGGATTTCACGGCATAATTTCCACCCTGCTGAAATTCGCTGCGTTCGTGGACACCTTTTGCAAATGATGGCGGAGGGGACGAGGAGAAGAGTGTGTCGAGGGGCAGCGAGTGCAGGCCGTTCTGCATCAGCACGCCCCAGAAAACACGCTCGTAGGTTGTGAATGTGCTGGAGTCCAGTGTCTGGCAGGAGACAAGCAGGGAGTTTGTGCGGGGATTAACCGCCATCCCACGGATATTATGCCCGTGCACAGAGAATTGTTTCAAAAGTCTGCCGCTGGTGGCATCGAGTGCTGCGAGGTTGCCTCCGAAACTGTCAGCCACTATGACGGTACAGCAGTCGATGAACAGTAACCTGCGCGGACAGAATGGAAGAGAAACACTGGACTGCAGCCGGACAGTGCCCGAGGAGTCCAGAGTAAGCAGGGAAACGGTGCGGGACCAGAGTGAGGACACAGCAACGATCCCACCATCACTACTGATGGCAAGATCCACAGGATTTGTCGGCAGTCTGTGCTGGCTGTTCAGCAGAAGTTTGCATTGCGACAGGTCTGGTGTCATGACCAGCAAACGGTCAGCGGATTCATCCGTTGCGATGAGGAAACGTCCGTTCGATTCAATGGCACTGAGAGTACCGCCGGTACTCCATTCCCCGATGATTGTGAGGTTTTTCTGATCGATGGCTGTGATTGAACCGGTGCGGGAATTTGCAGTGAAGACGGCAGATCCATGGGAAATGACATCCAGAGGTGTACGCAGTGTGGGTGTTGTGCGGTCAATGCTTTTCAGAGGAGACGGTTCTTCCGCAGCAACTTTGTCAGCGACGGGTGCGATAGCAAAGACCAGCAACAACATCAACGCTGCGTGAATTCGCGAATGATGACAAGTGATTGAGCGGGCTGGGCGTGATGGCTGCATGGGCTGACTTCAGGCAGATATGAAAACTTGCGGCACAGACCAGCCGGCATAATAACGCACCTTTTTTTCCATCAGTTCGAAATTTCGGCGGAATTTATCCGGAACAGGATTAAAAAAAATCTGAGTGCTCATGGTGGATGGAGCAGCCTGCTGTGTGGTATCCGTGGGGTTGTATTCGATTCGTGTGGTTTTTGTTCAGAAACAGGCTGAAAGAGGGGCAGGGCGAGTATGTCAGAAACTGGACGAATCCTGCACCGGAATCTGATGGCGGTGCAGTCGCGGATGCGAGCAGCCTGTGAACGCTCGGGCCGGGATCCGAGGACTGTGCGGCTGGTGGCCGTGACGAAGTACGCTGAACTATCGTGGGTGCGGACGCTGGCTGAGATTTATACCGTTTTCGGAGAGAATCGACCGCAGCAACTGGCGGAACGGTCGGAGTTACTGCCGGCGGAATGGCATCTGATTGGACATCTGCAGCGAAACAAGGTGAATCTTGCGGTACGACATGCATCCCTGATTCATTCGGTCGACTCGCTCAGACTGCTGGAGGCGGTGTCGGACTGTGCAGCAGAAAACCATCGTCCTGCAGTGTTGCTGCAGGTGAACGTATCGCGTGAAGCTTCAAAGACAGGCTTTGCGGTAGAAGAGTTACCGGGGATCTGGGAGTCCATATTGGCGTACCAGGGGCGGGTTGATATCAGGGGGCTGATGACGATGGCGGCTGAGTCTGCAGATCCGGAGGAGGCCCGCCCGGTTTTTGCGGAACTCCGTCGTTTGCGGGACCGCCTGAGTGAGGCAGCGGCGACGCACGCGAGTGGGATTTGTCTGAATGAGCTTTCGATGGGTATGAGCGGGGACTTTGAACCAGCGATAGAGGAGGGTGCCACGCTGATACGGATTGGGAGTCTGTTATTTGAAGGTTTGTCGAGTGCGACGGTTTGATCGTGGCTGGCAGCAGACCATGAAGTGGCAGTTCCTGCCGATAGTGAACAGACTGACGTGATGGTTCCGTTTGGCGCTAAAGTTCGAGTGATTCGTTTTCGGAAGAATGTCGCGAGAATGCCGAAGACACCAGCGGGGGAACTTTTTGCGCCGGCAGAGGTCCGTGCGGCGGGTGGCAGGCTGCCATCCGTGGGGTGAGATCAGCGGGGGAGCCATGGGGACAGGATTGATGCGATGGGAGCGATTTATCGCAGGTTTTCTGGCCTCCGGTCTTTGTGTGGGAAGTCTGGCAGCGGATGAAGAGTGGCTGCCAACGACGCTGGTTCCCGAGGAGCCATTGATCAGTGAATCTGAAAGCGTTCCGGCAGCCGATCAGATGTCGGAAATGGAGTTCAACCGTCCGATCACAGAGCCGGCAGAACTTTTCAGTGATGCTCCTGATGCGGGGTGTGCGGATGTCTGTGGTGAGTTGCCAATTTCACGTGGTCGTCAGGGCTGCTGGCAGGGGGCAACTTTCATCAGCAGCTACATACATGATGATTCCAGTACGGGTCTGGCTATCGGAGGGCTGGATGTCTCTTCCACGTTTGCTGTGCCACTGGGAAGTTACGAGAACATTCTGCTGCTGACACCGTTGTTTCGTGTGGATTTTCTGAACGCAGCGGCGATTTTTGACCTGCCATCAGAAGTCTATGAGACGGGAGTGCGGGGGCTCTGGAGAACGTCGCTGACCGATCGTCTGAGTTCAATGGCCATTGTTACTCCCGGTGTCAGGACAGATTTTCAGAACAGTGACAGTGCGTTTCGGTTGTTTGGTCTGGGATTGCTGACGTGGCAGACAATTCCGGACAAGTTGTCACTGTCCGGAGGTGTCGTATACACGGGGCGAGACGATTTTCCTGTGCTGCCGGCTGCTGGTCTGCTCTGGACTCCGACATCGGAGTTGAAGGTTGATATCCAGTTTCCTTCCCCCAGAATCTCGTGTCGTCTGGCGAAGGATGGCCAGAGCAGTGAGTTGTGGGGGTATCTGTCGGGTGTGTTTGGTGGAAATACGTGGTCAGTCCAGAGAGCCTCGGGTGTGAATGATCAACTGACGATTCGGGATCTGCGACTGATGCTTGGGCTTGAGAACCTGCTGCCAGAGAATCGATCGGCATTTATGGAATGCGGTCTTGTCTTCGATCGTTCATTTGCATGGCAGGACAGCACCGAGGACACGCCACTGGACAGTACGTGGATGCTGCGTGCCGGGATCAGTTTCTGACGTTTCCGGGACCTGTGGAAGACCGTTCAGGTACGGCGGCGGAGGCATCTGAGTATGTGGCTTCCATTTGTCCTGCGGTGACTCTGAGTACTGACTTATCCACAGTGACGACCGTTGTGAGGACGTGATCGGCGCGGACAGTGGCGCTGGAGGACATTACAGCCAGCACCATGACGAACATGGCAACACCGATCGGGATGATGGTGGTCAGTTCGAGGTGTCTGCGAAAGGAAATCGTGACAGGGTCTGTGACTGTTCTGTGCAATCGAATGGTGCGTTGTCCGGCATCTGTGGTTTTACGATTCAGAAAAAGGGAAACAGACTCAGCAAGGGACCCGGAAAGTAGTTCTGTTGTGGCCACATTCTGATCCGGTCGGAATGACGCGTTTCGTGAGAGCAGGCTGATGCCTGTACGAAGGTCCTGCTCAAGCAACGCTTGTTGCTGTTCACTGGTCAGGGTTTCGACTGTGGGTGCCGTTGAGGGCATCTCACGAAGTGGCGAAACGATCCAGAGATGCTGTCGCTGCTGACTGTTTCGTACAAAGGGCACAGTGAACTGGATTCTGGATTGTCCTGGGTGTTCCGGGGCCAGTCGTCCCAGCCAACGGAGCCTGATCTGCGTCAGATTTGTGGTGGAGTTGACGATCAGGCGTCGGCGAGTTGCATCTTCCCAGTTGACTTCGACACCGTTTGGCAGTTCGGTAATCGCCACGTTGTCCGGGATTTCCAGAATACAGGCGAAGGGTGCCGTCCGACTGAAAACGAGGTATTCTGTTTCTGCTGCCGGAGACTGTCCGGGAATTGCCGATATGACGGTTGCAGAGACTGCGACGAGGCTGTTTCCGGGGGCTGAGTCCGGGTCTGCTGGTGCTGCTGCGACTGGCAGTTGAATACGGTTGCCTGCAATCAGTGCTGCGGCATCAAATCGACCTGCCGATTCGGCACTGCGTGCCGCTGGTGCTGTGAGCAGAGTTCTGTCGATTTCTGTGGCCCATGAGGGCATGCGACTCTCTACTGACCGGCTTTCTGTTGACCCATTGAATACGAACAAATCGGTCCACAGAATTCGATCGGAGATCAAAGGCCAGTTGAGGCTGTATGGCTGCGTGTTGGAAGCAGCCTTTCTGTCCGGCAGTGGCAGGCTCCAGAGAACCGTGAATTCAGAATTCCCGAACAGCGTTCGGATAGCGTCGCTGTCTGGAAAGAATCGGTCTTCGGCCCGCTGGAGTGCCAGCTTTTCCCGATCCAGAACGACGGCCGGTTCACTGATGAATTCCGTGTTGTCAGGGAATGTCATTTCCAGTGGACCGAGCGCTGCAGGCCACTGTGACAGTCGTACGGCAAACTGCATTCGATCAGGGAGCCACCACGCTGCCACGGCACCAAGTGGATCCACGGGGGATTGTCTGGTGAGACGTATCGGGCGAGTTTCACCGACAACCGTAAGTCTGAGTGGGACTCCTTTCTGCAGAGCATCACCAGGTTTGACAGGTGGATCTGAGACGGAGTCTCCGGTATCGGAAAAGGCGAGTCCGCTGCCGGACTGATCATTCAGGATTAACGATGATTCGAGGATTTGAGAGTTTTCAAGTGTGGGGGCAGCCAGTTGGATCTGCGAATCGTCCGGGAGCAGAGTCCGTGAGCCTTCGAGAGTGATTGCATGCAGCCCGGTAGTACCTTCGCGGAGCAGTAGAATGACGAAATTGCCCTGGCGATGCCACGAGGCCAGTCGATTGGCCTCACCGGCAGAAACTTCCACCCTGCGGACTACGACCTGTTCAGGCACTGTGATTCGATGGCGAAAAACAGCGAGTGTGGAGGTTTCAACGTCCATCCGACAACTCCAGTTCATGCTTTGTTCTGCGAACGTGCATTCCTGCAGGATTCTGACTTCGTTGGTGGCTGAGCGATCGGGAGCAGTAACGAGCAGACTTTCCGTGCTTTTAGCTGTTTCGAATATCAGGTCGGAGCGTCTGAGCCATGGGCCCCAGCGAGCTGAGACGTCAGCGAAGCTGAGCGGCGTTGCGGCACTGCGGTCGGGTGAGTAGGGGGCAAAAATTGAACTGGCTCGCAGTGCCAGAATGCCCGTATCTGCGGGTTTGCAGTCGTCGAATTGGCTCAACTGGTGAGTGGGGATCACCTGCTGTTGCAGTGGTATCGCTCGTGTTGATCGCAGCTGCAGGTGCAGAATGAAATCAGCGGGGACAGCGCGAGGGAGGGTGATCACTGCTGACTGATTCTGCACAGACCAGAGCAGGTCGGGGCTCTGGAGGCCAGCGGCGGCTGCAACTGAGAGCAGGCGGAATCCTTCCGGGATGTGGTATCGGATTTCGGGACTGAGCGGATTCCAGCCAACGAAACGACAATAGCAGCTGAGGTTCTGAAGTCCGGTCGTGTTTTCTGCGACCGTCATCACTTCGACATTGGCAGGGCTCGGGCCACGGTTCTCGAGATCTGTTTGCAGCAGCCTGACATCGATACCGTCACCATCTGCCAGTCCATTGAACTGGACAGGGCCGTCTGCGGGATTCCATTTCAGAATACCGTCAGCGGTCTGCAGGCGGGCTGTTGAAAACAGCCCCTTTGATGTTTCGATTCTGATTTCGGAGTCTGGTCCTGGTGGTGTCGGCAGGCGAAACTGTAATCCGGACGGCTGTCGCACAGTCGTTGGCCGGAGTCGGCAGATGACAACATGATCCGAGAATGCGGCAACTTCATCAGCTGGCTCGGCACGACCACTGGGAGCTGTGACGGCAATCGGGATCTGCGGTACTGCGCGAGAGGCTGGAATGGGGATTGAGATCTGTTCGGGAAGCTCAGGATCCGGAAATACCTGCTGACCATCGACTGTGCAGTCAACGAAGCGAGCGCCACGAATCGGCAGGCTGAGTGCGGCGGCCTCGTCGCCACTGGGTACAGAGACGTTGAGTTGCAGTTCCAACTGAACGGATTCCGTGGTTTCGGCGGTGACCAGTGCGCGAACCGAGCGGATGATTGCCGAGGGCTCCGGTGCAAGCTCGCTCTGCAGCTGCCGCAATTGTTGCAGATAGCTGCGCCGGATCCAGGTCATCGTCGAGTTCTGAGGTCGTGTTTGAACCGCCGCGTCGTCAGGAAGGGTGGCAGCTTCAGTGGCGGGACCCTGCCCAGGGTTCGGTGTTTCCTGAGCAGATGTGGACTGAGTCAGGACGGCGAACACGAGGACAAGGCTGTTCAGCACGGGTGTTCTGCTGAAGCTGCGTAAGTAGCGGACCAGTCCTCGCGCCGACATGATCAGCAGCAGTCCTGCAGCATTACCCCAGAACGCTCCCTGCAGTGCAGCCTGAACGGCGGGAGGCAGATCGAATATTCCGGCCAGCGAGAGCAGTATGACGGGCAGGGCAGCAGCCGGTGGATTGCGCAGCAGCATCGCGGAACAGGACAAGCACAGGCCGAAAAAGACCACACCCATTCCGGCAGCAACAATCTGTCGGCGTTGTTTCTGAGTCACCTCAAGCTTCAGCAGAGAACCATTTCCGGCGGGTTGAACAAGCCATGCGTAGCTCCAGTCGCGACTGCGGGTCAGTTTCCACAGCAGTTGAAACTGCAGTGTGGTGGCGTGTGGCCCGGAAGTGAGCGATGTCTGTGCGTTCGCAGGGCTTGCAGCATCTTCACTGTCACTGAAGACAAGTTCAACGGGTTCCGGGGCTGTCGCAGCTTTGACGACACGGAACTCAGAGGTGGGTAATTCGGGTTCGAGTTCTGGTGCAATCAGCAGGTGGTGGACAAACTGGAGGCCAGTGCCATCGACGGATCGGACTCTGGAAAGCACGAGGCGACTGCGGATGTTTTCAATTGGACAAAGTTCAGGTTCCCATGCCAGCACGATGCGACAGCGATCCCTTGAGTCGGGGATTGGTATTTGCAGTCCGGTTGGGGTGATCGTTGCAGCGACTCGACGGCCATCTACCAGTACATGTGGCTGAGTTCGGTCAGCATCAATCTGCAGACTTCCTCCGCTGCGCCCTGCAACGTCCACAACAGCCAGCATCTGGTGTTCAACAAGTCCTGCCCGCTCTCGTATCACGTGATAGTTGGCGACGTCGGCCGACTGAGCTGTTGCATCGATTTCCTGGCGCAGTCGTTGGACGACAATCGGCTGTGGCAGTTCGGGCAGCGTCCAGCCTGCGTATTGTTCATTACTGATATAGTCCGGGTGTTCTTCAAGTCCCACCACCTGCAGAATCTTCAGATCTGAACGCGGGACCGTCATAGCTGAGCCTGCCACTTCTGCTTCGGGCAGGAATGGAATGGCCGCGATGAATTCGCCCGCGATGGTTCGGCGAATTGAGCCACTAATTCGCAGGGTGGATTCCGCTTCAGCGACCGGCAGTGCAAAGACAGCATCACGCCAGAGACTTTCATTACCAGCAACTGCTCGCCATGCGGGCAGGACTGCCTCGCCATTGATTTTCCAGCTGAGTTCGTCGGCGAACTCGGAAGCGAGGCGAATGACCATAGAGGTTCGGTTGGCAGCGGCCGGGAATTCCACCTGCAGGTCTTCCACAATGACACCTTCCCCATCAGTCCGCATCTGATGTTTGACATTGCATTTTGCGGGCTGAACTTCGGCAGCAGGTTGCGTGAGTGTATCACCGGCGAAGAAGCACAGCGTGTTTTCGGGCAGCCCGCTGGCTGGGAACCACGGTGCATCTGCGAGGAAATCAGGGATGGAGGCAGTCTGCTGTCCTGTCGTCCAGCGGGCGGGTAGGCGGGATTGTGTCTGTGATCGCGGCGAATACAGCAGCCACGAAGAGGTGCGTTCAATACCTGCGGCAACTGACAGCGGTGGCTGCAGCCGTGCAGGGTCGGCATGCTCCAGTTGCTGCAGCCGCAATTCAATGACTCGCGATGTGTCCGGTTCCAGCGTTTCCGGCAGATGGACCGTCAGCATGGAGCCGGCATTCAGTGCGGCTGCATCCGTGCCATCAGCGGTGGGTTGTTCGAAGTAAAGCGCACGAGCGTCGGAGGCGTAGCGGGCCGCGACTGTCTGCCAGCCTGGTGAGACCGGCCATTTCAGTTCGATGACTGCGGCTTCGGTGCATGTAACATTGATGAAGCACCGAACAGCGGCCAGTCGGCCAGCGGGTTCCATCACAGTGGCAACAGCGTCTGACAGCACAGCGGCTCGTGTGGAAGTTCGGATAGTCGCTGTTGCTGTACTACTGAACTGCGTCAGTTGGTAGGTTCTCGACTGGTCCGGTCCTGGTACGACATCACGCTCCTGCATTCCGTACAGGGTCCAGTTATCAACGTTCACTGTTGCTGGAAGCGACACGCTGACGATGCCGGTTGGGCTGAGCAGATCTCCGCGGATTTCTGAGCTGCTTAACCAGCGCTGCATTGAAAGTGCCGGCAGATCCCACCGGTCTGCATCCGGGATAACGGATGCGGCAGAAATCGTGAGTGACCCGGTACTGCCGGATTCGGGAAGCTGAATTCCAAGGATCTGCTGGTTCTGGGCGAGGCGGGCATCCCACTGCAGGGAACGATTTTCATCGGTTTTTACGGCTGTGACCCGGGTGTTCGGACTCAGTTGTGCTGTCAGCAGTGTCACGCCTCGAATGTTCTGCGGCAGGCCGATTGTCCAGCGGGATGACATGATGTCTCCGTTGAGGACGTGGCTGGCTGAGAATGCCGTCAGTGCCAGCGGTTCTGAAGTCTGCAGGCTGGTGGTACGACGACAGGAGAAGGCGATGCGAGCGGGTTCAGCGGCATGCAGTTCCCAGACCAGTCCGGAGTCTGCTGGCTGTGGTCCGAGTACAAGGCAACCCAGTCCTGTGACTTCAGTTTCTGCGGGTGTTCGCAACTGGAGTTTTGTCGCCGTACTGGCTGGCAGCTCAAGACGGAAGATCGTGGTATCTCCGGAAACGAGTCCATCAGCTGTCCATGAACCGGTGATATTCCCTGTCAGTCCTGGTTTGAGTACGCATAACCTTCGACTGAGATCGGCTCCGATGGGCAGCGGGCCTCGAGGATCGCGCAGTTGCAGTTTCTGCAGGCTGGTACGTCCGAGCAGTAATCCCTGGGCAGATGCAGTATCAGTGTTGTAGAGGTCATATTCCAGCGTGCCACCATTGAGGGTCCGCCCCTGAAGCTCTGCCTGATAGCTTGCCTTTCGAATCGCCGGTGACTCTGGTTGCCGGGAGTGTCGGGCGAGTTTCTGCAGGCGCTCAACCTCAGCCTGAGGGAGAGGAACGTAATCCCCTGTTGTGATCAGATCCTGAATTTTTTCCGGGGTATCACTGGGTGAGGTGGGGGGAGCAGTGGAAATCGTTCTGGATGTCTCCGGTGGTTCAGCCTGACTGCCTGCAGACTGTGGCCCCTGCGTGGTTCCGTCCTGCAGCATCAGCAGCGCGCACAACAGGATGTAGGCCGTTCCAGTCATGTCAGCGCGAGGATCCTGAGGAGGCGTCCGGTTGGAGTGCAGCGCTGTTGAAGCTGCTTCCGTGGTTTTCCCGAACGGCAGCGGTGGCAAGATCCGGTATGCCAAAAATCGATGGCAGTTCCGTGGCGTGAGCGAGCCTATGGGCCACGCTTCCACGAGATCCGAGAACTCGCTGCAACTGGGCGATGACAAGCCCGGTGATCAGGCCGACTACTGCAGGTGGCAGGAATACAGACGACCAGAGTGGCTGGGCAACCCAAACAGTCAGTGCGAGAGCGGGGGTGATCACGAGTGGCACCAGGAAGGACATACGACGGAACAGAGACATGGAGAGAAAGATCAGCACGCAACCAGGCGCTGCTGCCAGAATCTGCAGTGCGAGGGGGATCTCAATTACTGTCAGCTGGCGAGCCGCAGCGCTGCCGAGGCACAGTACTGTGGCTCTTCCGGGGGGCAGAATCTGTGCAATCCGAGGAGCAACAGCGCTGCGAATGGCTGGAGAAAACGTTGAAATGACGGTTGTAAGATCAGCAACCTGCTGTTCGCTCGCTGTGCGGCTCCATGGCAGTAAAGATAATAAACCAGGGTTAAATGTTTCGAATCCGCGGCTGAGCGGAATGCTGCGGGACCCGGGGGCAGCTGAGAGGCTCCAGACCACCGGCAATGCGGCTTCTTCAGTGGAAAAGTCTGGTCGCAGCAAAGCCAGTTGACGGTAAAAACCCGGGCCTGAGGGAATGATCTGCCGGCACTTGACGACAAGAACAGCAGGTCCGGAAACTGCCTGCAAAGCAGCCGGCAGGATCTGCCAGCGAACTGATCGTCCGTCAGTGGACGGAATGGCCTGCAGTGAAGTTCGTGCTGCACTGGCTTCGGTCAACAGCTGATTTCCGAGCTGTACAGACTCCAGTTGCAGAGAGTCAGCAAGCTGGAAAAACAGCGTTGATGGCACATCCTCCCAGGCTGCAAGACTGGTGGTCAGTAATTGTCCGGGAAGCAATTCGGACGAAACCAGAATCAACAGCGGGCTTTCGCTGTCGGCAAACGTCGAAGACTTTGTGCGGCGAATCGGGAGTGCAAGATTCTGTGCGACGAGCGATGGAATTGCAGCGGATGGAGATCCGGTCTGGCCGCTGCGCCAATGCCATGCCGCATCCGACACATCGGAGAAGATCGGTTCCCAGCGGGCGGGATCAGCAACCAGCAAACCACTCCACGAAGCCGTCTGAGCTCGGATACTGCGGATCAGGCAATCTGCCGGAATGACCAGAGGCAGTTGCTGCAGGCCGTTGGAGTCCGGGGCCGCAGACTGCAGGTCCGTCCAGATCCAGCCGACCTCCAGCAGGAGTTCTCCTCGTGCTGCCTGCGGCAGGCGAAAGGTCCATTTTCCGGACGGACCGATCCCGGGACGCAGCGGTTCGCGATTGCCGGCAATTCTGACGACTGGTTGAACTCGCTCCGGCACGAACAGCGTGACTTCAGTCAGGTCTTTGTGATCAATCAGGAAGCGAATCTGCTGCCGAATCTCCAAACCCGCTTCCACAGGGGTCAGCCCCGCTGCGACTTCAGCTTCGACAACGGGATCCTGTCGCCGCAGTGAGACCAGCAGGGGCTGATCAGGGTTGCGATACAGCAGGCTGCGAGGTTGCTGTGCGGTTCCCGGCTGAGTTTCAGAAGGGTCCTCTGAAATTCCGGTCAGATCGTCAGCCGACGCGGGGGCTGTGACTTCGATACGACTCTGGTCAGATTCCAGCAGTCGAAGCACCACCGGTTGCCCTGAGCGAGCTCGGATCTGTGGGCAGAGCAGACTCAGAACAGTGTCAGCGGCAGCTTCCTGTTTCGCAAGGCATCGCATTTCGACGGTAAATTCGCCGGTCTGACGCTCGGGAAATGCCAGCGTCATCTGGTCGGGCTGGCCCTCGACCTCTCGAACAATCACAGCCGATTGTTCATTGCTGCTGCGCAATACAAGGTCGCCGGGAAGTGTTCCCCAGATTTCACGCATCGTCCGGGGCCACTGCAGGGGCAATTCCAGCAGCGATCCTCGCAGGACGTTGACACGCCATCGCATCAGCAGACTGATGGAGTTGTTTTCCGGTCGTAACTCCAACTCTTCCTCGAATACGTACTGTGCTTCGGTTTCCTTGACTTCCAGCTGGATACGCGATTCAGGCGAGCGGAGGCGGAATGCCGTTGCAGCAACGCTGGTATCTGCATCCGAGGCAACTCGACGACGCTGTGCTCCCGTGACCTTCGATTGCTCCACAACAAGTCCGGACGGGATCAGAATATCGAGGTCGCCAGTCTGAACATTGGCCTCCTGAATGGCCGGTAAGGAGATCTGAATTGACTGTGGGAAAACGGGGTTCTTCAACTCCAGCTCATACCCGAGTGTCAATTGCCCTTCTACTGCTGAAGTCAGACGGATCAGAGTCCGGGTTGGAACTTCGGTTGAAAGGACTTCATAGTTCTTAAGAACAGAGACGTTCGCAGAGTTGCGAGCACTCACTTCCTGAAGTTCGAATCCCGGAGGATAGGTCACGCTGACCTCTGATAATGAGCCACCACTGATCTGCAGCGATTGCGTCCCATTCAGACTGACTGGAATGGTGGTCAGGTCCAGCTTGATGCGAGTCTGAGACTGCACAACCGGTTTCACTGCAACCTGTGGAGCAATTTCAGACCACGAGAGCGATACCAGCCCCGATAAACCCCAGAACTCGACACCACGGATGCCCACTGCATCACGTTTTGTCTCTGCGACAGCATCGGTCGGCAAACGCTGCAGATCCACAGGGACAGCAAAATCCAGACGAGCGTGTGAAGCAGTTGACTGCGGTAATGTCAGATTCAGCTGCCAGCCACCACCCGGTACAGGACGAGCGCGACTGATCATCTGCAGATTCAGAGTATGCAGGCCACGCCCTTTCAGATGCCACGTTCTTGAATTCTGATCCCCCACAGACAACACTGCTTCGGCACCCGGGGCCTGCGACTCATGGCGAAACTCTGTCAGAAAAAGTTCACCAAATGACAGTGGAACCGCAATCCACTCGCCTTCAGTGCGAACCCGGACCTGCAACCGGAAATTCAGACGGACGACGTCCCGCTCGACGGTCCCCGAGATTTCGGTCTGAGCAACAGTGAATGCCGGAACTGAACGTTGTTCAAGCCCGCGCTGCAGAAGTTGATCCGCGATTTCAGGACCCAGCAGATTGCGAAGCGGAATCTGCTCGCCGGATTTCATCTGAATCACAATCTCAGAGATTTCCGGAAGAACGCCAGCAGGAGTCTGCGCTGCAGGGATGTCTGGCGGTGACTGAACGGGTTCAGTCTGCGCGGTGCATGGTGTTGCAATCAGCCACAGACTGATCACAGCCAGCAACCGTGCGGCGCTGCCGATATTCGGAAGTCGCCGAGCCATAAAATGGACCCCCAATGCAGCCTTGAAGGCCGCAGACACCGAAACTGAGATCCGATCGAGCCATCCCAGCAGGATCGGGAACTGTCAGACCACGTTGCGAAGTACGTATTCTGCCAGTCTGCTGCCAGTATAGTTTACGCAAATCACCCGGGCGGGAGAAGTTGCCAAACTTTACGGTTCGGGGTTGCTGGCTATTTGAACAGTATTGTCAGGCTCTTTTGCAGTTCCATCGAGCTGGCTGCGAGCAGGCTGGGTTTGAAGAGGTCAGGGTGATTTCCGTCGAGGTCACTGACAGTTCCGCCAGATTCAGTGACCAAAAGCACACCTGCTGCGATATCCCAGACATTGAGGCTGCTGGACCAGAAAGCATCGATCCTGCCAGCAGCGAGGTAGGCGAGATTCAGTGCGGCCGAGCCGGTTCGCTGCACGGTCTGGAGCGACTGCATGGCTTTCAGGAAGCGGTTGATAGCTGGGTTTTCCGGATTTGCTGCGATTGGCAGGCTGGCGATGCCAAAGGCTTTTTCCATGCGAGTTTCTCCACTGGTGCGGAGCGGTATTCCGTTCAGAGTGGCGCCATCGCCGCGACTGGCAGCGAAGACGTCGTTTCGGTTGGGGTCAAGGATAACGCCAACTTCAATCTGGCCTTTGTGCATGAGAGCGATAGAGACTGCGAAGTAGGGGAAGCCGTGGACATAGTTGGACGTTCCGTCGAGTGGATCGATGATCCAGACCGTGTCCTCCGTCGTGCCGCGCTCATTGAGATTTTCTTCGCCGAGGAACGAGTAATCGGGGAACTGACTTCGCAGCCTGTTGACGATGGCCGTCTGAGACGCCTCATCAGCCTCGGTGACAAGGTTTGCTCGACTTTTTTCGCGCACGGAGAATTTCCCCTGCCAGTTAAGGAGCACATTTCCGGCGAGTGCGGCGGCATCGATGGCCGCTGTCAGCCATTCCTTGTGCGACATGGACGATTGGTCCTTTCAGGTCCTGGATGGTGTGCGGGAATGTTCGGGGTGCTGAGCAACATGACGGTGCAGTGTATCCAAAAGGGAGCGTCGTCATAATCGGAATGATCGATCCAGACCGCCATTCCTGCGACGATTGAGCAGGTTCCCGAGTGCTGAATGCCGGATTAGGGTTGCCGACATGGTGAATCCCTCCAATTCTGCTGTCTGGTGTGACTGAAAACCTGCAGAAAAGTTGTCTGGCAGTGGGTCATTCGGCCGAAACTGCCGATACAGCAGGGATCTGTGAATATCGCTGTGGGCATCATGACGAAGGGTTTGAGAATTTCATGAAGTCAGGTCGTGTTTCGCTCGGCCGTCGCGGCGCCATTCTATCGATGGAGCTGGTGCTGGTACTGCCGATTTTTCTGCTGCTGACCTTTGGCATTGCCCAGTATTCAATGCTGATGGCGGCACACGCGCGAATCACGTCCGCTGCTCAGACCGGCGTACGTTTGATGAGTCTGAGTGGGGCCAGCGAGGCGGAGGTTCAGCAGAGTATTTCCCAATTGCTGGGATTGTCATTGGCGTCTGAGTGTGAGATCGAGGTGGAACCGGCGGAGTATGCTGGGCAGGTTGGCCGTGTTCATGTGCGTGTTCCGATGGCCAGTGCCAGTCCGGATCTGCTGTGGATGACGGGTTTCAGTCTGTCTGGCCGGTATCTTGAGGCAAGTTCTGCAATGGTCATGGAGCGTGTGGCACCTCTGGAGTCCATTGCTGCTGAAGACAGCGAGTTGACAGCCGAGGATTCCGTGGCACCGGCATCGCAAGTGTTTTGATGAACTGAGGAGACATCCGTGAAGATCACCCCGTGGATGCTGACGATCGCAACCTTTGCCGTTGTTTGTACGCTGGCTTCGGGATATTTCCTGAAGGTGGTGTTTGCGCGTCCGGAAATGCGGGAGTCTGCGCGGACCACGCGTACGATCCCGATGTTGCAGTCCGATGTTGAACCTGGGACCACCATCACTCGAGCACACCTTGGGCTTGGGCCGTGGGATCGTTCCAAGTCCCTCGAGCCTGATACGATTCTGAATTCCGATACGATTGTCAATCGCATCGCAAAGGAGAAGATCTCTGCGGCCACGCCTTTGCGTGGCTCAATGTTTTATGCTCCGGGCGACTTTCCCGAGCTGGAAGTGGAAGATGGAAAGCGTGCTGTTGTGGTGCGTGTCAGTCCAACGACCGCTGCGTTGAACGCCAAACTGAAGCCTGGTCAGTATGTTGACGTGCAGTTGACAGTTGACGAAGCCGACGTTTCAGCGGCAGCGCGGCGGCGTGCCGGGCTGGATCCGCGCAACGATACACTGTCGGGCGATGCGATGACTGCGACACTGTTTCGTGGAGTGAAGGTGATTCAGGTGAATCGTGCATCGGGTGGATCTCGTTCGGCCGGCCAGAGTGTGACTCTGGAACTGGATGAGGAACAGTCAAGAATCGCTCTGCTGGCGCAGAAGAAGGGTGAGGTTGATCTGATCTACAGCAACAGCGGACCAGGGCAGGGGGGGATCAGTATCGAAGCCAGTGAGGATGATCGAATCTTCTTCATGGAGATCCTCGGCCTCAAGTCGATGGCGCGCGAGGAGAACAAGCCATTTCGAACTGAGCAGTATCGTGGCTCCAGTTTCAACAGCGGATATTTTCAGGATGGTGCAAGACTTGGCAATCCCTCTGGTCAGCGTCCGGCACCGACTGCTCCCAACAGCACACCAATTCGGGGACCATCGACGACACAACTTGATGACAGTGACCTGACACTGGATGACCTTGCGGGAACGCTGCCTGACGACAGTATGGTGCCCCGATAGGTTTGAGAGAGTGTCGTCAGGGGAGAAAAGTCATGCTCAGGATGCAGTCTGTTGATGGACAGTGCAGTCTGAAGGCCTCGGGAGCTGAAGTTCCTGTACGGGTGCGACGTGGCGTTCTTTCATTGTGGACTGTCATGGCGCTGGGTTTCATCGGACTCGCGTCATTTCTCGTGCTTGACGTGTGGCTGATTTCCGGGCTGCTGCAGCATGCCCGAAACTGCTGTGAGTCGTCTGCAGCGGCTGCTGCCTACAAGTGGGTATCCGATGATTTATTGCGGCAGTCATGGCAGCAGTTTGAGGTGGATGGTCGAGAGGCGCAGTGCACCGCAGCGGCAGTAGAGCAGGCAGCGTGGTACTCTGAACGCACACCTCTGCCGGCTCTGAACGCCGAGGACGTGGAGTATGTCTGGTCGCAGTCAGAAAATGCGGCGGACGAGTTGGGCTTTCCGATACCGACAGCCATCCGAGTGCGACATTCCGCCGCGGATGCTCGCGTTTACCGACGTGCTGGCAGTCTGTTGAACCTCGCGTCGGTGACGACGGCAGCGTCGGCTCGTCTGGAGAATAGACCGGTTGCATTTCGTCCGGCACCCGGTCAGACCCTGCCAATGCTGCCATTTTCGATCTGCGATGATCCAGGTCTGAATGGTGCTGGCTGGTGGACATCGCAGGTGGAGCAGGGTGGAGGAGCGGATGAGGTTGCCTGGAATCCGGAAATGAGGATCTTCGAGCAGGGGCCGGATGGAATTCCGGAGATCGTGGTGGAACTTACAACGGAACCCTCCGGAAAGCCGCAGGAACTTGTGTTACTGGATTTCAGTGGAGGTGACTTGACCAGTGTTCGTCCGTTGAACCGACAGATTCAGGAGGGGCTGCGATCGTCCGATCTTGAATCGCTGGGACTGAGGGAATTGACTTTTCCCTGTGATTTTCCCTCGATCACTCCGACTCTTGAGCAGTTGGGAGAGGTTGAGGAGGAATTGGCGGATGGTCGTGTGGAGTCTGTTCTGCTGATGCTCTGCAGTCGTCTGTCGTCGACGGGGTTGTCCCTGCAGCGACCGGTTGCGGTACGCGTGGTCGACGCAGTACGTCCGGACAGCGAGACATTGCAACTGACATTTCAGCCCTGTGTGCTTGTGACTGGGATGGCAGTGACCGCAACGGACGATGCAACTCCCTCGAATCGCTACGTCTACAGCATCCGGTTGGCTGACTGAACTGCATGCGGCAGCCTGGTAGCTTCTGCTGTAAAGACGCCGCAGACAACAGGTAGCCCGAGCATTCCTCGGCCCCATCCCCGGAAAACCACTGTGGATTTCAAGGGTGACGAGAAATTGGAGCCAGGGCTAAAGCCCTGATTACGACTTTTGTCCCTCGCGTCTGTGTGGTCGGACGCTGTTAAGCGAGGGCAGAGGTCAGCAGTGCTGATCCGGACTGGAATTTTTCCTGCCCCGCTTGCAGTTCTGTTGAATTCCGTGGAGCATTCAGCAGAACGATTTTTTGCCACGTTGCAGGAGCAGACAGTGATGTTGCGTAAAAACGGTTGGTTGTCCCTGTTGCTGTTGTTTCAACTGGCTTTGTTGCCTGCCGTCGCTTTCGCGCAGGCCAACTCTGCTCCTCAGGGCCAATCTGCGGCAAAGGTGCCGCGGGGTGGTCTGCTGCAGCAACTGCAGAGTGAGACTCCCGAAAATGCTGCACGGTTGCTGGACGAGGCGATCGCTGCGGATCCCCAGGACCTGACGCTGCATCGGTACAGGACTCTGACGGCCAACCGTTATATGGCGGCTAATGACCTGCCTGGTGCGGTGAAGCAACTTGAACAGGGGTGTGACGCACAACTGAAAAACCTCAGCAATCCGCAGTCTGCCGGGGATCTGGCATCCAGTCTGATGGCTTACTATTCGTATGCGCGTCGTGCTGGAAGTGTGGATTCTGCTCGTGTGCAGGCGGCACTTGAACAGACGCGGAAACTTGCAAGTGGAAATCTGGATGGGGCTTTCTTTCAGTCCCTTGCACAGTTAACGATGATCCGCAGCGATGTGCTTGCCAGTGGTGGTCAGGCGAGGGAGGCTGAGGCGGCAATTCGCGAGGAACTGCAGAGTCTGCGTGCTGCAATTGAGCAGGAGTCAACAGCAGAGCGAGCGGTGCTTGCCAGTTCCCGGCTGTTGCAGGCCTTGAGCAATCCGCAGATCGGGGCCGATTCCGAAGCACTGCAGCGACAGACAGAAGAATTTTATGCGGACGCTTTGAAACGCCTGCCGGATTCAGCGGCAGTGCTGGCCGACTATCTGCGTGCGCGGGGCTCTGAAGCGTCGCGACTTTCCGGCAGTGATCCGGACGCGGCTGCTCGACTGCTTGAGGCGGCTCGCGCAGTGGCAGTGGAATCCGCACTGAAGGACCAGCCTGCGGTGAAGGCCGCTGTGGCGATGTATGCTCCATTGGAACGTCGCATCGAATCTTCCCGACTGCAGCTGCAGATGATTGGTAAGCCGGCTCCGGAACTGGATATTGCAGCAACAGCACATGGCAGTGCGATTACAGCTGAGGGATTAAAGGGCAAGGTTGTTTTGCTTGACTTCTGGGCGATCTGGTGTGGTCCCTGTATTGCGACATTTCCTCATTTGAACAGTATGTATGACGAGTTTCACAGTCAGGGTTTTGAGATCGTGGGAGTGACGCGACAGTACGGCTATCAGTGGAACGCCGAGAGCAAGCGTGCTTCGAAGTCAGATGCAGAGGTATCGCTGGAGGCAGAGTTGTCGATGCTTGAGGAGTTCATGAAGCATCATGAGTTGCGGCATCCGACGATTGTGACTCCGAAGGAGTCGAAGATGCAGAATCAGTATGGTGTGGCGGGGATTCCCCATGCCGTACTGATTGACAGGAAGGGCAATGTTCGGATGATCAAGGTTGGTTCTGGTGAGGCCAACGCGAAGGCGCTGCACGACATGGTGCAGACTCTGCTGGCGGAGTGACTGGCTGGTGTGGGATATCTGTCGGGGTTTGTGGTCAGGGCAGGGGACGAGCAGGCAAATGACGGTACAGGTATTACTCCCGCGGGGTTTTCGGGCGGCCGGTTACACATGTGGAATCAAGGCCAGCGGGAAATCTGATCTGGCGTTGTTTGTATCGGACGGGCCTGCATCTGCGGCCGGAGTGTTTACGACCAATCGTGTCTGCGGTGCCCCGGTAATCGTCTCGCGCAGTCGCGTCCCCACGGGCACAGCGCGAGCGGTGATCATTAATTCCGGAAATTCCAATGCAGCCACTGGTGACCCGGGCATAGCCAATGCCCAGCGGATGACAGCGGTGCTGGCAGAGTTGCTGGGTTGTGGGCCTGAAGATGTGCTGGTGTGTTCCACCGGTGTGATTGGCGTACCTCTGCCGATGCCGTTACTGCTGGAGGGTATTCCGCAGGCAACCCGGAAACTGGCTGATGATGGGCAGTCTCTGCTGGATGCTGCGACAGCTATGATGACGACGGACACGTTTCCGAAGCTGTCGTCGCTGGATTTGCATCTGGCTGGTGGCGGTGTCAGGATTGCAGGAGTGTGCAAGGGAGCAGCCATGATTGCTCCGAACATGGCTACAATGCTGGGTGTGGTGATGACGGATGCAGTTCTGACGCCGGCTCAGTGTACTGAACTGCTGCGTGCTGGAGTGGACGAAACATTCAACTGCATCAGTGTGGACGGGCACATGAGTACCAGTGACACGGTACTGCTGCTGGCCAGTGGTGCGTCGGGAGTCCGTCCTTCCATCGAAGATCTGGCATTGCTGGGAGACGGGATCCGTCAGGTCTGTCAGAATCTGGCGACCAGCATTATCCGGGATGCCGAGGGTGCGGATCACTTTATTACGGTTGATGTTTCCGGAATCGTCAGTCGCGAGGCTGCTCAGAGGATGGCTCGTGCCATCTGCGACAGTGCTCTTGTCAAGACCGCAATCACCGGCGGAGATCCGAACTGGGGACGGATTGTATCGGCGGCAGGGTACAGCGGTGTGGCGTTTGATCCGGCGTGGTTGTCACTGCGAATTAACGGCACCGAAGTTTATCGTGCCGGAACGCCGGCTGTCTTTGACGCGGCTGCTGTTTCGCAGGGACTGAAAGCTCAGCGCGAGGTGCATCTGGAGCTGCGGCTCAGTGGTGGCCCGGAATCCGGCGACTGCGCAGTTCGGTTCTGGACTTCTGATCTGACAGCGGAATATGTGCGATTGAATTCGGAGTATACGACCTGAATCAGTATGTCGGACAGGTCTGGTCACCGGAGTATTCAGCATGAGGCATTGGAGCGGGAGCGGGATGCGACAGTGTACGGTGCGGGCGACTGTCTGCGCTCTGCTGGTGTGGTGTCTGCCGTCTCTGGTTTTCGGTGGACGGGCTGTTGCGCAGCAGCGATTTGAACTGCAGCGAGAAGCGATGGTGCAGAAGGCACTGGAGGCGGAGGGAATTCGCAATCCGCGTGTGCTGGAGGCGATGCGTAAAGTGCCCCGGCATGAATTCGTGCGAACGGCCGACCGGGCACGAGCGTATGAAGATACGGCACTTCCGATTGGCAATCAGCAGACGATTTCTCCTCCTTATGTCGTGGCCTACATGACAGAGGTGCTTGACCCGGGACCTGAGGATCGGGTTCTGGAGGTTGGCACGGGCAGCGGCTATCAGGCTGCTGTGCTTGGGGCGATCTGCAGGGATGTTTATACGATTGAGATCGTTCCCCAGCTGGCAAAGCAGGCTACTCGCCGGCTTCAGGAACTGGAGTTTTCAAACGTGCATGTTCGAGAAGGGGACGGCTACAAGGGCTGGGAGGAGCATGCGCCATTTGATCGAATCATTGTGACGTGTTCGCCCGAGAGTATTCCGCAGCCGCTGATTGATCAGTTAAAGGAGGGCGGGCGGATGATTATTCCGGTTGGTGAGCGATACCAGCAGTCGTTTCATCTATTGAAGAAAGAGGATGGTGAGCTCAGGGATGAGAAGTTGATTTCAACACTGTTTGTTCCGATGACAGGCGAGTCGGAGGAGCAGCGGCGGGTACAGCCGGATCCGTCACATCCTCAGGTTGTCAACGGTGGATTTGAGCGTGATGAAAACTCCGATGGGCGAGCTGATGGGTGGCATTATCAGCGAAACTCGAAGCTGGAAACGGCAGATTCGATGGAGGGGCAGCAGTACCTGAGATTTGAAAATGCTGATCCGGATTCACTGTCTCAGGCCCTGCAGGGTACTGCAGTGAATGGTCGTCAGATTGCTGCGCTGCGATTGCGGTTCTGGATGCGGTGTTCAGGGGTTGTTCCGGGGGCGGGGGCTGCGGGGCAGGCTGCCGTTGTGGTCCATTTTTATGATGGGGTGCGGAAAGAAATTGATGCCGTGGTTATCGGTCGCTGGCGAGGGACACTGGACTGGCAGGATGTGCGATCCACTGTACCGGTGCCAGCAGGGGCGCGGGAGATGATTTTTCGCATCGGATTAAACGGCGCAACGGGGCAACTGGATCTGGATGATGTCAGGATTGAGGCAGTGCCGCGCTGAAGTTCGGGCTGGCAGTCGGCTGTCGGTTCACTGAAAAACTGTTTCACGGGATTGCTGCAATGATTCGATTACGAATCGGAAGTATGTCGGCATTGCTGGCATTCGGTCTTGTGTTGTCTGGTAATGTGTTTGCACAGCAGGACACAAGCTCCCCGGCGGAGGGTACTGAAAAGTCAGCGACTGAAGGTCCGGAGAATCCTTTCCCACGAGCAGTGAAAGTCCCTGCCGGGATTCTTGATGGTGGCGCTGAGTGGTTCAACACAGCAAAGCCACTGGATCTGGCTGATCTGCGTGGCAAGGTGGTGCTGCTGGATTTCTGGACTTACTGCTGCATTAACTGTATGCATATTCTGCCGGATCTGAAGTTCCTTGAAGAGAAGTACGGTAATCAACTGGTGGTAATCGGGGTGCATTCTGCAAAGTTCGACAATGAAAAGGACTCGCAGAACATTCGCAATGCGATGCTGCGGTATGAGATTGAGCATCCCGTGGTGAATGACAGTGAGATGCTGATCTGGCGACGTTTCGGAACTCGGGCGTGGCCAACTGTCGCGCTGATTGATCCGGAGGGTAATTATTGCGGTTCGCAGAGCGGAGAAGGAAATCGGGAACTGCTGGATAACGTTATCGGTCGTCTGGTGGAGTTTCATCGGGTGAGAGGGACACTGAATGAAAAACCAATTGTCTTTTCTCAGGAGTCCGTGAAGGTTGCAGAAACTGCTCTGAGGTATCCCGGTAAGGTGTCTGTTGACTCGGACGGAGGGCGTGTTTTCATCACGGACAGCAATCACAATCGTATTGTTGTGGCAGGCATGAATGGTGAGCTGCAGTCAGTGATTGGAAGTGGTGTCGCCGGCCGCAGAGACGGCAGATTTCAGGACGCGGAATTCTTCAGGCCACAGGGAACGGTCCTGGTGAACGGTATCCTGTACGTGGCCGATACGGAGAACCATCTGATCAGAGCGGTAAATCTGGCTGAGGGCACGGTTTCGACGCTGGCTGGTACAGGAGTCCAGGGGCAGCCTGGGCAACCGCTGGATGGTGGGTTGCTGCAGGTTTCATTGAACAGTCCGTGGTCGATTGCGCACGTGAAAGGCAATCTGTTTATTGCGATGGCGGGCCCCCACCAGATCTGGTCGCATGTGCTGGGAAGCGACCGTCTGGCGGTGCACGCTGGCAGTGGGCGAGAGGACGTGGTCAACGGGACACTGGCCGAATCGGCGTTCGCACAGCCATCAGAGATTGTGGCTGATGCTGCCGGAGCTGCATTATTCGTTGTGGACAGTGAGGGATCGGCAGTTCGTCGGGTTGCCACAGATCCGGGTGGATCGGTCGAGACACTTGCGGGTACATCAGAGTTACCTCGTGGCCAGTCATTGTTTGCGTTTGGGTACGAAGATGGTGTGGGTGATGCAGCCCGCTTTCAGCATCCTCTGGGTGTCGTACTGCAGGATCAGACTTTGTACGTTGCAGATTCGTACAATCATCGAATTCGACGGATTGACCTGACGAACAATGCAGTAACGACGTGGCAGGGAGACGGCACTCCGGGAAATTCTCTGCAGCCTCTTCAATTGAGTGAACCGGGTGGTCTTGCTTTCGGGGCTGGCCGACTGTTTGTGGCGGATACGAACAATCATCGTGTGGTGGCGATTGATGTGGGGACGGGGGTGTCGTCGGTGTTTGAAGTAGCAGGTCTGCAGCCACCGGCGGGGGCGGTACGTCGTCCCTTACCCGATCTGAAGTCTGTGATTGAGGTTCCAGCTTTGCGACTGGCAGCGACGGAGGCTCTGCAGACCGTGGTGAAACTGCAGATTCCTGCGGGGTGGAAGCGGAACGCGGATTTCCCTGTGACCTGGGCTGTATTTTCAGAGGGTGAGCAGTCGGTGGTTCCGGGTGCGGTGCTCGGTGTTCGTCGGGAGGGGACAGTCGCGGCTGACGGTAGTCAGGTGGAGTTTGCTGTGCCTCTGGGTGGTCAACCGGGTGAGGCGAAGTTGATTCTGCAGGTAACGTGGGGCTACTGCACGACGGACGACAGTGGGCTCTGCAGGCTGGCGTCTGCGGTCTGGCGAGTTCCTGTCATTCTGAACACGGATGGTGGAGAAAGTCGGCTGGAACTGCAATTTCCGGAGCCGGATGTGCAGTAGTTCCGTGGTGGCGGTGGAATCTCATTGGCAGCAGGTGTAGTGATCATCACTGGAGGGGTCTGGATGCAGTTTTTCAGAGCATCGGACCAGCAGTGGTACGGCGACAGCCCATGTCAGGCCCAGCAGACCAGGTGCGACAATCGATGATGGTGGCAGTCTGACGACACCCATGCGCTGTCCGCTGAGAAAAATGAATGGCACGCTGACGAAAGTCAGAGTTGCGGTGATGGCGGGGCGACGGTACATCCAGCGCAGGCAGCCGGGAAACGTCATGGCGAATTGTGCCCAGAGGACTGTCATCCAGAGTGGCGGCAGGTATGGTAGCGGGCCAGCGTGGGGAAACCGCAGAATCCCTGCCGTGATCAGCAGGCTATCCACCAGCAGCCCGATTGCGGCAGAGACAGTCATCAGCAGCAGTTGCCGTCGGGGGCGCCGATGGAGCAGCAGATGTACGATGAGCAGGACGAGTGCGGATCCGACTCCCAGTTGTGGGTATCCGGCAGAGACACCTGCCATGCAGGCCAGCCATCCGATTTCGTACAGCACGAAGTTGAGCAGGCTGGACATGGCGATGGTGAATTTCCTCAGAGTCTGGCGTCAGGAAGTTTTCTTTGGTGGTGCATCCCGTTTCAGGACGCCCTTCTGAATTTCCTCAACCACTTTTGCGAGAACGGCTGCGTCTTTGGTTTTCATGACGTGAGCAATTCTCGTGGCTGGAATCAGCATGCGAGTCATCAATTCTTCAGCGGATTCCCAGAGCTTTGCCTGTTTTTTGGGTGGGGCGAGGTAGAGGTTGGTCACCAATTCGGCCAGTCGCTGTTCATCCATCTGTTCGCGGTTGTCGTAGTATCGCTGAATGACTTTCTGCTGATACGCGGTGTAGTTGCGGTCGCTCATGAAATTGCTGCGGTATTGTGGTGATTGACTTTGTGAAGACGAAGTTCGCTGCGTGGGGGGCACCCCTGCAGCCAGTATTTGAGAGGAAGTGGTAGACAACTTCCAGTCCATTTTCATCGCTGAATTCGACCAGAAATCCTCGTGTTTTTCCGCATCTGACGCGATTCGGACTGTGAAATTCATTAGGATTCGCGGGGTACGTCTGTGCCAGCGACGCCTGTGTCTGGCAAATCTTCGGTATTTCTGACTGGTGGTGATCTGAAAATGTCTGACGGTGGCAACATTTTTCGTGGCTGTATACCCGCACTGATGACTCCGTGTTCCGCATCCGGTCAGCCGGACTTTGACGCTCTGGTGGCGACCGCGCAGCGTCTGGTTTCTGCCGGGATGCGAGGTGTGGTGTATTGTGGATCGATGGGTGACTGGCCATTGCTGACAGATGCACAGCGGCAGGAGGGTGTTGAGCGACTCTGTTCAGCCGGTGTACCGGTCGTTGTCGGAACTGGTGCCCAGAATCCTGCGATTGCAGCGGCGCATGCAGCGCACGCGCGGCGTGCTGGTGCGGCGGGTCTGATGGTGATTCCGCGAGTCCTGTCGAGGGGGACATCAGCGACGGCGCAACGGAATCATTTTGCGGGTGTCCTGCAGGCAGCCGATGGATTGCCTGCTGTGATCTACAACAGCCCGTACTACGGCTTTGAAACTCGTGCGGATCTGTTTTTTGATCTGCGCCGGGATTTTACGAATCTGGTTGGGTTTAAGGAGTTCGGAGGGGCGAAGTCGCTGAGCTATGCGGCAGAGAACATCACCAGTCGTGATAGATCACTGACGCTGATGGTGGGCGTGGATACTCAGGTTTACCATGGTTACGTGAACTGTGGTGCCAGTGGTGCGATTACCGGTGTTGGAAATGCTCTGCCTAAGGAAGTGCTGCGACTGATTGAGCTTTGTTCGCAGGCAGCAGGGGGCTGTGCAAAGTCACGGTTGCTGGCTCAGCAGCTGAGTGAGGCCTTAATGGTGCTGTCGACTTATGATGAGGGCCCGGACCTCGTGCTGTATTACAAGCAGTTGATGGTGCTGGAGGGGCATACCGAGTATCAGCACCAGATCAGTAGTGCGGATCGACTCAGTGACAGTCAGCTCAATTTTCTGACGTCACAGTGGGCATTGTTCCGCAGCTGGTGGTCGAAGTGGGAAGGTGCGGTCTGAACAGCAGTGGCTGCCATCGCGATTATGATTCTGAAATCGGAGCGGGGAGTTATCGGATGAGATCCTGTTTGCTGGTGCTGATCTTGATGGCTGCGGGAACGGTGCAAATGCTGGCGGATGACGGAATGTTTCCCATGAGTGAGCTGCCTCGCGTGAAGCTGCGCGAGCGGGGGATTGAGCTGACAGCGGACCAGTTGTTTAATCCCGGTGAAATCAGTCTGGTGGACGGAATCTGTCGAGTCAATGGCTGTACAGGCTCGTTTGTTTCAGAGTCCGGGTTGATTATCACCAACCATCACTGTGCATTTGATGCGATTCAGAAGGCCAGCAGCAGCGAGCGGGATCTGCTGCAGAATGGTTTTATTGCGGGAAGTCGATCAGAGGAGATTCCAGCGCCGGATTACCAGGTCCGAATTACCGAGAACTATCGTGATATTTCTGCGGAGGTGCTGTCGGTAGTCCAGGATGGTATGTCATTCCTTGAGCGGACGAAGGCAATTGAGAAGCGTCGAAAGCAGCTGGAGATCGAGGCTGAGCGGGCGAATCCAGGGCTGCGGGCTGAGGTGGCAGAGATGTTTGCCGGGCGGACGTACGTACTGTTTCTGTATACGTATCTGAGGGACGTGCGTCTGGTTTTTGCTCCACCGGCATCGGTGGGCAATTTTGGGGGTGAAGCTGACAACTGGGAGTGGCCGAGGCATACCGGTGATTTTTCATTTATGCGTGTTTATACGGCTCCGGATGGCAGTTCTGCGACATGGTCAGAGAAGAACGTCCCCTACCGGCCGAAGCGGTTTCTGCGTGTGCAGCAGGCGGGAGTGGACGAGGGTGATGCTGTATTTCTGTTAGGGTACCCTGGTCGAACAGCGCGTCATCGGACGGCCAGTTTTCTGGAGTTTGAGCAGGCTGTGCGTTTGCCACTGACTGTGCAGTTGTATCAGTGGCAGATTCGTGAGATGGAGCAGGCGGGGGCCACAGACCGTGCTGTGGCGATCAGGCATGCGTCGCGAATCAAGTCATTGGCGAATGTGGAGAAGCGTTCGCGTGGTCAGTTGCAGGGTTTGCAGCGTGCCGGGATTGTGGAGAAACGGCGGCAGCAGGAGTCCGAGTTACAGGCATACATCGAGAGCGATGCAGCAAGGCGGCAACGGTTTGGGGATGTGCTGCAGGGCATAGCGGCTGTGTATGCAGAGATGCAGGCAGCGGGTCCGCTGGAGATTCATCTGCAGCAGCTGCGGCAGGCGTGTCGGGCGGTCGCGTTTGGGTTTGCTGTGGTTGATGCGGTAAATGAACGTGCCAAGCCTGATCTGGAGCGAGAATCACAGTGGATGGATCGGAATTTTTCGCAGTCTGTGCAGGAACTGAGGGTTTCTCTGCGTGACTGGCATCCTCCCACCGACGAGGTGATGTTGTCTGGAATGCTGCAACGCTTAGGCGCTATCAAGGGGGCTCACGACATCGCAGCCCTGAAGCCATTGCTGGAAAATGCTGAGGTCAGCGGACAGGCGGCACAGCGTCTGATTGCAGGGACGCAGGTGGGGGATGTGGGCTTCATAGACAAGTGCCTGTCGTTGAGCCCGGACCAGCTGCGCAGCAGCGAGGACACTGTCGTGCGATTGGTGCTGGATCTTTATCCTGAGTATCTGCGATTGCGGGAACTGGATAAGACTCGAGAAGGGCGTCTCAGTCGTTTGTATGGTTCATTGCTGGAGGTCAAGGAGCAGTTTCTGCGAACGGGCTTCATACCTGATGCGAATGGGACACTGCGGTTCACTTCAGGGCATGTGAAGTCCTACTCACCGGCGGATGCTGTTGTCAGGACTCCGATTTCGACTCTGCGGGGCGTGATTGAGAAAACGACCGGGCAGGACCCATTCATAACTCCCGAGCCGGTGCTTCGTGCGTGGCAAGCGGGGGATTTTGAGGGTTTTCTGCATCCGCGTCTGGGCCAGGTTCCGGTAGCGATTCTGTACGATACGGATACCACAGGGGGTAATTCGGGCAGTCCAGTACTGAACTCGCGGGGGGAACTGGTCGGTGTGAATTTTGATCGTTGTTTTGAGGCGACGATCAATGATTTTGCGTGGAATGCGGACTACAGTCGGTCGATCGGCGTAGATATTCGGTATGTACTGTGGATTACGGGGCGCGTCTATGGTGCGACGGAACTGCTTGAGGAGATGGGTGTTAAGCAGGCTCGCGGGTTCTGATGGAGGTCGCGGCCGGGAATTCTGAGTGCGACAGCTTTTTTTCTGAAGTGTGCTGATCCGGGGGCTTTTGAGGTGCGTTAGCGAATCAGCGTTAATCGCATGTTGGATATCTCAAAACGGGAAAAAGGGAGCGACTGATGAGCACCGGGCAGAATGAGCTGAGACAGAACCAGGGTGCACTGGAGCTGCTGCTGGTCGTGATTGTTACGCTGTTGACCGGCGGTCTGGCGCTGCTGTTCGGGTTTGTGATCGTCAATCCTCGCGAAGAGATTGTGGTCCTGCGTTTTGGCAAGTATGTGACGACACTTCGGCAGCAGGGAATCAGCTGGATACACCCGGTTGGCCGTGCTCTGCACAGGATTCCAACGCGTGACATGACTCACGACATTCCAGTGACTACGGTTCTGGAGCGGAATGGAAATCCCATTCAGATCAGTGCTATCGTGGTTTACCGTGTCGAGGATTCGTGGAAGGCCGCATTGGAAGTCGAAAGCTACAGGACCTTCATCGAGGACCAGGCAAGTGCTGTGATCAAACGTGTGAGTGCGCAGTTTCCGTATGAGTCTCCTGACCACAGTGAACCGTGTCTGAAACTTGAAAACGACACAGTGAATCGAGCTTTTGTTCAGGAGATGCAGGAGGCCGTGCAGGCTGCCGGGGTGAGAGTCCTGAATGTGCGAATGAACGACCTGACTTATGCTCCGGAAATCGCACAAGCCATGCTGATGCGTCAGCAGGCGATGGCTTTAATTGACGCTCGCAAGACGATCGTCGAGGGTGCGGTGGAGATTGTGAAGGATGCCGTGCAGCGGCTTAGTACGGCAGAGTTGCACATGAGTGATGAACAGCGCGAGCAACTGATCAGTAATCTGCTGGTGGTGATCTGCAGTGGCGAGCGTGCGCAGCCGGTTGTACAGGTTCAGCCCTCGACTCAGCATCGTGGTCGACACTGAACAGAGTTGATGTTTCTCAGCGACGTGTGCCGAACTGCAGCATCAGGGTATTGCCAAGTTCGTGTGAGCCTGGAAGGATGCGGTATTCTGCTGTGCGATTGAATAGCCAGCTGATCTCCGCGAAGTCGATCTGTCCATCTTCGTCTACGGTTTCCATGCCGATGGCCAGTCTGTATGCGGTGAGTGTTACAACGTCACCTGTGCGGTCCGGCATTTCAATATCCCAGGTACCGCCGGCAGGGTTCCCGCTGAGGTAACTGCGGGTTTGCCAGTCCCATGCATACTCGATTCGTGGTCTGGGAAAAATGAGTTCCAATCGCAGACCACGAATCGCTGTATCCTGGATTGAGACACCGAAGACAGGCAATTGGTGAAGTCATCTCTATCAGGAAAATCGGCACCCAAAATCACGTCCAGCTCAGGGGGCACGTGGAACGCACTCACGGCGTGTGCGGGGAATCTCAGACCCTCCCTCGCACTGTCCTCGAAATCCGTGTACAGGCCGGCACTTGCCGCGATGTCATAGCTGAAGTATTCGTTGAGCGTTCCTGGGCGCTGATAGAAAAGCAGCATGTCATACAGCCGTGGAGGCAGTGGGACGGAGCCTCGTCCATTCAACCAGTCAATACTGACACTGGACTTCAATCCGGAGGTTTCCCTGCGTGGCAGGTCGGCAGCATTGATCAGGCTGGTCCAACCGGCATCGTCCGTGGCAGCCCACAAGATGGAGAATTCGCCACTTCGAAAAACACGCCACGGTTCCCGGGAAGGATCCCGCAGATCGAGGGGGAGGGCGGGATGTGTTTGTTTACCGAGCTTCAGTTCTGTCTGCGGTTGGTGCTGGGTGAGGTCGTTTGGTGGATGCTGGTGCTTTCGTCGGGTGTTGACTGATCTGCGAACTTCCACAGGGTTCCGAATTCCTCGTTCGGTTGTCCGACTGGCTGTGCGACTACTGGATTTTCTGGGTGGAAATACGCAGTCAGAAACAGTGTTATGATCGCAGAAATTCGCGATGCCACGGCTGTTTCCATTGAGGGAGTGTGTCGGACTGAGCGACAGGAATTCAGCATCTGATTGGTTCGCGGGTAAAGATGGATGTTTCTCCGAGCGTTGGTATTGGTATAGTGAGTATTCAGGCGTAACGGGTCAGTCAGTGGGATTTGTGGGTCGGATTGGATGCGATTCTTTTTTGCTTTGATAATCCTGTGGCCTGGTCTTGAGCGGGCGATGGGGCAGGATGCGAAGTCAGAGGCATTTTTTGAGGCTCAGATCCGACCGATACTTGCGGGGACGTGTTTTCGTTGCCATGGAGGTGAGCGAGTATCGGGTGGCCTGCGGGTGGATTCGCGGCAGGGATTGCTGGAGGGTGGAGATTCCGGGCCGGCGATAATCCCTGGTGACCCAGGCAAAAGCCTGCTTTTGCAGGCTATCCTGCGTCAGGCGGATGTTTCAGCGATGCCCCCGGCCCAGGATCAGGCGTTATCAGTTCTGCAGGTACAGGCCATCCGCGACTGGATTTCGGCAGGTGTTTACTGGCCGGCGGCTGCGGGGGTCTTTGAATCTGCCGGCCATTGGGCATTCCAGCCGATCGGCGATCCGATCGTGCCCACTCAGGATGCTCCGTGGTGTCAGAATGAAATTGATGCGTTTGTACTGCGTACTTTGCGGTCTGCCGGGTTGCAGCCGAAAGTGCAGGCTGACCGACGTACTCTGCTGCGGCGTGTGACTTTTGACCTGACCGGGTTGCCTCCGACCCCCGAAGAGTTGCAGGATTTTGAGCAGGATCGTGCTCCGGATGCGTTCCTGAAGGTCATTGATCGTCTGCTGGCAGGATCTGCCTATGGTGAGAAATGGGGGCGGCACTGGCTGGACGTAGTGCGGTATGCTGACACGGCCGGTGAGACGGCCGACTATCCAGTCCCTGAGGCATGGCGGTACAGGAACTACGTGATTGACGCCTTTAACCGTGATCTGCCATTTGATCAATTTGTGCGCGAGCAGATCGCTGGTGATATCCTGGCGCAGCAGTCTGACAGTGCACGATTTGCAGAACAGACGACAGCCACGGGTTATCTGGCGCTTTCGCGACGGTTTGGCTTCGACTCTGAAAACTACCATCATCTGACGATTCATGACACGATCGACAGTGTGGGGCAGACATTTCTGGGTCTGAGTCTTGGGTGTGCTCGTTGTCATGACCACAAGTTCGATCCCGTGTCGACAAAGGAGTACTACGCTCTGTACGGAATTTTCGACAGCAGTCGTTATCCTTTTCCTGGTTCAGAACAGAAACAGCGAGTCCGTTCGCTGGCACCACTTGTGCCTCCCGGGCAGGCTGCGCAGGGCTGGCGTGATCATATTCGTCAAACCGGTGACTTAGCGCATCGGTTGACGGCGTTGCAGAGAGCTGCGCCGGTTGCTGTGTTGCGCAGCCTGTCTGAGCCGGATGGTGATTTTGAGTTGCAGGCACCTGCAGCAGGTGGCAGTAACGGGATTCCCGTAGCGCCATGGCTCTACAGTGGTCCGGTCATGGTAACGGGTGAAGCCCAGAGTCCATTTCAGCATGTTTACCCGCGAGGCGGTCGTGGACTGACTGTGCTGCAGGGGACGCAGGACTGGCGAGTCTGGCAGGCTTTGCGAATCAGAGAAAAGGATCGACAGACACTCTGGTTCGGTATTGATCTGAGGATTCGTGATGAGGTTGCGGATGCTGTCGAGGGGCATCAGTTTCAAATGGTTGCAGCAGGTTCCGGGAGAGCTGTCGGGTTCACGGTGAAACAGGGGCTGGTGAGTCTGCAGTCAGGCGACAAATCCGTGGTCCTTGGGAAGTATCGTGTGGGGGAGTGGATGACTCTGCAGGTGGAATTGAATCCCCAGACGGGCAGGATTGAGGGAAAATTGTCTGTCGACGGCGAGGAGCAGGTCGCTGAGCTGCAATCGGACGTCTGGGAGCGATTGCCCGATGGCATGGTTTTTGAGTCATTTGGCAGTTCCGGGGCAGTGCGACCGGGGCTTGACATTGATAATGTGGCTGTGCAACCGGTGCCGTTTGGAAGGCCAGTTCGGGATTGGGTCGTGGCTGCGACTACTGGAGAATCAGCAGCAGTCATCAGTGCGAAGCTGAAACAGCTGGTGGGGATTGATGGTGACCTTGAACTTCAATCTATTGACGGGCCTTTGTCGGCGCCGTGGAATGCGGGGCCAGGAAGTGTTGTCAGGCTGCGTCCTGAGTCGCAGAGTCCTCTGAAGAATCTTTATGGTGCAGGAGGGCAGGGCCTCTATCTGCCTCAGCGTGCCGCCTACGATGGATTCGGACTCACGATGTCTGAGCTGCCAATTGATGCAGCTGGGCTGCTTCATCTGGCATTTGACTTTCGACCTTATCCGGCAGATACGGGGTGCGGGTCTTGGAGGTACTATATCGGGCATGGGCCGGGACCATCAGCAGCAGTGGAGTTGCATTTTACTGATCGTGTGTTTTTCAGCAGGCAGTCCGATGGTCCTGTCCGGGTTGCTGACCTCGTACCCGGTGAGTGGCATCAGCTGCAGCTGGTGCTGGATACTCGCAATCGCACTTACAAGGGTGTGCTGTTCGCACCGGGGCAGCGCACGACCTTTGCCGGGAATTGTCTGGAGAGCTGGGATGGCCAGATTGATTACAGCTTTATCGACAGCTACGGACATCTGCCAGGTACACGTCCGGCGCTTGATATTGATAACTTTGCTGTGCGGGATACGGCACTTCCCGATATTTCGCAGATCTCTGCGGATGTGGCCAGCGAGCTGCGTGGCGAGCAGATCAGCGTGCTGAGACGTCGTCTTCTGGAACTTCAGGGGCAGGCTGATCAGATGGATCAGGAACTTCGTGGTTTACTGGCACACGGGCCGTACCCGATGGCCTATGCGATGGCAGAAGGGACGCCGCATGATGTGCGAATTCAGGTGCGTGGGGAGCCCGATCAGCCTGGTGAATTGGTAGCCAGAGGATTTGTGAGAGTCGTCGGGGGTGAAGTGCCCGAGGTACCATTGACGGGAAGTGGTCGCCTGCAGCTGGCGGACTGGCTGGTGAGTCCGAGGAATCCATTGACGGCACGAGTGATCGTCAATCGCGTGTGGCAGTATCATTTTGGGACGGGTCTGGTGCGCACACCAAATGATTTTGGTGTGCGTGGAGCAGTTCCAGCAGATCCTGAACTGCTGGATTATCTGGCCGGACGATTTGTGCGAGATGGCTGGAGCATCAAATCGTTGCATCGCCTGATTCTGAGCAGTGCTGCCTGGCAGCAGGAGTCATCGTCGACAGCCGATGATTCAAAGGGAATCGTCTGTTCTCGCAGGCGTCTGTCTGCGGAAGAGATCCGGGATTCGATTCTGGCCGTCAGTGGTCGGCTGGATCGTTCAATGGGTGCCGCTCATCCGTTTCCGCGACCATTTGAGTGGGGTTTCAGTCAGCATGTGCCCTTTGGTGAGACTTATGATCATCGGCTTCGCAGCGTGTATCTGATGACTCCTCGAATTCGCAGGCATCCGTTTCTGGCTTTGTTTGATGGTGCCGACCCAAACGCTTCGACAGCGGACAGGGCGGGGACCACGGTCCCGACTCAGGCACTGTTTTTCATGAATGATCAGATGATTCATGAAGCTTCAGTCGAGTGGGCTGGGCGACTTCAGGAACTCGCCGCCGATGATTCTGAGCGACTGCGTCTGGCGTGGCGCAGGGCTGTGTTACGAGAGCCTGAAGCTGAGGAGTTACGTGAGGCCGAGGAATTCATGCATGTGTATGCGAGTCAGGCGGCTGTTGTTGATGGCTCACGAAAAGCACTGGAGGCAGTGTTGCGATCGCTGCTGGGAAGCAATGATTTTCTGTATGTTGACTGAAACCTGTGATGCAGAATGGGGCTGGTGCGATGTCTGAGGCGGGACAACTGAATGGACGTGGGTGGACACGTGGTCAGTGTCTGCGATCTCTGGCTGCCGGTTCAACTCTGCTGCCGGGGCTTTTAAGCGAGTTACTCGCAGAAGACTCCGGAGTGCCGGGGGCTGTTCGGGGTCTCTTACAACTGCCTCACGCTCGTCCTCGGGCAAATCGAGTGATCATGCTGTACATGAGCGGTGGTGTATCGCATGTGGACTCGTGGGATCATCGTCCGCGACTATTTCGTGATGCCGGTAAGACGGTAACGGTAAATGAGTTTCAGGGTCGTAAAGGCAGCTTCAGCATGTACCTGAAGGCTCCGCAGTGGAAATTCCGACCGCGCGGAAACAGTGGTACGGAGGTCAGTGATCTGTTTCCATTCATGGCGGAGTGTGTGGATGATCTCTGTGTGATCCGGTCGATGAAGTCAGATCATACGAACCACTACGAAGCAACTCTGGGGATGCATACTGGTTCATTCACGTTTGCTCGTCCCAGCATGGGTTCCTGGATCAGTTATGGTCTTGGGACATTAAACCGCAATCTGCCATCGTTTATTGTGCTGGCTCCGCATGCTCCGTATGCCGGTGGTCAGGTGTGGGGCAGTGATTTTCTGCCGGGGGCTTATCAGGGGACTCGGGTCGTCCCGGGAACCGAGCCAGTTGCGAATATTCAGCGGCGGGTGGGATCTGAGGAATTGCAGCGACTTGAACTGGGGCTGCTGGCTGGCATGAATCGTCGACATCAGGTGCAGCGGTCTGATGACCCGGAGCTGGCTGCTCGGATTCAGTCTTTTGAAACAGCATTTGGCATGCAGCGTGAGATGCCGGATGTGTTTGATTTGAGCGATGAGACCGAACAGACATTTCGCAGTTATGGTTTGCAGCCGGGCAGTACTGCAGGGTTTGGATGGCAATGCCTTGTTGCGAGGCGACTGGCTGAGCGGGGCGTCCGATTTGTGGAGTTGATTGATACAGGTGCCTCCGGCAACTGGGACGCGCATGGCGACATGTTGTCACACGCGCCGCTGGCGGCCAACGTGGATCAGCCGGTGGCTGCTTTGCTGAAAGATCTGAAGCAGCGTGGGCTGCTGGATGATACGTTGGTGGTATGGACGACGGAATTCGGCAGAACCCCTTTCAATGCGGCGCCGCAGGCTGCTGGCCGTGAGCACCATCACTGGGTATTTTCTTCGTGGCTGGCTGGGGGCGGTGTGCGCGGTGGGATGTCATGGGGGCAATCAGACGACTATGGGATTGATGTGGCATCAGATGAGGTTCATGTGCATGACTTTCATGCCACCATACTGCATCTGCTGGGGCTTGACCATACGCGACTGACGTGGCGGAACTCGGGCCGTGACTATCGCCTTACCGACGTGCACGGGCGGGTAGTGCATGAGATCCTCAGCTGACGTTTTTCCGGAATGACGTTCTGCCTTATGGTGCGGCAGCAGCCGTGTGTCTGCCGGGTGGTTGTTTCAGGAACGCAAGGATGTCTGCCATCTGTGCAATGGTTACATCCTTCTCGATTCCTTCGGGCATGAGTGATCGATTGGTGGCCCGCAGTTCTTCCACTTCGCTGCGATTCAGGCTCGATTCCCGGCCTTCTGCCTGTCGAAGTGTGATTGTCTGTGGTGTTTCGCTGACCAGCAGGCCGTTCAGAAGTCTGCCGTCAGTTGTGACAATGACGTATTCAGAAAACTGTGGGTCCACACGACGATTCGGGTCAAGGATATCGTAGAGCAGGGCGTCTGCTGCGCGTGCACGCGTGTCACTGATGTCCGGTCCCACGCTTTGACCGACACTGCCGATTCGATGACATTTGCTGCAGGTGCGTTCAAAAACGAGTGCTCCGCGCTGCGGATCGCCTTCTGTCTTAAGTGCTGCGGCATATTCTTCGGCAACCTTGCGACGATCTGCCGATACTGTGCCGCCAAACAGCTTTCGAGCCGTTTCCCGAATAGTCTTGTCAGCATTCTGAAGCAGAGGCAGTCTTTGATCAATGGACAGGCTGGCGGGCAGGATTGTGCCACTCTGCATCCGCTCAAGCAGCAGACTGAGACTGTCTCGACGACTGAGAAACAGGTCAACAGCAGCCGAGCGTGCAGCGGGTGTCAGGGTGGGCCACGCATCCATGACCTGCTGTGCAGCATCGGGTCGTCCGGTGCGACGCACCATTTCCACAGCCGCCTTCTGGCAGGCAGATGATTCGCCCGAAGCCAGCAGGCTGGTGATGGCAGTCTGCAGTTGCGTTGGGGGCAGCTGCGGGAGCAGTGTCATGGCAGCGATCCGGTCAACGTCGGATAGTTTCCGATCGACAGCATGGAGTGCGGCTGTATTCAGGACCTGCTGAATTCCCTGCAGGTCGTCAAGTAGTGCCGCAGGTGGGCTCTGCAGGAGTTCAGTGAGGGATTTGGGAAGCTCATCGCTGCGAGCGCGTGGAAGTCCTTCCGACAATCCAACGACAATGGCCGTTCGGAACCAGACGGGGGTGGCGGCAGGGTCTTTGACTGTCGTGGCAATAAGTCGGAGAGCGGTGAGATCTGCATAGACACAGCTGTTCAGGGCCAGTCGCCTGACGTAATCCTGTCGTGCAGCAAGGACAGCCTCATTCTGTGACGATGGACCTGCTGGTGAGGCCAGCAGCTGCAGGACCTGCGGTGCAGCCTGTGGTATGGAAAGCAGAAATGCTCGCTGCAGCCACGGATCGTCAGAAGTGGCTGTTTTTGCAGCAGCCTGCAAAAGGTCTGAATCCGTGTTCCGCAGTGCCAGCAAAGCGTGGAATTGCACGGTGGGTTCAGGATCTGCGAGCAGTTGCGTCAGTGTCTGTGCTCTTTCTGCCGGATTCTGCAGCAGGTGAGCAAGCTGAGCGACATCACGGCGAATGCTGGTGAACGGGTCATTGGCAGCCGCAGTCAGATCAGCGGAAGTCAGTTCACCGAGTCCATTCAGAGTCCAGAGTGCATGCAGTCGGCCGAAGCTGGCGTGCAGATCTGAGTTACGGCCTGTCAGCAGATTTCTGAGCATTGGAACTGCGGTGGGGTCTTTTGTTTCCAGAAGCAGTCGCTGTCCGAGCTGCCTGCGCCAGCCATTGGCATCGCTCAGCAGGGCGATGTAGTCAGCTGTGGATCGTGGCGACTGGAAGGAACTGGCAGTTGAGTGTTCGGGAGTGATTCTCCAGATACGCCCACGATCCTCGCCCGCCCGCCAATCCATGCGAGCTGCTACGTCGTCCGGAACAAATTTCGGGTGCTCAACCCATAATCGATACATGTCAGCAAGGTAGAGTGAGCCATCAGGGCCGGTTGTCAGGCTGGCGGGTCTGAACCATGTATCGGTGGATGTCAGAAAGTCGGTGGTTTCGCGAGCTCGCAGCGTAGTCAGCCCAGCTCCGTCTGCAGTGACTACTGACCGTGTGACAAGGTGTCCAACCGGTTCGCAGACAAAGAGTGACTGATCTGATTCAGGACCGGCGAGCCCGCCACGATATGCTGTGACACCGCAGGCTGACGTATGAGTGCCAGCATGAGAGAGCCAATTACTTTTCATCGCGACACGCGGATAGACGCGTGTTTTTTCTCCGGCAGGGCCGGCATCCGTGTGTCCGGCAGTGACTGCTGCGAAGGCATTTCGCCCCAACTGCTCTGGTGTGAACATTGCAGTCATGGAAGGGTTGCGATTTGAACTGAAGAAGCGACGTCCGTAGCTGTCCACGGTATTTCCGAACTGCCCCGCGCCGGTCACGGCCTCAAACTTCATGGTGTACGGATCGAAACAGAAGTCGACTCGTGGTATTTCGACTGGATCTGTCGATTCGAAACCCGGACGCACACAGCGAACTTTGCCATGGCCGTAGGTGCACCAGATTCGATTATCAAGACCGATGCGAGGGCAGCCGATCTGCATTTGCGGGTGTGCGGGAGTAAAGCCTTCAAACCATGTTTCCACCCGGTCAGCGGTGCGATCGTCGTTATCGTCCGGCAGGTAGACGATGCTGGTTTCTGTACAGGCCAGAACTCCGGTGCCCCACGCCAGAACGCTGTGGCAGAACTTGAGATGTCTGGCGAAAACGAAACGCTGATCCATGCGACCATCATTGTCGGTGTCCTGCAGCAGAACAATCTTCGAGAGGGCAGAAGAGGCCGGGTCTTTCGGCCCGACGGGGTAATCGCTGTATTCGGCCACGAACATTCTTCCGGTGGCGTCAAAATCGACGGCGACGGGGTCAAAAACGAGGGGCTCTGCTGCTACAAGTTCGATCCGATAGCCTGGTTCAATCTCGAAACAGGCCGCTGACTCAGCGGGGCTTTTGGGGGCAGCGGTCGGTTGATCAATCCAGTGGCGTCCACCGCGCTGCTGCTCGATGGTTGTCACAAGGTCATCTGCAGGAGGCTGTGGCATCAGGACCAGTACGGCAATCAGCAGATTCACCAGCTTCAACAGCACCATTGTAGGCTCCGAGAATGGCAGGGTGTGTCGGCAGGAGCAGGACTTACAGGGTCGAGCAGGAACCGGATATCGGGCTGTGTGATTGTCTCAGCATTTGTCGGCGGTTGCCAGTGAATCTCCGAAGCTCAGTTCAGCGACGGACTCGGATGGTGTCCGAGAGCCATGGGTCAGCTGTACAGATGGAGTGAAGTCTGGACGTTATCAGGATGGCCCAATCGGTGTCTGGTGGCACACTGCGGAGTAGTTTCAGGCTGTTTTCTGACAGTGCGAGTTGCACCTGTTGTAGTCTGTTCTGCATTTGCTGGCGAAACTGCAGTAGCTCTGCACTGGTTAATTGGGACTGGAGAAGCTGAGTTTCCGTTTCGGATCTGATTCTTTCGAGGCGAGCAAGTCCGGTGTGCTGACTGCGGAACAGGAAGCCATGCACGAAGGCGCGGCGGAGTCTGCCGTCCGGGTCGAAGTGGTAAACCTGATCCTGTCCGAAAAAGAAGCTGGATGCCTGATTTCGGAGTCCGATGGTCAGTGGTTCGTGCATTTCCGGCAGAGAAAACTCAGCGCGAGGCAGCAGTGCCACTGCGTCCCGAATCAGGTCTTCGCGTTCAGATTCGTGGCGTGCCATGTCGACGAAATTCCGGATGGGGAGCGGATATTTGACCGTTTAGCGGGATTCTAATCGGTTTTTCGTCGCTGGAAAATGGCTGCAAGAGCGTGGTTGCTTTGTGGCTTTTGACGGGGATGGTAGATTTCAGGGGTGTTCTGCGGTGGTTTCGAGTCGCGAAGATAGTGCTGCGAAAGGCGCTTTATGCGGACAGTTCTGAGCAGGCTGGTACTGGCGTTATTGATGGCGAGCATGTTGGAGGTGCCGATATCAGCGGCAGAGCCTCCGGAGAAAGTCGTGACGATTGAAGGTGTCACGGAGTATCGGTTTGGAAACGGGGCCCGTGCGCTGCTGTTTCCTGATGCTTCGCAACCGACAATCACCGTCAACATGACAGTTCTCGTTGGTTCTCGTCATGAGGGGTATGGCGAGGCCGGTATGGCGCATCTGCTGGAGCATCTGGTTTTCAAGGGTACACCGACGTTTCGTGACGTACCGAAGGCACTGCGGGATCACGGCGCCAGTTTCAACGGAACAACGAACCAGGATCGCACCAATTATTTTGAGACACTTCCGGCGACTGATGAGAATCTGGAGTTTGGAATACAGTTGGAGTGTGACCGGCTCGTGAACAGCTTCATCGATCGGGAAGATCTGCTGAAGGAATTCACGGTTGTGCGGAACGAATTTGAGCGTGGTGAGAACAGCCCGGAGGGAGTGCTGTTTCAGCGTGTGATGGCAGCCGCGTACGAGTGGCACAACTATGGTCAGACGACGATTGGTAATCGATCAGACATTGAGCGTGTGCCGATTGAGAATCTGCAGGCGTTTTATCGTCGGTATTACCAGCCGGACAACGTGGTGATGATCGTTACCGGTCGATTTGAAGAGTCGAAGGCCGTGGAGTTGCTGACGAAGTATCTGGGAGGGATACCGCGACCGGAGCGACGGCTGGATGCAACGTATACGGAAGAGCCACCTCAGGACGGGGAGCGGGAGGTGATTCTGCGTCGTGTCGGTGGTGTGGGTGCTGTTGTTGCGGCCTATCATATGCCGGCTGCAGCGCACGAGGACTGGGCGGCACTTTCAATCCTGGGCAGTGTACTTTCAGAAACGAAGGTCGGGCGTCTGGACAGAGCTCTGGTTGAGCCGAAGATTGCGACCAGTGCTTCAGGACGTTCGGACAGTTCCTACGATCCGGGCTTATTTACATTCTCTGCTACTCCGGTTGCGGGCAAACTGAATGAGACTCGTGAGTTGCTGCTGAAGACAATTGATGAACTGGGCAGTGTGGCATTTGGTGCAGAGGAAGTTGAGCGTGCGAAACTGCGAGCGAAGCGCAGTGCAGAACAGTTGATGACCAGTGCGTCCTCGATGGCATCAGCATTGAGTGGAGCGTCGTCTCTGGGTGACTGGCGATTGCTCTTTTTGCAGCGTGACCGTGTTCAGGCGGTGACGGTGGAGGACGTGAATCGTGTCGCTGCGACTTATTTCAAACCGTGGAATCGCACGCTGGGTGTGTTTATTCCGGCCGATGCGCCGCGGCGACTGTCGGTACCTGCGGTGCCGTCGATTGCAGCGGTTGTGAAGGACTACAAGGGAGGGGCCGCAGTAGCAGCGGGCGAGGCATTTGATCCGACTCCGGAGAATCTTGATGCGCGGACGAAGATCATTGAGGAGGAAGGGCTGAAGATTGCACTGTTGCCAAAGAAGAATCGCGGTGAAACAGTCGCTATGACTCTGGCCCTGCGATATGGCAATGAGGAATCGCTGAAGGATCAGGGAACCGCGGCGTCGATGATATCTTCGATGCTGATGGCAGGAACGAAGCGTCTGGATCGGCAGGCACTGCAGCAGGAAATGGACCGTTTGAATGTGCAGATTGGCGGTGGTGGCGGAGGCGGTGGTCGAGGTCGTCGAGGTGGTCGGGGTGGTGGTGGCGGAGGATCTGCCGGAACGCTTTCGTTTTCCATTGAGGCACGCAGGGACTCACTTGAAAAGGGGATTTATCTGCTGGGCGAAATTCTGAGACAACCGGCATTTCCGGCAGAGGAATTCGAGCAGATGCGGTTGCGGTCAGCTTCGATGATCGCGCAGATGGAGTCAGATCCTGCAACGCTGAGTTCCGAGTTGCTGTCTCGAACACTGTCGCAGTATCCGAAGGGCGATGTGCGGTATTCCATGAGTATGGCAGAGCGTAAGGAAGAGCTGGAATCTGTGACTCTGGAGCAGGTCCAGAATGTTTATCAGAAGCAGTTATCGGCGGCTCATGCTGAGATCGCGATTGTTGGAGATTTTGAAGTTGAGTCAGCGATGTCTGCCGTCCGTGAGATTCTGAGGGACTGGAAATCGGAGACAGCGTGGCAGGAAGTTTCCCGGGACGCTCGTGCGGATGTGAAGCCGTTGAAGCAGGAAATCGTCACGCCCGATAAGGCGAACGCGGTCTTTCTTGCCGGGCTGTCATTCGCGATGAACGATGACCATCCGGATGCTGCGGCCCTGCAGTTGGGAAACTTCATTCTTGGCGGTGGAACGCTGAGTTCGCGTCTGGGAGACCGAATTCGTCAGAATGAAGGATTGTCGTATGGTGTAAATTCTTCGGTTGCGATTCCGAGTACAGGCAATGATGCGAGGTTCGGTATTAATGCGATCACGAATCCGGCCAATATGAACGCGGTTGAGAAAGCGGCTATGGAAGAACTTGAGCGTTTTCTGAAGGATGGACCTTCGGCGAAGGAACTGGCAGACGCGCAGACGGCGTGGCTGGAGTCGCGTAAGGTGTCACGGACCAGTGACGGTGCGATTGCCGGGCAGCTGGTGTCAAACCTGCATCTGTCACGAACATTTGCTCGAGACGCTGAAGAGGACCGTCGGATTGCGGAGTTGACTCCGGAGCAGGTGCGCGACGCATTTCGTCGTCATATTGATCCGGCGAAGCTGATCGTCATTCGTGCTGGAGATTTTCGCTGAGTAGTTGAAGCGTAGTTGTCAGTAGTATCCTTGGAGAGGGAGCGGGGCTTGAAGACCGGGATCTGTTCGCTGGTTACCTGGATGCTGCTGACTGTCTGTACGGAGATGTCAGCGGGGGATCGCCCATCCGGGCGATCCTTTGCGACACGTTCGGAGGTGATTGCTCGGCGCGGTATGGCTGCAACAAGCCAGCCTTTGGCGACAATGACGGCTGTGGAGATTCTGCGACGTGGTGGTTCGGCCGTGGATGCGGCGATCGCCGCGAATGCGGTACTTGGTGTGGCGGAGCCAACCGGGTGTGGGATTGGCGGTGATTTGTTTGCGATCGTGTGGGACGCAAAATCGGGGAAACTGCACGGGTTGAACGGCAGCGGTCGCTCTCCGAAATCACTTACAGCGGAGGAATTCAGAAAACGTGGATTGACGCGAATACCATCATTCGGTGTGTTGCCGGTCTCTGTGCCGGGCTGTGTGGATGGTTGGTTTGAGTTGCACGCGAAGTTTGGTCGACTGCCAATGGCCGAGGTGCTGGAACCTGCCATTCGTTATGCGCGTGAGGGCGTTCCGGTCAGTGAGGTGATTGCCGATGGTTGGAGAAGTGGGGAGACGGTATTCCGCGACAAACCGGGATTTTCAGCCACATTTCTGGTGGATGGTCGGGCTCCGCGTAAGGGGGACATCTTCAGGAATCCGGCGTTGGCTGAAACGCTGACGCGAATCGCCGCGAGTGGTCGCGATGAATTCTATCGTGGTTCAACTGCCGTGCGGATCGCCGAGTTTATGCGTGAGCACGGTGGCTATCTTTCGCTTGAGGATCTGCAGTCGCACAGGTCGGACTGGGTTGACCCGGTATCGGTCAACTATCGTGGTTATGATGTCTGGGAACTGCCACCGAATGGGCAGGGGATAGCTGCGCTTCAGATGTTGAATCTGCTGCAGGCATTCGATCTGCGGGGTGCCGGATTTGGCAGCACTGATCATGTGCATTTGTTCATTGAAGCAAAAAAACTGGCATTTGAGGATCGTGCGCGGCTCTATGCCGATCCTGGCTTCGCTGAGGTTCCGGTTGCCGAATTGATTTCATTGGAATATGCGGACCGGCGCAGGGCGTTGCTGAATCCGCAGCGTTCAGCAGGGAGTTACCCGGTTGGGTTACCTGCGGCGGTGGACGAGGGGGATACGATCTACCTGACAACGGCGGACAGCGACCGCAACATGGTGTCTTTGATTCAAAGTAATTACCGAGGGTTTGGCTCTGGTGTGTGTCCCACGGGGCTTGGATTTTGTTTGCAGGATCGAGGTGAGATGTTCGACCTTGAGCCCGGCAGGATGAATTCCTATGCACCTGGGAAGCGTCCTTTTCACACCATCATTCCGGCATTTGTGACGAAGAATGGTGTTCCGTTTCTGAGCTTTGGCGTGATGGGCGGGGCAACTCAACCTCAGGGGCATGTGCAGATTCTGATGAACGTGATCGATTTTGGAATGAATGTGCAGGAGGCTGGTGATGCACCTCGGATTCTGCATTCCGGTTCCTCTGAGCCTACGGGGGAGCAGATGCTGGAGGGGGGCACAGTGGCACTGGAGACGGGATTTCCGTCCAGTCTGGAGGCAGGTTTGCTGGAACGCGGGCATCGGCTGAAGCCAGCGCGGGGCGAGTTTGGTGGCTATCAGGGAATCATGTATGACCCGACTCGTGATATATATTTCGGCGCCAGCGAGTCGAGAAAAGATGGGATGGCGGCGGGATACTGAGCGGGTTGACGGTATTATTCCTTCCGCAGCGTGCAGCGCTCACGAATGGCATAGTTGGCAAAGAATCCCACTGGACTCCACGAAAAGCCACTGGAGGGCAGGCGGATATTGACCGTGACTTGTGTGACGGTCTGAGTGACCGTAATTTCGGCATCCTTTCCGAGGCCTACAAGCCGCATCTGTCTTGTGGCCTCAGCAGTTGCATCGGCTGCAGTGCCACCTGGAATTGCCACACGCCGGGCTCCTTCGTAGGCAGCGAACCCGATGGTGTGTCTGGCGTAATTCATGGATGCCAGTTCGAGGGCTGCAAAGAACAGCAGCAGGATGACAGGAACCACGAGTGCGAATTCAACCGTGACTGCACCACGGCGGGGGTGGTGATATGCACACTGTATTCTTTGAAGCATGTCGCGTCTCCTGTCGATTTATTGAGCTTCTGTCAATCCGTAAGTACGATCGAGACGGCGCGAGCAAGGTTCTGGAATGTGGTACGCAGTTGGGTGGCGTTGGCAGCCTCGGTGTAGGAACCGCCCGTGATTGTGGCGATATTCCTGAGCACCTGCTGAGAACCTGTGAGCATGCTGACGCAGTGAATGACGACGCCGGCATTAGCAGCATCACGTGCAGCGTCCTCAGGTGGGCGACAGTTTTCCCACATACCGTCTGTAAACAGGATAATGATCTTGTTGCTCTGCACGAGGCTGTTTGATCCGGTGAGTGTCAGTACTGCTTCATCGATACCGTTGGACAATTTTGTTCCGCCGATCAATGGACCGTTTGACAATGCCTGCATGCGTTGAGTGATTGCATCGCGATTTGATGCCCAGTTGAAGTTTGTCGCGGTGGGCAGGGCAACTTCGCGAGTTACTTCTGTACTTGTCAGACGTGGGTAGTAAGCCTGTCTCATGGAGCTGCTCCATGTCACGAGGCTTGTTCGGGGCGGCGATTGAACGGAGCCGGCTTCGGTCAGAAAAATATTGACAGCATCTCGCAGCGCGGCCCAGCGACTGAGCGTCGGGTGGGGTGGGGAACAGTCGTTCTGAAGAGCGACTGAGGGGTAGTATGAGCGAGGGTAGAGCAGAGGGTTGCCGGCGGCGTATGTGAAGCCATCAGCACGCAGGCTCATGGACATTGAGCGGTCGAGGCAGAGGCAGATTTCGACATCCTGACGGCCAGCAGTAGCTTGTGCAGTGGTGCTGAAGGCTGGTTTGCCTGTCAGGGACTGGAAAAAGAGGTCGACTGGAGCAAAGATCCCTGCACCTCCGACCTTGGACTGGACTCGGACTGCGTTGTAGGGAGTGATACCGGGCTGGAAAGTCCAGCGTCCTTCAAGGCTGGCAACAGCCTGACCGAGGATGACATCCGAGGGTCGAATCTGAAAGTTGCGTCCACCGACTTTGTTGAGACTGGCGAATTGTACTGCAGCAGCAATGGCCTGATCCGGGTCTCTGGTGCGAGCGAGGTTTTCTGCCCCTGCTTTGGCTGCAGAATCGGTGGCGCTGCGGAGTTCCGTGCGAACCAGTTGCATGTAGGCGAAGTCAATCGAGAACGCCACTGTGATGCCGAAAACAATCAGCATGGCTGCGATCAGAGCGTGTGCCGCACCCCGGCGGGTATCGGACGCCTGAGACTGACGAAGTCGTCGTATCTGAGGAGTTGGACGCATGTTGCTATCTCCGACGAACCATACAGCAGAATCGGGAATCAATTAAAGCCGCGCCATTGTGACGACGGCTGTCACGCTTCGGCCACTCATGAAACTGACCGGACCGAAAGAAAGATTGGATGCAGAGGCTGTGACAGTCACACTGACACTGGTACCACGAGGCGTGTTTTCAGTGACTGCCGGGGCAATCGATATTGTGTAATTCGGGGTTCTTCGAGTTGTCATAATCCCCTGAGCTGTCTGGATCGCGAGGGCGTTGTTGTCGCCCGGTGCGGTCAGAGTTTTGGCTGCTTCGTAGGCTGCGAGATTGACCGTTTGCTTGAGAAAAACGACATTCGAGAACTCGACGCCGGCAAATACCATCAGAAGGATGAAGGGCAGGCAAACGGCCGTTTCGACCGTAGCCACGCCACGACGCTTACCACAACCGCAGGGTTGGGTATTGGGTTGTGTCTGGCTATGCGGGGGAGTTTTCGTTTTCACGGCCACCTCGCGGGGGAAAGTCTGTGATTTCTTAACGCACAGCTTTACGTTTTGTTCGCAGGATTGAAGATTCGCTGTCGAAGATATACGTCAGGATTTGGTATCGTGCGTCAAACTTTCGAAAAACGCGGGATTCAGTGGTTGTCGGGATCATGCAGCCGAGGCTCAGAAGAGCATCAGCAGCGTCAAAAATACGGCATTTCAGGATTGGACGTGTTGCAGAGAAGCAACAGTTCGATGCGATCGGAAGCAGCGACGGACTGAGAAAAGCACGCAAACGGGGAGTGTGATTGATGTATTTGATGCGGCTTGCAGACAGGGTTTCCCGGGGCCTTTCTAAGGTGCCGAATTTCCCGCTCGAGTCGCATCGTCGTTTTCTGCTGGATCAGCAGGCGGTTTCCGGAGGATTTCACGGCCGCGATGGAGACGGGGATCTTTACTACACGGGCTTTGCCGTTCGCGCCCTGGCGGTAACTGGAGGTCTGCCTGAGGATCCAGCCAGATTATTGTGTGGTTTCCTGCGTGATCAGAACCCATTGTCTCTGGGTGCTGTGGATCTGTTGAGTTGGCTATACAGTTCAATTGTGGTGGAGTCTGTGATCGGGGGCAGCGTGTTGACTGGCAGATCAGAGAATTTCGCGACTGATGTTGTGTCAGGTCTGCAGCAGTTAAGGACTGCAGATGGTGGGTTCTCAAGAACCCTGGAAGGGGCAGTGGGCAGTACCTATCAGTCATTCATGTGTGCGCTGATCCATGAGCTATTGGGACAGCGAATTCCGCGTCGTAATGCGCTGGTGCAGTTTCTATACGATCGGCAGCGCGAGGATGGCGGATTTGTTGAGATCGCACCGATGAAGCGCAGCGGAACCAATCCCACGGCGGCCGCAACTGCGTTACTGACATCGCTTGATGCGATGGATGATGACATTGCAGCGGACGTACTGGGGTTTCTGACTGATGTTGTCAGCAGTGAGGGTGGGTTTCAGGCGAATACTCGCGTTCCCTTTGCGGACGGACTGTCAACATTTACGGGACTGCTGACGGCACATGACCTTGGGCGACGTGATCTGCTGCCAACAGAGCAGGTGCTGTCCTACGTGCGTGGAGCGCTGGAACTGGAATCGGGAGGATTTCGTGGTGCATCGTGGGATCAGCAGGCTGATGTGGAGTACACCTTTTATGGCCTCGGGATCCTTGGCCTGTTGTACTCCTGATGCATCCCGAGACTGTTCAGCGGCAGATTCTGCAGTTTTCCGCTGGTCAGAGCCCACTGGATGGAGGATTCTGCAGTCTCGTTCAGTTGTCGGTTCGGCTTCTGTGTAGACATTCGGGTAACTGTTGCGGTAGAAGCAATGTGGTGGGAAGTCGGCAGACCGTTGGCTGAACGGGCGGATCCCGCGTGCACCCTGAAGTGGCCTGGAGGCCTGCTGATGTTTCGTTTTTCGCAAATGATTGTGCTGCTGTTGATGTGCAGCGAAGTCGGTTGTCAGGGAGCGAAATTCTGGAAGAAAAGCGATATAACATCGCGTCAGTCTCAGGCGGCTGTTGAGAAGGACAAGCCGGAGTCGAAGAAGGACTCTGAGAAATCGCGATTTTCCTTTGCGAAATTCACGAATCGCAAGGCGGCAGCAGCGGATGAGTCGTCAGACGAGGCTGAGCCTTTGATTGATCAGCAGATGGATATGCTGCTGCAGCAGGGGCAGCAGGCGCTTGAGCAGAACGATCTTGCCGGGGCTCAGCAGGCGTATCGAGAAATTCTGTTATCTGAGCCGACAAATGCTGCGGCGAATCATGGCCTTGCCATGGCCGCCGATCTGGAACGTCGCTGGAAAGATGCTGAGTATCATTATCTGCAGGCTTTGAAGGCCAGTCCGAATGATGCGAATATTCTGTCCGACCTTGGATATTCATGCCTGCTGCAGCGTCGCGAAGCTGAGGCCGCACGATATCTGAATCAGGCTCTGGCAATCGACGCAAAACATGAAAATGCTCGAGTGAATCTGGCGCTTCTGGATCTGCAGCAGGGGCGTGCTGAAGCCGCTGAACAGCGTCTTCGTGAATTGTACGGGAATACCGCTCGAGCTGTGGAAATGATGGCTCAGTTGCAGTATCAGGCCAGTGAAGCGGCTGCAGGTGTCCCGCAAAGTCTGGATTCGTTTGATGAGCTTTCAGAGTTACCTCCGGGATTGTCATTCGATCAGATTCAGGAAATGGCAAAGCAGGAACGTGACGCTGCGATGCGCAGGCGAGTGCAGGAGAATTCCGGAAGATCAATTCCGGGGTGGGGTGCGGGTGCCGAGCAGCAGTCCAATCAGAGTTGGTCGGGGGGGCAGCCGGATTCCGGAATGCCGTCGATGCCGCCACTGGATTCCCAGGAAGCGGCGCAGGCTGGATATCGAGGACAATGGCCAACGGGTCCCTCGAATACCCGCACAGCCTCATGGAATCAGATGCCAGCCGCGCAGTCCGGGGTGCCTTACGGAGGTGCGGCAGGGACAGCCGCGAATTCCTACGGGTATCGGTCACAGCAGGCAATCCAGCCAAGTTCGTGGGTGCAGCCTGCACCCTATGCTGCCGGATCCGGCTATCGAGCCGGTGGGGTGAATCGGGCGTCTGAGACAACGGGTCTGCAGAATCGTCAGGTGCTGCCGGGCAGCGGGGTGAATACAAGGTCCGGGGGGCCACAAGCCAGCACCATGAATCCCGGGGCGGGGTGGGGTGGTTCACAGCAGGCTGGGGCACGATTGGGGGCTCCGGCCGTACCGATGCAGACAGGCAGCCCGATTCCGATCAGATCGGGTATGGGAGCCACTCGGGGTGGTCAAAGCTATGGAAATCCTGCAGGGCTGCAGATGCCGGATTCGCAATCGGCTTCCGCCCGTGGTTGGCAGCAGTCAGCTTCCGTGGGACCGCAGGCAGGCATGAATGGCATGGATGCGGGTTGGGGCGAAGAACTTCCGGTTGAGGGGTTGAATGCGGGGCCGGGCAGTCTGTTTCCGGTGTATTCGGATAACAGCAGAGGGGCCATGGCGAATGAGGGTGTCATGCCGGTAGGTTTTGCGACTGACGGAATGGGTGCTAACGGAGTGCAGCAGTCCGTTGCTGCCGGTGGCCAGCCTCTCAATGATGCGTTCTATTATGGTCCGCCACAAAGCCTGCTGCCTGGGCAGGAACTGTCTGATCAGATGTCTTTGCAGGCGGCAGAACGAGCAGCAGCGCAGGGTGGCTATGAAGCGTGGCCGGCCGCTGTCCCTGCTGTAACACCAATGCAGGCCTATGATCAGCAAAGGAATGCCATCCACCAGCAGTTTCGGGGGATGCAGCAGGGTCAGCGAGCAGTTCAACGAGGAATTCAGTAGGTTAGCCTGCTCATGGTGAGGGCAGCGGACCTGTCTCTGGCTGGCCAACCTGATAGAGCGGCAGGAACCGGTAATAGACTTCCAGTGTCAGTGTGGCAAGGGTCGTCGCGTAAAGTCTTCCCCCGTATCGTCCCCACGCATCGTTTGGATCCCACGTTCCGGCAAGATCACCGGTTGTGCGCTGTTCAGCGATCAGCAGATCACGAATCATACTGTTCCACTGTCGCCACGGAGAGCCACCGTGCTGATGCATTGCAAGGGTACCGTAGTACCAGTAATAGAAGTCCGTGCGGGCGATTGACGGGGGATTTCGACCGATGAATCCGATGGCTTCGCGGGTTGCCGGCGAATCTGCAGCGGCCCCCAGCATCTGCCTGCAGAAAAGAGCTTCTGCTGTCATCACGGGGGTCGGAGGTTCAGAGCCCCCCTCACTTCCGGGTACTGAACGTCGATAACCGTAAAGTCCCCCGGCTGTTCCCTGTGCGGTGCTGCGGAGGAACGTCTGCATGCGGGCACGCACCTGGTTGGGGACTGTAACACCTGCCATTTCAGCACTTTTGAGCGACATTAACTGCCAGCCAAACATGCTGACATCACCTTCCTGAAACTGACGATATCGCCAGCCACCATTCTGGGGATCCTGCTGTCCGATTGTGAACGTCACAGCCTTTGCAAGGGCAGACCGCAATCGAATGTCATCCACGCGACGGAGTTGCCATGACCAGCGAAGTGTGGGATCAGCGAGGTTGAGTTCGTGCAGTGTTGCTGCCATTGAGAGGGCAGCAGTTCCGCCATGGCTGCCTTCAAGAATCGCGTACAGGCTGCCCATGTGAACAGCAGTCGCCAGTGTTGTTGGATCCACGATGGAGCCGAGGACAATATCCTTCTGCATTCCGCAGGCTTCGGCCAGAGCGTAAGTGGCCATAGCGTGACAGTACATGCGTGCATAGTGTTCGGCTTTACCGGCGAGGCAACCATCGGGCGTCTGTTGCTGAATCAGCCAGTCAAGAGCGTGATCCACCTGCAGCGCATAATTCCCCTGCTCATGCGTGTAACCGGCGCCAAGGAAGCAGAGGACCGCGAGGGCCGTGAGACCTGCGTCGGCTTCGCGGCCGGCAAAATCCCGTTTGACGCCATTCTCATCGATATCAACCTGCCCGGCACCATAATCAGATGCGTCCCAGCGTCCATCGGATGACTGGGCAGCCGCGAGCCATCGGAGACTGCGTTCCACCGCATCTTCCGACTGTTTTGTACCGCCGTAGACTTCGGTTGCACGCTGACGTGATTCAACACCTCGCAGGCGATAGGCCGCCGGCGGCGTTGGACGACGCCGTACCGACGGCAGTTCAGCAATCATGATTTCCCCGGCTGACAGCAGGGAATCTGCAAATTCCGGTGCAACGCTTCCGGAACGAACATCTTCGTAGCGGCTGTTCAAAGGCAGTGGCGTTGCGGCTGTTTCGGAGGAGGCGCGGGCAGGGCGTGGCGACGGTTCAGCAGCAGGCAGACTGCGTGCGGGCCGTGGCAGTCTGGACTGGAAAGTCATAGCCCGATCGGGCTGCCTTGCCGGTTTCACGTCACCAATCTGAGCACCATCACTGAATGTTTCGGCCGGTTGTGGGGCGGTGGGTTTTTCGATGCGATCATTGTTGTCCATCGCATCAGGAAGCGGGACTGCAGTGGCATCAGCTGACGTCGCTGCGGGCAGTGAAAGATCTGCGGCTTCAACCCGCAGTGTCGCAGACGGAGCTTTGGCGACTGCCGGTCGCTCTGGTACCGACTGTTCTTCCTCCCGGCCGGGGCGAGATCGCTGACGAGTCATCTGCAAAGCCTGTACATCAGCGAGGCTGGAATCGAATGTTGTACTGAGGTCTGAGGCTGGATCCGATGCTGCGGCTGCCACCTGTCGCGGTCCTTCCTGTCCGGCATCTGAGAGCGGGGCCAGTGCCGTCACGGGAGCGGGCTCAAACTGAGTGACATCGCTTGCTGAGATTGCAACGGATGCCGGAGGTTCGGGCATGCGTTCGGGGGTCTGCGCTGGTTCGAGTACGGGAGCAGCAGATTCAAATCGCTGCAGCTCGGCTTCAATTGTCGACGGCCGATCAACCAGTGGTACGTTGCCAGCACGGTCCTGCAGTACTTCACGATCCGATTCCGTCAGCACCTCTGTCAGCACCTCCGGAATCCGCGCTGCAGGTTCCGGCTGTTCGGCGATTACGGCCGGGCTGGGATCAAAAACTTCGAGGCCGAGCAGGCAGACACAATGAATGAGGATTGACGCCATCAGGGATTTTGTCGCGGTGTAACGATCGCCCCAGCGAGTCGCCAGCATGGTGCCAAGATGAGCAAGTGAGAGCAGCATGGCAGAAACCAGCAGCAGGGCGATGATGTCGTCTGCCGATAACTTCGCTCCGCTTTGCAGTTTTTCCAGCAGCCGCAGCACTGCTTCCATGATCAGTTCTTACCCTTTTTGTCGCTGTCAGATTCCGGCTGAAATGCCAGTGAGAATCTGGTGATCTGCAACTGATGACAAAGACTCATGACATCGACGACAGACTGATAACTTCCCTCTCCGTCGCCACGAATAATCACAGTCTGGCCAGCCCATGCCTGACGAGCCTGTTCAAGAGCAGTGCGAAGTTCCGGTCGTGTCAGATTACGTCCCCCAAGAGCAAACTGGCCTGCACGATTGACTGAGACTACCAGCGGGTCCGGTTCCCGGCTGAGCGTCTGCACAGGGGCAGCGACCGGCAATTGGACGTCAAACTGCTGATCACTGGCCTCTTCTGTGAATCGTGCGCCGACCATGAAAAAGATGATCAGCAGAAAAACGACATCAATCATCGGCGTCAGATTGAGTGCCGGGTCTTCCAGATTCTCTGTTTTTAACGGCATGACTTCCTCCTGAAAGATGCTGCTGCATCCAGCACTGCAATCCTAGCGGAAGAAACCCTGCAAAACACTCGAATCCAGCAATTTTCAGACAATACGGCTGAGGTCAGGAGGGAGAATCGGCATGGAGTACAGCCACAGAAGCTGCGGTTCGGTGGGAGCTGGCTGGTAAATCGCGTGTTCCGTATCCGTTGGTTTTCTGCCGACAACCGCCGTATCGCTTGAGCAGATAGGGCAGGGTTCCCCGGTCCTGCGCGCAAGAAAATTTACGATTCCCGGACGTTTTTGGGGATCAACGAAGAATCCTGTGCGCGCCTACAGGTTGCATTTGAGGGGGTTGAGAAGAACGAACAGGATACAGCTTCCGTGTCAGGAAAATAACAGCTCAGACGCAAACAACAACACCCGTCAGCTTCCGCTAACGGCTCGCCTTTTTGGGTGGGGGGGGCTTGAACGCGGTGGACGATACAGGCTGAAGCCCATGCTACGACCATCGAGCACCAGCGCGGTGACGATGCCGAGGTTGCCCTTTGCTGAGTGGTTATCAGCCCACGGAATGGCTGAGCGACCGTTAAACGTGCGCCGCGTCGTGGCTTTATGTGGGTAAAAGGCGGCCGGGCAGGAATGCCCGGACTACGGTTGAGGGCGAACAACGACAACTGAACACTGACAATTGACTTCGGCTCGGCGGGAGCCTCGCCCTCCCAAGGTGGGTGTTGTCGGCGTCCTTTTGACCACTGACCACTGATCACTGACAACTGCCCCCCCATGTCCTTCGGTGGTGAAGAATCACCAACCGTCAGACGGCACAGCAACACCGCGCACTGCATTTTATGTAGAGCCGTTTTGGGGGGCCTCCGGGGAAGTGGGTTCAGTGAGCTGTCGGAACATACGGGCTGAGGCGCTGGCGAGGAATGTGACATCAACTCCGGTCACCAGCAGCGAACACCCGCGTTTCTGGTATTCGAGGACGGCATCGGCAGTGACGCCGAAGTACCCTGTTGGCAGCCCGCGATGGCGACAGCAACCCAGTACCTTTTCGATGGCTTCCACAACGTCCCTGTCATGAATCTGTCCCATGCGATTGAAGCTTGCTGACAGGTCATAGGGCCCCAGCAGAATGCAGTCGATTCCGGGCACAGCGACGATTTCTTCGATTCCGGCAACCGCATCACGATGTTCGGCCTGGACCACGACAACCACTTCATCATTTGCTTCCTGAACATACTGGCTGAACCGTGTTCCATACCCCTGTGCTCGTCCGATGCCTACTCCCCGGCCACCCAGTGGCGCGTAGCGTGCACAACGAACCACCTCCCGCGCAGTGGCGGCTGAATTGACCTGCGGTACAATGATCCCCTGAGCTCCCGCGTCCAGAACGCGTTTGATGGTGCCTTCAGAGCATTCGGGAATACGGACAATGCAGGCGATGCGATGGCCGACGGCCTGCAGAATCTGCTGAATATCCCGCACTTCGACCGGGCCATGTTCACAGTCTATAAACAGCCAGTCGAATCCCGCATCGGTGAGGATTTCAGCGACAGAGGCAGAGGGCAGTGTCAGCATGGTGCCATGGAGTGTCTGACCGGCAAGCAGTTTCCCACGAAAGCCTCTGATCATGTCTGAAAAATCCTGAAAAAGCGCAGAGGAAAAGGGGGGGGGCGATGTTTCAGAGTCCAAGGTCATCAAAGACAGCGTTGTTGATCAGCTGATTGCGGCGCTGGTGCTGACCTTCGCCACAGAAACCATTGGCTGCCCATGCAACAACAAGCCGTCTTTCAGGATCACAGAAGCCAATTGAGCATTGAGCCCCGCCATGACCGAAGGCGGAATCAGAACAGCGACTGCCGAAGCCGTATGGGACCAGAGCAGCACCGTAGCGAGCTGAGTTGCAGATGACTCCGAGACCGAAGTCGATGACCTGCTGGAAGGTCTGGTCATGCATGGCGACTCGGTGGCGGCGAGTCATCAACTGGATGACAGGCTCTGCTGCAAACACAAGCCCCTGTGCCGTCCTGCCGCTTCGCAACAGCATCTCATAGAACCTGCCAAGTTCCGAAATGGGCCCCCGCAGATTGCCACCCGCGGATGGGGTTACAATCCATGGGGCAGCACTGGCGGGACTCACATTCAATTCTCCATGCTGTCGTTCGTAGAGCACCGGCAGTCGATTGACGATCTCGGGTGAATCGGGCGATGAGATTCCGCAACCGGACTGCAGCATACCGAGTGGATCAAGGAGTTTCTGCTGAAGGATTGCAGCGAAGGCAGGCAGCGTTTGCTGGCCCTGTGCCACCACTCTGCGAATGATTTCTCCGAGCAGAAACCAGCTGCTCTGCGGGTGATATGCGGCAGTTCCCCGGGGCAGCTGGCAGGGTGTCTGCAGGACAGTGCGAACGCTGTCGTCCCACGATGAATGCGGCCAACCGGTATCTGTCAGCGGGAACCCTGATTGATGGGTCAATAAGTCTGCCAGCGTCAGGCTGGACTTATCAGTCCCAACTGACTCCGGCAACCAGTGACTCAGTGGCAACTGCAGCTGCTGCTGCGGTTGATCGAGCAATGTGAGCAGCAGCAGTGCCGTGAGGGGTTTTCCGGCGCTGCGCCAGGGCATCAGAGTCTGCGGCGTCATGGGACGCGCCGGGGCAGCGTCACCGAATCCCGCGTCCAGCAGTGGCACTCCATCGACAGACACATAAATCTGCAACCCGGTGTGAAGCCCTCTTGTGACTCCCTCCTCGAAAGCGGCGAGGACGCGTGGAAATCTCTCTGTGTCTGTCTGCATGATTCTCAGCAGGATGCAGGGATGGCTGGACAGGGACGATTAACTTCTTACTGCCTGACCGGAACTGCAAGGGTGATAGATGCAGTGGGGACACCAACCGGGTCATTTCTCTCGAGCAGGCCAGTGGCCATGACAGCCAGTTTGCGCTGCACACTGAAGGTTTGTGTGGAACCATCCGGGAATTCCACTGAGATCGGGGAGTCGAGTGAGAGCAGTCGGTCATTCAGCAGCAATGTCAGATTGGCTGCTGAGCAGACTGAGATGCGGATTTTTCCGGCCTGGACCTCGGCTGTGACCTGATCTCCGGCTTTCGCGGTGCGGGGATCCACCTGCAGCCAGTAGAAACGCTGATGCAGGACATCATCCTGAATCCAGACGACTTTTGATGGCCACGATTGTCTGGTGAAGGCCGACATCCATGGGACAGCAACGCGATCTTCAAGATTCATCCAGTGTCCTTTGCCCTCATGGAGGGTGACGCTGTGTTTGTATCCTTCGGGGTCAGTTTCCTGCAAGGTTTTCAGTCTGCGTCCCCAGTCGGCTGCAACTGAGTTACGGTTGAAGGCCGCATCAAGGGCTCCCATATGAATGGTGAAGCCGATATTCCGCAGGCCTTCGGGGCGTGATTCATTGGGATGACCGGCCATCATGGCAGCAGCGGCCAGTCGATCGGCCATGCGGGGGGCTAACTGATAAACACCATCACCACCGGCTGAGTACCCCATGAAATAGACTCGATCCGGGTTTACGTTTTCGAAAATCATGAGGTCTGTAATCAGACGATCAAAGAACTGATCAATGTGCCCCTGATGCCAGAGATCCCACGTATTCGTGGCCGCTCGGGGTACGAGGTAAATGCCTTCTTCGGGCTGATACAGTCGTTTCTGATTTTCGTACTGCTGATCATTGACAGCCGCTGGTGCACCTCCACCCCCGTGCATGGAGATAAACAGTCTGCGTCCCTCAGCCGGGGCAGCACCAAACGATCGATACCAAAATGGCATTTTGAGGTCGCCGATGACCAGTTCTCGTGCATCAAGCTCAGCCTTCCGGTCGCTGCGGAGGAATTCGGATCGCGATTTCCAGAGCATTTCCGTGGCTGCAGCAGCCTGTGGAGCGGTCAGTGGTTCGGCTGCGAAGTCCTGCGAGGCCAGCTCACGCAGACGTTCATCGGAAAGGGGAGTGGCTGCAAGCCATTGTTCAAGGTTTTTCAGCGGATCGGCCTGCAGTGTTGTGCCCGACAGGACAAGGTGCTGAAAAAGCAGGGTGAGGGCAATCAGTCGATGCATATTTGGAGTCTTTGAGATTCGGGACGGATGCCCGTGTTAGAGACAGCCCGTTCGCAGGGCTGCGTGATCGGTCCAGACGGCATTCCAGCAGGTGTGTCAGTGAACTGCAAATGAGGACAGGCACCGAGCTCATTCCGGGGCAAGGCTTTGACGATGTTTGGCCAGCGAGCGGGGGCAAATATCCCGATTCAGGCAATCGCCGTAGACCTTCGGCCGTCTGAAGCCTAAGATTTGCAGCAAATCCTGCCGGTTCCACGAAAGATTATCGCATTTTGCCGGATTTCATGAGTGTTTGGGTTACATGTTTTCTGCTGGGCGAATGCTGGTGGGGAAGTGATTCATGGTAGACAAACGCAGAAAATCCGGGGGCCTGGAAAATGATCAGCCTGGGGTGTCTGCGCAAAATGCGGGGGGCCAGCAGCGTGCTGAGCGTCTGGCGGCCATCCGGCGGGCAGTGGAAGCCGGGGAATACGACTCAGAAGAGTTGTTGGCAATCGCATTTGATCGCATGCTGAAACGTTATCAGTCGGGGCTGACTGCGGATTGAGTGTTGAGAATCGGGCTGATATGCCGGATTACAGATGAAAAACATGGCAGCAGATGGCAGACTGTGGTATAGCGGTGGCTGAATCGCTGTTCAGCAGTGCCTCTGTGCTTTGCAGACGTGAACTTTCTCTCGGTGAGTGTCGTTGGGGCCAATTGTGAACGAAACCGCCACAAATGAACTGGCCCGGCAGGAAGTGACAGTTTCGCCGGTCGAAAAGTTTCGAGAGTTTCTGGCGACTCGCCGAATGCGTCTGACGCAGGAGCGTGAGACAATTGTGCGAGAGATTTTTGCGGATCATGAGCATTTTGATTCGGACCAGATTGTCTCGCGCCTGACGCAGCCACGTCGGGACGGTGGTCGAGTCAGTCGTGCAACTGTTTATCGCACATTGAGGGAACTGGAGAAGGCGGGCCTGATTCGCAAAGTCGCCCGATCGAATGACCGGGAAGTGTACGAGCATGATTACGGTTATCCGCAGCACGATCATTTTATCTGTGAGAAGTGCAGTCAACTGGTCGAGTTTCGGAATGATGAGATTTCCACGGTGCTTGAGCGTGTCTCAGCTGAATACGGTTTTCGTATGAAGGGCCATCGACTTGAAGTGCACGGTATCTGTGATGCCTGTGCCCGACCGCCAGCGCGACGCCACCGCAAGCTTGATATGATCTGATCGCAGCAGTTCAGTGCTGCTGGCTGGCAGCGGCCAGCATAGCGCGGGCGATTTCCTCGCAGGCGACAATGGAATTGTTCACGTTCCAGAAGTCATCCGGCTTCTGATAGAGGCTGCAGGTCTGCAGCACGTCCTCATCGTGGGGCAGATTCACCGGGTGCACCAGAAAGTAGTGCTGTGTTCTGAGCCCGACCCATTCGCCACCCGCGATGGTCAGCAGGCGCGGGTTGGTCTCCGGGTGCAATTCACGAACAGACAACAGGCTGACCGGAGTCTGCAGCAGTGCAGGCGGTGTAACATCGTCCGGGGCAGGGCAGTGGTCGTTCTGAAGCGGTGGCAGGCGGAGCAACTGAGCAATCGTGGGCAGTAGGTCATGACTGCCACAGAGAGTCTGCAGCCGGGCCGAGTGAATTCCCTCGCTCAGAATCCAGAGTGGCACGTGAATCAGGGCTTCGGAGCAGGCTGCAGTGAAGTCTTGCGGCACTTTGACAGCCACGCCTCGCAGACCAGTCACAATCAGTGTGGGCGGACATCCTGCCACGGTGCATTGAGTTCGCAGCTGCAGGATCCATTTCAGAATCTCTGTGAGGGTCTGAAAGGATTCACAGACGGTTGCGGAAAGTATCAGCAGGTCTGGCAGTGTTGAGTTGTGTTCAGTCGAGGGCAGGGCGGTGATCGGTGAAGGGGTCAGCCACGGCTGACCATGTGGTAGTTCGGTGCCACAATCTGCGGGAAACCTGAGGTTGATGTGCTGACTGGATTTCCCGGCGTTGCTGAGGCGTGTCTGGAATTCTGAGCAGGCTGCGGGCCCACCGAGATAGTCTGTCAGATCGGTTTCGGGAGCAGGATGCTGACTGTAATACTGTTCGAAGCAGAGTGACTGGCAGTCGAGATCATCAAATGGGTGCCATTGTAGTGGTTGATCTGCCCGCGTGGCTGGTGGTTCTGTTGACGGAAGTGGACAGGAGTCGAGGATCAGCAGCCAGACAGGTTCAGGAGGAGTTTCGGGGGGTGCCATAACGGGCCTGACGGACTGGACGAGTAAAGTCTGCCACGGTCAGCAGACAGGCATTTTGCGAATCAGTAAGGATAGCAGCAGGTGGGTAGTGAGTGCCAACGCGCAGCCGAGGAATTGTGGTCAGGGTTGTGTTTCTACGTGCAGATTGAGCGAGTCGATGAAACGCAGGAGTTGTGTTTCAAGAAGGTCGGGATCACCGAGGGTGCGTTGAAACGTTTCCAGCCGCTGGGTAGCTGAACCAGCGCCGGGGCCGGACTGTTTGGCTGTCAGTCGCGCAAAATCTGCAAGCTTTCGCGGCAATTCCGGGTTTTCGCTGCTGCACAGAAACCATGTGAAGGCCCAGGCGAGGCTGTAGGCATCGAAGGGAGCGCGGACGAAATGTTCGTCTGAGGTGATCATGCGAGCAAGATCACCGGGTTTTTGACGCGTCAGGTACTGAGTCTGGAACCAGTGCAGTCGTTCGGGGTTGGCTGTCTCAGCAGGGGAGAGCAGCCGACTGGATTTCCGGCGTCTGACAGTATCTGATTCGAGGTGCATCGCAAGACCTTCTACGAGCCATTTGGGGCCGTGGGAGATGCGGCTGTGGATTCCGCTGTTGAATCCGATCTGGTGGCAGGCTTCGTGGATCAGTGTGGTCTGCACCCGCTGAGCCACGGGAGATGGTTGTTGGAGGCTGACCGAGATTTGATTGCCGTCATTGGTTGCAGAGGTGAGCGTTGGCGAAGCGGCCAGCACGGAGATTCGATTGGATTGGATGGAATAGTATCCGGTCAGGTCTGCGGACCATGCCATCTGATCGGTTCTGCAACAACGCTGGAAATGCTGCTGATTGAAGAAAATGATGGCTTTGAGCGGCATTTCGGGGGGCTGAGGTGAAAGCCCCAGATTCTGACAGCAGGCGAATACCTCCTGATACAGCTGTTCGAGGGTTTTGGCGAACTGCTGAGCGTTGCCGATTGGTGCTGCAACGACATAGTGCTGCGTGCTGGTAACTTCATAGCCGTCCAGCAGTTCTTTCTGCAGTGCACTGATTTGTTCATCCGGAGTTGCGGGCTGAAACCGATCGGCAACGACTTTGAATGCTGACAACTGTCTGACATTCAGCTGGAAGAGTGATCCAAGCGGGTCCATCAACCAGATGTGATCACCGCTGCGTTTCAGTAGTCGGCCGACGTATGTGGTGTTGTCGGTCTGCAGTTCAATCAGTCTGGCCTGATCGTCGGCCGAGGAGACTGGCAAAAAAGGGGGCAACAGAAGGCAGGGGAGCAGCGAGGCGAAAATCAGCCGCGCGGCGATTGAGACGAGCCGGGTTTTGTCATGAGTGGGTTCAATCACAGGCTGCTTCCGGAGTGGCAGATGGAATCATCTTCAGATTCTGCTTTCGGGTATGGGCTTCAGCACAGTGGATTGGTGGAGATTTTCGTGTTTTTGTGGTGGGTGGAGTGGAAGCTGCGGGCGTGTTGCCGTTTGGCAGCACAGGAAATTGTGGCTGGGGGCAGGAAATTCGCGAATCCGGGCGATGCAGCAGGCTGTTGGTGGTGGGCTTGACCTGTACGGTCTCTTAGGGACACTTCCTGCTGAGGCATGATTGCATTGGTTTCGTGATTATGCACAGCGAGGAATCAGTCCTGTCACGGCAGACACGGGGGATGCGATGTTGGGTGCAGCGTGGTTGCGGATGTTGGCTCAGAGTTTTCTGTGCCTGCTGTTTTCTTGTGTTTGCGTGGGCTCTGTGACAGCAGAGGACTGGCTGCGGTGGCGTGGACCGCGTGGTGACAATACGGTTCCTTCCGGACCACAGATCCCTGTGGAGTGGGGCAATGAGAAGAATGTTGTCTGGCGGGCCGACGTTCCGGGGCGCGGTCATTCTTCTCCGGTCATTGTGGGGGATCTCGTTGTTCTGGGAACGGCTGACGAGGGAGCAGAGACGCAGGGTGTGGTTGCCTTCAGTCGTCGGGATGGGCGACTTCTGTGGCAGACCCCGATCAGTCAGGGCGGTTTTCCGCCGGTGCATGCCAGGAATACTCATGCTTCATCCACAGCTGCATCGGACGGGCGTCTGCTGTATCTGTCGTTCTGCCATCACGAAAAGATTGAAGTGGTGGCACTGGATATGTCCGGCAAAGTTGTGTGGCGGGTCGATGCCGGAAACTTCAGGCCACAGGCTTATGAGTATGGTTATGCGGCGTCACCAACCATCTATCGCGATACACTGATTGTGACTGCAGACTGCGACACATCGGCATGGATTCGGGCTTTTCGTCTGCGGGACGGTGAGCAGTTGTGGGTGCGTGAGCGTCCGCTGATGCTGAACTGGGGCTCGCCCATCATCGCTGAACTGAATGGTCGTGATCAGTTGCTGCTGAGTGGAACAAAGATGATAGCCTCGTATGATCCGGCGAATGGCGCTCCGCTCTGGAGTACTCCCTGTCTGACTATGGCCACCTGCGGCACGTGTATCTGGGAAGATGGCCTCGTATTTGCCAGTGGTGGTTATCCGGATGCAGAAACAGTGGCGGTTCGTGCTGATGGTTCCGGTGTCGTCTGGAAGAACAAGGTGAAGTGTTACGAGCAGTCGATGCTGGTGACAGGTGGATTCGTCTATGCGTTCAGTGATCAGGGTGTGTTTTACTGCTGGGATGCGAAGACCGGAGAAGAACGCTGGAAGCAGCGTCTGCGTGGTCCGGTTTCCAGTTCACCGTTGCTTGTGGGTGATCTGATTCTGGCAACCAATGAAGCCGGAACAACGTGGGTGATCAAAGCAAATCCCGAGAAGTACGAACTGGTGGCTCAGAACCAGCTGGGTGATTCTGGTTTTGCATCAGCAGTGACCGTTGACGGGCAGTTATTCATGCGGACGTCGACGGGGGATGGGGCAGGGCGACGGGAATCGCTGTATTGTCTTGGCCTGAAGAAGCAGCCCTGAGTATGTCTGACACGGGGGCTGGAGTTGTACTGCTGGGTGGCGGAGTGGTGGGGCTGACAACGGCCCTGCTGCTGCGGCATCGCGGTATGGCTGTGACTCTGGTCGAGCGTGCTCGGGCTGGAACTGAGGCCTCGTGGGCTGGGGCCGGCATGTTGCCGCCGGGCAGGGCAGTCCAGTCCGAGTCGGCTGAATCGCGACTCCGGTCGTTCAGTTTTGAGTGCTGGCCGAAGTTGAATGAACTGCTGTGGCGACTGACGAGTGAAGATAACGGCTATCGTGAGTGTGGTTCGATTCTGCTGGCGGACACTCCGGGCGAGGCTGCTGCGGAGGCAATGCGTTGGCAGCGGGATGGGGTTGCAGCCGAGGCATTGGAAGGTGCGGATCTGCGTCGGCGGATACCCCAACTCAAAACGAAATGGTCAGCAGCCACGTGGCTCCCGGAGTTCGCGCAGGTAAGAAATCCGTGGCATCTGCGTGTATTGCAGAGTGCCTGCCTGAAGGCTGGTGTGATGATTCTGGAGCAGGCTGGTGAGGCCGTGCTGGAGCAGCATGCTGGAAGAATTACGGCTGTCCGCCTGTCTGACAGGACACTGGTGCCGACTGCTGTTTGTCTGACGTCCGGAGCGTGGACCGGAATGATCCTCGAGCGATTTGGAATAACAATTCCGATTCGGCCCATTCGTGGTCAGATGGTGCTGTTGCAGACACAGCCGGGTTGGCTGCCGCATGTGGTTGAGAGTGGCCGGAGGTATCTTGTACCGCGTGAGGATGGTCTGATTCTGGTGGGGTCGACGGAGGAAGACGCTGGATTCTGTCGCAGTACAACAGTTTCCGGTGTACGTGGTCTGCTGGAGTTTGCCTGTGATCTGTCGCCTGAGCTGCAGTCGGCACCGGTGGTGAAGACGTGGGCCGGACTGCGTCCCGGGACTCCTGACGGCCTGCCATTTCTGGGTTTGGTGACGGGTTTTGAAAACCTGTTTGCAGGGGCAGGGCATTTCCGTTCGGGTCTGCAGATGTCTGCGGGAACGGCAGAAATTCTTTGTGAGCTGATTCTGACCGGGCGATCTCCGTTGAATCTATCGGGATTGGCCTTCGATCGGTTCGTGGTTGCGGATATGCGAGGGCCTTCATGCGAGCGGTAGTTCAGCGAGTTTCCGAGGCATCGGTGACAGTGGATGGTGTAATTACGGGCCAGATTGGAAGGGGCTTTCTGGTGCTGTTGGGGATCGCTGGTGATGATACTGAGCAGGACGTCGTCTGGATTGCGGAGAAGATAGCCGGACTGCGAGTCTTTGAGGATTCTGAGGGGCGGATGAACCTTGGGCTGGCGGAGGTTGCGGGGGCCGTGCTGCTGGTCAGCCAGTTCACACTGTATGGAGACTGCAGGAAGGGGCGACGTCCCAGTTTTGTGGCGGCAGCCCGTCCGGAAGTGGCAATACCGCTTTATCAGGGCGTCATAGCAGAGTTGCGTGGGCATGGTCTGCCGGTGGAAACCGGGAAATTTCAGGCTCACATGGATGTGCGACTGCTGAACGATGGGCCGGTAACGCTGTTGCTGGACAGTCGCCGGCAGTTCTGATTGATCGAGTGGGTGTGTCGCCATTTGCAGTTTGCGCGGTCTGAGTGCCCTTCTCTGCCGGATTTTCAGATCTGATTCGCAATCATGCGGCAAATCTTCCGGGACGACGATAAAGTTCGCCCTTTCTCTGGATCTCCCGAACTGCCTACAATGAATGGACTGATTTCGGATCCTCATTCATGGATGTCGGCAGATGAACCCGTCTCAGATTGTTGACCTGATCGTGCTGGCAGTGCTGTTGTTCTGCACAATTCGCGGCGCAACTCGCGGGTTGCTGTCGCAGTTGGCGTGGGCTGCAGCGTTGCTGCTGTGTTTCAAGTTTTCGGGGGCATTGTCGCCCTTGATTGAGCCCTTGATTGCAGTGGATCCTCCGCTGAAACACTGGATCTCGATGCTGGTGATTTACGTGGTACTGTGCGGGGCCACGTTTCTTGGGGCAGGACTGATCAGTAAGTGGCTTGAGGACGCTCGCCTTGGCGGATTTGATCGGCATCTTGGAGCATTGCTGGGGCTGGTGCGGGGCATTGTGATCTGCATGACAGCTATGTATTTTCTGATCACGATGTCCGCAGATATTCGCAGGGCCGTCAGTCAGACATGGTCGGGTTACGGGGCCGCGTTGATTCTCAGTCATTCGCAGGTTCTGCTGCAACTGGTTCCAGAGCATTCTGTGGGTGATGTAGAGCAGGTGCTGAATCGATTCGGGCAGAATCTGCAGGCTGCGGGCGATGAATTAGCGAATGCGAAGCCGGCATCGGCTGGCGTGTTTTCCAAGGGAGCGGAAAAGGATAAGGAATCGTGGTTGGGGCCGGGGGGCAGTGGTTTTGATCTGCGGCGTCTGGCTGGCCAGTCGGAGGACCGACCGGCATCTGACAATCGGGCTCAGCAGTCGACTGAGGGTGATCCCGTGTCTGCTGTGGAAAGTCTGCTCGCAGCTGTGCCGCAGGAACTTCGCGATCAACTGCTGCAGCAGTTATCTGAGGAGGATATGAAGCGGCTGCTGAATGCTGCTCCTGAAGAGCGACGAAGACTGGTGCAGCAGTTGATTTCGGATGCGACGGGAGAGGCTGCCGGGTCCGTCTGGTCAGGCCTGCTGCGGCGAGTTTCAGGAGGGGCCAGGGCCGGTGATTCGGAAAGTGGCTCCGGGGCGGACGAGCAGGGTGCCGGTGTTCGTCGACCACCGCTGCAGCTGAGTGCGGCGAATGGCAGATTGCTGGACGAGATCGCAGGGATTTACAGTCAGCGTGCGGACATCATTCAGGGGACTCGCGAGCATCTGTCGGGGTTACCTGACGTGGTGGTTCGGCGTGTGCTGGAGGACTGGCATGCCGATGCTCTGGGTCTGTCCCGTGACCCTGACATTGGCACGGATCTGGATACTCGTCTGGACGAGCGGATACTTCGTCAGTTGAGTCGAGCGGGTGTGACGGTGGACCAGTTGGACCGGAGCCTGCGTTCGCGTTTGAACGGCATTTGAGCGGGTGCGTTGATTGGTTGAAAACCAGTGGAAAATCGCTGTTTTTGCTGATATCAACTTAACATAACGGACATTATCGGACGTTGGCTTTTGTGTGTTTTCGGTATGGGAATCTGCATTCAGGTGCTCGTCAAATACTCAGCGGCCGGTGGTCGTCGCCGCCGGGACCAGAAGCGACAACTCCAGCAACTGCTCGTCACGAGACACTGTGATGGCGGCCTTCTGGCCAGCGCGATACTCGGCCAGACGGCGCCGAGCATCGGATTCACTTGTGATCACCGCGTCACCAACCAGCACGATCAGATCACCACGACGAAATCCGGCCTGCGCCGCTGCGGTTCCGGGTACCACAGAATCGATCCACGCGGGCGTCCGCTCCAGCACCGCCGGAATCAACGTCAATCCAAATCGACCGGTCAGATCCCGTGCTGAAAGAAGTGGTTCGGCAACGGTGGTTGGCGCTGCCGGCGTCAGTCGCTGGCCCTTCAGCATGGCTTCAACTGCAGGCTGCAGTGTTTTCAATGGCACCGCATAATTCACCCAGGTACCACTTGTGGCGTGGCGAATCTCGCGACCAATCAGCCCGACCGGCTGACCGTCTGAGTCCGTCAGTAATCCCCCGGCTGCCCCGGAATTATTTGTGATGGCATCGATCAGCCACACATGACTTTTCAGGGGGAATTTCCATTTGCCCTGAACTGCATCCAGCGAGACCGAGGCTGCAATCACCCCGTGCACTACGGACACAGGTTCATTTCCGGCGGCCACACGAAACATATTGCTCCACGCAAGCACAGGAGTTCCCACTGCTGGTTCGACAGCAGTCTTCAGATCAATACAGGGGAACTGATCTGCCGGTTCAGTTTTCAGTTTGAGCAGTGCGGCATCCATGGATGGTTCGGTCGCCACAGTTTCGGCGGTGAATCGGCGACCATCTGCGGTGACAGCGGTCAGAAATCCGGTGGAGACGAGGTGACTGGCAACGGTCAGCACGTGTCCTTCTGCAGAAACAAGTACTCCGGTTCCATAAGAATCGAGCGATCCCAGCCCTGCTCCAAAAAGCTTCACCACGACGGTTTGAGTATCTTTGGGGGGCGTTTGCGAAGCCAGTGCGGGCACAACAGCAGGCCAGAACGGCAGGCTGCCGGTCAGTTGCAGCATACGCCGGCGACAGATCTTCATTTATTCTGCTCCTGTTGAGCTGATGCTGCGGTAATCCTGAGCCAGCTAACCTGCTCTGTGGTGGGGTCGACGATTCCCAGCCGTTCTGGAAACAGCAGTCCCGACCACATCTTCCAGTCATCAAAAATCAGTCGTATTTCATCTGTGGCGGCCTCTGGTTCCAGATCCAGCGCAACAGGCAAAGGCTGGTCATCGCTGAAGTACCAGCGAGTGGAGCGGGCTCCGGTGCGTGCCAACAGGATTCTGAGTGCTCTGCCCGACGGTTGGTGCACAGTACGACCGGCAGCCGTCAGTTCATCGAAAGCGGGTTTGTCTTTTCTGAGCAGCCGATGCAGATGATTGACAGCGAGGAGAAAACCGGGGAACGTTGGTGGCTCATCCTGCAACTTCGGAGTCTCAGTGTTCTGCAGCCATGACTGATCATTCAGCCGCAGACCAACAGTGTTTCGAGTCACAGCAATCTCACCCTGCAGAGCGGTTGCTTCATCGGCTGATGAGACGGTGATTTTCCACGCCATATCAGGTGTGACATCCGCAAGTCTCTGCAGCATTGGTGTCAGTAGTTGCTGCGTGGCTGCGTCATTGAAGTAGTAGTTGCAGAAACCTTCGCGGGCTGTAAAGAGTTTGAGCAGTTCGGGCGAAGGCTGTTCCGGCTGTTGTGAGTCGTTTTCCGGATGTCCTTCAGGGCGTCTTTCCTGGGGCAGTTCTGGAGTCTTCTGAAACGCATGCAGTGGTCCCAGACGTACGGTGGCTGTGTGCTGCCCGGTTCGATCACGCCAGACCAAAGGCAGCCGGGTGCCTTCGGGATAGATGCCCACCACATTCTGGAAGTCATTGGCTGAGGTCAGTCGGCGTCCCGCGAAGGATTCGAGGACTGCACCAGAACGCAGCCCGCGTCTGTACGCCTCAGACAGTTCACTGACCTGCTGGACCACCACGTTGAACTGTTCGTCAGATTCGACGGTGAAGTCGAGTCGACCGTGATCAACGATAAGACCACACTTCAGGTGATCAACGAAGTGCAGGACCTGATTGACCGAGATGGCGTAGGCGGCGCCGGAGTTGACTCGCCCGCGTTTCTCAAATGAGGCACGCCCATTGATACCGATCCAGCGTCCCTGAATATCAAACAGCGGGCCTCCGGAATTCCCGGGATTGATTGAAGCGTCAATCTGGATGCAGTCGGTGTATTCCAGAAACGTCCCGGATGGGTACTGATAGCGGCGGGTACCACTGACGATGCCCCATGTGACGGTCGGAGAAAAATCTGACGCCAGCAGGAATGGGTTGCCCAGCGCGAGGCACTGGTCCCCTGCTCTCACGTTGTCACTGTTTCCAGCCGTGGCAAAGGGAAAGTCGCTGCGACCCAGCAATCTGATGAGCGAGACGTCGCCGGTGGGATCGATACCGACCAGTACGGCATCGTAAACGCGACCATCGTTCAGGCCACATTTCAGAAAGCTGGCCGACCCTGAGGTTACGTGAAAATTGCTGATTGCGTAGCCATCGGCAGAAATCAGTACGCCTGATCCACCGCCTGCTCCGGCCGCGTCCATAACGCAGACCACGGCTGGCGAAATTCGGCGGATCACTTCAATCCTCTGCTGCTCGCTCTGTTTCAGATCTTCAGCCGCAACGAGGGATAATGCAGACAGATACATCAGCAGGACAATGCTGCTCTGGTACATCTTCACTTCCCTCTCAGCTGCAGGCAGGAATGCTGATCTGTGACAGTCGATTTATTTCCACCAGACGAGGGTGTTCACAGAGTACTTCAGGCCTTCGTATTCATACTGCACTTCTCCGAAGACTGCGACTCGCTCTTCACCATTCTTCGCTGCGGTGCCTGTGTACTGACCTTCGACCGCCTGCAGCTCTGCAGAAGTCCACTGAGATTCACGAAAGTCATTGCTGGCAGAACGTGCCGTCCAGATGCGGACAGCGAGGGGGGCAGCGGAAGGCTTCACGGTGAATCCAACGGAGGTATCCGACAGCTGCGGTGTCCACGAGATTTCCGGCAGGGTTTTTCCGGCAGCTGCGTGTCGGAAGAATACGGCTATCGTAGTCAGTGCGTAATCTCGCCCAGCATCGAGTCCATGGCCGGCGTTAGGGGCGCGATGGATGTGGCGAATACCCTGCAGTTCGTCCCAGTACAGATTCATGGCATCCACAGTCCAGTACCGATCATTGGCTCCGACGACGATCAGCTTCGGCATTGTCAATCGTGACCGGTACGTGAACGGGTCCATCATTTTCCAGAGTTCCGCCTCGCGTCCTTCCTGAGGGATACCGTTTTCATGGACGAGACCTTTGCTGGTGTAGTCCGCAATCTGCTCGCTGTAGAAGCCCCAGGTTTTCTTCTGGTGAGCCATCTGGGCGGGAAAATTGAGTACATCAATGACAATTGGTGCGGTCGCGATGATGCGTTTATCAACAACGGGCGTCAGCCAGCTGGTCCAGCCACGTTTTGAAGCACCGGAAATGACGAACGACGTGACTTCCTGTTTGAGTTCACTGCCAACGAACTGCTGCAGTGCATCCATGGCTTTGACAGCGCTTTTTGCCATCGGGAACAGAAGTGGCCATGTCGCATCTCCGGTTTCCAGATAGCGCAGCCATGTTTCGGTGATCAGATCGTCCTCGACGCGATCGCCAAAGAGGGGCTGATTGGGGACCTGATGCAAGGTGGCTACTCGAGCACCGCAGGCATCGGCCAATGCCAGTCCGATCGCAAAATCCTTCAGTCCGGGGACACGTCCAATACTGCCACCAGTAACAAACAACAGCATCTGCTGTTTGTGCACGAGTTGCTTTGGCTCGTATACGATGAGTGCATGTTTCCAGACGATATTCTGCCATTTCTGGGATGTGAGTTCGAGACGATGAACGCGGTTGGCACCCGCTTCAATGGTATCCAGTTTCTTCCATGCGAAGTCCGGTTCCGGACGTTCCATGAACTGAAAAATCTCCTGAGGAATCTGCTCGGAGGCCTGCTTTTCATCTGCTGACAAAGGGCTGGAGATCAGCGACAGGAGGCAGAGTACGAGTTTCAGAAGAGCAAGCCGCGAAAGCATGAGAGGATCCTGGTCAAAACCATTTGCTGGGTGTTTAAGAGAAAGCGACGGAACAGCCACAGGCTGTTCCGCCGCTGCTGAAGATCAGAGTACAACTGCCACAATGATGGGCTGAGGATCAAGGTTACTTCGTAGTCAGGGCGATAACTCCGAGGTCTGTCGGAGTACCTTCCTTGACCGAAACCTTCTGAGCTGTCGGACTTTTGGGGTCAGAATAGCGACCATTCAGCTTGTCTTTGCCTGTGTACTGACGCTGCATCATATTGAATTCCTGCCATGTGAACGTCAGCACGTAGTCACCAGGCGGCACCCCATCACCCTGCTGGTAGGTTGAGATTTCGAAGTTGCCTTCCGGGTCACATTCTGTACCGGATACCGTGGGGTCTTTGGTGTCAAGTCCGGCCACCGGAACACACTCGACTCGAATGGCAGCGCCTGGTGCCTGACCATCCACAGTGATTTTCCCCTTGACCGGGAATGTGGCTTTGCGATTGGGGGCTTCACCACAACCGGCGATCAGCAGCAGTGCGGCAAAAATAACGGAGAATCGTGTTTGCATATGAGGATCCATTGTTAAGGGGCGGGCCAGTGGGCCCTGAAACACGGCATCAAAACGAAAAGCCGGCTGTCTGAGATGCAACAGCGTGGTTCCACAGGATCTGCACGCTGTTGCAGTCAGGTGCCGGCACATTCAGACGGGCCAGTGCTGATCAGAACTCGCCCGTGATTTCGCCCTTCTTCTTGGTGACCGTCGAAGCGAATACAGAGGCTGCGACGTTTTCACTGATGAATCGAACGGAACCGTCCACAAGTGCAAACTGGCAGCCACCGGTATGGAAGCTGTGGAATCCGTTGCCACGGATATTGGTGCACATTGCACAAGGTCCGCCACCGAGGCCGGTGCCATCATACAGTGAACCCTGCAGCCAATGTTCGAATGCGAGGGCATCTGACCATGAGCCACCGTTGGTAACTCCCAGAACTGCCGGGAGATTTGTGGCGGGGGTGGACTTGTAATACAGCTTAACGCCACCTGTTCGTTCGCCGAACATCAAAGTATTTGAGGTGCCATCGGTGACGTCACGCATGCGCGACGTACTGCCACCGAGTCCGGCAGCAGTCAGGCAACCATCGCGGTCCCCACCCTGATTGTTATTATAGGCGATGTTGCCGTACACACCACGAATACCAGTTGTGCCACCGTAGTCCGTGCGACCACCCTTCCACGTCATGTTCATGGGCGGGACACCAGCAGCAAAGGCATTGGCCGGATACATGTAGTCGTCGGTTGTTGGTCCAACCGAAGACGGGCAGAGGAATGCCGGAATCACGGTGGCCGCAGCAGCCACGTTCTGGGCTTGAATGGTTGTGTTGTATCCGGTCGGGCCGTTCATCATGGGGACCGACGAATCAATCGAGTTGTAAAGATTCGTCTGCTCGATGTACGGCAGGAGCAGAGTGAATGCTGAGCGTGTCACGAGGTTCGGGGGCGCAAAAATGTATCCCGGTGGGAACATGTTGGCAACGTCGTGGTAGTTGTGTGTTGCCAACGCCAGTTGCTTCAGGTTGTTTTTGCACTGTGTGCGACGAGCAGCTTCACGAGCCTGCTGTACGGCCGGCAACAGCAAGGCCACAAGAATCGCGATGATGGCGATCACCACCAGCAGTTCGATCAGTGTGAAACCGCGACGCGGTCTGGTCAGGAAAGTCATCACGTACCTCCGGGTAAAATGGGAAAAGAAAGGACCGCAGGCATCCTGCAGGAGATTCTCGGAATTTTCCGCCAAAATGGAAGATTCGCCATGGGGAAATCGAAGCAATTCTTCTGAGTTGCCCGGCCGCCCGTGTGCTGTGAACACTCGACATTTCGACTCTTGCACCACAAAATGAGTCATCAGGGCAGTGCGTGTGAATCCGCCCTGCTCTGACGTCCTTCTGGTGATCGTTTCTATCGGCAGGTCTGAGACTGCCGAGGTCAGTCGTGGTGCGGAAACTGAGGTTTTTCGTGAATCTGAGCGTGTTTCGATGGCGATTCTGCGTTGTGCTGCACCTTTGCTGGCTGGTGGCGACGCGGGTGTGTGCAGGTCAGGAACCGGTCTCTGAACTGATTTTTCCGCTGCACGGTCAGCACAATCATGCACCCGGGATTGCTGAGCTGAGCAACGGCGACCTGCTGGTTTCGTGGTATCGCGGCAGTGGCGAGCGTCAGGCGGATGACGTGGCCGTCTGGGGTGCGCGGCGGACTGCCGGGAAGGCTCAATGGAGTCCCTCGTTTTTACTGGCGGATACCCCTGGCTTCCCCGATTGCAACACAGCGCTGATGACGGATCGTGAGGGACGGTTGTTTTTGTTCTGGCCAGTGATTGTCGCAAATACCTGGGAATCCTGCCTGACTCGTCTGAAAGTCTCGGATCAGCCGATTGGCGAGGGGGCTCCGTTGTGGAACCGCGATGAGACAATTCTGCTGAAACCGGATGATTTCTCGGCTGAGGCTGTTCGAGTGCTGGATCAGACTCTGGCACTGTTGCCTCCCCTGCCCTCCGAAAAAATGGCGTCAATCAATGTGGCGAAAGAGAGGCTGAGTCAGAAAATGTACCAGCGGATGGGTTGGCAGCCACGTTGTAAACCGACGGTGCTGAAGTCTGGTCGAATCCTGCTGCCACTTTACACGGACACTTTTTCCCTGTCGATCATGGCGATCAGCGATGATGGGGGCCGAACGTGGTTCGCGGGAAAACCATTGCTGGGTTTTGGGGCAATCCAGCCGACGGTGCTGCAGAAGTCCGATGGCACTGTGACGGCGTGGATGAGGGAAAACGGTTTTACCGGTCATATCCGTTATGCGGAATCTTCTGACGACGGCGTGACGTGGGGGCCTGTTATGGTGTCTACTCTGCCTAATCCGGGATCAGGTCTGGATGGTATTTGCCTGCAGAGTGGACGTTGGCTGCTGATACACAACGATGCGCGCGAAGGACGCGGACGACTGGCTGTCAGCATGTCAGACGACGAGGGAAAAACGTGGAAGTGGAAAAAGTTGCTGGAGGACCTGTCTGATGGATCAGCTCATTATCCCTGCATTATTCAAACGCGGGATGGCCAGATCCATGCGGTTTACAGCTACTTCGTCAGCGGCGGAAAATCGATGAAGCACGCTGTGTTTTCTGAGGCGTGGCTGGAGTCCGGGGAGCGTCAGGCGGCGCGATGACGCAGACCGCAGCACCTTACGTGGCGCACAGCAGCCCTGCCCTGCTCTGTCCTGTCCAGTCCTGCTCTGGGCTCAGTCGTCATTGCGGTTGTTGTTCAGCAATCCAAGTCGAATGAGGTAATAGAGCAGCGTGAGCAGGCTGGTGACGAAGGCTGCGACGTAGGTGAGTGCTGCTGCATTGAGGACTCGACCCACTCCGACTGCTTCAGTTTCTGTCACGATTCCATATTCGCGGCACAGGCGTTTTGCTCGGGCTGACGCATCGAACTCCACTGGAAGCGTAATCAACTGAAACAGAACGATCGTGGCAAAAGCCAGTACACCAGCGATAAGCAACGGACGGGCGTGCAGGACGAATCCAAGAAACAGCAGCATTTCAGACGCATGCGAGCCGAAGCTGACGATGGGCACCAGTGAGGAGCGGAGCCACAGTGGTCCGTAGTGATCGGCATGCTGAATTGCATGCCCGGCTTCATGGCACGCCACGCCCATTGCGGCTACCGAGGTGCTGTCGTGGACGGATTCTGAAAGTGCGAGGGTCCGAGTGACCGGGTTGTAGTGGTCACTGAGCAGTCCGTTGGCACGTTCAATCCGGACGTCGTAGATACCGGCGTTCTGCAGCAGTAACTGGGCTGCCTGGGCCCCGGTGATGCCGCGCTGGGTGCGCTGACGGGAGTAGCGAGCAAAGGAGGATTTCACCATCAGGCTGGCAAGGCCGGACATAATGAGGCCTGGTATCAGCACCAGCAGCAGGTATTGCGAATCGAAGAAGTAATCGTACATATCCAATTCCCCGTGTTGCAAGGGTCGGTCTGCCAATACGACGGACTCCAGCACGGGCAATTCTAGCCGCAAGCCGTGTGCCGATGGGCAGAAATCCGCGATTTCTCAGGGCGATTTCCGGTTGGTTTTCTCCGTTAAATGTGATTCAGGAGTCCGTGATTTCCCCGGTTTCAGCTCAGTCGACGCATTCCGATCCATTTTTTGTTCATTCCCGTCGAGCAATGAATTAGACTCTGTCACTCCCCCCTGAATACACGGCCACTCGGACAGCAGGTTCGTTGTGGTCCCACCACTTCCATGCTCCGGATGTTTTTCGTGAAGCAGCTTACTCCGCTGAATTCGGCTACCTCCATCAGTCGTCGCAGGCAGTTGCTGCAGATTGGCTGGTCGGGTCTGCTGGCCTGCTCGATGGAGCAAATGGCAGAAGCTCGCCAGTTACCACGGGGCGTCAGTCAGCCCCGTGCCAAATCTCTGATCATTGTGTTTTGTACCGGTGCAATCAGTCACCACGATACACTGGATATGAAGCCAGAGGCTGCCGCTGAGGTGCGTGGTGAATTCAGTCCGATCGCAACTTCGGTCGCCGGAACTCAGATCTGTCAGCATCTTCCGGGACTTGCCACGCTGGCCCACAAGTACGCACTGGTCCGCACGTTGTCTCATAAGGACAACAATCATCTGATGTCTACACATCATGTCCTGACCGGGCATTTGCAGCCGGGTGGTTTTTTCGACAAAGTTGCCTCGCGGGATGACTGGCCATGTTATTCGGCGGGCTGTGAGTTTCTCCGGCCCCGTTCCGATGGAATCCCGAATGGTGTGAATCTGCCAACTTATCTGATGTCTGCTCCGCTTACCTGGCCTGGTCAGCATGCCGGCTTCCTTGGGCCAAAGTATGATCCGTGGCAGATTGTGGGTGATCCATCGCGTGCGGATTTTCGAGTCGAATCTCTGTCGCTGATCCACGGGCTGGATCAGACTCGACTGGACAGTCGCCGTCAGCTGTTGCAGGATCTGCAGGCAGGATCAGGTTCAAGCGACGAGGCACTGGCAGCAGCACGTATGGTTGAGGATCAGCGTCTGGCTTTCAGCATGCTGTCCGCAGGTCGTCTGACTCAGGCATTTGAACTGCAGCGTGAATCGGACGCGGTTCGTGATCGGTATGGTCGGCATGCATTCGGGCAGTCCTTGCTGCTGGCTCGGCGTCTGGTCGAGGCGGGTGTCCCGATCGTGCAGGCGAATATGGGACCGGTTCAGAACTGGGACAGTCACAGTGCAATATTCCAGACGCTGAGAGATCGTCTGCTGACGCCACTGGATCGTGGCGTCTCGGCGTTGCTGCATGATCTTGATGAGCGGGGTCTGCTGCAGGACACGATGGTGATCATGCTGGGAGAATTCGGCCGAACACCGAAGATCAATGGTGATGGAGGGCGCGACCACTGGGGGCCGTGTTTTACCGGGCTGTTTGCCGGGGCCGGCGTGCAGGGGGGCAAAGTGATTGGTCGTTCTGATGAAATCGGGGCTTATCCCGATTCCACCGCATACTCGCCTGATGATCTGGGGGCCACGGTCTACTCGGCGCTCGGGATCGAACCGCATTCCGTTGTTCGCGACAGGCTCAATCGTCCGGTGCATCTCAACCAGGGGAATGTGATCGAGCCACTGTATTTCGGCGGAGACGCAGTCTGACGCCCTGCAGGGCGTCAGACCTCTGCATCCGTTCAGGGGACCGGATTATTTCGGTGCAGCAGTTTCCGGCTTTGGTTCTGCTGATTTGGGGGCTGGCTGGATATTGAATGGGGCTGAAACTCGGCGGCCCACAGGTGGTTTCAATTCGCGCAGCCAGATATTTCGGAAGCGAACAGCATCACCGTGAAACTGCAGTGAGATCGGCCCGGTCTCAGCGTGTGGCTTGTAGTGCGGAGCGTCTGTGTAGCTGGTGGGACCGTACAGTTCGAAGTGGTTCAGCAGCAGGACGCCGTTCTGAATCAGTGTAACGCTGGCTGGTTTGTCGACATCGCCGTTACCCAGAAAACGGGGCGAGTTAAAAACGATCTGATAGGTATTCCACTCGCCCGGCTTGCGCATAGCGTTGGCCATTGGAGGTATCTGTTTGTAGACCGAACCGGCCTGACCGTCGAAGTAAGTCTGGTTTTGAAAGGAATCGAGGATCTGGACTTCATAGAGGCCCATCAGATAGCAGCCACTATTGCCTCGCCCCTGCCCTTCCCCGCGGATTTCTGTGGGGGCTGACCATTCAATGTGCAGCTGAATATCACCGAAGTGCTGACGAGTGGTAATCGCGGACTGCTGAGCGGTTGCAATACCATCCTGAACCAGCCACTTGTCGCCATTTTCCCATGCGTCAAGGTTACTGCCGTCGAACAGCACGACAGCATCTGATGGAGGAGCGTTGTCAGAGGCTCCGGGGGTGACAAGTGGTGGTTCCTGCCATTCGACACCGCTTTTCCATTCCTGTGCCTGACTGGCGCGAGCAGAGAGCAGCGCTGTGGCTGCGAGAAACATGATGGTCAGGTTCTTCACGATGGTAACTCCCGATCCGGGTTGAAGGATTGCTGTCAGGCTGCAGCATATGAGATCGCGAGAAAGAAGTGGAGTGTGCGACCCTTCGTCGGGCGACTGTCGATCCCGTTTGTGTGGTGGTTCAGTCTGTCTGCTGATCCGCTTTCTGAAACAGGCGTTCAACAGCGGCAGCGATCTGATCCTCAATACTGCCACTCCATCTCAGAGCCGGGCGACCGTATTCGTAAAGATTGCTGCCACCCTCGTAGCCGCCCTCTTCCCAGACCCGTCGGCTGGGGATGTAGGCGAGCATATCATCCGAGTATCCGAGTACCCACGTACCTGCTCCCCAGGTGTGCTTGAATCGCAGGGCATAATCCACAACGGTTTCAGCGCCCATGCCGATCCACTTCAGTTCTGTTCCCAGCAGCCAGACATGCAGTGGGTAGGGAGAACCGGACGCAAAGGTATCTCCGGCATCCAGTCGGGCAAGCAATCTGCGAGCCCAGCGTCCTCGAATTCCCTGATCAGAATCGGCTGCCTGCTGCAATTCATTGCGAGTGATTACCTGCAGATAGGGCAGATCAATCAGTTCAAACGCGGTACGCAGCCGAGGTGTCACCGGCTGCAGTGTTTTCTGCAGCGTTTCGCGTACCGCGGTGGCGAGCATCGTGCCGTATTTTTCGCAGAGCTCCACAGTGCGTCGCGGCAGCGGGTTCTGATCTCCACCACAGGTGTTGACAAACATGGCAGTGGCTCCGGGGAATGCCTGTTCCAGTTGCAGCTGTGCGAAGCCGGGATAGTCACCACACCACTGTGTGAAACTGAGTGTTGTGGGGTGGCAGGCATAGCCAAACAGAATTGCGGCAGTGCTGCCATCTGAACGGGCAACTTTCAGGACCGGCACGGAGTGATCGACGGGACCGGCAAGCGGGACTCCGCGTGCGAGGAGGTCCGGAATGTCGGCTTCGCGATTGTTGCGACGGTTCACGGCAAACGTTGTCTGTCCGGTGCCGTGGCTGAGTGTGGCCGGTTGCAGGTCCTGCAGGGCGGCCTCTGCAAGTTTCACAGTTCGTTCCACCATCAGGTCAGTGTACTGTCGTACCAGTTCCTCCTGCTGAGCGTCCACCGGGTAGTAATCGATGAGGTCATCGCCGAGTCGTGGTCCGCAGTGGTTGTGCGAGAACGTAAACATGACGTGCTCGCGCTGCAGCCCGTGCAGTCGGGCAAGCCTTTCGAAGACGCGATTGCTCATCGAGGCCGGGACACCCTGAAAGTCGCTGGTGATCAGCAGCACGCGTCTGCCATCTGGTGCTTCAAGAGCAATCGCCTTCATCCAAAGGTCATGCAGTTTGCCTTCGGGAGCTCGTCTTGAACCGTAGCCGGCAAGCCAGACAGCGGTTTCCGGCGTAATGATTTCGCGAGAGACTCCGGCACGCCAGCGAGGTTGCGAGTGGCTGTTCGCTGCGAGCAGTTGGGCTGATTTTGTGACTGTCAGCGTGGCAGCGGCTGTGCAGGCCTGCAGCAGGAGTCGACGATTCGGATGCGATTTCATGGGACGACCTCAAAGGGATTGATGACCGGAATCGCGGGCACTGGAATGAGGATTGCAAAAGTCCGGGAATCTTACCAGTGAAGCTGAGATATCGGTGTGATCAGAGACCTCGGCAAACTGGAGTGCGATGATTTTGTCTGCAGGGGGGCGTGTCGTATAATTCCGGCAACCGTGCCACCGGAGGCATCCCGAGGTTTCGGCAGAGTTCAGGAAAAGGCAGGTATTATGAGTCCCCCGCGTTGCCGAGCAGTCCCAGGGATTCCTCATCAGATCTCGTTTCTAATCGAGGATCGTGAGGTGTTGCGCTGGAATTTCGGGCAGGACTATCCGCGTCCGTGTTTCTTTCCGGTTTTGGCTCCGTCCGGGGCTCATCTGACGAGGATGGGGCATCCGGGAGCACCGGATCACGATCATCACCAGTCGATCTGGTTTGCTCACAATAAAGTTCTGGGGATCGATTTCTGGGGGAACAGCGGTGGGGCTGTTGTGCGACAGTTGCAATGGTTTGCCATTGAGGACGGTGCTGAATTCTGTCGGATGGCTGTGGAACTGGGTTGGTTTGACGGTCACAATCCGGCACCGTTGCTGCGCCAGGAATTGATCGTGGAGTTACGCCCATGGCAGGATGCTGGTGAGTACACACTGGAGTTACAGAGTCGCTTTCTGCCGACAGCGTCATCACTGGAGTTTGCGAAAACGAATTTCGGCTTTCTGGCTGTGCGTGTGGCCAGGAGTGTGTCAGCTTTTTTTGGGGGTGGCATGCTGACAGGCAGTCACGGTGCTCAGGGTGAAAAGCAGTTATTTGCCGGGCCGTCGGAGTGGATGGACTACAGTGGCCCGACTCAGCGTAATAGTGATGACTGGGAGGGCATCACGTACATTGATCATCCGGGGAATCCTGGACAGCCAACGTGCTGGCATGTGCGAGATGACGGCTGGATGTGTGCATCACCGTGCCTGAACAGTGCGCAGCTGACAACTGAGGACGTTCCGCTGCAGCTGCGCTATCTGTTGTATGTGCATCAGGGGAAGGTGCAGGCAGAGTCGATTTCTGAGGTCGCCCGGTATTTTCGCGACTTGCGACCGATGCAGTTGGAAAAGTCGGCGGTAAATCATATTCGCTGGCAGGTTGTGCGTGGTTGAAACGATGGCTTTTGCTGTGGGTAACAGTCAGATGAGTAGTAATGAAAGAGTCTGCAGCGGACGCAGTCGGCCTGTCTTTCTAGGCAGTGCAGTCCGGTTGTTCCTGAGCAGTTTTCAGTTGCTGTTGTGTCTGGTGAGCAGTGCTGAAGCTCAGGATAAGGTATCATTTGAGTTGCAGATCCGCCCTCTGCTGCAGCGACACTGCTGGGATTGTCATGGACCTGATCAGCAGGAAGCTCGTCTGCGACTTGATCGTCGCAGTGCGGTGCTGCGCGGGGGGGATTCAGGTGAGCCGGCACTGGTTCCGGGAAACGCCGAGGGTAGTCATCTGCTGCAGCTTGTGCAGGGGCGTGAAGCTGGCCGGCGAATGCCACCCGAACCGGCAGCGGCCCTGTCTGAAATGGAAACTGCCCTGCTCCGTCGCTGGATTAACGAGGGGGCTGAGTGGTCCGCAGAGGCAGAGTCGGAGGATGCTGCGGAACGACCGGGAATGGATCACTGGGCGTTCCAGAGGGTCATTCGGCCGACTGTTCCGGAAGTGGATAGCGGGTGGTCAGCGGAGGTCATCGACAGATTTGTGCTGCGGGGGTTACAGGCACATGAATTGTCACCAAATCCAGAGGCGACTCGCCGCGACCTGATCAGGCGATTGTATCTGGACATGCTGGGTTTGCTGCCGACGTATGAGGAGGTCGAAGCGTTTGAACGGGATCAGGATCCAGCCGCGTGGGAGCATCTGGTTCAGGAGGTTCTGGAGAGTCCGCATTATGGCGAACGGTGGGCTCGTTATTGGCTGGATCTAGTGCGATTTGCGGAAACGAATGGATTTGAGACGAACCGAGAGCGGCCGAATGCGTGGCCATATCGGGATTATGTGATCCGTTCATTGAATGCAGACAAGCCTTACGATCAGTTTGTCCGGGAGCAGCTGGCGGGCGATCTGCTGGGGGCTCCGGAGGCCACTGCATACCTCGTGGCGGGGCCGTACGACCTTGTGAAGAGTCCGGACATTAATCTGACTCTGATGCAGCGTCAGAATGAACTGGATGACATGATTGGTACGACGTCGACTGCATTTTTGGGGTTGACCGTTGGTTGTGCTCGTTGCCACAACCATAAATTCGATCCGATTCAGCAGCGTGATTACTATGCGATGCAGGCGATATTTGCGGGCGTTCAACATGGTGAACGTCGGCTTCCGGAGTCTGCTGAGGCAACTCGAGAGCTGCAGCAGAGTGCAGACAGGATTCGGGAGTTGCACGAGCAGCTGCGGCCGTATCGCAAGGCGGGCGAGCTGTTGCGTGAGGCGGTGAGTGTCCGAGGGAATGAGGAAACCTTCGCGCCTGTGCGAGCGCGGTTTTTGCGATTCACAATTCTGGCCTCAAATTCAGGCGAGCCCTGTGTGGATGAGCTGGAAGTCTTCAGTGGTTCGGAGAATGTTGCTGCAGCGTCGACAGGTGTCAGACTGACGGCATCGGGGACACTTCCGGGCTACGAGATTCATCAGTTGAGGCATCTGAATGACGGTGTTCCGGGAAATGCGCGCAGCTGGATATCGAACGAGCCTGGTAAAGGCTGGGTGATGCTGGAGTTTCCGCAGGTGCGGGAGATCAGTCGGATTGTCTGGTCCCGTGATCGTGAGGGGCGGTTTGGGGATCGACTGGCGACGAGGTACAGGTTTGAAGTGGCTGAGGAGGCGGGTGAGTGGCAGTTGGTGGCTTCGGAGGCTGGTCGTGCCGTACCGGGTGCGGAGCCAGCGGAGCCGGAGTATGACTTTTCGGGGGCCCCGTTGGCGACCAGAGAAGGGCTGTTGAAGTTACAGGCGGAGCTGAGTCTGCTGCAGTCGCGACGTCGTCTGCTGCAGTCTTCGGGGGTTGTTTATGCGGGGAATTTTCAGCAGCCTGGTCCAACGCATCGATTGTTTCGTGGAGAGCCTTCAGCTCAGCGAGAAGTCGTGGAACCGGATACCGTATCGGCGCTGGGATCACTCGGTCTGGGCTCTGATGCCCCGGAGCAGCAGCGGCGACTGGCACTGGCGAACTGGATGACATCCCCTGAGAATCCACTGACGGCGCGAGTGATCGTAAATCGTCTGTGGCAGTTTCATTTCGGTCGTGGTTTTGTATCGACTCCCAGTGATTTTGGTACAGCTGGTGCCAGGCCAACGCACCCGGAACTGCTGGACTGGCTCAGCATGGAGCTGATGGAGCACAACTGGTCACTGAAACACATTCATCGTCTGATACTGTTGTCGCGGACTTATCGTCAAAGCAGTATCCCGCGAGCTGATGGGATGGCTCGAGACGGGGGTACGGAGTGGCTGTGGCGTTTTCCATCGCGTCGTCTTGAGGCTGAGCCGCTGCGGGACTGTATTCTGCAGGTTACGGGAGTTCTGCGTACTGAAATGTATGGTCCGGGCTTCAGTGCATTTCAGGTTGAGCTTGAGAATGTGCGGCACTATTTCCCGAAGCAGAGTTATGGTCCAGAGGACTGGAGGCGGATGGTATATCAGACGAAGGTGCGACTGGAGCGTGAGTCAGTGTTTGGAGTCTTTGATTGTCCGGATGGTTCCACGTCGGTTCCTCGGCGAACGCGATCGACGACGCCCCTGCAGGCGCTGAATCTGTTCAACAGCCGTTTTATTCGGCAGCAGTCTGCACTTTTGGCGGAGCGACTGCGAAGTGAGGCTGGCGCGGCGATTCCGCAGCAGGCAGCGCGAGCGTGGCAGTTGTGTTTCGGGCGTTCAGCAACTGAGGACGAATTACGAGAAGCGACTGCATTTGTGGAAACAGACGGGCTGGAATCCTTCTGCCGAGCGTTGTTGAACAGTAATGAGCTGGCATTTATTCCGTAATTACTGGGTCATTGGGCAATTCTGAAACTCTGGCTGCTGGTGTTGCATGACAATCGCGGGTGAGTCTTCCACTGTACCGACATTCCTGTCGTCTCTGAACCCGCAACAGCTGGCAGCGGCAATGCATGGCACAGCGCCGCTGCTGATCATCGCCGGAGCGGGGACGGGCAAGACAACCACACTGGCTCATCGTGTGGCATGGCAGGTGGCATCCGGAACTGATCCGGCCAGCATTCTCCTGCTCACTTTCACAAGGCGAGCGGCAGCTGAAATGCTGCGGCGGGTCGAGCAGATTACATCGACGACTGGTGCTGGGGACGTACGGGACGCTGCCCTGGTACAGAAGTCGGCGATCAGGCGGATCTGTGGTGGTACGTTTCATTCGGCTGCTTCTGCTCTGCTGCGTCGGCATGGTCATCTGATCGGACTGCATCCGGATTTCACAATCATGGATCGCGGAGATTCTGAAGACCTGCTGAATCTTGCGCGGACGGAACTGAAGCTGCCGAAGAGTGAGAATCGATTTCCGCTGAAGGGCACATGTCTGGATATCTACAGTCGCTGTATCAATACCCAGCAGGAGCTGCCACGTGTTCTTGAGCAGTGGTTTCCGTGGTGTCTTGAGCATCAGTCGCGACTGGGCGAACTGTTCAATCTGTACACAGAGACGAAAGAGCGACAGCGTGTACTGGATTTTGATGATCTGCTGCTGTTCTGGAATGCTTTGGCCGCCGACGAATCCGGAGCTCGAGTTTTCCGGCAGCAGTTCAGTCGGATTCTGGTAGATGAGTATCAGGATACGAATGTGCTGCAGGCACAGATCCTGAAGAATCTGTGTCCGGATGGGATTGGCCTGACGGCTGTGGGTGATGATGCACAGTCGATTTATTCTTTCAGGGCTGCCACGGTGCGGAACATTCTGGATTTCCCCAAAGACTATCCGGGAACGGAATTGATTGCACTTGAGCAGAATTACCGCAGTACTCAGAAGATACTTGAAGTAACCAATTGTGTGATTGCTGAGGCAGCTGAAAGGCATCACAAGGAGTTATGGTCAACTCGGGGGCCCGGAGCAGTACCTCGATTTGTGACCTGTGCCGATGAGGATGCTCAGTGTGAACATGTGATTGAGCGGATTCTGGAGCGGCGTGAGCAGGGTGTCGCATTAAAGCAGCAGGCGGTGCTGTTTCGAGCGTCCCATCACAGTATGGCGCTGGAGGCTGCTCTGGGGCGGCGAAACATACCATTCGTGAAGTACGGTGGGCTGCGATTTCTGGAAACGGCCCATGTCAAGGATCTGATTTCGTTCTTGCGGCTGGCCGAGAATCCACTGGATTCCATTGCAGGCTTCCGGATTCTGGTGTTGTTGCCCGGTATCGGGCAGTCGAAAGCAGCGCGTCTGCTGGACCAGTTGCGGGAGTCAGACGGGCGATTTGATGCGTGGGATGGCTGGGGACCGCCGGCAGCCCTGCAGGATCTCTGGCCACAGCTGCTGCAGCTGTTGCGTCGGCTTGAGTCGCGTGGAAGAAAGGGTGAAGGTGGAGTCAGTGCGGATATCCATGCCGTTCGTCAGTACTATGAGCCATTGCTGCATTCGACATATGAAAATGCGCCAGCTCGTATCAATGATCTGAAGCAGCTTGAAGCAATCGCCGTGCGATACGAAAGTCGGCAGCAGTTTCTGACGGAAATGACTCTGGATCCGCCTGCCTCAACTCAGGAATTGCCGGCAGATCCGCTGCTGGACGAAGACTTTCTGATTCTCAGTACGATCCACTCTGCGAAGGGACTGGAGTGGGATTCCGTGCATGTCATTCACGCGGCTGATGGCAATATTCCGGCTGATATGGCAACCGGCAGTGCGGAAGAGATCGAAGAAGAGCGGCGTCTGTTCTATGTAGCGATGACCCGTGCAAAGAATCATCTCACGGTTCTGCGTCCTGAAAGATATTACTTTCATAATCGGCATCGCAGTGATCAGCATTCGCTGAGCAGGATCACGAGGTTTCTGCCACCGAAGATTCTGTCCCTGATGGAGCAGGTTTCCCATGGGCTGACGGCGAGCAGTGGCGAGGCGGGTGCTGCGGGAGGGCTGGTCAAAGGCGATACAGCGGAAATCCGCCGCAGGATTGCGAAGTTATGGGGCTGACAAGCCTTCAGTTGTGATTACGACGGGAGTGCGTTCGCAGAAACTCAAGCGTTCGCAGAAAGTCATCCGGAAGTGGAGCTTCGAAGGTCATTTCCTTTCCTGTGACCGGATGCTGCAGCGTCAGTCGGAAGGCATGCAGCGCCTGGCGGGCGATCAGGACATCAGAGACATCCTCCGCTGATCCCGGGACGGGGCGCTGAGTCTGCTGAATGTCCGATTTTCGGAGTTCTGCAGTGCCGATATAGAGTCGATCAGCGACGATTGGAGTGGCGATGTGCTGCATGTGGACTCGCAGCTGGTGAGTGCGACCGGTCTTTGGGTGCAGATCCATCAGTGCGAATCGTCCGAAAGACTCGGCCGTGCGATAGAAAGTTGTAGCCTCGCGAGCGTTTCCGCCTTCCGGACAGACCATCATCTTCTCGCGAACGCGAGGATGTACACACATGAATGTCCGAATGTAGTCAGATGCCAGCTCCGGGACTCCGCGAACAATAGCGCGGTATTCCTTGCGAACTTCTCGTTGTTCGAACTGGCGAGAGATCTTCTGATGTATCTGATTGTCCCGCGCAATGATGATGACACCGGTCGTGTCGCGATCGAGTCGATGGACAATACCGGGCCGCAGTCGCCCGGCTGTATCGCTCAATTGGTCAAAGTGGAACTGCAGAGCGGCTGCCAGTGTTCCGCGGGAACTGCCACGTCCTGGATGGACAACCATCCCGGCAGCTTTATTGACGACAATGAAATGCTGATCTTCGTAAAGAATCTGTAACGGCAGATCTTCAGGATCAATTCCGGGCCGTTCAGCATCAGTCAGAACGACGTCAAGTCGATCATTGACTCGCAGTCGCCGGGAAGACTTCGGAGGAAGGCCGTTCAGCTGAACACCACCGGATTCAATTATCCGCTGCAGCTGGGCCCGACTATGATTGGGGAACAATCGACCCAGATAGTGATCAATTCTCCAGCCATGAGCCCGCGCTTCAACTGTCAGGCTGATCGGCGATGTTGCCTGGGCCGCAACCACAGCTGGTGGCAACTCGCTGTCATCCTCAGAAAGCAGCTCATCCCCGTCCGGGGTCATTCGCCGGATTTCTCTGGAGCAGCTGGTGACTCTGCGGCCTTAGGTTCCTCGGCCTTGGGTTCTTCAGCCTTAGGTTCTTCGGCCTTAGGCTCTTCGGCCTTAGGTTCCTCGGCTTTGGGTTCTTCTGCCGGCGTCCCTGGAGTCAAGGTTGGGGACAGATTCTTGAGTGGATCAATCGTCGGGAACTGTGGCACGGGTGGCACATTTCCCGGGCCGTCCTGCGGCAGTCCGGTTTCATCGGCCGGCTTGGGATCCTGCTTCTGGAACCAAGCGTAAAAGTCTTTCGTGGACTGCTGATCAAGCTTCTTTTTTCGCGTTTCCGCAAGTTCGACGAACGTCTTTTCACTGGGGAATGACTTTACAACCTGGTCCCATGCTTCGACGGCGGTTTTGACCGAGGCATCCTGGCCGTCACAGCGAGCCTCAGCGATGCGAGCCAGACCGACGATCAGTCGGAGCCGAATATCGTTGGTCAGGTCTCGACTGTCTTCAAGGCGTTTGAATGTTTTTTCGGCCTTGTCCAGTTCTTCCGTGCCGACCTTGCGATTGGTGAACAGGCTGGACAGCGCATTCTGCAGAATCATCTCGGCTTCGCGAAGCCGAGCATAATTGCCAATCGGAGTGCCGACCGAGTTATCGGCCGCGTCTGCGTATTGCTCGGGCGTATTCGCGGCCAGCAGCAGTGCGGATTCCCTGGCCGTAGCTGGAGGCTGGCGAGAGACGTAGACGTAGACGGCGGAGGCAGCCAGTACTGCTGCTGCGACATAGATCAGAGAAGTCCCATGACGCTGCATCCACGGACCGGATTCCCGCAGGAGTTTTGCCAATTGAACTTCATCTTCACGGTTGACGTATTGCGGATCCGACATCGTCGGGACTTTCCATTGAGACCGAAAAACTGAGGCCAGAGAAGCCCCGTAGTATAAAAAATGCAGGGAATCACGGTCAAGTCGGGGGACGGGTTGACCTGAAATGCTCCTGACAGTCGAAATTCGGCCATTTTCCCCGTAAATCACTCGCAATAAATGAATTCATTCATGCTGAAAAGGGTCTGGCAGAGGTCCGTCAGGGCTTGCTGCTGGGGGTTTCCGGGCCGACCGGAGTGCTGATTTTCCTGATTTTTGAGGAACACGAGGGCAGCATGCATTTCGGCCGCAGATGGTTGTCTGCCGAAGGCGATCCGCCACGCTCCCTGAACCGAGTCGGCGGAACTTGTGGCTGGCAGGCGAGCGGCAAATGCGGTAGCCCACTGTCGGCTCTGCGGACTATTCATGAACATCAGAGCCTGTGGTGCAATTGTTGTCACGGGACGTTGTCCGATACTGACAAGGTGCTCAGGCCAGTCAAACAGCATCATCATCGGTATCAACTGACTGCGTTTGATGAAGAAGTAAATACTGCGACGGCGCATATTCTGATCAAGGGTTCCAGGGCCGAACTGTTGCAGGTCCAGAAGTCCGCTGACCGACAGCATTGAGTCACGTATTGCCTCGGCTTCAAGTCGCATAGGACTGCGACGCCACAGCAAGGTGTTTTCGCGATCAAGCTGTGCTCGCGCCTCATCCGAATCCCCCGACTGCATCCAGACACTGCTGGTCATGATCAGACGATGCAGTCGTTTCAGTTTCCAGCCGTGCTGCACGAGGTCACTGGCCAGCCATTCCAGCAGCTCCGGATGTGATGGTCGTTCACCGGAAACTCCAAAATCATTCGGCGTCGCAACGAGGCCACGACCGAAATGATGCTGCCACAGTCGATTTACGATGACGCGGGCTGCAAGTTTTCCAGCGCCGCGATTGGGATCTGTCATCCAGTTAGCCAGTGAGGCACGGCGATAACTGGTGCGAGTCCATCCCTCCGGTGCCTGTACGCTCCAGTCAGATACCTGAGAATCAGGGGGCATCAGAGCCTGCAGATACCCGGCCTGCATGACCTTTTGTTTTTGATGGACGTCACCTCGTTTCAGTAGCCAGGTTTCCGGATAAAAATGCGGGAATCCACGGTCGTCGGCATGATGTCGCAGATGTGGCAGCCCTTCACTTGTGACCATAACGGTTGCCATCTGCAGGCCCGGCCCCTGTTTGATCAGGTCAGCAACCGCCTGCTGCAACTGCAGCATTTCGGGATCAATTCCGGCAAACCAGTCCAGCGCCAACTTCCACTGCTCACCCGAACGGTCACCGCTGGTACGCACGGATTTCAAAGCGGCAAGCAAGGTGCCACTCAGGCTGTCTGATCCGACCGTTGCCGGCACCTGAGGACGATCGGTTACCGACAATCGGAATCGTCCAAGAGTATGCTGAGGGTTCGGATGATTCAGGGTCAGGGTGATGGTCCAGCGAATGGGACCTTTCAGGTCAGCTGGCTTTGCGAAATCGAAGACGGCCGCCTGATCTCGACCGATGCCGCCTGAATCAACGGCCCAGCCCGAAACTTCCCGATCGTCGATGGACGCTGCCACTGACAACTCGCCGGCATCCTGCTGATGCGTCGCCCTCGCTGCGGTCAGGCGAATTGTCTGAGCTGGTGTCGCTGAAGGACTGGCTGCAGAGGCTGCTGTGACTGCAATGTTACCGAGTGCAAAATTTCCATTCGGGGCTCGACCTGGGCCATTCTGAGGCAGGCTGGCATGCGTCAATGCCTCAAGGCGAACGGCAACGACCGAGCTGCGAACAGTTTCTCCTGTGATTGTGATGACTTCTTTGGCTGGAGCACTTCCGACAGACAGGATGGAGCCATCGGGCTGTGGCTGGAAAGATGTTCCGGCACTTGATTTTATTTCTTTCACATGCAGCGTCTCCCAGACTCCGGCTGACTGTTCATCCGGATGCTGCTGCAGCCACTTCGTCAGCTGGTCGGGCAGTCTTGTGGCCCGATAGGCGTCGATCGCCTGCTGAGCAGCCTGCAGTTGGCTGTCAAATTTCAGCTGTCGCTGTCGATTTTCATCGGGGGCAAGGTCGAGTTGTGTTTCTGAGCGTATGGTGGTTGTGAAGGCTGCCGCCAATGAGTAGTAATCTCTGGCGGGAATCGGATCGAACTTGTGATCGTGACAGCGAGCACAGCCGACAGAAAGTCCCAGAAAAGTGACTCCTGTTGTCATCACCATGTCGTCCAGTTCGTCGTACCTCGCTGACTCAAACTCCGCTTCGGTCAATTGAGTCGGGAAGGCCCCGGCCCCCAGAAATCCAGTGGCCATCATGGCATGAGGGTTCTGAGGCGCCAGTTCGTCTCCAGCGAGTTGCCAGCGGACAAACTGATCATAAGGCATGTCACTATTGAAGGCCTGAATCAGAAAGTCTCGGTAGAAATATGCCTGAGGTCGATCATAGTCCTGCTCGTAACCATGCGACTCTGCGAATCTTGCGACATCCATCCAGTGTCGGGCCCAGCGTTCACCGTATTGTGGAGAATCCAGCAGCCGATCAATCAGTTGCGGCCATGCGAGTGGGTCCTGGCTGGAAACAAACGCATCAACTTCGTGGGGAGCGGGAGGTAGTCCCAGCAATACTGCATAGGCGCGGCGAATCAGAACACGTTTTTCTGCGTCTGAATTCGGCCGCAGGCCAGCATCTTCCTGACGTGCAAGGATGAATTGATCGATTGGAGTGCGGCACCATTCGGCAGATGCGATGTTCGGAATTACAGGGGTCTGCAGGGGGCGAAAAGCCCAGAACTGACGGTCTTTCTCTGTGACTTCCATCTCTCTGACCGCAGCTTCGCTGCGATTACCCAGTGGCGAATCGTATGGGGCACCGAGGTCAATCCAGCGCGAGATACTGTTGATTTCCGCATCGGTAAGTTTGGGCAGTTTCCATGGCATGTGGGGTTCTGCCGCGTGTTTGATAAGCTGCACCAACTGACTTTCCTCAGCCGATTCGCCAAGGAAGCCACTGTTGATCAGAGATTCGCGTGTGGCGAGGTCGAAATCGCTTTTGACAGATGCACCACCGTGGCATTCGAGGCAGTGAGTTGTCAGGATTTGTCGGACTGTTGTGCGAAACAATTCGAGACCGCGTTTGGCCCGTTCCGGGTGATCCGGAGGCAGCGTGGCAGTGTCCGGCGTCTGTGCGACGAGGTATTCCGTTGAGTTGAAGCTGAACGATGCCACGATGCAGAGGCAGGCAAGGAGATTTCGCATGAGGTGAGATCCGAAAGCCATGTGACGGGCGGGTGTTTTCCTCGCTGGTGCCGATTTTACTGACCAGCGGAGCAGAATCCCAGATAAAAAGCCCATTGATCTTCAACTCCGACCGACCGTCTGACTCGATCGTGTCCGGCTGCTGTATTCCTGCGGTTTGCCTGCTATGATTCACAGTTGGTGTGACGATTGCTGACTTTCGGCGGATTCCAGTGATGGCATCAGTTTGGACAAGACTTCGCGGGCATCAGGAGCAGCGTGCGCTGTTTGAGCGATCGTTGCGGAATGGTCGGCTCTCTCATGCCTATGTTCTGGCGGGCCCTGCGGGTATTGGCAAGCGTTTGTTCGCTCGCCTGCTTGCTCAATCGCTGTTCTGCACGGCAGCGACTCCCGGTCGCCTTGACGCGTGTGGCGAATGCCGCAACTGTCGCAGTTTTGACTCGGGCAACTGGCCTGATTATTTTGAAATCGGACTGCCTGAGGGCAAAACAGAGATTCCGCTCGATCTGATCCTTGGCTCGTCGGAAAAGCGCGGACGCGAGGGGCTGTGTTACGAGCTTTCGTCGGCGCCGCTGGCCTCCGAACGGCGTATCGCAGTCATTGATGACGCTCAGAGAATGAACCTTGACGGTGGAAATGCTCTGCTGAAGACCCTCGAAGAGCCACCCGCGAATGCTCTGATCCTGCTGATCAGTGACAGTCCGGAAGCTCTGCTGCCGACAATCCGTTCCCGCTGCCAGCTCATTCGATTCTTTCCGCTGCTGCAGGAAGATCTGGAACACCTGCTGCTGGAAAAAGAACTGGCAGCGTCTCAGGAAGAGGCGCGAGCTGCCGCCGTGCTTGCCGAGGGAAGCCTGACTCAGGCCGAACAGTTACTGAATCCTGAATTGCGGGAACTGCGTGAACTGGTCAGTCGGGAGTTTTCCACCTTCGAAGCGATGAAACCACTGGATGTGGCTAAGCAGATCGCTGACCGTATTGAGAAAATCTCAGGCAGTACGGAAGAGCAGCGGCAAAATGCTCGCTGGCTGCTCAGTTTCCTCGCTGATGCTGTGCGTTTGAAACTGCGACGGATGAGCAGTGGAGATCTTGGTGATCCCCTTTTGCAGCGGATGGGGCTGCGATGTGCCTCTGACCTGCTGGCCGTGCTGATCGACAGAATCCTGCTGGCCACACTGCATGTTGATGCGAATTCGCCCGTCAGGCTGGTGCTGGAAGCTCTGTTTGACGATCTGGCCCGCTTCATGCGACTGGGCCCCGCATCGGCTCGATAATGTCCTTTCCGAGGTCAACGCTGAGGTGGCAGGTGACAAACAGAAACGGCCTGCTCACCCGAGAAAACTTCGGGATTGCAGGCCGCCGATTGTCTTGTCAGCGGGACAGGCGTCCGAATCACTCTTCCATCTGTGACAGATCGATTCCGTATTTCAGCCAGATGGTATTTCGCCAGTCATTCATCACAGGCTGGGCGATTAGGCCACTTACCAGTCCGGAGATTTCTCCACTGCGGAATCCGAACTGTCGTCCTTCGGTCAGGAACATCTGTCGCAGCACATCCTCGTCACCGATGCGATCCGTAACCTGCACAACGTAGTAGCTTTTCAATTCATCGTCGGCAACCACGCCTGCCTGATCCGGTCCCAGATCATCGAACACTGTCTTCATGAACCGGTCACCGGCGGAACGCAGGACACCGCCTGATTCATCAGACCAGTTGATAGTTCCCAGTCGGAGCTGTGGTTGCTGAAAGCTCATTTGCGGGGCAGATTCCTGTTCAAGCCAGGAAAACAGCTGGGTCTGCCGAACAACCGCTGCTGCAGATTCTGTGTCGCCCAGCACAGTCTGTCCCTGCAGACTGTCGGACATGGACTTTCTTTCAGCTTCAGGTAATGCCAGTCCATCGGAGACAAGTTTTGCCAGCGTTTTACCGCGTTCTTCGGCAAGCTTGCGAGCCTGCTGACGCTTGAGTGTCAGAATGACCTCGTCACGAATTCCTGCATCTTCCAGATTTGGAATATGTGCCGCTGAGAACTCGGTGATCCACCATGCGAAGTGTGATTCGTCACCGGACAACGCAAACTGATTCCGAACTGCTCGGTCACTGGCAAACAGATTGGCGTCTTCCCACTGATCACGCTGTGGAAATTTGGAGAAGACTTCGTCGGCCACTGGAGCACCGCTGGTGTATCCAAGCGCCAGTCCGAGGGGAGTCTGATCGTCAGTCGCCAGATCCACGCGATTAAGCAGCCCTGTGCGTACGAAGCGAAGTCCAAGTTTTTCACCGAGATCCCGCATTTCATCGAGCAGTGACTGATGCACATCTTTCATGGCCGCCGCAATCTGTTCGGAGGTCAAGGATGGGTCCTTGTCCACGACCTGTCGACGTGCGGCTGATCGTTTGCGTTCGATTTCGCGCAATCCTGACATGACGGCGTCCATTTTTTCGTCGATGGCTTTACGAATGCGTTCTTCGTGCAGCTGCTCACGGATCTCTGACTTCAGTTCATCATCCAGCGGACGGTATTCCACTGGTGGAATTACGAACGGAACCGGATCAGTGCCTGCGGCTGGTGCCTGTGCTGCAGGATCTGCTGGCGCTGCCGCGGGTTCGGCTGGAGCGGTTTCGGGTGTGGTTGGAGGCGTTTCCGTTTGTGCCGGGGCTGGAGCAGTCGCGGGCTGTTCCTGGGCCGGGGCAGCTTCGGCCGGTTTTGCGGTTTCATCTGCAGCGGGAAGGCAACTGCCGTCAGGTTTGGGACTGTCCGGTGCTGGCGCTGGTGCAGGATCAGCAGGAGGAGCAGGCTGTGGCGGAGCTTCAGGCGCAGGTTCGGTTTTGGGAGCGTCACCGGCAGGAGCATCTGCTGGTGGAGCAGCAGGAGCATCTGCCCTGGGGGCCTCGGGAGCCGGGCTGGTTGGTTCGGGAGTAGCGGGAGCAGATGGATCCGTGGGAGCAGCCCCGGGTGTCGCTGTCTCGTCCGCCGGCTTTTCATCAGGCTCCTTGCGATAGAACGTGTCCTTCTTTTCGTTGTATAAGGCTTCTATTTCTGCATCCGTGGGGGCCGGTGCTGCGTCCTGAGCGGACTTCCATGACAGTTCCAGATAGGCCAATGCGGCTTTGTTGAACTGACGGAAGCCGGGCGAACCGGGACCATCCATGCCGGGAAATTTCTTTGAGTACTGCGCGAACGCTGCTTCGATTTCTGCGGGCGATGGGTCTGGCACCTTTGACAGAAACGCGTCAACGTCCAGACGTACAGCATTCAGGCGCTGCCGCACCTGTGTGCGGCGGAACATGTCATAATACAACCCTGGAGGCTGAGCCACAGCAGCTGTAGATGGGGACAGCTGAGTGAACGCCAGTCTGGCAGCGATTTCGTGGCGGAATGCGTCGAACAGCTGGTCTTCCGAGACGGCAAGGCCACCAACATTCAATCCTGTTCGAATTTCGGCGAAGGCTTTTCCGGAGAGGCGCCCATCGACTGACTGATTGATGAAATCTGACACCATTTCGTCCGTAACAACGATCTGCATGGCGTCAGCCTCGGCCTTCAGCAGCTCACCGAAGATGGCGTCTTCCTGCAGCGTTGTGTAGTAGCGGAACTGAGGTGCGAATCGCTCTGTGCCGGGGCCATAAACCTTGCTGAAGGCCTGTGCCATGAAGGCATTACAGATGCTGCGTCGAGTCGCAGTTTCCTGAATTCGCTGGTCATCGAAAGCGCCGATGGCTGAATCCTGGTAGAAACCGTCGCTGGAGGCCATGGTCCCCGGCATCAGCCAGCCGATCAGACCACCGAAAATTGCACCACCAATGCCGTATTGCAGCCAACGACCCTGGCGAATGCCGGAGAATCCCATGATGATCCCGCCCAGCAGCACGCCCAGCATCACAAAGTGATTTGCCTGGTTGGACATCATGTCGCTGATGGTGAAGGCCACCATCGAGAGGATCACGATGCTGACCATGGTGATCTGCTGATGGCGACGGAAGAAAGTGAACGGAGTGCTCATGAGCAAAAACTTCTTGAAGCCCGGTGTTCCGAAGTCAACGCCAGGACGACTGACTTGACAGAAGTCCGTACGATGATTTATCCAATTACGCGGGAGGCGTGGCCTCAGGTGACAGAAAACAAAAGCGGGGATTCTAACCGGTGGCACTGCAGAGGCAAGGTCAACCGAGGTTTCCCAGCCTGTTGTTTTCCCAGTGGATCGTGCAGTATGCCGGGGAAGTTGGGGTTACGGGATTCAGTCGGGCTGCCCGACTCCGGAATTCTCGATTTTCCCGGAAAGTGGTGCAAAACCCCTGATTGTGTTGAAATCCGGGAGCGATCCGGTTTTGTTGTACAGGTTCCCCTCAAGCGTTCTTTCGTTGTCCTGCTGCGTGCTAGCCGGTTCGTCCGGCCTCTGGAAACTTATTGTTCATGGCTGCTCTCAAGAAAGCGCTGGTGATCGTCGAATCACCGGCCAAAGCGAAGAAAATTGCCGGATTTCTGGGCGATGACTACATCGTGCGGGCCAGTATGGGTCACATCCGGGATCTGCCATCCAGTGCTGCGGAAATCCCCGAGAACCTGAAAAAGGAATCGTGGGCGACTCTGGGTGTCAACGTAAACGATGACTTCGATCCGTTGTACGTCGTACCTTCGGAAAAGAAAAAACTGATTTCGGAGCTCAAGGATGGGTTGAAAAAAGTCAGCGAGCTTGTGCTGGCGACTGACGAAGACCGCGAAGGGGAAAGTATCGGCTGGCACCTCGTGCAGGTCCTGAAACCGACCGTTCCTGTCAGCCGGATGACGTTTTCTGAGATTACCAAGCCGGCGATTCTGGAGGCGATCCGGAATACGCGGCAGGTTGACGAGAACCTTGTGCAGGCTCAGGAAACGCGTCGGGTTGTTGACCGTCTTTACGGTTACACACTCAGTCCTCTGCTTTGGAAGAAGATTGCTCCTAAACTTTCTGCCGGACGCGTGCAAAGCGTTGCCGTCAGGCTGCTGGTCAGTCGTGAAATCGAGCGGATGAAGTTTCGCAGCGGGCGATTCTGGGACATCAAGGCCCGTCTGACTGCGGAAACGGGGGAATCTTTTGAGGCGGTTCTGCAGGTGCTCGGCGGTCGTCGGATTGCGTCCGGACGAGATTTCGATGAGCAGACCGGGCGATTGAAGGATGGTGCCGATGTCCTGCTGCTGTCTGAGGAGCAGGCGAAGTCGACAGTTCAGAAAATCGAAAATCTGCCGTGGATTGTCAGCTCCATCGAACAGAAGCAGCAGACCCGTCGGCCCTACCCTCCCTTTACCACCAGTACGCTGCAGCAGGAGGCCAATCGCAAGCTTGGGCTCTCAGCTCGGCAAACCATGCAGGTTGCTCAGCGTCTTTACGAGGAGGGCCATATCACGTACATGCGAACGGATAGTGTGAACCTTAGTGGTGAGGCGATCCGTGCTGCTCGTAGTCGTGTGGATGATCTTTACGGTCGCAGCTATCTGAGTCCCGAAGCTCGGCAATTCTCAACGAAAACCAAGGGGGCGCAGGAGGCTCACGAAGCGATTCGCCCGGCTGGGACAGAAATGCGAACTGCTGATGAGTTGGGCCTTTCCGGACCCGAATTTCGCCTGTATCAGCTGATCTGGAAACGCACGATGGCGACCCAGATGGCTGACGCGCGACTGCGGTTTGATACCGTGACGATCATGGCGGGTGATGCCGAGTTCAGGGCGAGTGGACGCACTGTCGAATTTCCCGGGTTCTTCCGAGCCTATGTGGAAGGCAGCGATGATCCTGAAGCAGCCATCGAGGATCAGGATTCCACTCTGCCACCAATGAGCGAACAGGATCGTGTGGACCTGCAGAAGGCAGAGGCCAGTTCACACGAGACAAAGCCACCGGCGCGTTACACTGAGGCAACACTGGTACGCACTCTGGAATCAGAAGGGATCGGTCGCCCCAGTACCTATGCCAGCATTCTCAGCACGATCGTTGATCGTGGTTATGTGCGGAAGAACGGGAATCAGCTCGTTCCGACATTCACTGCCATGGCCGTAACACGTTTACTGGAGAATTATTTCCCACGTCTGGTCGATCTGAGCTTCACTGCTCAAATGGAACAGATGCTTGATGATATTGCGACGGGTTCTGCGGAGCGATTGCCGTATCTGCGAGAGTTTTACAACGGCAACGACGGTCTGGACGAGCAGGTGCGGCAGCGGGACGGCGACATTGATCCGCGCGAGGCGTGTACGCTGTCAATTGATGGGCTGGAGGCAGCAGTTCGTGTGGGGCGATATGGTCCGTACCTTGAGAAGTCCAACGGTGATGAAAAGGTCACCGCCTCAATTCCTGACACGATGGCTCCCGGAGAAATCACCAGCGAAGTTGCCGACAAGCTGCTGGATGAAAAGCAGCGAGGTCCGACGGCGATTGGTATGCATCCGGAGGCTGGTTTGCCGATCTATATCAAGCGTGGTCCGCGCGGGGCTTACCTGCAGCTGGGCGATGTGACTGAAGGTGGGCAGAAGCCAAAGTACTGCAGCGTGCCGAATTTCATCAGCACAGACAATCTGGATCTGCCCACGGCCCTGTCCCTGCTGGCATTGCCACGGCAACTTGGCAAGCATCCATTGACGGGCAAGGTTGTGAACGCCGGTATCGGCATGTATGGCCCGTATGTCACATCGGATAAGGTGTTCGCTGGGTTTGATCGTCGGACGCACCAACTGGAGCACGATGGCGAAACCTGGAATGTGCTGAATGTGACCATGGATGTGGCTGTGGAGATGCTGCGAAATGCGCGGCGTAAAGCAGCACCCGTGGCGTTGAAGGAACTGGGGCCACACCCAGAGGATCAGGCGCCCGTGCAGATTTTTGAGGGGCGTTATGGTCCGTACGTTAAGCACGGTTCGATCAATGCCAACGTCCCCAAAGAAACGGATCCAGCATCGGTGACATTGGAGCAGGCCCTTGGGTGGCTGGCTGCCAAGGCCAGTAAGGGTGGTGGTAAATCGGCCGCAAAACGTGGGGCTGGGGCACGTGGTACAGCGAAGGGTGCCAAAAAGGCTTCAAAAAAGGCCGCCAAAAAAACGGTGAAGAAGACTGCCGGTACGAGGGCTGCGGCGAAGGGTGCGAAGAAACGCAGCGTTGAAGAATGACTTCAGCCGGGTGGTTCCAATAAAAAAGCCCGACTGCGAGAGCAGTCGGGCTTCGTTATTCAATCTGACCGCTGAGTGATCACTCAGCCTTTGGGGCGTCGCCTGCCGGAGCGGCTTCAGCTGGCTTTTCGCCTTCAGCAGGAGCAGCCGGAGCAGCACCTTCGGCTGGCTTTTCGCCTTCAGCGGCGGCCGGAGCAGCGCCTTCAGCGGCGGCCGGGGCAGCACCTTCAGCCGGGGCAGCGCCTTCAGCCGGAGCGGCCGGGGCTTCAGCCGGAGCGGCCGGAGCACCACCGGCAACACCAGAACCAGCAGCGGCACCACCGCCACCACCACCGGCCTGCTCACCACCGGCACAGCCGAGGGTGATTGACACGCCAGCCATCAGTACAAACGCCGCCAGAGAACGCATTACTTTCATGAGACCCAGCCTTTCAATTTCCATCAGTTTTTTCGGCACAACTTGACCCTGTCGGACCAGAACTCCCCGTTCCGGTGACGATCACTGGACTCTAAACTAAGGGAAACGGGCTCAAATTCAACATCCAGCGAAGCGAAAATCGATCACTTTCAGTTTTGGTGGTTCCCTGCCCGATATCTGCAGGAATCCCGCCACGACCCTGAAAGTCCCGCTACAATCTGCTGGAAAACCGACATGTGATTTGGAATGAGGGTGCTTCGGGCTGGTATTTCGAGCGGCTGGGTTACTGGACGGAAATTCAGTTTATGTCATCTGGTGCCGGGGGTGATTCTGATGGCGAAGAGTTTGCGGGAAGTGCCGACGGGCTGACTCCGCGTGAGAAGGTTCGTCGTTTTCCCACGGGTCCGGGTGTGTATCTGATGAAGGACGCCGAGGGGCGTGTGATTTATGTCGGGAAGGCGGTGAATCTGCGGAATCGAGCATCCAGTTATTTCACGGCGGCGGCGGAGGTGGATCGTCGTACTGCTGATCTGGTGCCAGAGATCCGGGATGTGGATTTCATCGAGGCTGAGAGTGAGGTCGATGCCCTGCTGATGGAAGCGAGGCTGATCAAGGACATTCAGCCTCGTTTCAATTCGCTGCTGAAGGACGACAAGACATTTCCGTATCTTCAGATTACGACTCGGGAAGATTTCCCGCGAGTGGAGTTTACTCGTCAGCCGGAATCTTCGGGTGTGCGGTTGTATGGTCCGTTTACCAGTGCCGGACAGCTGCGTGGCACGATCGCTGTGCTGCAGAAGATTTTTCGATTTCGGACCTGTTCACTGGATATCGACGAGCAGGACGAGCGGTGGCGGTGGTTCAGACCGTGTCTGCTGGCCAGTATCAATCAGTGCACGGCGCCCTGTAATCTGCGGATCAGTCGGGAGGATTATCGCGAGGACATTCGTCGTCTGAGACTGTTTCTGGATGGTGGTCGAAGGGCACTGCTGAAGGAGCTGGAGGCGTCGATGAAGCAGGCGTCTCGAGAGCTGCGATTTGAGAAGGCAGCTCGGATTCGCGACGAGATCCAGGCTCTGGAAAGTCTGAATCTGCGTGGCGACCTGGAGAGTCATGCTCAGCCGGAAGTGTTCTACACAGATCCGCGGAAGGGACTGGAGGGGCTGCGAAAGCTGTTGGGGTTATCCGAGATTCCGCGGCGGATTGAAGGTCTGGACATTGCTCATCTGCAGGGCAGTGAGACTGTTGCCAGTCTGGTGCAGTTCATCGATGGTTTGCCATTCAAGCCGGGTTACCGGAAGTTTCGGATTCAGACGGTTGACGGTGTGGATGATTTTGCGTCGATGCGGGAAGTGATTACTCGTCGGTTCACTCGTCTGAATGACGAGGGGGAAGCATTTCCGGATCTGTTGCTGATTGACGGGGGTAAGGGGCAGTTGAGTGCTGTGATGGAGACTTTTCAGCTGCTGCAGATTGCGCCACCGCCGACAGTGTCGCTGGCGAAGCGTGAGGAGGAGATTTATGTGCCTGGTGAGTCTGAGCCGCATCGTCTGAGTCGTCATTCCTGGGCTTTGCGGTTGCTGCAGTACATTCGTGATGAAGCGCACAGATTTGCTCAGCATTATCATCACATGCTGCGACGTCGTTCGTCACTGGGGCAGCAGGAACGGCAGGGGCGTCGGCGTGGCAAGCGTCGCGATGGTGCTGACGGTTGAGGTCGATTGACGCAGAATGGGAGTGGAGAGTGTCGGAGCATCGCATGGATCGCACGTTTCGTCAGCGTCTGGAGGACCGAATTCGTCAGGCCATTATCTCGCGCCATCGGCACAGTGGGGTGGTGCTGTTCAGTGACACGACATTGCGCGACGGCGAGCAGATGCCTGGGGCAACACTTGAGCCGCACGAGAAACTGCAGATTGCGCTGGCGCTGGAGCGTGCAGGTGTGCATTCTCTTGATGCCGGTTTTCCAGCAAGCTCGGAAGCGGATGTGGAGGCCATACGGCTGATGGTGGGGCGTGTGCGAGGTCCAGTGCTGACAGCGCTATGTCGGACGGTTCGCAGCGATGTTGATGCGGCTGACCGAGCACTGGAGGGGAATCCGGTACACAAGCGTGGTGTCAGTCTGTTTTGTGGTACCAGTCCCCTGCACAGAACTTACAAGCTGGGGAAGAGTCGAACAGAGATTCTGAAGCTGATTGCCGAGACTGTAGGTTACGCTGCGGAGAGATTTCGGATCGTGGCATTCAGCCCGGAGGATGCCAGTCGTACAGAGCTGGATTTTCTGTGCGAATGTTATCGAGAGGCGATTCGGTCGGGTGCGACGACTATTGGTTTTCCGGACACAGTGGGTCTGCTGACTCCCGAGAAGGCGCGAGACTTTATTCGTCGCATTCAGGATGGTGTGCCGGAGATTGAGCGAGCGCTGCTGGCTGTGCATTTTCACAACGACCTTGGGCTGGCCGTTGCCAATACTCTGGCCTGTATTGCCGAGGGGGCCAATGTCGTACAGTGCACGGTGAACGGTATTGGTGAGCGTGCCGGAAACGCTTCGCTGGAAGAGGTGGTAATGGCGTTGACACTGCATCAGGACCAGTATGGTCGAACGCATCGAGTGGACACTCGCATGCTGGCTCCGCTGTGTCGTCTGACAGCAGAGTTGACAGGGATTGTTCTGCCATTGATGAAGCCCGTGGGCGGAGCGAATATCTTTGCAACGGAGGCGGGAATTCACCAGGATGGGTTGTTGAAAAATCCGGACACTTATCTGCCGTTTCGTCCGGAGTTGGTGGGTGGCGATGAAATTCGGCTGGTCCTTGGGCGACACAGTGGTCGCAGAGCCGTGGCTCATCGCTTGCAGGGGCTGGGTATTCCGCATCATGATGCGTCAGTCAGTCGGATTGTGGAGCGGTTGAAACTGTTGCCCAAAGGTACGGTTGTTGATGATGCACTGCTGCAGCAGATTGCTGCTGAAGTTCATTGACTTGTGCCTCGTTCATTCTGCGCTGGAAGTCTCGATGTCTGCTGTTCTTGTGGATACACACTGTCATCCTGAGTCTGATTCATTTCGTCAGGATTTTGAGGAAGTACTGGTGCGTGCTGCGCGGGCCGGGGTAGCCCAGTTGCTGGCAATTGGAATTTCAGCAGCGACCAGTCAGGCAGTTGTGGTACTGGCAAATCGACATCCCGGGATTTCGGCAGTGGTTGGAGTGCATCCGAATCACACGCACGAGATTCGCCCCGGGGACTGGGAGAAGATTGAGGAACTGGCGTTTCATCCGCGCGTCGTGGGGATTGGTGAAACGGGGCTGGACAATTACTGGAAAGATGTGCCACTGGATCTGCAGCACGATTCATTCTGTCGGCATATTCAGCTGTCGCGGCGTTGCGGGAAACCGTTTGTGGTGCACTGTCGGGAGGCCGAGGCGGAGGTTCTGGCAGTGCTGCGCGAGGCTGCAGAGGCTGGTCCGCTGCAGGGAGTCATGCACTCTTTCTGTGGCAGTGATGCGGTTGCTGACGAGTGTCTGCAACTGGGGATGTATATCTCTTTCAGCGGTATGCTGACATATCGCAGGAATGATGTGTTGCGAGCGACTGCTGCACGGATACCTCCTGAAAAGCTGCTGATTGAGACGGATGCTCCATATCTTGCGCCGCAGCAGTATCGGGGCAAGCGGAATGAGCCCGCGTGGGTGGCTGATACCTGTGCGTGCCTTGCAGAAATTCATGGCATGTCCCTCGAGCAGATGGCCACACTCACCACAGCAAATGCACGGCGATTGTTTCGGCTGGAAGATGAGTCGCTGATACTGCCACCAGCGGAATAAAGCGTTCGCCCTGCCCTGCCCCATCGTCAGTCGATGAAAGCGAATTCGTTGGTGTTGAACAGGACGAGGCAGAGTGACGCGAGTGCCAGCTGCTCGGGGTCTGCCAGTGACTGCGCTGGTGGGGTTTCGAGCGACAGTGAGAATCTCCGGCTGATCGTGGTCTGAACAGCCAGTTGTTCGTCTGCCGACAGCTGGCGTCCGAACACGATCAACAGGCTCAGATGTCCGTTCCAGTATTCACCGTCGATGTTCCCCTGCTGTCCAATGACCCACGGCGTATCCAGTCTGCGCTGTGGGAGTGCACGAGGACGGGATACAGCTTTTCTGAGGCCCTGAAACAGGCTGGCACCTGCCGGACCATTCGTGGCTGTCAGCAGGAACGGCTGAGTGCCATGCTGGAGTTCACCGACACCGGAAAAATCATCGCTGAAACGAAATGACCTGTCTGCGGTCAGTCCGACGAACAGCGAGCTTGTGGAGTTTCCATCTCGTCCGCTCCAGTTCGACAGCAGCTCACGGTGTCCTGCGACACCGCGATCTGTAGCGACAGCGAAAACTGTCAGACTTTCGTGCTGCAGGAGTCCGGAACCAAGCTGCAGAAAACTGCCCTGACCATCAAATACGACAGCCGGGATCGTGGAATCCGGGAGCTTGCCGAGTGTCGGTTGTCGTTGTTTGATTGTCTGCACTGCGGAACGAGCTTCCGTATCGCGGCTGAGCCACGACTCAAGATGCCCATCCTCTGTGCTGCGGATGCCGGATTCAGCGTCAAGAAACAATCTTACTTCGGGGGGTAGTGGAATTGTGTCGGCAGGAGCAGCAATCTGCTGGCAGGCGGCGGCCACACCTGGACTGACCGCGTTCAGGCTGGGACCGTGCCTGTGCTGCAGTGTCAGCTGCTGCAGGGAGTGTGCGAGTTGCTGTTGCTGCTTCCGAAGATGGCTGAGGCTTTCAGCAAGCTCATCGGCTGAGGGTTCTCGATGCAGGATGGCCTTCCACACATTAAGGACGCGAGCGGCAGGATCGGAGGTGGAAATCGTTGTCTTTGCCAGAGCCTGAGCGCGCTCGTGAAGGAACTGATTATTCATCAGTGTCAGCGCCTGAGGGGCGACGATGGAGACATCCCGACGACCACAGGAAATCGTGGTGTCACACTGGTCAAAAGTGGTCATCATCGGTGGCTGCAGACTGCGCTGCAGATACATATAGAGGCTGCGACGTCGCTGTTCGTCGGCCGGTGATGCTGTCCACGCCGCATCTTTTCTGGACAGGCCTTCCAGGGCATCTGAACTGAGTGTGGGAACAAATCCCGGACCACCCGTTTTCAGGTCCAGTTCACCGGACGCTGCAAGAACTGCATCACGCAGTGATTCAGCGTCCTGGCGTCTGCGATTGCCGCGCCACAACCAGCGATTGTCGGCATCAATATCGTTGTACCGGGATTCATCCGGATGCTGAACGGACTGCTGCCACGCCTCCGATGTAAGAATCAGGCGGTGGATATGCTTCAGGCTACCACCACTGCGGAGCAGTTCACCGGCCAGCCAGTCAAGCAGTTCCGGATGACTGGGACGCTCTCCTGTGAATCCGAAGTTACTGGTACTGCGAACCAGACCTTCTCCGAAATGATGCATCCAGATGCGATTGACGATGACGCGGGCAGCCAGCGAGTTCTGCGGGCTGGCGATCCAGTCAGCCAGCTGCAGTCTGAGTTGTGTGGTCGATGCCGTGTGCGCGATGACAAAAGGATTCTGTCCCGCCTGTGGCAGGCAGCTGAGCGGGCCGGCTGAAACTGACCGGAGTGGCTTGTCTCGTTCTCCATTTTTCAGAATCTGCAGGGGCTCGGGCTGCCGTGTCATGTCAGTCCAGCCAAGTACGTCAGTGAATCCCAGAGCCGTGGCGTCAGGGCCGCCGAGGAGAGTACGGTTGCCGGGTCTCAGCGGTCCCGGCCAGAATGCAGCGGCAAACTGGTAGTAATCCGCCTGCGGGATTGGATCAAATTTGTGGTCATGACAGCGAGCGCATTTGACTGTCAGACCAAGAAACGCTGAGGCCGTCGTATGCACGAGGTCTTCGAGGCGTTCATAGACATAATCTTCCGGATCGTTTGGCTCATCGTTCCATGTTCCCAGTCGCAGAAAGCCTGTGGCAATGACCGTCTGCTCGCTGCGATCGGGAACTTCATCGCCGGCCAGCTGCAGGCGGACAAACTGGTCCCACGGCAGGTCGGCGTTGAGTGCCTGCACGACCCAGTCCCGGTACTTCCACGCAAATGGCTTGGGCTGATCACGTTCATATCCGCTGGTGTCTGCATACCGGACAACATCCAGCCAGTGTCGGGCCCAGCGCTCGCCGTAGGCTGATGACGCCAGCAGGCGATCCACCAGCTGTTGATACTGGGGCGCTGTCAGCGTTCGTGCACCTGCCTGCTCCATACTGATGGCGAGCTCTGTATCGGAGGACTGTGGAGGTAACCCGGTCAAATCCCAGTACAGTCGACGGGTCAATTCACGAGGTGTCGCTGGTGGAGCGGGAGACAACTGGCTGCGCTGCAGGCCTGCGGCAAGGAATCGATCGATGGGATGCTGCCTCCATGTTGCCCATGGGATGGATACTGGTTCCGGAGGTGCAGTGGTGCTGAGGGGCTGAAAGGACCACCAGTCCCGACCACCACGGAAGGCCGAAGTTTTTTCAAACAGATCAAGGACTCGACCCGCTGGGAATTTCGCGCCTTCAGTCACCCAGCGACGCAGAGTTTCGGCCTCTGCGGGCGGCAGAGCACGTTCGTGCCCGTTCGCTGGTGGCGGCATTTCCCCTGCCAGCACACGACTGATCAGCAAGCTGCCGTCAGCATCACCTGGCCTGACGGCAGGCCCACTGTCACCGCCCTGTTGCTGTGCTGTCGCTGTCTGCAGTGAAAGTCCACCAGCTGGGTTTGCAGACTGGTGACATTCAATGCAGCGATTCAGAAGTATTGGGGCCACCTCCCGCTCAAAATCGGTAGTGGTTGTCTGTGCTGCTGAATGCACAGGCAGTGTCAGCAGGAGCAGGATGCAGCGGATGTATACTGACATGCGAAATCTCAAACGAAACTTAGTTTTGTTTGGCGCGTTTCTTTTCAGAGTTCGGCTTCTTGCCGTCCTTCACTGGCTCCCCTTCAAAAGGCTGATTGCCATAGGCGGATCGAGGTGTTTCTGCCGTGTCGCCAACCTGCTCTCTCAGTCGCTGCAGTTCGGCCTGCAGTTCCTTCACAACATCGGCGTAGGCCGGATCGTTATAGTAGTTCCGGGTTTCTTCCGGGTTTGTCTGGCGATCCAGCAACTCCCACTCATCGATGTCCGGTTTGTAGTAGTGCACCAGTTTGTAGCGATCAGTGATCACACCTGTGTGCGGGCGAACCCGATGTGGAACAGGAAACTCGTAATAGTGGTAATACAGACTGGTACGCCAGTCTGCGGGCGTATGCCCCTGCAGAATCGGCAGAAGACTTCGGCCCTGCATATCGGCTGGCTGTTCGATGCCGGCAACCTGAAGAAAAGTCTGGGCAAAGTCCACGAGGGAGACGATTTCCTTCTGTACTGTTCCCGGCTTGACGACTCCGGGCCAGCGAACCATCAGTGGCGTCCGCAGTGATTCTTCAAAGATCCAGCGTTTGTCGAACCATCCGTGTTCACCAAGGAAGAATCCCTGATCACTGGAGAACACCACCAGAGTGTTGCTGGCGGAACCATCCTCCTCAAGTGCCTGCATCAGTCGTCCCACGTTTTCATCAACAGCTTTGACGCAGGCGAGATAGTCGTGCATATAGCGATTGTATCTCCAGCGGACGAGGTCCCGGCCCTGTGGGTTGGCAGTGCGGAATTTTTGATTGCGAGGTTCGTAGTAGGCGTTCCACTGCTGCAACTGCTGTTCAGTCATGTTGGGGGCGGGGCGCAGCTTGGCATCGAGGTCCGTAAAAGTTCTGTCGATGCCCATATCGTGATCTGCTACGGCGCGACTGCGTCCGGCGAAATCATCGAACAGTGTGGGAGGTTCGGGATAAACGCGATCATTATCCCAGCCAAGATGCCGCAGTGCAGGTGCCCATTCGCGGTGCGGGGCCTTGTGCTGACTCATCAAAAGGAAGGGTTTCGAACGATCTCGCTGTTTCAGCCAGTCAATGGACAAATCAGAAACCAGATCGGTTGTGTAGCCTTCCAGTTTGACTTTTTCGCCATTGCGAATCATCGGTGGATTATAGTACAGGCCCTGTCCCGGCAGGATGTGCCAGTAGTCAAAGCCGGTTGGGTCAGAAACAAGGTGCCATTTACCAATCATAGCGGTTTGATAGCCGGCAGCCCGCAGAAGTTTTGGAAAGGTTGTCTGTGAACCGTCGAAGGTGCAGTTGCTGTTGTTGTAGAAGCCGTTTCTGTGAGAGTATTTTCCGGTCAGGATGGTCGCTCGACTGGGGCCACAGATGGAGTTTGTGACGAGGCAGCGATCGAAGCGGGCCCCCTGAGCAGCAAGCCGATCAATATTCGGCGTTTCCAGCAGATGTCGATTTTCCCCGTAGGCACTGATTGCCTGGCACGTGAGGTCGTCGCAGAAGATAAAGACAATATTCGGACGTCGATCGGTTGTTTTGTCCTCGGGCGTCTGGGCTGGACAGTTCTGAGAAGTGGCGATGCAGGCCAGAAGGCCAGTCAGCAGCAAACTGCGACGGAACATACAGGAACTTTCTGAGTCAGTTACGACAGACGGTTTCATCAAGATTCAGAACGAGACTGGAGAGCATGGTCCATGCGGCCAATTCCGCGTGGGGCCGGTTGTCCGCAACGGGAGCCTCACCGTTCCGGATGACACGAGTCGCATTTTCCGGATGAGCAGTGAAGTGTTGACGCTGGGCTTCGAGAGCTTTTTTCAGAATGTGCAGTTCGTCTGCTGCCGGGCTGCGGGCAAGCACGATTCGCAGCAGCAGCGTGATCCGGGCGTTATCGTCACCCGGTGCTTCCAGCAGTCGCTGAGCGAGCACACGAGCAGCTTCAAAGTGCTGTATATCATTCATCAGCTGTAACGCCTGTAATGGTGTATTGCTGCGTTCGCGACGACTGCAGAACTGTTCGCGATTGGGAGCATCAAAATTTGTCATAAACGGGGGCGGAGCCGTACGTTTGACGAAGCAGTAAATACTTCTGCGATACAGGGCACTGCCATGCTCCTGCAGATAGAACCGGGTATTGCTGTTTTCGTAGCCTACCGGTTCCCAGATATCCGGAGGTTGATACGGCATGACTCCCCGCCCGCCCATGGCAGGATTCAGAAGTCCGCTGACGAACAGTACATTGTCTCGGAGCTGTTCAGCGTCGAGGCGAAATCTGCTGCCTCGCGACAGCAACCGATTATCGAAATCCCGCTGCAAAGCCAGCTCAGTCGCCGTTGACTGCTGTCGAAAAGTTGCTGAAGACAGCAGCATACGATAGAGCTGCTTCTGATCCCAGCCGGAATTACGAAACTCGACCGCCAGCCAGTCCAGCAGCTCGGGGTGGCTTGGCGGATCGCCGCGAGTACCGAAATCATCGCTGGTTCGGACAAGGCCGGTACCAAACACCTGTTGCCAGATACGATTCACTGTCACTCGAGCTGTCAGAGGGTTTTCGGCAGCTGTGAACCATCGTGCGAGGTCAAGGCGGTTGGCTCGACGTTCCTGCAGCACTGCTCCGGAATCACTGCGAAGGGGCGGGAATTCAGCCGGTACCCCGGGTTCGACTTTTGCCCCCGGCTTATCGTACTGCCCCCGTTCCATCACGAAGGCATCGCGAGGATTTGGCAGATCCGTGAACATAAACGTTCCGGGCACTTCATCAAGCAGTGCGGCATGGTGAACGTGGGCTTGCCACTGGACCTGTCGCAGCGCTGCGACTGGCGAATCTGAGGATCGCTGCACCACTCGTCTCCAGAATTGCTTCAGCTGCTTAACCTGAGCAGCGTCGGCAGTTTCTGAAGGGCCGACATTCAGCAGTTTCTGAAGTTCAGGGGAAATCCCGTCGGGATTTGTACCCTTCGACATCTGCCACCATGCTGTGAACGAGGCGCGGGGGTCGCGACCAGCCGGCAGTTGCCCGGAGATTCTGACGCTGTCAACGAATACTCGACCGCCGTCCTGGCTGAGAACAAGGCTTTTAATCCGGGAGCCTGCGGCTGAACCGGTTTTGGCGAGAGGTATGTCAAGAGTGTGCCAGACTCCAGGGCTGGGCAGGCGACCCTCGCGCTTGCCACCTGCTGCATCTTCAGTATCAGTCCAGACAAACCGATGAGGCCGTCCATCGTCGTACTGAACTCGCACGCTGCGAGGTGGATGATGGGGGTCTATCCTGATATCCACAGACAGCGTACCAGCAGCAGGGACAGGAACTGGAATCAGGGTGAGATCGATTGTCAGATCGTAGCCGGCTCCATACGCCAGTTCGAGTGACCTCGCGTCCGTCTGTTCGCCGGAGCGTGCTGAACGGACCCAGACCGGATCATTGCGGGACGTGTTGCGAGTTCGTGAACCGGGTGGCAGGACATCGTCGAGAATCAGATCACTGATAAACCGTTCTGCCTGCGGGTCTGCCGGTTCGTCAGTCAGCATGCCGGCTGCTTCCGCTGCGTCCAGTGACTGTTCGAGGGCTGCATCGGCGTCCTTCAGTTGTGCCAGCGCAGCATCGAGCAGCCTCTGCTGGTCCGGTGTCGCAACTTTCAGGAACGGCTGAGTCCGACTGATGTTGCCGTCCATCCCCGGGTCTGCCGCCGAATAGAAGAAGGCGTACATGGAATAGAAGTCGCGCGAGGTGATAGGGTCATATTTGTGGTCATGACAGACCGCACAACCGGCTGTCAGGCCCATCCACGTCTGCATGGTTGTGCTGGTGCGATCGACGGCGTAACGGTACAGCCATTCCTCGTTGATGGCTCCGCCCTCACTGGTCGTCACATTACAGCGATTGAACCCCGTAGCGACTTTCTGTTCGAGCGTTGGGTTGGGCAACAGATCTCCGGCAAGCTGCCACGTGGTGAACTGGTCAAATGGAAGATTCTGATTGAAAGCACTGATGACCCAGTCACGCCATGCCCACATTTCGCGTTCGTTATCAAGATGCAGTCCGTGGGTATCGGCGTAGCGAGCGACATCCAGCCAGTGCCGAGCCTGCTCTTCGCCGTATCGGGGAGACTGCAGGCAGCGTTCAACCATCTGTTCGTAGGCGTCCGGAGACTGATCAGCAAGATACTGGTCGAGTTCCGCAACAGCAGGCGGAAGTCCAGTCAGGATGAATGAGACTCGGCGAATCAGAGTGCTGCGATCAGCTTCAGGTTGCGGCTGCAGACCAGCCTGATCAAGGCGATGCAGAATGAATGTGTCAAAGGGCTGGCGGACCCAGTCAGGTTGAGATACGTTTGGCAGCGGAGACTGTACCGGGGCTTCAAATGACCAGTGCTTCTGCCAGACAGCACCTTCCTGAATCCAGCGTCGCAGCAGCAGTTTTTGTTGAGTGGTGAGCAGTTTTCCGGTTTCCGGCGGGGGCATCTGCAGTTCGGGATCCGCCGATTCAATTCGCGAGATGAGTTCACTGGATTCCGGTTGGCCGGCGCGAACTGCAGCGCGTCCGTCGTGTTCGGTCCGGGCTCCTTCAGGGGTATCAAGTCGCAGATCCGCTTTTCTGGTACGAGCATCGAAGCCGTGACATTCAAGGCAGTTGGCAGCCAGTATGGGGCGAATATCGCGGTTGAACTGGATGGTGTCCGGGGGATTTGCAGCGCAGGTGGAAACAGATGCCATGGCGCAGAGAAGTCCCAACAGGTAGTGTGTGACACCGATGTGGACATGCGAGCGGATTCGATTTTGATGAGCCAGCATGACAGATTCTGCCTGAGGGTGACCGGGACTGGGGGGGGGACATTGACGGCGGAGCGGGAGAGGTCAACAAGCCAGTATGGTATCAGCAGGCGTGGGCAATTCGCCACCCACAATGAGCCACTTTTGGAGATGGTCTGTTCACACCAGGAGATGTCGTTAATCGCGGTCTGCGCTTGTGTTTTGCTGTCATTCCGGAAAGACTAGGGACGCGTCTGTGTTTTCTGCTCGCCGCAGTCACTTACTGTTGGCTGCATCCTGCCACGGAGTCGTATCGATGTCTCGCAATTCTCAGTCCTCCGGTCGCCGTCAGTTTCTGAAGCAGTCTGTGGCTCTTTCCGGTCTGCTTGGGGCACCGGGGGTGCTGCGGGCTGCCACTCGCCGCAGGCAGCTGAATGTTGCGGCAGTTGGCGTGAACGGTATGGGCTGGTCGGACCTGAACAATATCGGGACTCACGCTGGCGTGCATTTTGCAGGCTTCTGTGACATTGATTCTTCGCGTTTTGATAAGGCGGATGCCGCGTATCCGGGAGTGAAGCACTGGGCTGATTATCGTGAAATGTTTGAACAGCTTGGCACCGGGTTCGATGCAGTGATTGTTTCGACTCCAGATCACATGCATGCTCCCGTGGCAATGGCAGCGATGAAGATGGGGAAGCATGTTTACTGCCAGAAGCCTCTGACGCACACCGTTTGGGAGGCTCGTCAGCTGAACCAGATGGCGGCGAAAGTCGGCGTGATTACTCAGATGGGGAATCAGATTCATTCTGCGAAAGAGTACCGTCTGGGAGTCCGTCTGATTCAGGATGGTGCGATTGGAAAAGTGCAGGCGGTGCATTCATGGGTAGGGGTGCAGGGACGGCAGTACTGCCAGCGGACAGATCGGCCGGCCACTGCAGAAGTTCCGGCCAGTGTGAACTGGGATCTCTGGCTGGGGGCAGCACAGGAACGTCCTTTTGCCGCAGACGTCTACCATCCATTCAAGTGGCGTGACTGGCAGGATTTTGGTTCAGGCGCACTTGGTGATTTTGGCTGTCATATTCTGGATCCGGTGTTCACAGCCCTTGGTATTCGCCATCCCATCAGTATTCATGCGGAAAACTCGGGGACGACTACTGAGGTCTGGCCAGGTCCGGAGACCGTTACGTGGAAGTTTCGGGGAACAAAGTACACAACGGGACCAATTGAAGTGGTTTGGCGTGATGGTGGTCTGAAACCACCCGCAGAGCTTGCAGGAATGCCGACCGAAAGGCAGCTTCCGGCGGCTGGTTCGCTGTTTATCGGCGAGGGGGGAACCATGGTTCTTCCGCATGTCGGCATGCCACAGCTGTATCCCGCGGACAGGTTTGCAGATTACAAACTGCCTGAAGTTGCTGGTGCCAGCCACTGGCACGCATGGGTGGATGCCGTACTTGCCGGACAGAAAACAACGGACGGGTTTGATTATGCGGGTCCCCTGACTGAAACCGTTCAACTGGGAAATGTGGCGGCTCGTCTGCCGGGCATGACGATCGAGTGGAATGCCGAGAGTTTCCGGACAAATGTGCCGGCTGCCGATCGACTGCTGACGAAGTCCTATCGCAGTGGCTTTGAAGTTCCGGGAGTCTGACAGCGAGTAGACCAGCACCTGAATCGGGCAGCGAGCAACTGCCCGATTGTTCTGTGATGGGGGAACGCAGTCAGTTTTAAGGCAGCAGCTGTTGTCGAGCTTTGTGAAGCGCGCGGAGAAACGCCTGCACATCTTCACTGGTGTTGTAGGCGCCGAAACTGACTCGCGTTGAGCCGGAAATGTTCAGATAGTTATGAAGTGGCATCGTACAGTGATGTCCGTGTCGAGTGAACACGCCATGGACATCAAGTATCGCCGCCAGATCTTCAGGATGGATTCCGGCCATACGGAAACTGATGATGCCCCCCCGGTGTTCAGGTGCCGGGCCAAAGATCTGCAGGTCGGGTATTTCGCGAAGACCCGCGTAAAGCTGTCGCGTGAGCTCTTCCTCGTGCTGGTGCACTGCTGCAAGCCCAATCTGCTGAAGCCAGCGAATTGCTGCTCCCAGGCCGATGACCTGCACGATCGGCATCGTGCCTGCTTCAAACTTTGCCGGAGGGCTGGACCATACGGAGCGATCGATAGTCACCTCAGAAATCATGTGTCCGCCAAAGATCACGGGCTCCATTTCTTCCAGCCGTGACCGACGTCCGTACAGCACACCTACGCCTGTTGGGCCGTAGGTCTTATGACCGCTGAAGACCAGGAAGTCGATATCGTCAGCCGCTACGCTGGTTGGAAAATGGGGAACACTCTGAGCACCGTCGACGACGAGGCAGGCTCCGACGCGACGACAGCGACGAGCAATTTCTCGGATGGGATTGATGGTGCCGAGCATATTGGACATCGCTGTGACGGCCACCACCTTTGTGCGTTCTGTGAATGCGGTATCAAATGCAGTTGCATCCAGCCTGCCATCGGGTGTCAGAGGCATAAGCTTCAGTTGGGCCCCAGTCCGAATCGCGACCTGCTGCCACGGGACAAAGTTTGCGTGATGCTCCATCACCGTAGTCAGGATCTCGTCGCCGGGCTGAAGACGCGGAGCAGCCCAGCCGGATGCAATCATGTTGAGTCCGACAGTTGTTCCGGCGGTAAAGACGATTTCATGGGCCGACTGAGCGCCGATAAAATCTGCGATCAGTTGTCTGGCAGACTCGAATTCTTCGTCGATCCGAACTCCGAACTGATACGTACCACGATGAGCATTAGCGTAGTACTGCTCTTCGACTTCCCGCTCCTTTGCGATAACGCAGGCAGGTTTTTGGGCGGATGCACCGCTGTCGAGATAGACCGGGAACAGTCCATCTCCCAGTGGCCTGTTCAGCACCGGGAATTGTCGGCGGACGTGGAGTGCATCAAATCGGGGAGCCGGGCAGATTGGCAGGGGGGCAGACTGACTGACGTTTTCGGCGGCCAGAGCAGAGGCGATGACCGCATGCCGACCGGCGATTGACTGAATCCGCTCGACCATCCCGCGCAGACCGTTTCTTCGCTGTGGCGAGATGTGCTGCTGCAGGTTGAGCTGTCGAAAGACAGCCTGAATGTCGAAAGTCAGGATTTCCGCTGCAGTCAGCCCATCATAGGCCGACTGCAGAATAGCAATCAGGCCGCGGACGATATTCGAATCGCTGTCTGCAAGGATTCTCAACCGGGCAGTTTCGCCCGAGCCGGCAACGTCAGCCGACAGCCAGACCTGACTCTGACAACCATACACGCGGTTGGAGTCAGTACGCAGAGCGGACGGAAAATCCGGCAACCCGTCGCCCAGTTCCAGCAGATACTTCGACTGGTCCTCACGGTCCAGATCTGCAAACTCTTCAAAGATCTCCTCGAGCGACAGTCCCATGGCATTCCCTTCTGTTCCGATCGTACGGTCCGCGACGGTACGCCTCAGAGAATTTCAAGAACGGGGCCGGCAGGAGATCGAATGAGTTCTTTGAAGATCTGGACAGCGACGTTCTGGCAGACGGTACGGAGATCCTCTCTTGCAGGATTGTCTTCCAGCAGCATCTGCATGAGTTGGCGTTTGTCTGCATATTCCCGGATGCAGGCCTTCAGAGGAATCTCACCGAGGAACGGAATCTTCATTTCGGCCGCTACTTTCTGGACACCACCGCGTCCAAAAATCTCGCCCGTCATGTTTTCAATGAATCCAAGAATCGGCACGCTGACCTTCTGGTACATGTCCACCGCTTTGATGGCATCCAGCAGAGCGACCTGCTGTGGAGTGCAGACAACAACGGCACCAGCCAACCCCACCTGCTGAGCCAGTGTCAGCGCTACGTCTCCGGTGCCAGGTGGCAGGTCAATAATCAGATAGTCCAGTTCACCCCAGTCAGTGTCCTTCAGGAACTGCGTCAGCGCTTTGTGCAGCATTGGACCGCGCCAGACCACCGACTGCCCCTGCTCGATGAAGAACCCCATCGACATCAGTTTCACTCCGTCGGCATCCACTGGCTCCATCCGCATCATGCGGTTGCCTTCACTGTCCGTAACTTCGCTGGCTGCCGGTCTTCCATCAGCATTCATCATGTGAGGAATACTGGGGCCGTAAACATCGGCATCCATCAGTCCCACACGACAGCCGAATGAATGCAGGCCACAGGCAAGTGCAGCGGCCACGGTGCTTTTGCCAACCCCACCCTTGCCACTGCCGACAGCAATGACATTGTGGACGTTCAGCCCGATTCGCCCACCCGTATCTTTGCCCCGCACCGTGGAATGTACTTCGATGCGAACCTGGAGTTCAGGAGCGGCGAAACGGATTCGCTGGCGAACCAGTTCTTCCAGAGTCTTCGCGTTGGGCCACGCTGGTGTCGGTAGTTCCAGGCGGATACGGGCATCCGTGCCGTTCACAAAGGCATCGCGAACCATCCGCAGTTCGCCGAGTGGACGCTGGGTCAGCGGTTCAACGACATTGGAAACAAGCAGTTGAAGTTGCTCTGCAGTAGGCATGTTCAAGTGAGTCTGAGAGAGAAGGTCAAGGGGTACTGAAGAGTCGAGGCTGGGATTGTGGCAGACTGTCCGCCACAGTCGGCGATGCACGCAATCGAATGCATTGTCATCCTAGGTTGAATGGGCGCCAGATCAACCTGATGGCCCCTTCCAGTCTATGCGATTTGCTGAAACGCTGATTTTGTGTCAGCCATGAAAAAACCCGCGACGACAGGTCGCGGGTTTGATATCACGGAGTGATGCACGGACACGGATTTCGGGGAATCAGTTGTTTTCCGGAAGTGCAAACGGGTCCTGAGCCAGTGGCTTGGTGATAGCCCCCGAGCGGATGAGCCGAACTGGCACACGACGTGAAACGACAGCACCATTCTCTACGACCTGAATGCGCTTCAGATTGCGACGGTAAACCCGCTTGGAAATACCGGTTGTCTTACGGCCGTTACCACCGAGGTATTTGGCTTTGCCACGTTCCGTCTTCTTGTTGCCACGCCCCGGCTTCAGGTCGCCGTAAAGCTCTACGAGGGAGGCCCGCTTGATTCGCTTGTTCTTTTTCAGAGTGCTCATGATTGTTCGAGATTTCCCGCGAAGGGTCGGATTGGAACACAATCAGAACCTGTTCGCTGCCGCAAAAAAGAGTCACAAAATGGGCAAAAACGGCCTGCCGGGCAGAACAGCTTCGGAAAGCTGGCTTGGAAGGCATACCCCGGACCGAGCAGATTATCACGGCCGGTATCGTCGTTCAATCGATAAAAGTTGTGCAAAACGCGGTTTTTTGGCAATTCCTGGATGAGAAAGGGGGCTGACCAAAGTCAGCCCCCCAACTTTATCGCTGAAAAACACGAAACCAACGGAATCACTTAGCAGCTTCAGCTGTTCCCGGCAGTTCGTTGGCCTTGATCAGGTCGCCGAAGGTCTTGCCTTCCGTTGCGCTCTTGCCAGCTTCTGCCTTCGTCAGAGCTTCCTTGATCTTCGCTTCGTCAGATTCATTCTTCTTCGTCAGAGCCTTACCGAACTCAGCACCGTAATTATTGCGGATCTTCTTGTCCTTATCCGGGTGGCAAACAGCACAGGTCAGTTTGCCGTCAGTGCCATGCTTCTTGGCAAGTTCAGCATAGTTGGCGCTCATGACGTCCTTGTACTTCGGACGAGCGACAGCCTGAGATCCATTGGAAACGAACAGCCCGGCAGCAACCGCGGCCACCGCCACAAACTTCAAAACGTTCTTCATCGCCCTCTCTCTTTCGTACCGAAACATCCCGATCACCAGTTTAGATCCCCAGTTCCCCGAGCCGCTGCTGTTGCCAGAAAATAACCGGCGATCGCAAACACCTCGGGGGTCACAGAACTCTTCGACGAAACTGCGGGAAAATCAACCGCAAACCGCGCCGAATGCCTCCAACAAATGCATATATGGCATTGGAAGCTCGGACTGTCAATCGACCATGCAGCCAGCACAACTGTGGATTACCTAAACCCTGATTCCCGGAATTCCGGACCGATAGGTCTGTACAGTTTTTGTGCGGTGTTTCTTTGTGCAGATGTGTGGCTCCCGGATCCTGCCATGCGGCACCATCGTCTCAGGCACTGGCTCTGCGCGCTGGTGTGACGGGATAGGTTCCCGTCGCCAGTTGTTCAAGCTGAACGGCCATCCTCTGCAGGACGTCCGCAACAATCCGCTGCTGCCGGACCAGTTCTTTCAGTACCTTCGCCGAATCCTCAACCCGACGATCAAGGAGGTCCAGTCTGAGGATCAGGTCGTCTGCATCCGGATCTTCGAGCTCCTGCCGCGATGCAGGGCTAACCGGCAGTTCGGGAACAAATGGTTCGGATTCCTGAGCAGCTGACCGTGCGGTCGCAGCCAATTCGAGCAGTCTTTCCTGAACAGCAGAGTCCTGTGTCTTTGAGTTGGACTGTGAATCAGGCTGCTGCGCTGGCGTACAAAAATGAAAAACGGCTCGGAAATCGCCAATTTCGAGGAGGTCTCCATCATGCAGGTCGGCATGGCTGACCGCCTGTCCGTTGATGCAGAGTGCGGGTGTTGATGCCAGCAGTGTGACGCGAGCTGCGCCGCCTGCGAGCTCTATTGAAGAGTGCAGCGAAGGGATGCCGGATTCACCGAGTCGCAGATCGCAGGCGGCTCCGCTGCCGATGAGGCAGTGTCCGGAGGTCAGCGGACGAAACGGAAACCGGCGTCCGTCATTGGCCAGTTTCAGGCAGGCCACAGTGTGTGGCGGCAACAGGGCGCTGAAGTCTCGCACAGTACGCTCGCATTCGGGATGGTCCGTGAAAAATCGGTCTGCAGAGAGCAGCCATGAGTAAATATCGGCAAAGTCGGTAGCTGCAGCTTCAGATTCTGCCCTGCAGGCAAGGATTACTGAAACTCCACTCAAGATCAGTCCGGGAATCGGAATTGCCGATCGTGGGCGGTGTGGTTGCGGCAGATTCCGCCGATGTCAGCGTCCGTATGTCTGGAGGTAGCGTTTGAGATCCAGTTTTTTGGCGGTGCTGTCAGAGGTCATATAGCGGATTTTCCCGAAGATTGGGCGTTCCGGCCCCCATGCTCGGTCGTAGCGCCCGAAGACCCAGAAGATACCCGAGTAAGAGTTGGGGTCTCGCCCATCGAGCGCGTACTTGTTGTTGAGTTCAATCAACGAAGCAAGTGCCTGTTGTGGCTGAGGCGACCATTCAAGGACTTTCTTACCCCACAGCATCCGGAGATAGTTCTGCATTCGTCCTTCCCGCAGCAACTGTCGCTGGGCTGCGTTCCAGATGCGGTCACGAGTGGCTGCGGACTCGAGTTGTTCGTGGGAATAAATTTCCGGGCGCCGGTCAGCGGAGTGTTCATTCAGTGTTTTACGGGCCCACTCTGGAAGCGAGTCCCAACGGTCATAACGACGGTCCTGCCAGCACATATTGAAGCCCAGTTCGCGCCACGTCACCAGTTCGTCCAGGAACGATTCTGTGGAATCTGACATGCCCCACCAGCCACTGCGACTGCCGCGTGTCTGGCGGGGGTCTCCCAGTTGAGTGATCGACCATTTTTCGCGTTCCGTCAGACGGCTGAAGATCTCGTGCACAGAGATATGCCCGAAATGCAGCCAGGGCGAAAGTCCGCTGGCAGCATCCGCGTCCGGTTCATTTCGCTCTTCGCCGTATCTGGCCAGTCGGTGGCTGAGAAACTGAGTCAAGCACTGCCGGGCTGTGTTTGCCCCCCCAACCGAACTTGTTTCCCGAACTTCCTGGTCAATTGGGATCGAGTCCAGCCAACGGCCCGGGTTTTCCAGTTCACTGCTGCTGCAGAGACCAGGTCGATAGCTGAAAATCGCAGGCAATTCGGTGAGCCGAGGAATCTTTGGGTCTGACAGCGGATCTGGGTGTGGATGGGTGGTGAGGTGTGGTGTCAGGTTTTTCTGCAGGAACCTGCGAAATGCATAGGCCGTGGGGAAAATCTGGTCCGTGGAACGCATGGGCAGCAGGCCGTTGGAGTCTACGGCCTCCAGTCGTACGGGCAGGTGTCTTGCTGTTGCGCGGACCATCTGAGGCAGGAAGAAGCAGGGATAATCATCTGTCACGATGACGCAGGCTTTCGCAGCAAGATCCTGCAGCAAGCCGCTGCCACCACCAACGTCTCGCTGCACCCACGGCACATAGGCATGGCCAAAACGTACTGCGGTTTCCGCGTTATCACGCATTCCCTGAATAACAAAAGAGTGCAGTCGGCGACTCGCCCAGCGATAGTCACACCGCAGTGGCTCGAAAATCAATAGTGGGCGGTCGAGCGAGCGGCAGTGTTCGAGGGCCCGATCGAGTGCGAAATTGCAGTTGAGCCTGCGGGAGGCCGTCATCCAGTAAAGCACAAAGCTGCCGCTGCGATGAACGTTTGCTTCGTTCATTGGCTGAATTCGAACGTCAGGTACGGTGTGGAGAGTGACTGTCTTCATGGGTTGGGGGCTTTTTCAGTCTGTGTTCCGTCGTGTGGAAACGTTCATCTGGTCGTGGTTGGCGAGATTGTTGTGAACGTTTATTTGGGGGTGATGTGGACGTATTTTCGTGCTGTGATCGTTTTTTTGAATGCAAAAAGTCGTTTTTATCCCAATTATTCCGTTTTTTCGAGCCGATTTGTTAATTGGCTGAATCGTTCACGGTTGATAGCGAATGAACGTTTATGTATGATGTGGACGTTTCGTGGTGGTGATCTGCCAGCTGATGAACGATTTGAAACGGAGCTGTGTGATGAGCGTTTGTTCCTCAAAACGACAAGTATCCCGATCACGAACGAGTGCCGCTGCGAAGAAGTCGCAGGCCGCTGACCCTGCCATCGCTCTGGCAACTCGTAAAGATGCAGAAAGTCTGCTGAAAACAGAGATCCGGTTTATCTATGCAGCGGAATTTGAGGTTCTTGAAGGTAACCAGGAGCCGATCACGGCAGCACAGCAGATGCTGAACATTCTGAAGACTTCGGCCACAGAATCGGCGAGGCTTGCGACTACATCGGGCGGCGAGAACAACAGTCTGATGTTGATGTCGTGCGACCCATTGCTGACTTTTGCCCAGGAGCAGATATTGTTTCGGGCCATGAATCTGCTGCGTTTCCGTGCGAACTGCCTGCGAAGTCGATTGAATCCGGATGATGCGACCGCCGAAGTGGTGCGGCAGATTCGCGGCATGCTCGATCTTTCGGAGCAGATCCGCAGTCAGTTGGTGCGTTCAAATCTGCGATTGGTGGCCTCCATTGCTCGGAAGTTTTCGACATCCGTGCACGATGTTGAAGAGTTCAGTAGTGATGGCAGCATGATTCTGCTTGGAGCAATCGACCGATTTGATTATTCCCGTAAGTTCCGCTTCAGCACCTACGCGACTCATTCGATACAACGCCACTTTTTCCGGGCGTGGAAAGTCCGCCAGCGAAGACTGCAGCGGTTTCCTGTCACGTCGGCAGAGATTCTGACCGAGGTTCCGGAGGAGTATATGGAGCAACCGATCTGTGCTGATCCCGAGGCCGTTGTCAAAGAACTGCTGCGTCAGGCTCCAGAGGTGCTTGATCCTCGCGAGTATCAAATCCTGATGCATCGTTTCGGTCTGGGTGGCAGCAATGGCGATACTCGCACTCTGAGAGAGATCGCCGCTGATCTTGGTGTATCGAAGGAACGGGTCCGTCAACTGCAGCTGAAGGCTCTGGATAAACTGCGTCCGTTCCTGAACGCGGCTGAATTCAATCTGGACTTCCTGGTTGACGCGGAAGAGCCGGTTGAAATGTTGACTGCACAATGGGGATAATCCATCGTGGCCAGCAGGCTGGCAGTTCAGCAACGAAGTTGCATTCGGATAGAAGTACAGGATGCTGAATTTTGAGAGTGACTGCGTGAAGTGCGATACCAGCGGGAAAGAACGTACTGCTGCCATATCGGCGATCGCCTAAGATCGGCATGTTCAGCTCGGCGAACTGTGCTCTGATCTGGTGTTTGCGTCCTGTCTCAAGTGAAACCTGCAGCAGGTGAACTCCATCCCGTTCTGCGATAGTTAAGTAACGAAGACTGCAGAATTGGGCGTCAGAGTCTTTCTGTGAAGCGGCAACGGTTAGTTTTCTGCGTTCGTCTCTTTTCAACCAGCACCGCACGGTAGATGACTTTTCCGGTGGTGCTTGACTGGTCAAGGCGAGGTAAGTTTTTTCTGTACTTCGCTCTCGGAACTGTGCGCTGAGTCTTGCGGCGGCTTTGGATGTGCGAGCGAAGATCAGTACGCCCGACACAGCTGCATCCAGCCTGCTGACAACTCCCAGGTAGACAGCGCCGGGTTTTTGATACCTTCGAGCAATGTCCGCTTTGGCAACTGCAAGCGCCGTTGGTACTCCTGGCAGTGCCCCCATCGTCGCCAGTTCAGCGGGCTTGTTCACTACATACAGGTGATTGTCTTCGTAGAGGACCTGCATGCGTCACTACTCAGGGGGTGCTGCCGGGGGGGCGAACAGGCGTTGGGGCTGAGGCCCCGGTCGGTTCTTCTTCCGGCAATCCCGCCGCCTTTCTCAGTTTCACCAGTTCATCAGCCTCCGCCACGCGTTTTTCGGGAGCGAAATACTTAGTGAGCGATTCCGACATTTTCCCGATCAGCGATTCAATTCGTCGTTTGGCTGCCGAGTTCTTTGTCTGCACGGCGCGATCGACTGCCGGTGCTCGAATTTCATTCAGTTTCAGGCCGAAAGTTTCCTTTCCCGGCAACTCGTTCATAGCAGCGACAGCCTCGAGGAATCCTGTTCCATTTTTTGCTTCCGAGGCTTTCTTCGCAAGGCTCATGTGTACGGCTTTTTCAGCTGCCATGTCGACCAGTTCGTCGCGGAGCAGATAAAGGTCGCCTTCCACTCCGAGTCGTATCGAGTCATCAGGCAGCTTTACGGTGTCCATGGGGATCAGTCCGGGTGCGTAGGGCACACGAGCCAGCAGAGTGCTGCCGCTGTAGGCATAGAGCCAGAAAGTCGGGTTTTGAGGGTCAGTCTTCAGGATCAATTCACCGCGGCGATCAGTGAGGATGCGCACTGGTGGAGTTGCATTGGCGTCGGTTTGTCGCAGTTTTGCCACCTGATCGACTCGCAGGCAGATCAATGGTCTGTCGGGGCGATTCTGCAGCACCAGTCGCACTCGGCTTGAGTCGGCGATGGGTCTTTGCCGCACACCGATCTGCTGCAGATTGCGTCCCTTGGTACCGAAGGGTACCAGACCATGGGACAGCAGCACCCCTCGCGCTCGCGATGAGTCCTGCCAGCCCTGTGATGGAGCACTTTCGACACCTTCCGCCTGAACCGCCTGCTCATCAATCGGCAGCCCAGCGGTTCCAAGCACCTGATTGAATGCAGTAATACGCACGTAGCAGAGGTCCAGTCGTTGCAACAGCTTCACTTTATCAGGGTTCTTACGATCCATCTGCCGCAGGAACGTACGCAGTACATCGCCTTCGCGCAACTGTGCGGCACTGGGATCCGGCGGAGTAATCATTCCTGCCTGAACGATGAATTCGAGTTCTGTCTTATCGAGAGTTTGGGCTGTGTAGAGCAGGATTGGGCGAAAGCTGTCTCGCCCGAGTTCGCAGGCGGCATGGGCCACGGCATCCGCGGTAAACACACTTCGAGAAATCAGTGGGGTCAATTCCTGAATCCGTACATCATGCTCCCGACAACTGACATCAAATCCGTGGCGATGGCATTCCACCGCGATCAGAAGCACTTTTTCAGCGTCTTTCTCTTTGTAACGAGTTTCAAGCTGGGACACTTCAAGTCGTTCAAGAGCTTCGGCGGTACCGGGAACAAACCAGTTTGATTCTGTGACAGCGGCCTTCCACATGGCCCCATACATCCGCTGGAATCCGTCGCGAATCTGGCGTACGACTTCCGATCTGAGCTGTGGGTCACCGGCTTCGGCACCACTGAAACCGATTTCAACAGTGACGCGATATGGCCGCTGCTGCAACGGTGTCTTATCTGTCGTGGCAGCAGTCTTTCCCGAAGTTTCCACAGTTTGAGTTGCTGCGGGGGCCACCGGTGTGCCATTCTGCGCAGGTGCAGTTGCAGCATTCGGTGCAGTGGCTGCTGCGGGCGTTTCCTGAGCGCGCGAAACTGACAGTACGGCGTCTGAAAGTACCAGCAGAATTGTGAGACTGACAGCAGGTACGTTCATGGCTTGATGATCCATCGCTCTGCGTTGTGGTAGACCGACATCAGTTCGGTTGGTACCCCGGAAACGTTCTTTTGCATCACCGCGTATTCATCCACCTCCCACAGCGGAATCAGGAAGGCCTGAGCAGCGATGTGTCGATGGATTGTGAACAGCTTTTCCTGTGCATCAAGGAAGCTGGACGCGTAGTCCAGCCCCACCAGTTCCTGTCGCATCCAGTCCGGGTACAGCCCCAGTCGCGACATATCAAATGTGGAATCGTTTGCCAGTACGGGCCAGAGCTCGAGCAGAGGCTCTTCCATTCTTACCTGACGGTAACAGAAGTCCCACTCTGTGTCGGCGAGGGGCTTCCCTGGCTGATCCCCCTGAATGACATCAATTTCAAATCCGATCTTACTCCAGTATGCGACCATTCGTTCAGCAACAGCCTTTGGAACTTCTCCGGGCTCAACAACAAATCGCAGTCGAGGCAGCCTGATGTAATCGACTTTGGTGTTTTTGCGGAACAGTTCCGAGTCGAAGTTGATCTTCTCGACTCGGGCTTTTTCCCGAGCTTCGTCAGTGAGTTTCATGAGCTCAGCGATTCTCAGCTGCTGCTCGGCGGCGAACCGCAGTGCATAGGCCAGTCTGAGGTTGAATCGTGGCGCCGGCTCGCGAGGTTCGGTTGCATAGCTTCGCAGATGCCACGCGGCACTGGTCGGTCGTCCATGCTTCATGGAATCATCACGCAGCACAGTCGATCGCAGAATACCTTCTCGGTTAATGGCAAATGAGAGGGCTCGGCGCGTCTGAGCGTTTGTGATGCGTTCTGATCGTGGGTTAAATACAAGCACATGTGTCATCGGCAGTGCGTATTTCTTCACCTGAAAGTCTGAAGCGAGGAAGGCGTCAATTTCCCATGGCAACAGCCGAGGAATATAGTCCAGATCACCTCGTATGAATGCCTGAATCATGCGATTGCGGTCGTCAAATTTCTGTTCCTGAATCTCTGCAACGTGGTACTTGCTGGCATCCAGCCCATCGGGCTCCGGAATCCCACGCAGCCACGAGGACTTGTTGTCCGACTCCGGCTGCCGGCCGAAGCGTGTTGCAATCATTCGTGGCGCTGTATTACTCGGGGTTGCAGTTGCTGGCTCACTGCCGGGACGTGCTGTTTCGGTGGCCGGAAAACGCAGCAGAGATTCGATGCTGAGTGGGACACGGGAAAAGCGGATTCGCAGCTGCGTTGGAGACCGGACAGAAATTTCAGACACGAATGACGCCAGACGGGAGCTGTAAAGCGGGCTGCGAGCATCAATTCGATGTCCGATGGCTTCTGCTACCTGATTGGCTGTCAACAGTGGTTGAGTCTGCCATGCAGGTTTGGTTTCGCGGAGAGTGAATACGACCTCACGGCCGAGGTCTGTGGGGTCCCAGACTTCGAAGAAGCCCGAGCGGAAATAGGTTAGTTCATCTGCTGATGATGGTTCAAACAGACTAACCTGTGCCAGCTCATCAAGGCGTTCCGCTGTTTCGAGTGGAGCCGGGTGGATGAAAGCCCCCTGCGGATCATTGATACCAACCCTCAGGACCTGATGGCGGGCAAACAACTGCGTAAAGGAAGCACGTCCATTTCCTTTTGTGGGCCAGACCGCTTGAGCGCGGCGTGCCAGCGAGGCCGCTTCTGCATGCTGCTTCTGCTGACTGCTGGCAGCAGCCTTGTCCAGCAGACTCTGGCTGAGGGTTTCCAGTTCTGACTGAGCAGCGACAGCAACCTCATGCTGTGGAAAGAGTTTGCGTACACGGTCAATCAGATAGCGGGCTTTTCGATAGTCTTCCTTTCCCACAGCCTCATTGATCATGGGGCGTACCAACTCACCAAGGCGGATTGGCAACTCAGTACTTTGTGGATTGCGCTGCCAAACCTGGTCCAGCAGTGCGAGTGCCGCATAGATCTCGCCTGCTGCAGCGCGAGTGCGGGCTTCATTCAACAGCAAACGCTCGAATCGAGGAACAGCTTTCTCCCATTTAGGGAGTTCGGTTTCAACACGCAGCAGCAATTCATAAGAAGTTCTGTAGTCTGCTTTTTCCAGCAACTGATCCACAACCAGCAGCATCAGATCTTCGAAATACAGGATCTGATCAACCTGCTCCACCGGCACGGCGTATTCCGTCAGGTCGCCGGGCAACGTAAACATCAGCTTTTTCAGGCTTTTCAGTCGCTTCAGCCGCTGTTCGCGTTCCTTAGCGTTCTGCGGGCGAGATGCCTCCAGTTTCTTATATTCCTCGTCCTGCTTGCCCAGGATGTCGGGCCGGGAATCGAGAGGATTCACAACTACGACTCGGCGGTCTTCCGGAGTTCCAGCCTTCAGGACCACCCAGTCAAATTCCTTATCGTCAAGGTCCGCCCGCAACAGAGCCTCAGCGGTCGGCAAAGGCATTTCTGCAAGCTTTGGCAGTTCTGTTTTTGCAACATTTTCGTCGGCGCGTAAGTCCGGTCCGAACAGCAATGCTGCAGCGATAGTCAGCAGCCACGCGACGATGCTGTTTCGGGAATTCAGAAGTCTGAGGAATCTGCGTGTCATGAACACAAGCCTGCTGTTATCGTCGGAGTGCCGGATCAACTGCGTAAATGCTGCCATCCATGCCTGTGATCACGATCTGGTTTCCAAATCGTGCCGGTCCGGACTGCACAGCCTGCCCGAGCGACATGGAAACACCAGTTGGAACGCCGGCCGCGTCAAGCTTTGCCAGCATGCCATCGGTTCGTGCCACAAGCAGGCCGTCATCAACCACCAGTGGGTTTCCTGCAAGTGCAAAACCATCCAGCGGAAGTTCAGCCGTCTGCATCAACCCGCCCTGCATGCGAAAGACCTTTGCCGCCTGTCCGGCGACTTCTACAATCACGACGTCGCCAGCAGATCGTGGCGTGGCCGATGGCGCACCACCCAGCGGAGCCTCTGCCAGGATTTCGAGGCTGCCACCCTGCATCATCAGCAACCTGCCGTCCGTCGTGGCTGCAAACAGATATCCGTTTGTGGCAGTCGGAGAAACTTCGATCGTGTGGGGAAACTTTGTCACGCTCAATTCCGCAAGCTGCGGTCGAGGCGTATCACGATACTCCACGCGAACAAACTCGTTCGCAGCTGTGACTGCCAGTATCTGTGTCCCAGACAGGGCTACCAGCGCCTTCCATGGCTGCTGCTTATCCTGAGTCTGAGCTGACAGATAATCCTCGGCTGTGCGACCACCTGAGAGTCCCGTGATATGCAGTCGACCGGGTAAAGCGAAGACAGCACCAGCGTTAATTGTCACAGGAGGAACCTGCGGTGCACCTGGAAGGACCCAGCGTTGTTCCAGCTGTCCCGTCGTTGTGAACGTCCACATGGAAGGCTCAGGAAGACCGGCCCAGGCAGCGGGACGACCATCGTTCAGTACCAGTCCATCGATAGTGGATGCCAGTTTATCCGGCAGCCGAAAACGGCTGACCGACTCCACGAGGAAGCCCGGCTTCTGCATGTCTGCAAACGGTGCGCGATAGGATTCACCATAATCGGTGATGGCCAGCAGCGATTCTCCACCGGCTGAGGGAGCAAGTGCGACGATCCGGGATCCGATCGCCGTGCGCCAGATCCCCTGCATCTGCTCGCGGTCGGCACGAGTAAAAAATGTCGAGTCGGACACGGCCGTACGAGTCGTCAGGAAAGCGGAATCCTCCAGCAGACGAATTGGCTGAGTATGAATACCTTCGGCGGTCAGTCCGGAATCCAGCTCCACGGCGTTCGCCAGAGTGCGGAATTTGCGAAGATCTCTGCCGGCCAGCCAAACCTGTCCACCGGGACCGGCCATCAGGAACATTCTTGTCTGCAGACCGTCTTCCAGCTGATTTGATCCGACCAGCGACAACGGAGGCTGTCCAGGTTCATCGCTGACTCGAAAAGCCGTGACTCGCTGGGGGGTGGATGGAACAAAAAGTTCGTAGCCACGCAGCAACAATGGATCCTGTACCTGACCATCAACCAGATTCTCAGAGACTGCCGTCAGTTGTCCGGACTGTTCATCGAGCTGCAACGCCTGAACCCGAGCTTTGGCTGCGCTCTGATTGTCACACATCAGGAAGTACTCTCCCGCGGTAACCAGGGGCACGCGAATGCTGCCTGGGCCATGAGGGATCTGAGAGGCGGCAAGGCATCCGAAAGGATTCAGAGCAACGGTGTACACCATGATCTGGTTTCCCGGAATGATCATGAACTGACCATCAGGTGAAACAGCCGGTGGCCCCGTGATGGCCTGCGGGAATTTGAGTTTGGCAAGTGCCCGACCGGTGTCAGCGGCAACCTGCCAGAGTTCGTTGTTTGCCGTGGTGATAAAAACTGTACCTGCGGCGACAATTGGCGGCGCGGACGGCCGGGATTCGAGAGTCTGTCGCCAAAGAACCTCACCGGTGTCCTCAGCCAGCATCTGCAGTTGTTCGAACTGAGTGCTGTAGACCAGCACACCCTGGCGAGATCCTTCGACGGGCAGGGGGGCGAAGGGTGCGTTCGAGCCGACTACGCGGCGCCACCGAGGATCTCCGGTGTCAGCATCCACGGACCAGCAGGAATCTCTGCCGAATGTCACCAGAAAACGACTTTGCGATGTCAGGTCAGAAGCTGCCTGAGTACGAAGAGCGAGAGTCAGAGCGGGCAGCTGCTCCCGGGCCGGGTCGGCAGCGACTGCATCGCGTCCAAGATCTGTCCTTACCACAAGTTCCTTCTCGCGAGTCAGGATGTCGGTCAGCATCTTCCGCACATCCTTGTCCTCAGCAAGAGTCGGGAATCTCTGAATCAGTTCTTCCCGAGTCGCGATTGCGGACGCGGTGTCGCCGGCAGCAAGTAATGCTGCGATTTTCTCAGTGGTGGCCTGGAACGTGAGTTTACGAGCGATGGCGCCTTCGGCGATACGCTGCCGATCAACAAGGAACTGTTCACGGGACTGAGGAACACCGTCAGGTGTGTAGCGTTTCAGCAGGTCAAGGGCCTCGCGGCTGACAGTCAACGCTTCTTCAGACTGTGTCAATTCAGCCACAATCGCCGCTGCATACGACAGACGGTCTGTATACCGCCTGAGCGTATCCTGCAGTTCGCTGAAACCTGGCAGTTCCCGACACTCTGACTCCAGCTCACGGAATTCCGCCATTCCTTTGATGACATCGGGAGTATCAGTGCGGATGTACTTTTCCACTCGAGTTCTGTGCAGGCCGATCCGAGCAGCAGCTGTTGAGTCAGTTTTGGGGTATTGAGCAATAAACTGAATGAAACGCGCTTCTGCGTCGAGGTACTTCTGCTGTTCCAGAAAGCCCTGGGCTTCCTTCAGCAGGCGTTCTTCGACATTGCTCTGGTTGATGAACCAGAAGATTCCGGCCAGCAGAAAACAGACGACAGTGGTTCCAGTCAGCAGCAGCACGGCCGGTGACCGGGAAATCTTCTGATCTTCGTTCCTGACAGGCCCTCCGGTCAGGCGATCAGAGAAGGCGGACAGTCGGCCACGTTTGAGCTGCTGCGCGGCACGCTCAGCAATCTGCTGCCGGTCTTTTTCCGGGTCTTTATCCGATTTATCAGAAGGTTTGTCTGCCACAGTCTTGTCCCGTCTGTGTTTTCCCGTGTTTGCCGAATGGTTTTGAAAGCTGAGCTGAATCAGCAGGCCCCGCTGCAGGCAGGGCATTCGCTACCATTCGATGATTCTGTTCCTGACTCGAGTAAATCCGGCCTGAGTTGCTGCATCGATGACGATCACCCGAGCCTCATGGGTGGAATCCGGATGCAGTTCCAGATCCACATCGGTGACATCGCTGCTGGAGCCTTTTTCCTGCTTCAGCAGTTCCAGGAGTTCTCGGAAGGTCGTAGCCTTTTTGGTTTCTTCAACGAACATTGTGTTGTCAGCATCGACCTGAACTTTCACGGCCGAGGTTTCCGATTCCTGAGGCACGACAACGGCCGTGGAAACTCCGTCTGTATTCTTCGCAGGAGGCACATCAAAGGCCTTCTGCATGCTGAATGAGGCCGTCACCATGAAGAAGATGAGCAGCTGAAATGTGACGTCCACGGCTGGAGTCAGGTCGATTGCGGCGCTGTCGTCAGGGCGAGCCCTGCGAGGAGGCGGGTCGTCGTCGTCCGATTCGGTTATGGTGCAGGTGCCGGTTCAGGCCTGCGAGGGCGATCCGTTGCACGAGCGGCAGGCTCAGGGGGCGTTCCTGCCGCGGCAGCAGGTGCCTCAAATGGCAGTTCACCACCATCCTCTCCATTATCCGGCAGCTCCGACGATTGATTTCGCAGATGCCGCTGACGTTCCTGTTCGGCCAGACGCTCGAGTTCCTCAAGTCTGGGCAATCTGACCAGATCGAGTGACCTGCCCTGCTTCTGAGCAGCGATCAGCGTTTTGATGTCTTCCGAGACTTCCTCTGCCGACTGATAACGCAGACTGCGCCGCTTGGCCATCATGCGATGCACCAGGCGACACAACGTTCTGGGCAGCTGGGGATTTTTTTCATGCAGGGGGGCAGGAGCAGTCTTCAGGTGCTGCATGGCGATCTGAATTGCCGTTGCTCCACGAAATGGCGGCTCACCTGACAGCAGCTGGTAGCACGTGACACCAAAGGAGTAGATGTCGGAACGCGGATCAAGTTCCTTTCCACCGACCTGCTCCGGGCTCATGTAGAGTGGCGTGCCCATCGTCACGCCATCTTTCCCCTGAGTATTCTCGCCGAGCTGTGCAAGGCCGAAGTCTGCTACTTTGACCTCGCCTTTTTTCGTCACAAGGATGTTCTCGGGCTTGATGTCCCGATGCACAATACCGGCTCGCCCGGATGCCTTCAAAGCCCCGGCCACCTGACGCATCACGTGCAGGATCGAGGCGAGGTCCAGTTTGCCTCGTTCCCGCAGAAGAGTGGCAAGGTCACTGCCCTGAACGAATTCCTGCGCGATGTAGTGCAGGCCCTGCTCTTCACCGATCGTGTAAACCTGCACGATGTTCGGGTGATTCAGGCCGGCCGCCATCATGGCTTCCTGCTTGAACCTTAACAGCATGTCCTGGCCCGAGTGAGCCATCAGGGACGGTTTCATCACCTTGACGGCCACATAGCGTTGCAGGGAAGTCTGTTCTGCAAGGTAGACTTCGGCCATACCGCCGCTGCCCAATGGCCGCAACAGGTGAAATTCACCAAGTTTTTTGTCCGTCAGATCGCTCATGGCACCGGGGATTTCAATTGTACTCTGATGTACTCTTCTGACTGTCGTTCACCAATCCGGACTTTCAGCCTTCCTGTCGCTGCTCTGTCGTCACCTGACTATTCCCGTCGATCCTGCACCGCGTAGTGGAAGCCGACGTTCGGGATTTCCGAAATCATCGTTTCAATTTCGCCGGTGAATCTGTTGGGTACAGCTCGGTCGCCCATAATCATCAGATCGATCCCGTTCGGACGTGCCCCCGCTTCCTCATTCAGTCTGGCACGTAACTCTTCCATCGTGATCGGCTTCTTGTCGATCTCCATCACCGGATCTGTGTTTTTTTCGACAGGCGCTTTGATAACGAGCTTGAAGGCAACTTTTGCAAGTTCTGTCGAACCGCCGGACAGCGAATGAGGAACAATGGCCGGCGGATTCCCCTGCATCGTGGAAGTCACCATGAAAAAGATCAATAACTGGAAGGTCACATCGATCATTGGAGTAATGTCGATTTCAGTGTCCTCCGCGGGGCGAGGCTTCTTCTGATAGGGGGCATCATCTTCCTCTTCGGCTGCCATCGTTCTGCTCTGTCATTGCTCAGGCTGGAGTGATGTGAAACATGGAATGGTCAGATGCTTCCAGGGTCAGACGCCAGCGCGACTCTTCGCCTCAGCGAGACTGTCGAGGAAAATGCCCGTTCCTTCGTCAATGTTCTCCTGCAGCTTCTTAATCCCGTTTGACGCTGAGCCCTGCAGCACGATCAGGGGAATTGAGATGGCCATTCCCGCGGCTGTAGTCCAGAGAGCAAAGCTGATGTCCGCCGAAAGTTCCTTGGGGTCAACACCAGTCGCAGCTGCACCGGCAATCTTGGCAAATGCGTTGATCATCCCAAGTACCGTTCCAAGCAGGCCCAGCTGAGGAGCCGTTTTGATGCTGGTTCCCACCCATGCGTTCGTACGATCGAGGTTTCCAAGAATATCTCGCTCAAATCGCTCGCCAACCATCTGCCGAATTTTCTTCATAGGTTGCTCGCGAGCCTGAATTGCCAGCGAAGCAAGCTGAGCAAGAGCTTTGTTCCAGATCGCAGGATTGTCACAGACCTGAATAGCTCCATCAAAATCCCGACGCTCAAGGCACTCGCTGAGTTCTGTCAGGAAAGCCTGTTCTGATGCAGCACCCGGAAACTGCTTCTGCTTCACCCGACGCATCAGCAGGATTCCCGCGTACATACCACCTGCTGCACAGGCTGCAATCCCCGCCCAGATCGAGTTCTCAATGACCTTCATGAAGGTGGACGGTCCGGCAGCCGGAGCAGCCGCAGCATCCTGAGCAAGGATCCCGATCAAACTCACCAATTCAGAAACACTTGTCATAGCTGAACCCAGATTGAAGAAGTCGCCCCGGCAGTGCCCATTCAGGACCGCGCTGCCATCATTTCAGAACCTGACGATCCACAACAAATTCATAACCACTACCCGTCTTGCGGACTCGAAAATACGTGCGGCGAATCGCGGCAGGCTGCTGATTCCCGTACGATACCTCGAGCTGAGCAAGCATCTGCTCTGTCGCCGGCGGATAAAAATGCAGGATCACACCATTGCTCGCGTCCTCGCTGGCCCGCTGAAACAGCTCCATGTCCGCCTTAATACGGTCCTGGCTGCCATCCTGCCACTTCAGGAACAATCGCTTCTCAGCGTCTCCCGTACGCACCTCGCGTTTGGTCGGCACAGGACGACTGACGTTACTGAGGTAAATCAGGCGAGAATCCTCTTTCAACAGCAGACCCAGTTCGATACCGAAGAAATCGAGCTGGGCAGCGTAGCTGTCAAGGTCACCCTTGTCCGCGAATTCCACAATCCAGCCCTGCTCTCGCTTAGCACCACCACGCCCGGGGCCGCCACTGCCAAGCGGTCGCCCACCCGTGCCGTCAGCACTGCCCGGTACGCCCGATGTGTTGCGATCCCTGTTTTCGTTCGGAGCCTCTATAACGGCCGCGTTTTCGGCAATCTCAACCACCTGCTCAAGCACTTCCTCAAGCTGCGTGACGTCCGTTTCTTCATTTGCCATCGATGGGTCGGGAACCGCGTCTTCCGGCGACTCCACGTTCGGGGTTGCGTCGGCACTGCCGTCCTCCCAGCCACCGTCACCTGCAGGCATCAATTCCACTTTCTTCGATATTGGTGCCGGTAAAAGATTCGACAGCCAGATCATCAGCATGACGCCAAACGTCAATACCGCTATCATACCAGAAGTCTGCAGGACTGAGATCGCTACCTCATATCTGGTCAGTTTGATCTGCGGCATTCGCAGTCGCGAACTGCCGGTCGATTTGACCGAAGACATGAAACTCTCCTGCGGATCCAGAGGGCGAAAGTAGTGGAACTTCCTATTTTGTACAGCAAGAACCGTGGAAACTCAAAGTCACCGCCCTTCCCCGAGCCTCGGAAAATTGGAAATGCTGACGCAATAGCCTGTTCTGACCAACGCTGACGGTGCAGCAGCAGGCGAGAGTGGTGTTCTTTTGGTCAGATTTTAGCAGAGGGAGTGATCCAGAGGGGATCACTGGTTTCTGAACACCAGTTCTATGACGCGTATCGGACTCTCGTTACGTAGGGCAATTCGCCCAAAAAACGAGTTTTGCTGAGGCGAGGTGATACCGCAATGCTGAACGCAGCAGTGGCCAAAGTACTGTTGGAAATCGACAATTATTCAACTTTGGGCGTCGTTTTAAGTGTTCTTTTGATCAGTGTTTTTTTGGGGGGGGATGGATAGGTTAGTGAGCGTCCGTTGTGGTTGAGGGCGTTGCTGTGTGTGGTGAGGCTTGTGGCGGGATTGGTTTTGTGCTTGTTTTTCGCGTTTACTGTGGTCGTGGAGACAGACATCTGCCATAATTCCGGATTAGGAAGTGTGAATTCGCTGGGAGGAGATTGCCTGATTTACCGAGAATAGCAGCGGCAGGTCAGGGGCGGTTCTGCCGTTGGTAGTATTCACCCAGAAGTACTCAGGGATGGGTTTCGATGAGATTTTCCGTAGTGATTGCGGCCCATAATGAGGCGGACAATCTGCCGGGTCTGTTGCAGGAAACTGCAGTGGCCCTGTCTGGTTTTCCGTCGTGGGAAGTGGTGGTAGTTGATGATGGCAGCACGGATTCCACTGCGGAGGTTCTGAGGAGCCTGCAGAGTGCGATGCCGCAGTTGAAGGTTGTCAGGCATCGCAGCAGTTGTGGCCAGAGTCAGGCCGTAGCGACGGGTGTTGATGCAGCCCGGGGAGCGGTCATAGCGACTCTGGACGGTGATGGCCAGAACGATCCGGCGGATCTGCCGGCGATGTACCAGCTGTTGACTGAGGATGCTGGCTGTGGTTTGTGGATGGTTGCCGGGCATCGTCAGAATCGGCGGGATTCGGCGTGGCGAGTTTTCAGTTCGAAGGTGGCGAACGCGGTTCGCAGTCGCATTCTTGGAGACAACACTCCTGATACCGGCTGTGGGATCAAGGTATTTTATCGAGCGGCGTTTCTGCAGTTGCCGCGGTTCAATCATATGCATCGGTTTTTGCCGGCGCTGGTGGTTCGAGGTGGTGGGCGAGTGATTTCTGCGGCTGTGAATCATCGACCGCGTCTGCATGGGCGATCGCACTACGACACTTTGCGGCGTCTGCTGGCAGGGTTGGTGGATCTGGCTGGTGTGGCGTGGCTGATTCGGCGTAGTGCCGTGGTAGTGTTGGAACAGCCGGAAGGGGCTGAGCATGAGCGAGAACTACTGGATAGCCTTCGGTTTGATCGGGCAACTGGTGTTCATGGGGCGGTTCGTCGTTCAGTGGCTTAGCAGTGAGCGACGTGGTCGCAGTGTAATTCCAGTGGCCTTCTGGTATCTGAGCCTGCTGGGTGGTGGCATGCTGCTGGTGTATTCCATTCACAAGCAGGATCCGGTTTTCATGCTGGGCCAGGGGCTGGGGACATTCATCTACCTGAGGAATCTGCAGTTAATTTCGAAAGAGCGGCGCCGTCTGGCGAGTTCTGTCGTACTGGACTCGGGCAGCAGCACGGATTCATTGCGGCAACCTGATGTGCAACCGCCCGCACTGCGATCAGCCGGCTGAATGCAGAGCCATGAAATCTCCGGCAGTCGCCATAGTTCTGTCTGCTTTGCTGTGTTGTGCGGCCATTCTGTCGCGTCCTCTGCTGCCACCGGATGAGACGCGTTACGTCACAGTGGCTTGGGAGTCTCTGCAGCGGGGTGACTTTCTCGTTTCGCATCTCAATGGTGCAACCTACGCCCACAAACCTCCCCTGCTGTTCTGGCTGATTAATCTGGCATGGGCAGTATTTGGTCAGGGCGATGATGTAGCGCGCAGCGTGGCTCCGCTGGCGGGGGTGGTCAGCGTCTGGTTGACGTGGCGACTGAGCCTGCGACTCTGGCCGGGGCAGTTGGAGCGTGCAGGCATGGCATCATTGATTCACGCATCATGCATGCTGTGGATGTTTTTTTCACCTGTGACCATGTTTGACACGCTGCTGACGGTGTGTGTGCAGGGTGCTTTGCTGGGGGCCCTGCGTGCTGCAGGCGGCGCCCGCCGAGGCCTGTTTCAGATGGCGGTGGGTATGGGACTGGGGATCCTTTCCAAGGGCCCCGTTCTGCTGGTGTTTGTACTGCCGGTGCTGCTGGCCGGTCCGATCTGTCTGCCGGTGCAGAAACGCGGGCCATGGTTGCTGCGAGTGGCGTTGAGTGTTCTGGGAGCAGCGGTTGTGGCCCTTGCCTGGGCTGTGCCTTCCGCGTTTTCCGGCGGTAAGGAGTATGCCAGCGAGTTGTTGTTTGGTCAGACGGCAGGCCGGATGATGAATTCGTTCGCACATCAGCAGCCATTCTGGTTTTATCTGGCTGTTCTGCCTCTGAGTCTGGTGCCGTGGTTACTTTTCGGAGCTGTCTGGAGGGGAATGCGGGGGATCCTGTCGGATCGAGGGGCTCGGTTTGCTGCTGTCTGGCTGGGTGGCGCCTTTCTGATTCTGAGTGCAGTCAGCGGGAAGCAGCCCTATTATATCCTGCCGGCGATACCTGCTGCTGCACTGCTGCTGGCGGCAGCAATAGATCGTCAGGGAAACCTGTTGCAGGGGCTGGAAATTGTTCCGGTATGTATTGGAACTGTACTGCTGGGTGCGGTTCCGCTCGTGGTCAATGCGCTGCCGATCTTTGCGGGTTCCGGTCTGCCGGGGCTGGTCAGTACAACGGAATCTCTGCTGCTGATGGCTGTGGCCCCGGGTTTGCTGTTCAGGCGTCGTGGCCGTCCGCTGGGAGTTGTCACTGCGACAGCGACATCGGCGGTGATCTTTCAGGTGATACTCGTCAGCGCACTGTCAGACACTTTGTGGAGTGGCTTTGATCTGCGTCCGATGGCTGCGTTTGCTCGGGAGACTGGCAGGCCGACGGGATGGTTCGGTGGCTATCACGGTCAGTTGAATTATCTGGGCAGAATTCGGTCTGTGGCCGAGCTGATGGATGAGCGGGATGTTGCAGCGTGGCTGCAGGAGCATGCAGCCGGGCAGTTGATCGTGCGTCTGAAACGTGCTGAGAATGAACTCGAGTACGGATTGTACGGGAGGCTGCAGGTTCATGATCGGCGAGCAGTTCCGGCTGACCAGCAGGCGATCCTGGCGACGGAGCTGAAGAGCGTCCTTGATCTGCCACTGGAATCGCGATTGAGTCGAGTGGTCTATGCTCAGTGGGTTCGTTCGGGTTTGCGTGTTCAGCCGTATGTGATTGTTGAATTTGCGCCTGAGCGGTGATTGGCCTGAGGAACCTGCGGGTGCCTGGCGCTGTCTGCGAACTGTGATTCCAGCAGATGCGGCGAAAACTGCAGATTTGCGAGCGTCCCGGAGGTGTGCAACGTTCGGACTTTTCGAGAGCGGCTGAAAAACGGTCTGGTTCGGGCGAATGGGGCTGCAGTGGTTTTTACATTTTGCGTATGTTTCGCATTGTCCCGAATGATTTCAGTGAGTTTTTTCTGTTCGAGCATGAATCATGGAAATCCGTTTTTTCAACACGCTGACCGGAACTTCAGAAGTCTTCCAGCCTGTGCACAGCGATTGTGTGAGGATGTACAGCTGTGGTCCGACGGTGTATGACTTTGCTCACATCGGCAACTTTCGGTCGTTTCTGTTCGCGGATCTGATTCGTCGCACGCTGGAGTTCTTTGGCCATCGAGTGCATCACGTAATGAATATTACGGATGTTGGTCACATGACAGACGACGCCAGTGCAGATGGCGGTGGCGAAGACAAGATGCAGGCTGCTGCTCGACGGATGAAAGAAGACAAGAAGTCGGGGCGCGTGCCTGAGGGGGCGGTACAGAATCCAGACGATCCCTATCAGATTGCGAAGTATTTCACGGATGCTTTTCTGGAGGACGCGCGGACTCTGGGAGTCAAGGTGGCATTTGAGTATCCGGATAATGTGCTGCAGGCCACGCAGCATATTGATGCCATGCAGGCGATGATCAGTCAGCTGATTCAGCGCGGTCATGCGTATGTCGGGCCGGATGGAGTGGTGTATTACAGTGTGGAGAGTTTCCCAGCCTATGGAAGGCTCAGCGGGAATACACTGGACCGTCTGATGACGGGTGCCGGTGGTCGTGTCAGTGAGGAGAACCAGGCGAACAAGCGTCATCCGGCGGACTTCATGCTCTGGAAGCCGGATTCGTCGCACATTATGAAGTGGGATTCACCGTGGGGGGCCGGTTATCCGGGCTGGCATATTGAATGTTCGTGCATGGCTCGGAAGCGGCTGGGTCGGGATGTGATTGATATTCATACGGGTGGTGAGGATCTGATTTTTCCGCATCATGAGTGCGAGATCGCTCAGACCTGTGGAGCCACCGGTGAAAACTCCTTTGCTCGGTTCTGGATGCATGCTCGCTTTCTGCTGGTGGAAGGTGAGAAGATGTCCAAGAGTCGCGGCAACTTTTATACGGTGCGGGATGTGCTGCAGGGGCGTGTACGTGATGAAAAGGGGCAGCCGACGGGTGTGTCTGTGCATCCCGCAGTGCTGCGTCTGGAACTGTTGAAGTCGCATTACCGCGGCAACATGAACTTCACTCACAAGGGACTGATCGATTCGGCGGGTGTGGTGCGGCGGCTGACGGAGTTTCGTGCGCGGCTTGAGGCGGCCAGCGGTGGGCGGTGTGAGGCGGCTGTGGATCTTTCCCATCCGGTGCTCAATGCCTTTGCGGCCGCGCTGGCGGATGATCTGAATATTGCCGGTGCATTGGGGGCCATTCTGCCGTGGGCCACGACGACGCCTGCGGATCCGGCGGTTGCTCTGGGAGTCCTCGAGCGGGTTAATGATGTGCTGGGGGTTGCTCCGCTGGCGACCTCTGGTGGTGAGCAGGCATCTGATGAGCAGGCAGAGATTCAGCAGTTGTGTGCACAGCTGGATGATGCTCGCAGGAGGAAGGATTTTGCGGCTGCCGATCAGATTCGAGGACAGATTCAGAAACGTGGCTATGATGTGAAGACGTCTCCGACCGGGACTCTGGCAGAGAAACGCCTCGCCTGACCTCTGTGATACCCGGTTGGCTGGGGATAATTGAGTGGGAGGTGGGGCTGGAGCCGGCCGGTGTCTTCAGATGTGATCATAGTGACTGCGGCGGCAGCTGGCGTCTGGGCGGTTGTCGTCTGGGCGCTCAGTCTGGCTGTTGGTCGATACTGCATCGTGGATGCATTCTGGGGGCCGGGTTTTGTTGTAACCGGTGTTGCATCGGCAGCAGTTTGTGGCTGGTCACAGTTGAGCCTGCTGCAACTGATCCTGTTGGGGGCTGTTGTGATCTGGGCCGTGCGGCTGGCGCTGCATCTGAGTATTCGTATTCTGGGTGATCCGCATGAAGATCGCCGTTATGCCGCCATACGTGATCGTAATCAGCCGGGTTTTCGCTGGAAAAGCCTGTTTCTGGTGTTTCTGCTGCAGGCATTCATCATGTGGTTTGTGTCGCTGCCTGTGCTGGCTGCTCTGGGGCGGGTGTCGGCCAGCCATCATCTGATTCCGGCGATCTTTGGCTTCGTGTTGTGGCTGACCGGGTTGTTTTTTGAGTCTGTTGGTGACTGGCAACTGGCGTCCTTTCGTGCTCGTCCAGAGAACCGTGGTCAGGTACTGCAGACGGGGCTTTGGCGACTGACACGGCACCCGAATTACTTCGGAGATTTCTGTATCTGGTGGGGTTTATGGTTGTTGGCCATCAGTGGTGGTGCACCGCTCTGGACAGTGCTGTCTCCGGCTGCCATGGCTTTTTTTCTGATGCGGGTTTCCGGAGTACCGATGCTGGAGCGGGACATTGCTGAGCGACGACCAGGCTATGCGGAGTATGTGCGTCGTACCAGTGCGTTCTTTCCGTGGCCACCACGATCCTGATCTGTGGCACTGTCGCTGGCGGAGTGGACGGATGTTTTGGATGAATTCACGAGGGTGCGGCGGCGTACCACATCAAGCCCTGCCACCGACCACGGAAAACTGGTCAGGTAATAGCGGCGGCTTTGGCGAGGTCATCGTCCCGCCCGGCAACGATCAGGGCATCGGATTCTTTCAGGATCGTGTCCGGATCAGAGGCGAACGACATTCGATCTGACAGCACATCGTGGATAGCGACGACGGTGATCCCGAAATTCTGTCTTAGTCCGAGTGAGCGCAGAGTTTTGCCATTCCAGCTGGCAGGGACGCCCATTTCCTGGATGCTGAATCCGGTCCCGATCGACACGTAATTCAGCAGGCCGGACCCGGACATCCGTTTGCCGAGGCTGATAGCGGATTCGCGTTCTGGGAAGATGGTTTCTGAAACACCAAGGCGTTCCATGACGCGGGCGTGGTCTCGGGAGATGACCTTCACGTAGACATCGCGAACGCCGAGGTCGTGCAGGACCATCGTGGTCAGGATGCTGGCCGTGATGTCATCTCCTGTGCTGACGACTGCAGCATCGGCACCGCGTACGCCCAGTCGTTCCATGACCTGAATGCTGGTGGCGTCACCGACGGCGGCGCGAGTGGAGTAGGGGGCAATACTATCGACTGCATCTTCGCTGGTATCGATGGCAATTACTTCGTGTCGCTGACTGAACAGTGCCTCAGCCACACTGGATCCGAAATTTCCGAGTCCCACAACGACAAAACGCTTCATGATTTACCCCACAACCACGTCTTCGTTGGCGTAACGAAACTCATTGGCACCTTTTTGTGGAATTGTCAGGGCCGCAGCAACGGTGAGCGGTCCGACACGTCCGAAGAACATCAACAGTATGGTGATTGCCTTACCGACAGCGGACAGTGCAGGTGTGATACCCATGCTGAGTCCTACGGTATTGAAGGCACTGATCGCCTCGAACATACAGACGCGGAGGTCACTGTTTTCCGGGGCGATATTCTGTTCAGAAATTGTCAGCAGAAGAATACCAAAGACGGTGACCGCCATTGTGATGGTGAACAGCCCAACGGCTCGTGATGTCGTTGCTTCGGGAATCGTGCGATACCAGACAGTTGTGGTTTCACGTCCGCGAAGTCTGGAAACCGCCATCATGAAAATCAGAGCAATGGTGGTAGTTTTGAGTCCACCGGCAGTTGAGCCCGGGGAACCGCCTGCCATCATCAGCAGCATGGTGACGAAATTACTGCTGTCTGCAGCCTGATTGTAATCAACGGAGTTGAAGCCGGCCGTGCGAGCTGTGACGCTCATGAACAGGCCGTTGATCAGTCGATCGAAGGTTGGCATGCCTGCGAGTGTATGTTCCCATTCCAGCATCGTCAGCATGACCCATCCAAGCAGCAGGAGCACTGCCGTGGTGACCAGCACAATGCGAGACTGAATGGACATTCGGAAGGCGCGGCGATGGCGGCGGGATCGAATGGATTCAAGGATTTCTTCGTGAGTCAGGAACCCCAGGCCACCAAGGACGATGAGGGAGGACACCGTCAGCAGTGTCCCTGGGGAGTGCTGAAAGTCCATGAGGTTTGTGGTGAATGTGGAGAATCCAGCATTACAGAATGCGCTGACAGAGTGGAACACGGCAGGCCACGCTGCTGCAGTCCAGCCCATTGACGGGCCCCAAAGAAAGTACAGGATCAGGGCACCTGCGGCCTCGAAGGCAAGGGTGTAGCGTATGATATTGCGGGTGATCTGACCGGGCGTCAGGTGAGGAGCGGCATCGGAGGTAAAAATGCAGAGTGATTCTTCACGAATCGACATTCTGCGACCAAGTGCAGTGATGATGAGGCTGGTGAACGTCAGGATGCCAAGTCCACCGAACTGGACCAGCAGCAGCAGCCACGCCTGGCCGAACAGTGTGAGTTTTGTGCCGGGGTCAACCACAGCCAACCCGGTCACGCATACCGCGCTGGTGGACATGAACAGGGAGTCGATCCATGTCAGCGACTGTTGAGTCGAGATACCTGGCAGAAGTCTGAGCCCGGCAGCACCGGCAAGTATCAGCGATGCGAAGGACGCTGTGAAGAGTTGCGGTGGGGTCAGTCGCTGCCAGAAGCTCTGGCGAGCGTTCTGGTTTAATTCCCATCGCGACCAGGCAACAGGACGGTACATAGAGAAGCTCTTGGACCTGCACACTGGACCGCAGCAAGGTCACCCTGACAGCGGGGCTGAAAGGGTGTCAATCTGTGGAAGCAATGTCGGGTCGACAACCGCCTGCAAGTGCATTCCGAACCCGTTGTTCGGCGATTCGGCAGCGGCGGGACCGATGCCTGGCACTGCTGCGGCGGTGAATCATTGTCCACAGCACAAGCCGTGGACATCCGGAATTCTCCCTGAATGGCGAGCAGAAATAAAGCGTTCCGAAGGTGACGTCTGTGATTTCGGGTGAGATTGCTCGAAAATGCCGATTTTGCAGCCTTTTCGCCGTGAAGATGGGCGCCGATTCAGGCTCTTCCCATGGTGACACAGCCACTTTTCTTCGGTAGACTGCGGGGTAATGCATACGCAGTTGCGAATCCTTCGCCACTGTCTGTGCATGTGCCCATGTTGATCTTTCGGTTTTTTGTGTTGGAAGCAGGCTTGCATGTCAGCGTGTCTTGTTCAGGAAATTCTTCAGCCACTGCAGGCTTTGCGGTTGATTGATCCGCATACGCACATCAACCCCCATCAGGCGGCATCGCGGACGCTGGCGGATATCCTTGGTTACCATTACTACACCGAACTCGCACACTCCGCCGGTTTGCCGAAGGAGCAGATCGAAGAGCCTGGAATTGAGCCGCGGGAAAAGGTTCGCAGGTTGGCGCCGTGGCTGAAGCATCTGGAGAACACGGCACAGTACAGTTGGCTGCTGGAAATGAGTCAGCAGCTGTTTGGTTTTCAGGGCGAAAGGATCGATGAAACCAACTGGGAGTCTCTGTACGAAGCATCGCTGAAGTGCATGTCAGCGGCGGACTGGGAACAGCAGGTGCTGCAGAAGTCGGGTTTGGATCAGGTCTATCTGACGAATGATTTTGACGACCCTCTGACCGGCTTTGACACATCGTTTTACGTACCATGTCTGAGAACGGATGATCTGGTGTTTCATCTGTTTCGACCGCCGGTTCAGCAGCGGCTTCAGCAGGCTGCCGCGACCTCTGTGACGGATGCAACATCACTGCGTGATGCCGTGGGGCGATTGTTCGAGCATTTTACAGCGAACAACGCGCGGGCGTGTGCAATTTCTCTGCCACCCACGTTTTCACCTGCTTCCGTATCGGCAGTGGCTGCAAATCACCTCGTTTCCAAAGCTTTCTCAGGTGGCGAGTTGTCAGCGGAGGAGCAGAATTGTCTGAGTCAGTTTGTCTTCTGGATGCTGGCAGAATTCTGTGATCAGTACGAGCTGCCTTTTGATCTGATGATTGGCGTGAATCGTCGGGTGTATGAGCAGGGTGTGTATCAGGGACAGGATCTGTTTGATTCGCGAGTGTCTCTGGTGCAGTATCGAGAACTGTTCAATGCATTTCCCGGCGTGATTTTTCCGGTTTCCGTGCTGGCCGAGACCAGTAATCAGGAGCTGGTCAGTTTTGCGTGGATTTTCCCGAACGTAATCACCTGCGGGCACTGGTGGTATTCAAACATTCCGGTGTTCATTGAACGTGACACTCGTGCTCGATTGCAGGCAGTGCCGGGGACGAAGCAGGTGGGATACTACAGCGACATGTACAAGCTGGAATTCGCACTGCCGAAATTTGCGATGTACCGACGAATTCTGGCGAGGGTGCTGGCGGAGGATTTTGTAGTTGCTCGTGGCTGGAGCACGGAGCGCGCAGTGGAACTTGGTATTCGAGTACTGCGCGGCAACGTTGAGTCAATTTTTGGTGGTATTCAGCGCTGAGCTGTTGTGTCTGCGGAAAAAATCGCTGACGGGGGACAATGGTTATGCCGAGGATAGTTGTGCTGCTGGACGACGAAACTTCGTACGAGTTGAAGAAGTTCCCGGTATTGCTGGGGCGTGAGCACGGTACGTGTGACATTGTCGTGGCAAATGCCCAGGTGTCCCGCAAACATGCACAGATTGTTGAGCAGGGTGGGCAGTATTTCGTGGAGTGTCTGGGTGCGGCCAATCGTACGGCGGTCAACGGGAAACTGATCGAGCAGAATTCGCGTTGTGCGGTTCCACTGGGGCACGGTGACCGGATCAAACTGGGGCCGGTCAAACTGCGATTTGAATCGGAATTGCCGGTAGTTGAGGATATCACAGCGACGTCCGGCGGTTTTGAAGTGACTGACAACAGTTCTGCCACAGTGATGGGCAGTGCTGCGGCGCGGGGATTTGGTGTCTTTGAGGTACGTCCTGAAGAAAAGCTGCGCGGCATTCTGAAGATCAATCAGAGTCTGGCCGGGCAGGTTGAACTGACTGAGATTGCTCCACGAATCCTGGATGTGCTGTTTGATATTTTTCCGCAGGCAGACCGTGGCACGATTCAGATCCGACAGGTTGGGTCAGATCGGCTTGTGCCGGTGGCGCAGAAACGAAGGGCAGAGGGTGATGACGAGTCTGTTAGGCTGAGCCGTACAATTCTGATGAAGGTGCTGGACGAAAAAATCGGCATTCTGTCCGCGGATGCAGCAAACGACTCCAGATTCAGTGCCAGTGAATCCATTTCCAGTCTGAAGCTGCATTCAATGATGTGTGTGCCGATGCTGGATCTGCAGGGCAAGCCATTCGGCGTTATCAATCTGGATACGCAGAACCCGATGAAGCGCTTTACGGACGAGGATCTGGAATTGCTGCTGGCGGTGGCCAGTCAGGCAGCGAATGCGTACGAGAATGTGCGTCTGCTGAAAAGTCATCTCGAAAAGCAGAAGCAGGATGCCGAGATGAAAATTGCGAGGTCAGTACAGAAAGCCCTGCTGCCCGATGTGCTGCCGGAAGTCTCAGGCTGGTTCTTCTACGCTTCGTATGACGCTGCACAGGCGGTGGGTGGGGACTACTATGACTGCTTCAGAATTGGTGACCACAAAATCTGTTTGTCGTTTGGTGATGTCGCGGGGAAGGGCGTTCCCGGCGCACTGATCATGTCTCGAGTCTCCAGTGTTGTGCAGAACACGATGACGTTTACGGATGATGTGGCTGTCGCCATCGGTCGGATCAACAGGCATATGTGTCACAACATGGTGGCTGGCAGATTTGTCACCTACACGCTGGCTGTGATTGATTTGCAGTCAAATCGAATGTCGATGGTGAATGCCGGGCACTTTCCGCCGCTGATTCGGCGTCAGGATGGCTCACTTGAGGAATTTGCGGGTGACCAGATCGGCATTCCAATTGGGATTATGGACGATTATGAGTACGAAGTTGTGGAGCGGGAAATTGCGCCTGGTGATCTGTTTCTGCTGAGAACGGATGGAGTGGATGAGGCAATGGCCCCGGATGGTGGTCTGTATACGACAGAAAGAGTGTTGCAGTTCTTTCGGCAGAGTAGTGCCGACACGGCCCGGATCGGCAGCGAGTTGCTGGCTGATGTGCGCAAGCATGCAAACGGCCGTGAACAGAATGATGACATCGCGATCATGACATTCGGTCGTCGTCAGTAAGTTGTCTTTGTCTGCGAATGTCCTACTGTTTCCGGCGACCGGAGGAATTTTCGGTGGCCTCGTCCAGTTTGCGGTACATCGGCAGATGTCGGTAGTAGACCTCCAGCGTGAGCACACTGAGTGCTGTCTGGTAGATGCGACCTCCGCCTCCGCCGTGGGGATCGGTGACGTCCCAGCTGCCGGCACCCGGTCCGTCACGAAGCTGGGTGGTGACCAGTTGTTCTCGCATTCTCAGGTTCCATTTGTCCCACAGCTCACCTCCAAAGTGATGCATTACCTGAGTTGCGTAGTAGTTGTAGTACATGTTTTCTCGACTGGGGCCGACCTTTGCGAGGTGCTCAACTCCTGCCTGCAGTTCCGGGCGATCCTTGCGCCAGCCCATGTACATCTGGCAGAGCAGGCCAACGGCAGTCATGGTATCAGTAGGTCCGCCCCGGGGCATGTAGGCATATTTTGCACCGTTTTCGACTGAGACAGAACGCAGGAATGAGCGCGCGTCCTGCATGGTATCAGCTCCGACGGAAATGCGATTGGCCTTGGCACTCTGCAGTGCCATCAACTGCCAGCCAGTAACGGATGTGTCACCCGGTTGATTCGGTGTGTAACGCCAGCCACCGCCCAGACGGTCCTGAGACCTTTCCACAAAGCGAATCGCACTGGTTGCCGCACGCTTCAATGCGCGGTCACCGGGGCACAATGCAGCAGCCTCACACAGGCAGATGGTGGCAATCCCCTGCACATAGAGACCTGAGTTTCCCTGTGCCGTCCCGCGGAGGTCAAGACCTGATGAAGTGACTTCGGCCTTGCTGAGCAGCCAGTTCAAACCGCGAGTCACCGTTTCCTGGTATTCACCCTTGATCTCGTGTGTGTGTCCGCCGCCAAGGAATGTCAGAAGTGCAAGTGATGTGGCCCCCATCGGGGTAGCCTGCAGCGAACCGCCCTGCCCTGCCGGACCTACGGCCTCGAAGCTCCATGAGCCGTCCTGTTTCTGCACCTTCTGCAGCCAGGTCAATCCGGCATTGACCGCCTTTTCACTTTCCGCGCTGCCACCGAACCGTTTGACAGCCGCTCGTCGACCAGCCTCAGAGCGACCACCAAATTCCCCCTTGATCACGGGGATCTCAGACAGATCCTGCAGATTATCCACCGGCAGCGTCAGATCTTCGGGACGAGGAGAATTGAGGTTCATTCTCTGGGTCCCACGATCCAGTTCAGACAGCATCTGCTTCATGGTGCTGTCAACCTTCAGATCCTGCATCGAATCCGGCTGCACAATCTGAGGAATATCGTCCGGTTGAATCTGTTCTGCTGCGTCATCTACCGCTCCCAGCAACCGCAGTACGCCATCGGTGGTTGAATCGGGCATCATCCAGACTGCAAACATCAGTCCGATCAGAAGATGCACGGTAAAGCTGACGACAACCGTTGAGATTTCACGGCGACGATCGCGGAACAGGTTCGGCAGTCCTGTCCGCAGGAACAACTTCGCTGCGCGGATCTGTTCTGCCAGTTTCACTGCCCATGCGGGTGGTCTGCGGCGACGACGAACAGGCTTTGTACGTGACTGCAGCACAGACTCCGCACTGCGATCGGCGACTCCCGTATCTGCCGGGAGCCGGGCGGGTGGGATGTCAGTCCTGCTGTCAGACGTCTCTGCCATTACAGGCTCGTCGGGGCACAGAAAACCGTGCAGGAACTTTCTGTCGGTGTCCGCCGGACCGGACCCCGCCGGGCATTCCGCCGGAGCACTGAACATTACAGCAGTGAGATGGAGTCAGGGCAAGTGACAGACCGTGTTCAGAGTTGCTGAGTTGCCCATAATCGCAATTGTTCTCGGTTGATTTTGACATTGTGACGCGTGTCAACCGGGAAGGATCGATGAAACAACAGTTGTCGGATGGAGGCTGTCAGCGGGTTCTGGGCGCCGAGGGCCAGCAATTCGTTGCGGAATTCAGCGGCGGCAGCGGGCGAATCCGGGAACTGCCCGTGTTCGGGTTCCACAATGATCACCGGCACGTCCCCGTCACCATCACCGGAGCCGTATCCGATCAGGGCAGACCGATAAACCCGTGGATGTTCATCAAAAACGGCCTCACAGCAGACTGAATACATGGGGCCGCTGCTGGTTTGAACGACGTGGGCTTTTCTTCCGCAGAACCAGAGTCGCTGCTGATCATCAAGGAATCCAACATCACCCATGCGGTGCCAGAATGTGTCGCCGTCACGAATTTTGGCAGCCGCAGTAGCGGCTGGTCTGCGGAAATACTCACGCGTTGCTGCGGGGCTGCGGACAATGATCTCGCCAATCTCTCCATCGGGCAGGATCTCAGCCTGATCGATTGTGGCGATGACGGTCTCAACTGAACGGATAATGCGAACTTCCACTCCGGGGAAAACCTGACCGACACAAGTGCCGCGACCACCTGCTGACAGGGCTGCGGTTTCGGTCAGAATCCGCCGGCCTCCGATTGAAGCGACTGGCAGGCATTCGGTGGCACCGTATGGCGTAAAGATATCGGCGTCGGGACGCAGCACGGACGTCATTCTTCTGAGGACATGGAGCGGAACCGGCGCACCTGCCGAGAGTATTCGGTTCAGACGTTGCAGTCTGTGTCCGGACTGTTCACAGAAGCGTCCAACCCGGTTCCACATGGCTGGTGAGCCATAGGCCTGGGTTGCCAGCTGCGATTCCAGACCTTCCAGAATCTTCAGGGGATCGACGGCCGCTGGTCGTGTGGGATCCATTTCCGGTATGACTGTCGTGACCTGCATGGCGAGGTTGAACAGTGCAAACAGGGGAAACCCTGGCAGATCCGTTTCACCCTGTGAGATCTGATAAAAGTTTCGGATCAGATCCACCTGAGCATTGAACATCCCATGTTCGAAGACCACTCCTTTGGGCGGACCAGTGCTGCCACTGGTAAAGATGATGGCAGCCGGGTCTGTTGCCAGAGTCTGTGGCAACGGAGTGGAGTCTGTCGTCCGATTCAAAAGACTGGTCAGAGATTCCAGCCACGGCACCAGTCGCCGATTGCCGGTATTGATGTTTATTCGGGCATTTCGATATCTCCATGGCATCAATGTGCGGATCAGGTGTACCAGCGGGACAGCGATGAATCCATCCGGTTCGGTTTCATCCAGACACTTCAGCAGGCTGCCGCGTCCCATGCCGGGATCGATCAGTACACACACAGCACCTGTGCGAAAAACAGCAAATACGAGGGCGATGAATTCAATGGATGGCCGGACCATCAGGACCAGTCGATGGCCTGGCCTGACTCCCAGGCTGATCAACCCGCGAGCCATGCGATCGACGTCTGCGTCCAACTCTGCGAATGAGATATGTGTCCAGGCTACACGGCCGCGGTGGTCACGACATGCCGGAAAGACCACCGCCCGCTGATTCGGAACTATTTGTGCCGAGATTCGCAGTCGATCGGCGATATTCAGCGGTTGTGGCATGAGCTTTCACTTCGCCCTGAAGAATGTGGGAGTCAGGATCCCCCTGATCCCGTGGTCGGCAGGTTATCTGAGTGCATTCTGAAACGACGACGCCATTTTCGCAGCCAATTTCACCTGCCGGCGTCGGGGAACTACGGATCAGATTACAGCAGTTCGCAGAACTTTTCATATGAGGCAGACCCTGCGGGTTCTGCCGAATTCCCAAAACGGGCCAGACTGGCTCCCGTCTGTCGGCAATTTTTGCCGGAACCCTGCGGCAGGACAGGCTGCGGGATTGACGATGCACACAGAACCGTTGTCTGAGTTTACAACCATGTCGGAATTCAACGCAGTTTCGAAAGTGGTTTCAGATATTTCCATCCGGAAGGGAGTCCGGTCTTCAGAGAGGCAAGCGACCGCGAGCAGGTCGATTGCCGGACTGGTGACATACGATGTTTGCTGCAGCGATGGACTTGCAGTGACATCGTGAACCTGAGGCTTCTGCACGATGGCGAATACTCCGAACTACCGCTCTGATCGACGCTGGAATGCGGCTGCAATTTTTGCAGTCAGCGCTTCCTCACTGATTGCATTTTCTGCCTTTGATCCTGTGCCGGCGGGTGAGGACCCGGTACGTGAGGTCGCTGTCGGTAATACGGTGTCGGATGTGCCTTTGCCACCGGATGCCGGGACCACGGTTCCGCGTCGACTGGATCTGCAGGGGGCCGAAACGCTGGGTCCGGTGACGACTCTGAGTCAGGAAGAGTCGTTGAAGTTCGCACTGCTGCTGCTGGAAGATGGCGCCCGATTTCTGCGGAATCAGGGTCAGTACACAGTGACGTTCCACAAGCGGGAGCGGATCGGTGGCGACCTGCGGGGGAACGAAAAAATTGAGATGAAAGTCCGTCACATCCCGGCATTCGGTGTCTACATGAAGTGGAAGGCAGGGGAGGTGGGGCAGCAGGTCGTTTACAATGTGGAAGCCAATCCCGATCGCATGGCGGTGAAATTCGGTGGCCGGAGGGCCTTTATTCCAGCCATAAAGCTGGATCCACTTGGAGAGGCGGCGATGAAGGAAACTCGCCACCCTGTGACACAGGCCGGAATTCTGGCGATGGCCGAACGAATTATTACTCATCGTCGAGAGGAACTTGACGGCAAAGTGCCTGTCGTCTGTACCCGTGAAGCCGATGTGCTGGTTGATGACCGTCCCTGCTACTGTTTCCGGTTCGACTATCCCTCTCAGGAAAACAGTCCGATCTATCGAAGCAGTCGAATTATGATCGACACCCGCTATCACATTCCGCTGCAGGCCATCAATCACACGTGGGCAGCAGAAGGCGAGCAGTCGACCGCAGAACTGGCGGAAGAGACTCTGATCGAAGAGTACATGTTCTCACAATTCAACTTTGGCGTGGAGATTGCCGCTGAGGCCTTTAACCTTGACTTTTCCCGCTCACGCAACTGAATGTGTCGGCTGAAGTGGATTTTCTGCAACCCCGGTCCGGTATTCCTGGTCCGGGGTTGTGGCATTCAGGCGACCCGCAGATCGCGACTTAACTGGCTTCGTCGAGGCTGCTGGCAATACCACTGCAGCATACCCAACAGCTTTGCTCGCTGTTCGCTGTCCTGACGTGACAAAAGGAGTCTCTGCAGCAGGGGAATGGTGGTGCGATTGACGATTGGCCGCAGCCACCCGGCAAACTCCACCCGCTGACCGGTGGGCACTTTGTCGAATCCCATGCCCGTTTTGAACTGATCCAGTGAATCGAGCCCTGCCTGAATGGACTGGTAGCCATAACTGACTGTGCTGATATCGCCCTGCCGCAATCGTGTGTGGAGATACGTATAGATCAGCGCGTTATTCGGAAATGACTCAAGATACTGCAGCGATGATCTGACAATCAGCAGGTTGGATACGTCTTCTATTACGAAGGCGACAAGACAGGCTGCCATCTCGCCGTTGACGTAGGCAGCCCACGCTTCAGCACCGATTGTGCGTGCGGCCTCGGCGTAATAACGTCGCCATGTGCGTTCAAGATCATCCGGGATGCGGCGACCCTGACGCTGCAGAGTATCGGCATGCAGAGCGATGGAGTCTCTGGAGAGATCAGAAAAGTCCACGCGGCGCACTTCGCAGGCCTCAAGTCCACGTCGTACCTGCGTTCGCGTGCGACTGCGCAGACAGGGGAAGTCATAGTCGGGATTCGAGCACATGACCCGAAAACTGGGGGTGCCCTGCTCTGCCGGACAGCCAAACCGCAGTACAAGTCCGTCAAGGCCCAGAACTTCGCCGGCGTGGACGGTATTGGCGTCGATGCTGCGATGAAACGGAAATGAAGTGTAAACCTGATTCTGAACGTCGAACCACCAGAGTCCGCCTGAGCATCTGACGTGATGCCCCATGCGTTCCAGAAATCCCGCGTAATGTTCAGGACTGACAGACATCCTTGCACCGCCCGTTGACCAGTGATCCTGTACCCGGCTGAACGAGAATTCTAACCTGATGAACGGTAAGGGCTCAAGATGGACCCGCAGCAGGTGGAATTCAGCGTCCGCCAACCCCGTCATACTCGTCAAGAATTGACTGATAAACGGTTCGAGCCTGCTGATAGGCGGCTTCTGCTGCCGGATGCTCGCTTTCCCGAATTCTCTCGCGCTTGGCGTTCCAGCAGACATCTACGGCAGCTCGACACCATTCCGCACTGCCGCGACCACCTCGGATCGGTTTGCCAGCGACATGTGCGAAGATCGGATTCGTATGGACCGATGGAAGAATACGGACAGCAATCCACGCGGATCCCTCCAATTGGATCGGAATCCGGAAAGATTCGAGGTGACCATCGGCTGTGAGCTCTCGTACAGCAACCGGCAGTCCATTGACGATGACTTCCACTGGTACCCGGCGGGATGTTCCGATGCGACTGCGTTCAATGTGCCAGTAGGGCTTGTCATCCAGGCGGCGATTACGGATCGACTCAGTCAACTCGTTCGGCTCAGGTTCCAGCAGGGCAGCCGCATCGAATGTGACCTCCACCTCACCCGGTTTTTCGAGGTTCAGCCGGCTGACCCCGGCTGCGGTGCGTTCGCCGACACCTGTGCCATTCACTTTCAGGTCAAGAATGTGACTGAGCCCATCCCCACAATAGCTGCGGCCGTCTCGCAGGCCTTCAACCCATTCGTCATACGTCAGTGAGCCGGATTTGGGCAGGCTCACATAGACTCGTCCAAGTCCCACACGGTCACCGTAAATGCAGGGAAAGTCCGTCTCGCCGCTGATCCGAGTGGTCATGCCACAGTTCAGCGTGTGATACCAGACGTTGAGTTCCCAGATCGCGGGCGTATCCACTGCGGAGATGAAATCACATGCGCCATGCACGGTTGTCACGACAAATTCATTGGCCCCGATACCATCAAACTTCGGCATCGCAGGATCTGGTAGTTTTGCAGCTGCCTGCCCCTGCCAACCTCGTGGTGCACCACCCCATGGCTGGCCATGAAACTGGCGACTTCCATCCGGCATATAATCTGGCAGGGCCAGTCCCCACCCACTGTGACTGTATCCCACAACTCCACCCTGCTCACGCCCCCACTGCAGGACAGGGAGAGTCCAGCTGGGCCACTGTTCAAGACGGGTGGTTCCGGGAAAATCATCCTCTTTCAGTTTCAGCAGGCACAGGTGCCCTGCGTGCGATGAAGGAAAGCCGCTGACTTCCACGTCATAGCGCATCAGGGTTCCGGACTTCGACAACTGGGAAACAGCACCGTCAAAGAACTGTTTCTGTGTGTACCAGCACGGCCCCCAACTCAATACACAGCCAACATTCAGATCTTCACCGAGGATATGTCGCATCATGTCCTCCGGGCCGACACCCTCTGTTGGACTGTCATAATGAGCACATCCCGCGGCGTGGACATGGTGATCACCAGAGAACCAGCCGCGCTGGGCGATGTGAATCCAGCGTTTCAGATCAACTGAAACCTCATGGGTTTCAGCTTCCGGTACCGTTACGGCGATACGCTGAGGCACGTACTCCGGACCACGATTCACCACGAAGCTGTATTCACCTGGTGGCAGCATGACTGATTCACCATCAGCTCGGTAGACCTGATCATGAAAGAAAAAGTCCGGGGCAAGTCGCCGAGATGGCAGTGGATAGATCCGGCTCAGGTGATCTCGTATGACAAAGCTGGCGGTGGTCGGTTGACCATCCGTGTCGCGGATTTTCAGCACCACTTGAGTGGCAGGTCGACAGGTAAAAAGCACCGGGAGAGCACTGCGGAATCCCAGATCCTGCGTTCCCGCGCCGATGTGAAAACTGAGTTGTGCTTCACGTTGTCCGGCGTCACGACTGAACAGCAGGACCACGCGGTATTCCAGCAGCAGTCCGGAAAGCCCCGGTTTCAACGGTTCACGCTGCAATACGGTCAAATCGAGGAATCGATCGAGGATTTCAGCTGGGTTTACAAGCCGTTCTTTTGTCCGCGGCTCTTCTCGAGCACCCCGCCCCTGCTGATACATCGGCAACGCATTGGGACTTTCCAGATGCAGCGGTGGATTGATCCCCGCTTCATTGTGCACCTTCACAAGAAATGCCCGCCAGCCCTGCTGAATCAGTTCCTTACGAACCGGACCCTCCGAAACCTTGACCCGGCTCTCCGGATTAATGTGAATCATCGCGAGACAGAGTGGGTCGAGCACGCTTTGCACTGCAGCCACGGCTTCGCGGTCGTTTGGATTCGCAATGGCGCTGTCAAGTGCAGCCAGCGCGGAGGGCTGCAGTGGTGCACCGGCATATGCCAGAGCCTCTGTGAGTCGCCGAACGGAAGCCATCAAAGGTTGACGCTCGACTCCGGTGATCAGCGGAATTTCCTGGCCGATACTGATACCGGAACAGATCATAATGAACGCCACGACGATCTGTGGCAGACGACCAGTTAACAGCAAAGTGCGCATCGGATGGGCCCCGGGTGGCCGCAGAGGCACTGCCTGCAGATCGGCCAACAGCCGATCCTGATTCCGCGACACGCTGACAGCAGTGTCCACGACCGACAATATTCTGCGCTGAAACGCACTGCGAGTCGAGTCAGCAGACGCCTGGCGATCAGGACAATGGGATCGGCCAGTTCCAGCCTGCCGAGAAACCGCCATCAACGTACAGGGTCTGACCTGTCATAAAGGCCGAGGCACGCGAGGCCAGAAACACGGCCGTGCCCGCCATGTCCGCCGGCACACCCAGTCTTCCCAGAGGTGCGTTTTCACGGTTCCATGCCTGCATTCCTTCATCTGCCCAGAGACCCTTCGTGAGGTCTGTCAGGACGAAACCCGGAGCAAGACTGTTGACTCGAATCCCGTGCCGGCCCCACTCCAGAGCGAGGCCCCGCGTCATTCCCTGCATCCCGAACTTGCTCATGGCGTACGGCAACACCGCTTTGAGTGGCATCCACGTATTCAGTGATTCGATGTTGATCTGCACACCGCCACCACCACGCTCAATCATGTGACGCCCTACACGCTGCGACATCAGAAATGCACCGCGCAGGTTAGTATCCATGATAAAGTCGTAATCTTCCGTGGTGACAGTTTCAGCACGCTTTCGGCGATTCACCCCGGCCACATTCACCAGCGTGTCAATTCGCCCCCGCAGCTCCAGTGCCGCCCTCACCGTTGAGTCAATCTGCTGCTCATCAGCAACGTCACAGACCAGACCATCGACCTCCAGTCCACCGCTGCGCATTTCTTCGATCGCCTGCCGGACCGAGTCTTCGCTGCGACTGCAGATGACCACAAGAGCACCACGGCGACAGAACTCTTCCGCAATCGCTCGACCAATACCACGACTACCGCCGGTGATCAGTACCGACTGCCCGGAGATGGAAAACAGCTCGTCTGATTCCGGCATCAATCACCTCCACCCGATTTACTGCTCTTCGATCCGGAATCTGCCGGCTTTGTCGATCCTGAACCGCTGCCACCGCCGCCACCTCCGCCACTTCCGGAACTACCACTGTCCGATGCCTTTTTTGCCGCCTCGGCGCCTTTGCGATATGAGTCGCTGCGGTAGTCCGTCTGGTAAAAACCAGAGCCCCGAAAGATGATCCCACCACCCGCGCTGATCAATCGTTCGGCCTTCGCACGACCACACTCCGGACACTTTTTGGTCGGCTTCGCACTGATCGACTGAAACTCTTCCCACTTATGCTCACAGGCACCACACTGATACTCGTAAGTCGGCATCTCAATTCTCCGGTGATTCTTTCAGCCCTGCGGTGGGGCACAGGAAACAATGACACGAGCAGGACGCACAACGCGGTCATGCATCCTGTAACCAACCTCCACTTCCTGTAGTACTGTCATTGGCTCATGATCCGCCGACGGGATCTGTGTCAGAGCCTCATGCAGATTTGGGTCAAACGGTCGTCCAACAGAATCAATCTGCTCGGCCGAATGCAGCTTCAGGATATCCCGGAACTGCTGGGCAACCATGCGAATGCCGTCCAGCAGCACCTGCTTGTCACCAGTCTGCTCGCCCGTACTGATCGCGCGATTCAGTCCGTCCAAACCGGGCAGCAGGTCGCGCACAAGTCGAAGTGATTCGAACTTTCTGGCATCATCCTGGTCTCGCTGAACCCGCCGCCGGTAGTTTTCGAGATCGGCATAGCTGCGCATCAGACGCCCCTGCAGATCATCGATCTTTGCCTGCAACTCTGTCTGCTGAGCCACACCACCAGTACCAACAGATTCGGCGAAGGACGCCGCTGCCTGGTCCAGCGCATCGGGTGAAAGGTTCGACTGATTTGCTGTCTCATCACTCATGGTTCACGTTTCTCCGCGTTCTGACCTTTTATTGTCAGACCAGTAACTGTCTGCCGCAGACATCGAACAATGTCCCCGGCGAATGCTTCAGTTTTCAGTGTTGCTCTCATCCGAACCGGAAAAGAACTCCCGCACCTGCTCAAAAAAGGATTTTCGCTGCGGCATAACGTGTTTGTGGTCCAGTTCTGCCAGCCTGCGCAACAACTCTTCCTGCTCAACAGTCAGCTTTTTCGGGACTTCCACCTGAATCTCAACCAAAAGGTCTCCGGGGCGGCTGTTACCGCCACGCGGATCAGGCATACCATAGCCCTTGAGCCGGCTGACTTCACCAGGCTGCGTGCCCGGGCGAATCTTCAGCATCTCACGGCCCTTCAACGTCGGAATCTCAATTTCTGCACCAAGTGCAGCCTGTGCAAAAGTGACCGGCAGTCGGTAGTTCAGATCCTGCCCGTCGCGTTTGAACAACTGATGCTCACGCACCTCAATCTCAACATACAGGTCACCACGTGGTCCACCATTCTGGCCCGCTTCTCCTTCGCCACGCAGACACAGCTGCATACCAGTGTCAACACCCGCGGGCACCGAGAGTTCACGCACCACTTCCTTGAGCATTCGTCCCTGCCCACTGCAGACCGTGCAGGGATCGCGGACAACCGTGCCACGTCCACGGCAGGTCGGACAGGCTGTCTGCATGCGGAAGAAGCCCTGAGTGGTCATCACCTGACCACGACCCATGCAGGTGCTGCACTTCGCTGGCGCTGTGCCAGCCTTACACCCCGAACCCTGGCAGGTTTCACAGGATTCACGTCGCGAAATTCGTAATTCACGACGACAGCCCGCGAAGGCTTCAGGCAGATCAATCCGGACTGTTGCCTGCAGCGAATCTCCTCGAGATGCACCGCCACTCGATCGACCACCACCCTGACGATTGCCGAACTGAAACCCAAACCCCTCGAACAGATCCCCGAACGCGTTGAAAATATCACCGACGTCCTGAAACCCCGCCCCCCCGCCCCCAGCGGCTCCACCCACCCCGGCATGACCAAATCGGTCGTACCTGGCGCGCTTGTCGGGATCATTCAGAACGTCAAACGCTTCTGATGCTTCCTTGAATTTTGTGATGGCCTCTTCGTCGCCGGGGTTTCGGTCCGGATGATATTTGGCCGCCAGTTTCTTGTAGGCCTTTTTCAGTTCGTCCGCCGCTGCACTGCGGGATACCCCGAGAACTTCGTAGTAGTCACGCTGCGCTGCCATATGCGGAAACCAATTCCCTGCTGAAAGTCAGTCCTGGGAGCGACGCCGGATCGTGTCACCGATCCGCCTATGAAAAGCGGGACACCTGAACGGTGTCCCGCTGCATCATCCAATGCACTCAGAAGGTGATCAACGAACGACACCCTCACCAGCAGGCTTCTTGCCACCGTCTGCATCTTCAATCTTCGTAACCAGCACTGAGGTTGTGAGCATCAGGCCGGCGATCGAGGCCGCATTGGAAAGAGCATTGCGAACAACCTTGGCTGGATCAAGAATTCCGGCCTTCAGCATATCCACATACTCATCCGATGCTGCATCAAATCCCATATTACCAGACAACTGGCGAACTTCGTCGGCGATCACCGCTCCGTCCTTGCCGCAATTCTCAGCAATCGTCCGTGCTGGTGCCTCAAGAGCTCGAGCAACAATTCCAGCCCCGATGGCCTCATCGCCCTTCAGTTCCAGTTTCTCAACAGCGGAGATAGCTCGCAGCAGTGCCACACCACCACCGGGCAGAATGCCCTCTTCAACGGCAGCGCGAGTTGCGTGCAACGCATCCTCCATACGGGCCTTGGTCTGCTTCATCTCGGCTTCAGTGCTGGCACCAACCGAAATCACTGCAACACCACCCGTCAGCTTCGCCAGGCGTTCCTGGAACTTCTCACGGTCATAGTCACTGTCCGTCTTCTCGATGTGATCACGAATCTGCTGCACTCGCACCTTGATGTCGGCAGATTTACCCGCACCCTCGATGATCGTGCAGTCGTCCTTGCCTACTTCGACGCGGCGAGCAGACCCAAGGTGACCGACTTCCACGTTCTCCAGACGAATCCCCAGATCTTCAGAGATCAGAGTTCCACCAGTCAGAACGGCCATGTCACCCAGCATTGCCTTGCGACGGTCGCCGAAGCCCGGTGCCTTCACTGCACAGATTTTCAACACGCCGCGCAGCTTGTTGACAACCAAAGCCGTCAAAGCCTCACTGTCCACGTCCTCAGCGACGACAAGCAACGGCTTGCCGGTACGAGCAACCTTTTCCAGCAGAGGCACAAACTCCCGCAGACTGCTGATCTTCTTTTCGAACAGCAGAATCAGACAGTCCTCAAGGACGCACTTCATGTCCTCGGCCTGCGTCACGAAGTAGGGGCTGATGTACCCCTTGTCGAACTGCATGCCTTCAGCGAATTCCAGAGTCGTCGAGCTGCCTTTGCCCTCTTCGACAGTGATGACGCCGTCGCGGCCAACACGCTGCATCGCGTCGGCAATCAAACTGCCGATCGATTTGTCGTTGTTGGCGGAGATAGCACCAACCTGAGCAATCTGAGCCTTGGACTCGACCGGGCGAGCCAGAGATTCAATGCTCTTCAACGCAGCCTCGACAGCAAGATCGATACCACGTCGAACCACCGTCGGGTTGGCGCCCAACGTGATACTTCGAAGACCTTCGCTGTAGATCGCCCGAGTCAGCACGGTGGCGGTTGTTGTACCGTCACCAGCCTTGTCACTGGTCTTGCTGGCAACTTCGTTGACCAGTTTCGCACCCATGTGCTCGTACGGATCCTCGAGTTCCACTTCCTTGGACACTGTGACCCCGTCCTTGGTCACCACCGGATTGCCAAAACTCTTGTCAATAATCACGTTGCGTCCGGTGGGACCCATCGTGACCGCCACAGCGCTGGCGAGCGTATCCACTCCGCGCTGCAGTTTGATCCGAGCGCGATCATCGAACAACAGTTGCTTTGCCACCTCAAAGGCTCCTTACAGCAATCCACTGGCGAACAATCGTCGCCGGGAAAATAAAACCATAAACCGTCAGCGCCCGATGACGCACCCCATCTCAGGCCAGTTTGGCCAGGATGTCGCTCTCACGCAGAATCTTCACGTCCTCACCGTCAATCTCAATCTCAGTCCCACCGTACTTGCCAAACAGGACCTCATCTCCGACCTTCACACTGACGGCAGCGCGGGAGCCACTGTCCAGCAGACGGCCCGGACCGACGGCGATCACAGTGCCACGCTGCTGCTTTTCCCGAGCGGCGTCTGGCAGAACAATGCCGCCAGCAGTCGTCTGCTCAGCTTCATGCGGTCGAACAACTACACGGTCATCCAGAGGATTGATCTTCATGGTATTCACTCTCCATTGTTAACTGGGCACAGCCCGTATGTTCAGGATTCGAAAGTCAGAGAACTCATGGCACATGCGTGCTGCGCGGACTACATCATCCCGCCCATGCCACCCATGCCTCCCATTCCTCCCATGCCACCCATTCCGCCCATGTCTCCCATGCCGCCACCGTCGTGGTGGTGGTCATGGTGTCCGTCTTTCTCAGCCTTCTTTGGTTCATTGACAACGATGCAGTCCGTAGTCATCAGCAAAGCCGCAACACTGGTTGCATTCTGCAGTGCCGTTCGAACAACCTTCGTAGGGTCAATCACACCGAACTCAAGCATGTCACCATACTTGTTGTTCAGAGCATCGTAACCGTAGCTGGCCTTCTTTTCCTTCTTGACGCGGTTTGCGACAACGGCACCGTCAAGTCCCGCGTTTTCAGCGATCATGCGGAGAGGCATCTCGAGAATACCACGCACCAGTTCGACGCCGTATTCCTCGTCACCCTTCAACTTGAGGGCATCGAGCGATTCAGCGCACCGCAGCAGCGCCACGCCACCGCCCGGAACAATACCCTCTTCGATTGCTGCTCGAGTCGCTGACAGGGCGTCGTCGATGAGGTCCTTGCGTTCCTTCATCTCTGTCTCCGTTGCAGCCCCTACACTGATCTGGGCAACACCGCCTGCCAGTTTGGCCAGACGCTCCTGCAATTTCTCGCGATCGTAGTCGCTGTCAGTTCCATCGATTTCACGACGAATCTGCTCAGCGCGTCCGGAGATGTCATTCTTCTTGCCACCACCTTCCACGATGACGCAGTTGTTGGCATCAATTCGGACACGCCTCGCTTTGCCAAGATCGCTGAGCTGGACGTTCTCGAGCTTGATTCCGAGGTCTTTGAAGAAGGCGCGGCCGCCCGTCAGGACAGCAATGTCTTCCATCATCGCTTTGCGGCGATCACCGTAGCCAGGTGCCTTCACCGCAGCCACCTTCACGATGCCACGCATCTTGTTGACCACGAGAGTCGCCAGAGCTTCGCCCTCGACGTCTTCTGCGATGATCAACAGCGGTACGTTGTTCTTGGAGATTGCTTCCAGAACCGGTACAAGTGACTTGGCTGTGCTGATCTTCTCTTCGTGCAGGAGAATGCGGCAGTTCTCGAGCACAACTTCCTGCTGCTCTTCATCAGTGATGAAGTGCGGGCTCAGGTAGCCACGATCAAACTGCATGCCTTCAACGAGATCCACCTCTGTCGTGACGTGTCGACCTTCTTCGACAGTGATTACGCCGTCCTTACCGACCTTCAGCAGAGCATCAGCAAGAATTTCGCCAATGTCCGGATTGTTGTTGCCGGCAATGGTGGCTACTCGAGCGATGGAGTCCTTATCGGTCGCTTTGACCGGCTTGGCCATCTTTCCGAGTGCCTCAACGACCGCATTGACTGCTTTCTGCGCGCCACGGCTGAGAGCCATCGCGTCTGCACCAGCAGCAATGTACTTCAGGCCAGCGCGGTACATCGCTTCCGCCAGCACAGTGGCAGTTGTGGTGCCGTCACCCGCCACATCGTTGGTCTTCGATGCCGCTTCCTTCACCAACTGGACTGCCACGTTTTCATACGGGTCCTCCAGATCGATGTCTTCTGCAACCGTGACGCCGTCCTTGGTCACCTTGGGAGCACCCCAGCCCTTGTCAAGCACAGCATTGCGACCCCGAGGGCCCAATGTGCTGGCAACAGCCTTCGAAAGCTTAGAAACGCCGGACAGGAGGCTTTTCCGCGCCTCTTCATCAAACGTCAGTAATTTAGCCACGGCTTCTCCTCAGTTCTTGATCAGACTATCTGCTGAACGCTGCCCACTGAAGCTGCGCTGTGCTGTTAGGCGCAACGCTGTTGACCACAACCTGCTTCACCGGCCGGCATTCGTGATTCCAAAATCCAGTCTTGTCCACCAGCTCCTCAGGCCCCTCAGGCGGTCTGCTATCCGGACAATTGTCCGGGCGGGCAGACAGACTGGCAGAACCAGTGCTTGTCGGTAGAGAGACGCAAAAGGTGTGCCGGAAGGTTTTTTTAGAGTGTAAGTTATTTTAGAGAAGGGATTTGCGTTTTTTTGCGAGGGGTGTCCCGGAATGACTGGCTGCTGTTTTGGCAGTCGTCGTGTATGGATGCTTGCGGGGAGATTGAGGGTCTGTTCATTTTTACAGTGGCGCGGCTTATTCAACGAAAATCGCGGGCTCGGGCCCGGATTTCCCTCGAATCCGCTCCACCGCGGGCGTTAGGGTTTGAACCGCAGGGTTTGCCAGCAGCTACCGAATGAAGGAGTCGTCATAGGGCCACGCCTTTTCCCCAAAGGTTGGTGTCACGATGCTGGTGCTCAGTCGAAAAGTTGGTGAATCGATCCAGATTGCTGGTGATATTCGAGTGACAATAACACAGGTGCGAGGCGGTCGGGTGCGGCTGTCGATTTCTGCGCCTCCCAGTGTTCGCATTGCACGTGAAGAGATTCTCCTCGGGCCCGACGATGTGCCGAAGGCCGACGGTTTCAGCCTGTCGGATGATGAACCAAAGACCTGACCGAACTGTCAGTTGCACGTGGAAAACTGTGCTTTAGCCGGTCTGTAAGTTGACGACATCAGTTTTCGGCGGTAGGTTTCGGCTTTCGACAAGTGCACAACGATCGGAAAGTGATGTCAAATGTCCGAACTGTTGCTGACCCTGGGACTTCTTCTGCTGCCTTCATGAAAGGCTTCGGGGTTGCGTGTTCGTGTGGAATTGACCCTGAGGCCTGCCGGTCTCAGGGTTTTTTTATTCGGCAGGGAATGGTCACTGCGGAGTGAACTGAGATGAATGGTGATCGGATAGTGATTTTCGACACAACACTGCGTGACGGCGAGCAGTCGCCGGGTTGCAGTATGAATACTCGGGAGAAACTGGAAGTCGCAAGGGCTCTGGTGGAACTGGGTGTAGACGTTATTGAGGCAGGTTTCCCGATTGCATCTCCGGGTGATTTTGAAGCTGTGTCGGCGATTGCCGCAGCCTGTGGTGACCGGACGACGATCTGTGCGCTGGCTCGCAGTCGTGAAGAGGACATCACACGTGCGAAGCAGGCGCTGGCAGCGGCACAGCATCGTCGCATTCATGTGTTTCTGGCGACCAGTGCCATTCACCGTGAATTCAAGCTGAAGATGGACAAGCAGCAGATCATCGAACGGGCTGTCACCTCGGTGGCTCAGGCGAAGGAATTCTGTGACGACATCGAGTTTTCTCCGGAGGATGCAGTACGGACAGAACTGGATTTTCTTTGTGAAGTTGTTGAGAAGACAATCGCCGTGGGGGCCACGACCGTAAACATTCCGGATACTGTTGGTTATGCGACTCCCAGCCATTATCACCGTGTGATTTCGCATCTGAAGCAGCATGTTCCGAACATTGATCGGGCCATCATCAGTGCTCACTGTCACGATGATCTTGGTCTGGCGGTTGCTAACAGTCTGGCGGCCGTGGAAGCAGGTGCAAGGCAGGTCGAATGCACGATCAATGGTCTGGGTGAGCGTGCGGGAAATGCGGCTCTTGAGGAAATCGTGATGGCGCTCCGCACGCGTTCTGACTATTACGGGCTGCACACACGAATCAATACTCGCAAACTGTATCCCACCAGCCATCTGGTGTCTTCGATTACGGGTATGAAGGTGCAGCGGAACAAAGCGATTGTTGGCCAGAATGCGTTCGCACATGAGGCTGGGATTCATCAGCATGGAGTGCTGCAGGAGCGCAGCACCTACGAGATCATGCGGCCGGAGGATGTGGGTTATGTGGGGCAGAATCTGGTTCTTGGAAAGCACAGTGGTCGGCATGCTTTTCGTGATCGGGTGACTCAGCTTGGTTTTTCACTTGATGATGCGGCGCTGCAGCAGGCATTTGATGATTTCATCGCGCTGGCTGACAAGAAAAAAGAAGTCTATGACTCGGATATCACCGCACTGATCGACAACCGTCTGCACGACGCGGCGGACAGCTGGAAGCTGATTCGTTTTCACACATCGGCGGGAACCGGAACGATTCCGACGGCGACTGTCGAACTGCAGTTTGAGGATCAGTCTGCTGTATGCGATGCGTCCACAGGTGACGGTCCGATTGACGCTGTATTCCGTGCAATGCTGCGAATCACCGGCATGCAGGCGAAGCTGGAAGAGTTTGATGTACGCAGTGTCTCTGAAGGCCAGGATGCGCTGGGGGAAGTGCACCTCGCGATTGGCTTCGGGGGGCGTCACTATCAGGGCAAGGGTGTCAGCACGGACATCATTGAAGCGGCTGCGCGGGCCTTTCTGCAGGCACTGAACCGACAATACCCTGACACGCGGAGTGCAGGTACATCGCCAGTGCGTCCGCTGGGCTGAGGGATGTCTGGCAGTTGCTGCTGTGGTCTGCGACGAAGGCTGAGAATCTCAGCCTTCGTCGGTGTCTGAGTGCTGGTGATTACAGGAACGAGCAGATGTAGTCGGCCACTTCAGTGACCTGCAGCTCAAAACTGGAATTCCCGACGACATTGAATGCCTGACCGCCCTGGATTGGCTGCCACTCGCTTGATCCGGCCGGTCGCCATTGCAGTTTGCCGGACTGAATTTCCATCAGTTCCGGCCGGCCGGTATTGAATTTGTATTCTCCGGGCAGCATGACACCCAGAGTTTTGGTGGTGCCATCCGCAAACTCAATCGTGCGACTGGTGACGCGTCCGTCGAAATAAATGTTGGCAGCCTTCACTACGGCCACCCCTGTAAATCTGCTCATTCTTCTTTTCCCGCAAATTCTTCCTGGATTTCCAGAGTTCCGCCCGTGTTCCCACAATTTCCTCAGGAACTCGGTAGTTCACACATTAGCGATTTGCCGATTTTTCTGAAACGTACGGCCCTTGAAAACCCCAATTTCTGAAGCTGCCATATGTCCGATCGGATTCCGCTGCCGCCGCTCGTTTTTGCGCCGCTGCTGAAACGCATTCGCTGGGGTGGCCGCAAACTTGGAGATGTACTTGGCAAACCGATTGGGGACGAGTCTGACTATGCAGAAAGTTGGGAAGTCGCCGATCAGGATGGCAACGAAAGTCGGGTAGCCAGTGGTCGTCTGGCCGGCATCTCACTTCCGGAGCTGATCGCCACAGCGAGTGAATCGCTGCTTGGTACGCAGGTCGGAATGAACCAGTTTCCACTGCTGATTAAATACCTCGACGCCAACGATTGGCTTTCTCTGCAGGTGCACCCCAATGATTTCCTTGCGCGACAATTTGGTTCGCGTGAGCGTGGCAAGACGGAGTGCTGGGTGATTCTGCAGGCTGATCCAGGGGCAAAGATCTGTTGTGGGCTGAAACGCGGGGTGACGACAGAACAGCTGCAGACCGGGCTGGAAGTTGCGGTCAGTGATCCGTCCAGTCATCTGCTGGAAGATCTGCTGCACATCTACCCCGTAGAGGCGGGTGATTGCGTGTTCGTACCGGCTGGCACCATTCACGCACTGGGGCCCGGGATTCTGCTGGCAGAAATCCAGCAGCAGAGCAATCTGACATTCAGGCTGTATGACTGGGGAAAGCTGGGCAGCGATGGCCAGCCGCGTCCGGTACATATTCAGGAGTCACTGACATGTACAGATTTCGCACGAGGGCCCGTATTTCCGGTCGTGGCTCAGCAGTTGTGCGATCAGGAGCACGGATTTGAAGAATTGGTGCGGTGCGAGTATTTTGTGGTGCGACGTCACACGAGTCTGCATGCTTTTTCTCTGCTTTCAGACGGCCGTTTTCGTATCCTGATGACGCTGGCAGGCAGTGGTACGGTAGACACCTCCACGGGGGCGGAGGCGCTGTTGCAGGGGGGGACTGTTCTTCTGCCGGCATGTTGTGAGCGAATCCGGGTGCGGCCGGAGGAACGGCTGCAGATTCTGGAAATCACCTGCCCGTAACCGGGCATCCTGATTTCCCGCCGGTGGAAGTGCGGAAATCGCTTGAGTCCTGAGACGCAGCTGATCAGGATATGCGCAGGTTGTCTCATTACCACTCAGGAAATGCACCTTCATGTCGCCGGACTCTGTGCTCAAACTGTATCGGACCATGCAGATCATCCGTCAGACCGAAGAGGAGCTGGCGCGCTGTCATCAGCGTGGTCTGGTGCATGGTGCCTGTCACACATACGTGGGTCAGGAGGCGATTGCCACAGCAGTCTGTGCTCATCTGAATCCGGCGGACAGCGTATTCAGCACGCATCGTGGACACGGGCATGCTCTGGCCAAGGGGCTTGCACCACAGGACCTGATGGCCGAACTTTTTGGGCGTGTGTCCGGGTGTTCTCGGGGGCGTGGCGGGTCCATGCATCTGTTCGCCCCGGAGATTGGTATGATGGGGACCAGTGGCATTGTCGGGCCGTGTATTCTGCAGGCCTGCGGCGGAGGATACAGCTCGAAGATCCTTGGAAACGGAACGGTGGCGGTGGCCTTTTTTGGTGACGGTGCCGTGAATAATGGTGCGTTCCACGAGGGTCTGAACATGGCCAGCATCTGGAAACTGCCGGTGCTGTTTGTCTGTGAGAACAACCAGTTCGCGACGGAAGTGCCTTTCTCGTACGCCAGTGGGATTCCCGAGGTTGGCCGACGGGCGGCCAGTTATGGGATGGAGGGTGTGGAACTGGATGGAAATGATGTGATTGCTGTTTCGCAGGCGGCTGAAGCGGCAGTTCGCCGCGCGCGTGCGGGAGCGGGGCCCACGCTGCTGGAGTGTCGGACGTACCGCACGCGGGCACACTCAGAAGGCATGGGTGATTTCACCTACAGGACTCGTGAAGACGTTGAGTTCTGGAAGACGCGCTGTCCGCTGTTGAAGCTGCGTGCTGACTTCCCCGAACTGGCTGCTCAGTTTGCGGCAATTGATGCGGAAGTTTCGCAGCTGGTTTCTGAATCCCGGACTCGCGCGGAGGCTGATCAGCCTCCGCGAGCTGAGGATGCGGCGACGCACGTGTACTCCGTAACGCGTCCGGCAGCAGGTGCTCCTGTGGTCGAGCCTGACCCGGGCAGCCGGGTCGCAACGTGGAGTCAGGCGGTGCTGGAGGCACTGGCGGGTGAGATGTCCAGTAATCCGGCCATTTTCGTGATGGGCGAAGGGATCGGAAAACGGGGTGGCAACTTTGTCACGACAAAGGGCCTGTACGAACTGCATGGGGCGGATCGCCTGTGTGATACGCCCATCTGCGAGCGGGGATTTGTGGGGCTGGCCTGTGGTGCCGGCATGACGGGGACTCGCCCTGTGATTGACTTCATGTTTGCTGACTTTGTGCTGGATTCGGTTGGTGAAATCATCAATCAGATAGCGAAGATGCAGTATATGTCATGCGGGCGACTGAAGATGCCGGTTCTGCTGCGAGGTTGTATCGGTGTCGGGCATTCCGCTGCGACTCATCATTCCGGCAGCTACTATTCGATGTACGGTGCCGTGCCGGGTCTGCGAGTGGCGGTCCCTTCGAATGCCTATGATGCGAAGGGGTTGCTGTTGCGAGCTCTGCGCTGTGAAGACCCGGTGATGTTTCTGGAACATCGCGAATTGCTCAGTCTGAAGACGGCAGTTCCGACGGAACACTATGAAATTGAATTTGGGCGAGGCCGTATAGTCCGGGCAGGAACGGATCTGACGGTGGTCGCTCTGGCTCGCATGGTGCATCTGGTGCAGCAGCAGGCCGAGCAGCTGCAGCGAGATGGCATCTCGGTCGAGATTATCGATCCTCGTACTGTTTCACCGCTCGATACGGATCTGATACTGCAGTCTGTTGAAAAGACCGGGCGTCTGCTGATTGTGGAGGAAACGCCTGCTGCATTCGGCCTTGGAGCTGAAGTGGCGGCCCGAGTTGCTGATGCGGGCTTTGACAGCCTCGATGCCCCGATTCGTCGTGTCAGCGGGGTCTTTGCGCCTACGCCCTACAGTCCGTCGCTGGAAGCTGCGGTGGTCCCGTCGATCGAACAGATCGTGCTGGCTGTCCGTCAGTTGATGCAGGAGTAGTTGCGGTTTGAGGTGTTGGTGCCTTCAGAAGTGCGGGGTTTGACAACGGAAGTTGCAAGGTGTGTTCCATGGCAGTGCAGATCACAATTCCGCGGCTTGGCTGGTCGATGGAGGAGGGCATTTTCGCCGGCTGGCGGAAGCCTGATGGCGATTTTGTCAGCCGGGGTGACGTACTCTTTGAACTGGAGGGTGAGAAGGCACTGCAGGAAATTGAAGCGGTTGATGAGGGAACGCTGCGAATATCGGCCGACGGTCCTGAGGTGGGTGCCGTCCTGAAGGTCGGGGCTGTGATTGGCTGGCTGACAACAGCGGGAGAAGTGTGGCCGGCGCCTGCGGGAAGTGAACAGGGATCGGGTTCGAAAGCAGAGTCTGCGGCGAGCGAGACTGAGGGGGAGAATGAAGGTCAGTCGGGTAACGGCGAAGGCGCGTCAGGGAGTCCCGCTGTGCGTCGTATGGCTCGTCAGTTGAAAGTCGATCTGCTGCGGGTTGTCGGGACTGGACGTGGTGGCCGAATCACGGAAGACGATGTGCGGGCGGCAGCTGGTACGCAGGCAAATGCTGTTGAGGTTTCAGAGGCGGTGGCCACTGCAGATCATGGGCAGAAATCAACGCCTCGCGCCAGGCGTGCAGCGAGAAAGCATGGAGTTGATCTGACGACTGTGCGAGGCACGGGCAGCGGTGGCAGAATTCGTGAAAAGGACGTCCTTGCGGCTGCAACCTGCAGTGGACAGCGAACTGCCGTTGGGGCACGCAGCGGCGTCCTGAAGGGGCGTCGTGCAGTGATTGCTCGGCGGATGCGTGAGAGTCGAGACCGTACGGTGCCGGTCACAATTTTCAGGACAGTGAACGCGGAAAATCTGGCTGGGTTACGGAAACAGTTCAAGGCCGCCGGCACGACTCCCGTGCCTGCATGGCACGATCTGATAGCAAAACTGACGGCTGTATGTCTGGTACGTCATCCACTGCTGGGCGCGCGCTGGGCGGAAGATGACGTCGTTCTGCCGGATGCGGAATCAATCTGCATCGGCCTTGCTGTCGACACTCCGGAGGGCCTTGTGGTACCGGCCCTGCAGCGTGTTGGGCAGAAATCGGTTCTTGAACTGGCGCGCGATTCTCAGGCGGCCATCCAGCGTGCTCGTGAGGGGCGGCTGGTGGCTGCCGACACAGCCCCGGCCGTGTTCACCATTTCCAGTCTGGGTGGTCTGGGAATCGATGCATTCACGCCGGTGATCAACTTCCCGGAAACTGCGATCCTTGGGGTGGGAACCATTCGTCGGGTGGCGATTGTGCAGGAGGATGATCGGATTGTCGTGGGACAACAGCTGACGCTGAGTCTGACTTTTGATCATCAGGTGATCGATGGGGCTCCGGCTGCTCGATTTCTGCAGGACCTTGCCGGGTTACTTGAGAATCCTGCAGCTGCATTGCTGGTCGCCGGAGGTTGAGCCGCGGATCCAGTCTGAAGTGCTCAGCCGTAAGCCGCGCAGACAACAGGCCAGCAGATCCACTGCAGGATTCCGCTGGCCTGTGTGTTTGGTTCAGTCTGTTGAGCAGTCGTGGCTTATTTATCAGATTTGAAGCGATACAGGCTGCCGAATGGTGTTGTGAAGTAGACTTCACCCTTTTCATCAGACCCGAAGGACATCACGGGCAGGTTTTCACCGGTGAGTGAGTAATTGGCTTTGACCTTCGCCGCGGTGACGTCGTAGTCAAGGGCCCAAAGTCGACCGGTCACATAGTCGGCGTACAGATAACGTCCAACCAGTTCCGGCACGGCAGTGCCGCGGTAAACGGTTCCTCCTGTGATGGATTTGCCAATATCGTGTGCGTATTCGAAGACCGGATCAATCAGTTCCGGGCGCGGGGCGTCATTTCCGTCTGGGCGGAACCAGTGTTTGCCTTCGCGTACGTTCCAGCCGTAGTTGCCACCCTTCTGAATGATATTGATTTCTTCCCAGAGATTCTGGCCAACATCAGCGGCCCACAGCAGTCCTGTGGCAGCGTCAAAGGACATCCGCCAGATATTGCGGACACCATACGCATAGATTTCAGCACGAGCCGGCAGCATTTTGCCACGTGGTCCGGCTGGTACTTCGCGTCCGATAAACGGGTTGTCTTTGGGAATGGCGTAATTCAGCCCGGCATCCTTGTGATCGACATCAATACGCAGGATAGAGCCGAGAAGTGTTGTCAGGTTCTGGCCATTGCCCATGGGGTCATTGCCACTGCCACCATCACCCAGTGCGATGTAGAGGTAGCCGTCCGGACCAAACGCAATGGTTCCACCGTTGTGGTTCCAGAATGGTTGCGGGAAGCGAATGATCTCTTCTTCACTGGCCGGATCGGCGACAGCAGGGTTGTCCTTCGAGACTCGAAAGCGTGAGACTTTGCAGAGGTGATCCTGTTCTGTGGAGTTGTAGTACACGAACAGTTGTCCGTTTTCCCGAAACTTCGGGTGGAAGGCAAACCCCAGCAACCCTTCTTCGTTCTGGTTATCTGCATACACGCAGCGTTCCTCGATATCCAGGAATACCGTGGACTCTTCGCAGTCCTGGTCATTCGGAAAGGTGCGGATCACCCCTTCCTGCTCTGCCACGAAAACGCGATTGGTTCCATCACCCGCATGAGTAACCACGATGGGGCGACGGAAGTCCAGATTTGGAAACGCCCGCTCGGTTGAAACGGCAAGTGGCGTGTCTGAGATCGCTGGATTTGTGGACTGAGCGCAGACGACAGTACCGACAACGAGAGTACAGAAGACCGGGGCAAGCAGCCCGGCAACAGATTTCAGCATCTTGTTTCTCCGGTGATTATGCAGTGGAAATGAAGGCAGGTCAGAATAGCAGTTCGTTGTCTGAATCTGATTGTGATTCGCCCGTATCACGGGATTTTCGCCGTGCTGGTGACACCGACTGGGAGTCTTTTGAAAGGGTTGCACGTCCGTCGAACGGTGCCGTTTCCGGAAGTCCGGTGCTGCCAATGCGAGTGACGATTTCAATGCGCTGAGCAGCCTCGTCAAGTCGTCGATGACAGATCCTCAGCAGCGCCATACCACGCTCGAACCGCTGCAGGGACTGATCAAGTGGTTCCTGTCCGGATTCGAGTGTGCTGACGATCTGACTGAGTTCAGCGAGGGCGATCTCAAGTGCGGGTTCAGCGACTGAATCGATTGATTCGTCAGATTCGTCCGGAATCAGTTTTTTGCGTGCCATAGCCACAGTCAATCTGCGAGTGAGGAGTTGTTATCTGCGCTCATCATCGTGGTTGCTGTGGGGTCTGGCAAGCTTCCGGGCGGATGACACTGGAGATTCCAAGCTGGGTGTCGACCCACTGAGGGTCAAGAAACCGGGCCAGCAGCCAGCGAAAAGCGGGCAGAGCATCTGCAATTGCGGAATCTGTTTCGGTGTCACTGGAGAGCGAGGTGAAGCCGTCGATGGTAAGTGAACACTTCCATTTTTCACTGCGTTCAAACTCTGCCGCGCGTTGCATCAGTCGCTGAGCCCAGATCATGCCATAAAGGTCCTGAAACAGCAGCCACAGGATGGTCGTTTTCTGTTGCAGAGTGGTGGCGGTCTGCAGTTGAGATTCGTGGTGTCGCAGACAGTTTCCGGTAAGGATTGTGGACAGCAACTGGACTGGAATCGCTGCGGCGAACAGCCACGTTGTCTGCGCGAGCAGTGGGATTACGGGGCTGGCTGCCAGCAGGGCTGCTGTCAACTGCAGCAGGCTGGGGATTGTCATTCCTCGCCCCAGTCCCGGAGCGGCACTCATGATGGCCGCCAGAATCCCACCACTCAGAGCGGGGAGGCTGAGTTGAACAGGACTGCGTCCGTTGGAATTCACGATCTGTATTGCTGCCGGCCATGCCAGCACAAAAATCATGGGCAGTACGACAAACCACTGCCATGCCGAGACACCCGGCCGTCGGGCTCCCAGCATGCAGACGGCGGGAGTCAGCATGAGGATTGCGGCAAGGTATTGCATGCCGGAGATGGTTGCCGGGGTCAGGGCCACGGCGGGCTGAGCCAGAATCAGCGCGGTCAGTAAACCCACAGACCCTGTGAGTGACCAGTACCACGCAAACAGGGATGTTCTGCCGAGATGCAACGTACGCTGCTGCAGGACCTGCCCGCAGTTTATGGTGGCGACCGCAGCCAGCAGCCAGAAAATTACCGGCATGGGCAGTAATCCCCTGGAATTTGCGAGTTTGGTTGCATCAGTCAGTGTGGTGTGGGTGTCCGTGGATACGGGATTTCCGGCGGAGCGGTGACGGCAGCATGGTGCGTCTGCAGCGGTTTTTCCATGCCTGCGGTCAGGGAATACGGATTTCCGCAGAATCGGAGTGCCGTTTCCGGGCTGTTGTCGGATAGCTCGTTGGATAATACCGCTGTCCACTCATTTTGGTGCCCTGACTGACAGGAAAGCCGGGATTCATGTCGCGTTCAGCCTCGATCACTCGCAATACCGCGGAAACTCAGATTCAGCTGACTCTGAACATCGATGGCAGTGGCATCCCGGATGTTTCCACGGGTATTGGTTTCTTCGACCACATGCTGACCCTGTTCGCGCGGCATTCCCTGATGGATCTGACTGTGCAGGCGACGGGCGATCTGCACGTCGATTATCATCATACGGTCGAGGACGTGGGGATCTGTCTTGGGCGGTGTCTGCTGCAGGCGCTGGGCGAAAAACGCGGGATAAATCGCTATGGGCACTTCACGCTGCCGATGGAGGAGACGCTGGCAACCACTGCTGTGGACCTGAGCGGACGGATGGCTTTTGTCTGGAAAGTGGAATTTCCGACGCAGAAGATCGGCGAATTCGATACAGAGTTGGTGCAGGAATTCTGGACTGCAGTCGCTTCGAATGGTCTGATGAACCTGCATTGTCTGCTGCATCACGGCAGCAACAGCCATCACATTTCTGAGGCTGTTTTCAAGTGTCTCGCTCGGGCCCTGCGAATGGCCTGCACTGTGGATCCGCGACAGCCTGGTGTACCCAGTTCCAAGGGGACGCTGACAGGCTGAACGACTCTGGCGCCCTGCTCAGAAGAATGTTGTTCCTTCGGCAACTCCACGTGGGCCTGCAGTGTGTGTCACTGCGATTTCTCGTTAGACTGACGGCCTGAGGCGTCCATGCACGCTCAGATTCCGAAATGTCTGCGAGGAACCAACAATGAGTTTGCTGAAGAAGTTGCAGTTACTGGTGTGTGGTCTGCTGCTGGCTGGCGAGGCTGGCATCGCTGACGAGGGTATGTGGCTGTTCAACGACCTGCCGGTCGCGCTGCTGAAGCAGCGTTATGGCTTTGAACCGACGAGTGAGTGGGCCGACCATCTGGTGAAGTCCAGTGTGCGATTCAATGTGGGTGGTTCGGGTTCCTTCATTTCCAGTTCGGGACTGGTGCTGACGAACCACCACGTAGGTTCAGATACGCTCGCAAAACTGTCGACTCCTGAACGCAACATCATGGAGGCTGGTTATCTTGCGAAGACGCAGGCGGACGAGCTGAAGGCTCCGGATCTGGAACTGAATCAGTTGTGGCAGATTCGTGATGTCACGGCCGAAGTGAAGGGGGCGGTCACTGCCGAGATGTCTCCTGCCGCGGCCGTTGCTGCTCGTCGAGCCGTCATTGCAAGGATCGAAAAGGCTGCACTTGATGAGTCTGGCCTGAAGAGTACGGTGACGACGTTGTATGGAGGCGGACGTTATCATCTTTACATGTACAGGAAGTACACGGACGTGCGACTGGTGTGGGCACCGGAGACAGCGATTGCGTTTTTCGGCGGGGATGCAGACAACTTTGAGTATCCACGATTCTGTCTTGATGCCTGTATCTTTCGGGTTTATGAAAACGACCAGCCGGCAAAGATTGAACATTTTCTGAAGTGGTCGGCTGCGGGGCCCGAGCAGGGAGATGTGGCGTTTGTTTCTGGCCATCCTGGTCGGACCAGTCGTATTCTGACGGTCGATGCCTTGAAGTATCAGCGAGACGTGGCCCAGCCCGCTTCCCTGACAAATCTGCGTCGTGCTGAGATTGTGCTGCAGCAGTACGGGCTGCGTGGGAAGGAAAACGCCCGCCGTGCTCGTGAAGATCTGTTCGGTGTACAGAATTCTCGCAAGGCACGACTCGGAATGCTGGCTGGTCTGCAGGATCCGCAGGTGATGGCGGACAAGCTCAAGGCGGAGCAGGAGCTGCTGGCTGCAGTGAATGCTGATGAAAAGCTGAAGCCACTGGCTGCCGCATGGGCCGTGATTGCTGAGATCACGAAGAAGCGTACGGAGATGCTTAAGAAGGGTGTTTCTGTCAATTCATCGCTGTACGGGATTGCTCTGCAGCTGGTGCAGATGGCTGAGGAGGACCGTCTGCCATCTGAACAGCGTCTGCCGGAATTTTCGGATGCCGGACGTGAATCTCTGCTGCAGCAACTGTATTCGGAAGCTCCGATCTATGCTGACCTTGATCAGGTGCTGCTGACGGATTCGATTTCGAAGACGCTGGAGCAGCGAGGGTTTGACGACCCACTGTGTCAGCAGATTCTGGCTGGCAAAGGACCTGCTGAGCGAGCGGCGGAGCTTGTGCGTGGCACAAAGCTGGCAGATCCGGCGTTTCGGAAGCAGCTGGCTGCTGGTGGTCTGGAGGCGATTGAGAAGAGTGATGATCCGATGATTCAGCTGGCTCGCGCGATCAATCCTGAATCGCGTCGCATTCGCAAAGTCACTGAAGAACTGGATGAACAGGATCGCCAGGCGTATGCCAGTGTCGCTGAAGCGAGGTTTGCCGTACTCGGAACTTCCGTTTACCCGGATGCGACATTCACGCTGAGGCTGGCCTTTGGTCCGGTGACAGGTTACGAGCAGGACGGACAGCAGATTCCCGCGTGGACGACGATGGGTGGGGCGTATCAGCACGAAGAGGCTCATGCCGGCCAGACGGACTATGTCCTGCCGAAATCATGGAAGGCAGCGGAAGCAAAACTGAACAAATCAATACCGTTCAACTTTGTTTCGACGGCCGACATTATCGGCGGCAATTCCGGCAGTCCCGTCGTCAATCGAGCGGGTGAGCTGATAGGTCTGATTTTTGACGGGAATATCCAGTCATTGTCAGGCAACTATGTGTATACCGAGCGTCAGTCACGGTCGGTGTCAGTGAATTCCGGAGCGATCCGTGAGGCACTGAAGGTGGTCTATGGTGCGACGTCACTGGAGGCCGAGCTGGGGCACTGAGTGTTGAGACTGCCGGGTGTTCTTTCCGGGTTACAGGCGATGCTGCCAGCCACCGGCTGGCAGCCTGCTGGACTGGCCATCCGGCATCAGAATTGTAATCCCCTGCCCTGTTTCGACAGATCCAATCTGCTGAAAGGCCAGTCCTTCGGGTGCTGACCGCAAAGCCGTGGCAGCAGCGGGTGGGACTGCCAGCAGCAGTTCGAAGTCTTCGCCATCGCTGAGGGCTGCCTGCAGCCGTAATGCTGGAGGCAGGTCCGGAGGCACATCCGAGTGGATTGGAATATCTGCTGCGGTAAGTCTGGCTGAGGTGCCACTGGCCTGCATCATGCGAGGCAGGTCAGTGGCCAATCCGTCAGAGATGTCCATGAGGGCAGAGACACGTACGCTGTCGGCAAGCCATCTGGCGATGTCCAGTCGGGGTCGGAATGTCAGGTGTCGTCCGCTGGCAAGGCTGCCACCCAGCGGGCCGGTCACGAACAGCAGGTCTCCCGGTCTGGCTCCACTTCTCAGCGGGAGGCAGGTACTGAGTGGACTGCCGGTCAGTGCAACATTGATGGCGAAGGGACCATCCCATGAGTTGGTATCACCGCCGGCAATGACGCAGTGAAATTCGTCGGCCAGTTCCTGCAGTCCGTGGTAGAGTGACTGCAGGAAAGCGGTGGAGTCTGATGTGGCACGGGGGATGGCGAGGCTGATGAAGGCAGCGGTTGGTTTTGCCAGCATGGCAGCGAGGTCGCTGAGATTCACGGCCAGAGCTTTTCGGCCGGCCAGTGCCGGAGTGATTTCGGAGAGGCGGAAATGAATCCCATCCAGCAGCATGTCGGTCACAACGATAACTCGGCCGTGGGGCTCAGCCTGCAGTACTGCTCCATCATCACCGATTCCATGCAATACGGGATGTCGTGCAGGGAAACGCAGAGCCAGTGACTGCAGGAATTCATTTTCTGTCATGGTCGACGTTCAGGTTTGGAATGTAGTTGTAGTGTTGCAGGGCACAGAGGAAGTCTCTGCCACGTTGTTGTATTCTGCGGATTCTTCGCGAGTACGGAAATGCAGCGGGGACCGGAAATCAGATCGTTTTTTGCGGCAGCGGGATGAAGTGTCAGGAAGCTTATGAGAACTTTGTTAACAGAACAGCAGATCAGGCAGCGAATCGAGGAACTGGGACGGCAAATATCTGTCGACTATTCCGGGCGACCATTGACAGTGGTCGCGGTGCTGACCGGCAGTCTTGTGCTGCTGGCCGATCTGATCCGCTGTATTTCGACACCGCTGAAGGTCACTCTGGTTTCGGCCTCCAGTTACGGCGGGACTCGCACTACGGCCGGGCATCTGACGATTAACGATTCATTGCTGGCGGATCCTGAAGGTCGCGACCTGCTGGTGCTGGACGATATCTTTGATACGGGCAGGACGATGCAGGGCCTGGTGCAGAATCTGCGGGCGCGCAACCCGTCCAGTCTGAGGACTGCCGTTCTGTTGTGGAAGCCAGCTCGAACGGAAGTCAGTTTTCAGCCGGATTACTTTGGCTTTCAGATCCCTGACGAGTTCGTGGTTGGCTATGGGTTGGACTACAACGATCATTTTCGGCATTTGCCGTTTATCGGCATACCGGATGCAGAGGATCTGCAGATGGCTCAATGACTGGTGCCGTCAGTGAAGGCTGGAAAGTCAGCGGCTGTTGCAGTGTGGGCGACCTGTTGGATTCAGTCTGCAGTCTCAGAGTCTTACGGGGACACCGCGTTCAGCGAGGTACTGTTTGGTTTCGGGGATTGTGTGCGTGCCATAGTGGAAGATGCTGGCGGCGAGGGCGGCACTGGCGCCGCCGGCCGTGACGGCGCGATACAGGTGTTCCGGGCACCCTGCTCCGCCGCTGGCCACAACGGGGATGGAGACGGCATCGGCGACGGCGCGAGTGATTTCAAGGTCATAGCCGTCTTTGGTGCCGTCGGCATCCATGCAGGTCAGCACAATTTCCCCGGCTCCCAGTCGTTCGACTTCCCGAGCCCACGCCACGGCCTGCAGTCCGGTAGGGACTCGTCCGCCGTTGATATGGACATCCCACAATTCCTGGCCATCGACGATGACTCGCTTGGGGTCAATATTCACGACGATGCACTGACTGCCGAATCGCAGTGCTGCTTCGCGAACAAATTCCGGCTGCCGGACAGCCATGGAATTGATGGAAACTTTGTCGCAGCCGGCATTGAGCAGCCTGCGAATGTCATCGAGGTTTCGAATTCCGCCGCCAACGGTGAGTGGCATGAAGACCACTTCTGAAGTGCGAGCGACGACGTCGAGGATGATATCACGTTGTTCGTGGCTGGCTGTGATGTCAAGGAATACCAGTTCGTCGGCCCCCTGCTGCTCATAGCGGCGAGCGACCTGCACCGGGTCACCGGCATCCTGCAGGTTGAGAAAATTCACACCCTTGACGACGCGCCCGGCGTGAACATCAAGGCAGGGAATGATACGCTTTGCCAGCATCGGGGACGCGACCTGTGTCGTTCTCTGGAATTATGGAAGTAAAAGCAGGACCCCGCGTATCTCACAGCGTGTCGCAGGGGGTTGCAATGCAGCCGGCACGGTCTTCGGCTGCTTTCGCTGAATCGGTGCCGTTTTTTTGACTGATTGTGCTGATGACTACGCATTCCCTGTCAGTTCGTACTGTTTCTGTGGACCTTGGCGCCCGCAGCTACCGCATTGAAATCGGTGCGAAACTGCTGCAACAGGGCCTGAAATATCTGCTGGACTGGGTCGCTCCGGAAGTTCCCGGAAAACTGCGGCTTTTGCTGGTGGCAGATTCTGCGGTAGTCGAGACTCATGCGAGGGCGCTCGCGCTCTCGCTGCAGGCTGGTGGTCCCGAGGTACATCTGTTGCAGGTGCCTTCCGGTGAGTCTACCAAGTCGTCGGTACAGCTGCAGCGAATTTACGATGCTCTGGTGGAGATGGCTGCCGATCGGCGTACGATTGTGGCGGCGATTGGCGGTGGCGTTACTGGTGATCTGGCGGGATTTGCGGCGGCGACTTACGCTCGTGGCCTGCGATTCCTGCAGGTTCCCACCACCTTGCTGTCCATGGTTGACAGTTCCGTTGGCGGTAAGACGGGGATCAATCATCCGCGGGGTAAAAATCTGATCGGTGCTTTTCATCAGCCAATGGGAGTACTGATTGATCCAGCAGTGCTGCAGACACTGCCTGATCGTGAATATCGCAGTGGTCTGGCTGAAGTCGTGAAGTACGGTGTGATTCTGGACGCGGACTTTTTCGAGTTTCTTGAGCGGAACGTGACCGGCCTCAGTGCTCGCGATCCGCAGGTACTGAGTGCCGTCATTTGTCGCAGTTGTGAGCTGAAGGCGGACGTCGTGCGTCAGGATGAATTCGAGACTACAGGACTGCGAGCTGTGCTGAACTATGGGCACACGTTCGGTCACGCCTTTGAGGCTCTGGCGGGCTATGGCCAGCTGCTGCACGGTGAAGCTGTTTCCATTGGAATGCTGTGTGCATCGCGACTGGCGGAGAAGCTGGGACGAATTACTGCGGATGTCACTGATCGTCAGCAGCGCTTGCTGGAAGCCCTGCAACTACCGGTACATGTGCCCTCGGATCTGCGTGACAGGCCTGCAGAGATCGTGCAATGCATGCTGCTGGACAAGAAGACCGAAGGGCGTGAGCTGAGGTTTGTTCTGCCATCCCGACTGGGGCATGTGGAAACGGTCCGCGGAGTGACATCGGAGCAGGCCTTGAGTGTGTTGTAGGCCAGTGCTGTTGATCAACTGTGTCGTGTGGTTCTGCTGCGAAGCGAATCGGCTGCAACTGCTGCTACGGTGATGCTGCCTGTGATCAGGTATCGCACACCTTCTCCTGCACCGGCATGTGACAGTCCAGTCTGCAGCACGGCGATAATCAGCACGCCGAGGAATGTGCTGAGCACGGATCCTCGCCCGCCTGAAAGACTGGTTCCACCGATGACTGCAGCAGCAATTGCCAGCAGTTCAAAGCCACGTGCTCCGCCGGGATCACCAGTACTCAGACGCGATGTTTCGATGATCCCGCCGGCCGACGCGCAGAATCCGCTGAGGAGGAAGACGGCCAGTCGAATGGGGCGAATGTCGACACCACTGAGGGAGAGTGCCACAGCATTGTCACCCAATGCCCGGCACCAGCGTCCAAAAACTGTCTGAGTGAGCACAAAATGTGCAGCGCACACGAAGCAGGCAGCGGCCAGAAATGCGGGTGAGATTCCTATGCCGGAGAGGGGGCTGCTGAGCCACTCCACACGGGCTCCGATATACTGCGGTCTGGAACCGGTGGCCAGCAGTGCCAGTCCGCGGGTGGCCTGCAGCACGCCGAGTGTGACGATAAATGACGGCAGGCGTGCAAAGGTGATCAGGCTGCCACTGACAGCGCCGCTCAGAATGCCGACTATCAGCACGGCAGCAGCGGCTGCCGGCAGGCTCCATTGGTGCCTTGCCATCAGCAGGCCAAGGCAGGCTGATGTCAGTGCGAGGACAGACCCGACGGAAAGGTCGATTGCACCCGTTATCAGTACAAAGGTCATGCCGATACTGACAACTGTGATCGCCGGAATCTGGTTCAGCACGGCCCGCAGTGTGGCTACCGTAAAGAATCGATCAAGGCCGATGGAAAACAGCACAGTCAGTGCCACCAGCACCAGCACCAGAACTGTCTGTCCGGCAAGGGTAGCACGCAGACGTTCCTGCATAAGCGATATCCTGCTGCTGTTGCTGTGTGTGGGATGAGTCCTTGTCAGCCTGATCTGAGTTTTTCGTCGGCCCACACTTTAAGTGCCTGCTGGGCTGCGTTCATTGCGACATCTCCGGCAGCACGAGCAGTTGGCAGGTCGGTCACAATATCGGACTGACAGAAGAAGTAAAACTTGATCTTGGGTTCTGTTCCCGACGGTCGGCCAGCGATCTGAATTCGCACAGAGGATGTGGGATCGGAGTGGTAAATCAGCAGATCCCCCCGCGGGCTGGAGATGGGGGAGATCAGGCGACCAGCAGGTACTTCAGTACGAGTTCCCAGCAGGTAGTCATCAGCCTGCACAATGCGGACAGGGCCGAATGCTGCGGGAGGCTGCTGTCGCAGAGTCTGCATGAGTCCGTCAATTTTTGCTTTTCCCGTGGGCCCTTCGCAGTAGATGGACGTCTGACCTTCGCAGTGGTAACCGCACTGCGTGTGCAGGACATCCAGTTGATCCAGTAGTGTGCGACCAGCAGCATGCAGTTCACCGGCCAGCTCAAGAATGTAGAGAGCGCAGACAGAGGCATCCTTGTCCCTGCAGTAGTCGCCAGCAAGAAAGCCGATTGATTCTTCGGTACCAAAGACAAAGTGATCGGTGCCCTGCTCTTCCATCGTTTGGGCAATGTATTTGAATCCTACCAGCAGTTCATGAAAGCAGCGGGCACCGTGGTGTTCAGCAAGAGCCTTTGTCAGTGGCGTGGTGACCAGAGTTTCAACGATGTAATCCCGGGGCGAGAATCGCCCGCTGGCTTTGCGACGACGCAGCAGGTAATCAGTAATCAGTGCCCCCACCTGATTGCCACTGAGTGAAACGAACCGACCTTCGGCCGTTCGAACCATGACTCCCAGACGATCGGCATCCGGATCGGAAGCCAATATCAGCTGAGCCGGATGTCCGGTTTGTTCGACCCACTGAATAGCTGGGTCAAAAACAGCGAGGTTTTCAGGATTCGGGAGATGTTTGGGGACATTCGGGAACCCGCCATCCGGGGCTCGCTGTGGCTCAAAGATGTCCACCGCGGTAAATCCGGCAGCCTGAATGACAGCGTACACGGACGTTTCACCAACACCGTGCAGTGGGGTGAAAACTGCAGGAAGGTCACGATACGACGATTCAGACAGCCCAACGACCGCTGCCGTGTAGGCTGCGTCAAGTTCTGCACCGACAAGTCGGATGGAACCGTTCTGCAGGCACTGCTGATAGTCTGCGGATGGGATGACTTCCGCACGCTCCACTTCGCGGATGATTCCTTTGTCATGTGGAGGGATCACCTGTCCGCCATTGCTCCAGTAGGCTTTGAATCCGTTATCAGCCGGCGGATTATGAGAAGCTGAAATCATGACCCCGATACTGCATTTGAGCTGTCGCACAGCAAACGACAGGACGGGAGTAGCCCGGTGACCATCGAACAGCCACACCTGCAGACCGTGAGCTGCGAAAGTACAGGCTGCAATCCTGGCGAAGCGATCCGAATTGTGTCGGGTATCGCAGGTGATCACCACTGAGCCACCATTGGTGAATCCGGTGGATCGCAGGTAGACGGCCATCCCGTGCGCTGATTCGGCGATGGTGCGGTCATTGATGGTGGCGGGGCCCATTTCGCCCATCGGACCACGTCGACCACCCGTGCCGAAAGGAATGGAAGTCCAGAACATTGCATCAAGGTCGGACCATTTTTCGTCGGCAATCAGCTGCAGAATTCGGGGACGCCATGACGCCAGTGATTCCCGAGTCAGCCAGATCTTCAGATTTTCGGGCGAATCTGCAGTCAGCAGTCCGGCTGCAGCGGCCTGTTCGATGGCGTGAATTGTGTCGCTGGAAAGTTCCATGGTCATAAAGCTGGCACCACTTCTGGTATTCTCTGCTGACAGACTCGGTTTTTGTCCGAAGATCGCGAATATTCCGATAACTGCACAGGGCTTTTCAACAGTGAATCCGGAAATATCGGAAATGGATGCCGGCTGTGCATTGCGTGTCAGGTGTTTTGAATCGGAGTCTGCTGGAAACTTCTGTATGGTGCAGCAATCTTCGCTGGCTGTCGCTCAATCGGTTCTCAGTCAGAGGTTCGGTTTTAGCGATTTCAGGGGTTGTCAGGGCGCTGTCATTGAACAGGTGCTCGGCGGTCAGCACGCTCTGGTAATCATGCCCACTGGTGGGGGCAAGTCCCTGTGTTTTCAGGTGCCAGCCCTGGTGTTAGCCGCGGATGCCCGCTGGCAGGGTCAGCAACCACTGACCGTCGTGGTTTCACCGCTGATTGCCCTGATGAAGGATCAGGTGGATTCACTTGTACGTCGTGGTGTCTCAGCCACGTTCATCAATTCGTCTCTGACAAAGGCCGAACGTCAGCAGCGCTATATGGCTCTGCAGTCGGGGGATTACAGCCTGCTGTATGTGACCCCCGAACGATTTCGCAAACCGGAATTCCTGCAGGTATTGAAGGCACGCAGGGTCGTTCTGCTGGCGGTTGATGAGGCTCACTGCATCAGTGAATGGGGGCACGATTTTCGACCGGACTACTCGCGACTGGGGGAAATTCGGCAGCTGCTTGGTAATCCCGTGACGATCGCGCTGACCGCAACGGCAACTCCTGAGGTACAGCAGGACATCGTGAAACAACTGCATCTGCCGGCAGAGGACGTGCAGACATTTCACGAGGGGATCGAGCGTCCGGGCCTTGAACTGTGTGTTCAGGAAGTCTGGGGCAGTGATGAAAAGCAGGAGGCGATGCAGGGGGTGATTGAGAAATGGCTGACCGGACCTGCCGGCTGTGGGATCATCTATTTTACTCTGATTCGGACGCTGGAAGAGTTCAGTGAGCGACTGCAGGCGGAAGGGATTGAACACGTTTGCTACCACGGTGATCTCGATCGAGGACTCAGACGCAGCATACAGGACGACTTCATGCAGGGACGAGTCAGGTTGGCGCTGGCAACAAATGCCTTCGGGATGGGGGTTGATCGTGACAATATCCGTTTTGTTATCCATGCGGATGTGCCTGGTTCGCTGGAATCCTACTATCAGGAGATCGGGAGGGCCGGACGTGATGGCCAACCGGCCGACTGTGTGCTGCTGTACGATCAGCGTGATCTGAATACTCAGATGGAGTTCATTCGCTGGTCGAATCCCGATGCCGAATTCTGCGAGCGAGCGTGGCTGCTGCTAAAACATAACCCTGAACAGGTCCGCGCGTTCGGGATTGACTGGCTGCGTGAGCGTCTGTGTGATCGCAATCGACATGATCGTCGGATCGAAACTGTCTTGTCACTGCTGCAGCGATATGGAGTGATCGAGGATGAGCATGATCTGACGGATCTGGAGTTACAGGGTGATCTGCCGGTTGAACTTCGCAATACAGAGGCGCGAGGAAGCAAGTTGCTGAATGACCAGAAACGTCTGTATGCACTTGTGCAGTACATTCGCAGCGAAGACCGTCGTCAGTTTTTGCGGGATTACTTCGGAACGACATGATGACAATTCTGAAAAAGTCCTCTCGGCGCTGGTAAACACCGAACCGAGTTCGCAGGTCATCAGACCGATGACGATTGAGTCTTCGCGATGGATACCACGGCACCGCAGAAAACGGGCTCGACGTAAACTGAAGTGCGGCGTGTTGCCGTGGGCTGTGAGTGTTGGGGATTCTTCTTCACCGAAGGACACGGTGTTCAGTGTTCAGTGGTCAGTGGTCAGTGCACGCAAAGTTCCCTTTGGTGGGGCGAGGCTCCCGCCGAGCCGAAGTCAATTGTTAATCTTCAGTTGTCGTTGTTCGCCGACAACCGTAGCCCGAGCATTCCTGCTCGGCCGCCTTTTGCCCACACAAAGCCGCGATGCGGTGCACGTTTGCCGGCCGGTCGGCCATTCCGTGGGCTGATAACCACTCATCAAATGAGGAGCCTCGGCATCCTCACCGAGCTGGTGCTCGGTAGTCGCAGCATGGGCTTCAGTCCGTGTCTTCCACCGCGTTCAAGCCCCCCGGAGGCAAGCCGTCAGCGTAAGCTGACGGGTGTTCGCGCTGGTCATCACCGAGCTAGTGCTCGGTGGTTCCGGCAAAGCCCCCCTCGGGAGGGCGAGGCTCCTGCCGAGCCGAAAGAAGTGGGCAGTTCTCAGTAATCAGTGGTCAGCCAAAATGTAGACCGGGCATTCCTGCCCGGCCGCCTTGTGCCCACACACAGCCACCCCGCCTCGCACTGTTTGCCCGGCGCTCAGCCATTCCGTGGGCTGATAACCAATACGCAAAGGAGAGCCTAGGCATCATCCCCAAACTGCTGCGCGGCGTTCGTAGCATGGGCTTCAGCCCGTGTCGTTACCCACAAATTCAGCAGTTTGTGACCTCGGCTTTAGGAAGCCGGCCGTTCAGGCAACGCTGTGAAGGATTTTGAGAGCAGAAAAAACTGGGGTTCCACAAATTCGAGGAATATGAAATAGGCCAGATTCCCCCCAACACCAACTGAAACAATCAGTCAGTAAGGAATCTGGCCATGAGTCACTCGATGCCGCAGGATACCGCCAATCGGACGAATCAGCAAGAACCGCCGGTGCCGCACGCGACGAACAATTCCGACCTGCTGCGGGCACTACTCACATCCCTCGTTCCACGAGGATCTTTGTTCGACCAAAGTGAATTTCATGGCAACGTCAAATGGTGTCCGGAAGCAGTCGTAATTCAAGCCCTGATCTGGTCCTGGCAGGAAGCAACAAACGTCACGGATGCATTCCAGCAAACGCTCGAAATTTGTCAGGGTCTGAAACTCGAGGGCACTATCAAAACCTACACCGGCTTTATGGACGCGCTCACTCGTTATCGAGCACTGTTTCAAAACCGTCTACAAGATCGACTTCAGACGCTGGCCGAAGAGGTGGTTGGATCGCAGTCCAGGACGGATGGCTGGCTACTCATCGGGTTTGATGGGTCGAGGATCTCGGCACCACGAACCAAGTCCAATGAAAAAGCGTTATGCGCTCCGAACTATGGTAAGGGCAGGGAGGCAAAGTACGGGAAGAAAAAGTGTAAAGGGATGCGTCGCAAACGCAATAAAAAAAATCCGCCACACCCACCAAAGCCTCAGGCATGGGTAACGATGATGTTTGACATGTCTTCCAGAATCCCGTTGAGGTGGCGACTGGGGCCGTCGAATGCAAGCGAACGCGATCATGTGAAGGCCATGCTCATTGAGAAAAAGTTTCCAGAAAAGACGCTTTTTTGCGGCGATGCGGGCTTCGTCGGCTATCCGCTGTGGAGCGCCATTCTGAACAAGGGTCAGAACTTTGTGGTACGTGTCGGAGCGAATGTGGAACTGTTGAGCGAACATGCCGATATCGAAGCTCGCGATGGCGGTAAAGTGCTCTGCTGGCCGAAAGGCCAAATGGATTCCGGCGAACCGCCGCTGACTCTGTGGCTGAGGAAGGTTGTCGTTGGAAAGACAGCAATGTGGATGCTGACCAGCGTGCGCGAGTTGTCGGAGTCGCAGATAGTCCAATACTACAAAATGAGATGGGGAATTGAAGTCGAATTTCGGGGCCTGAAACAGACGCTTGACAAACACATGCTGCGATGCCGCAATAGTGAGCGACTTCTGGTCGAACTGGACTGGTCGATCTTCGCGATGGCCGTTGCCGAATTGATTGCACTCAAGCAGCAGATTGGTAACGCCACTGAACGGGGCACAAATACGGGCTATGATCCAAAGGATCGCAGCCTTGCTAATACGATGCATGCGCTACGCAAGTGCATGCGTCAGTTGCATAAGTGTCCCGCCCCCGATGATCATCTTCTGCACTGGCTTTCTCGCGCTGTCGTCCAGCGATACAAACCACGCACAAATAAGCAAGCTCGCTATCGTCCGAAGAACCCCGACAAGAAACCGCTCGGCGATCCAAACGTGAGACCCCTATCC
>CAIOKE010000132.1 GCA_903858815.1 uncultured Planctomycetaceae bacterium | reverse complement strand
CTCAAGCACCCTGGCGGCTTCTGTGAATTCCTGATCGGGGAGTAACTGGCTGATCTGTTCGGTGGTGAGTTCTGACGCGTGGCGGAAGAACCAGCACCAGCGTTCGATTGGTGTGGCAGTATACAGTGTTTCCGCGGTGACCTGAAGATGATTCAGTTGCAAAAAGTGGATTTGCAGATCGTTCGTCAGGGTGATGGGTAGTGTTTCTTCGCGCAGTCTGAAGTCCAGATGCAGTTTTGCAGGCTGCCTGATGAGCGCCCCGGCGAGGACGCAGATGCTGATGGAGGGCCGCAGATCCGTGTAGTTTTGTCCCTGCTGCAGCCTTCGGACATAGGTTTCTGCGGTATAGAAGACCATTCTTTCTGCCATTCCCGCGGGCAGTGCGATCTGGACTTCAATGTTGAATTTGCGTCCGAGCGCGTCTTCGGCGAGCACGTCGAGGATGAAGAATTTGCCGTCTTCCGACAGTTTGCTGTGCACGGTGTTTGGAAAGGTGACGTCGGTCACTGGGATTTGTCCACCCAGTACGGCGTTGATGAATCGAATGGTGAGTGCTTTTTGCTTTTCGCTGCCGAAGAGCAATTTGAAGGCGTAATCGACCAGAGGATTGATTCCGATGACCATGGGCGCTTCCTTCCCGTTGAGATTTGTGGGGTGGATGTGCTGGTATGAGCATGTGACGAAATAATACACCCATGGGGATACTGTTATACCGCACTAAATCAAGCGAGTGTGACGGGAAAAATCGGGAATGATGGTGAACCGTGGGGTTGAGTACCGGTTGGATGCGGTTGTTGTTGTTTTTGGACAGGTATCAGGTAAACGGCGTTGGGCGGTACCGGGGTTGTGACAGGTCGCTCGGCGGGCCGTTGTCAGTTGTCGGTGAAGTTCCCTCTGGGAGGGCGAGGCTCCTGCCGAGCCGAAGGGTCAGTGGGTAAGCGTCCCCGAGCTGGTGCTCGGCGGTCGTAGCATGGGTTTCAGCCTTGTCGTTACCCACGAAACCAAGTGTTTTATTGGGGCGAGTGTTTCGTTTTTGCTCTGCCTGCGGCTGCGATTCAGGCCTGAAAGGCCGGTTTCCGAAAGCCGAGGGCACAAACAGCTGAATGTGTGGGTAATGACAAGGCTTCAGCCCGTGTCGTCCAACGCGTTCAAGCCTCCCCCCACAGGCGAGCCGTCAGCGACAGCTGACGGGTGTTGTTCCCGGGCGTTACCAGGCTGGTGCTCGGTGGTCCCTGGGGCGGGAGCTGACGGGTATTGTCGTCTGCGTGTGAGCAGTTGTGTTTTTCCAGGCACGGAAGCAGTATCCGATGCGTTTTTGGGCAACCCCATCAGACTGCAACCTGCAGGTGCGCACAGCATTCTTCGTTGATCCAGAATCATTCGTCGAGGTTCGCTCAAGTTCGTTTGAACGAAAGCCATGTCCCGCAGAGGCGCAGAGAAATGAAGACAAAGAAGACCTCTCAGCGTTTCTGCGGGAAGCCCGCCCCATGCCCTGGCGCGAGCGCAGCGTACTCAACATCTTCGGATCGCAGCCCCCGCGCCGCGGTGAAACAGGTATTCCATGAAGCAATAACTTAAGCCAAATCCCGGTTAGCGTAAGCTGACGGGCATTGTTCTTCATGCGGTTGGCCGGTGCGTCGGGGGGACTTACCGGCGCCCAGCGTTGTTACGCTCACGGTGGTGCGTGTTGGGGGGGGCGGGCTGAAGCCGAGGGTGCGGGTAAGCGCCACATGTTAGCCCCATTGTTTTTTGGTGGTGGTGGGGCGAGAACGGCTGACACAACGCAAAATGCCGGACACGAAGGCCCGGCATTCCTGTGTTGCTGCGTCAGTTCTGAGCGATGTTCTCAGACCAGTTCTTCGATCGGGCGTCCGGTTTCGATCATGTAGGTTGGGCGACCAGACTGATTGGTGAACTGAATTCGTTTGTCGAATCCAAGGACATCGAAGACGGTCGCCATCAGATCCTGAGGAGTGATGGGGGTCGTTTTGGGCACATCCACCTTTTCGGCAGATTCGCCGATGACCTGCCCCATTTTCAGTCCACCGCCGGCGAAGGCCAGTGTGCTGAGTGGTGCCCAGTGGTCCCGACCGCCACTGCCGTTGATTTTGGGTGTGCGTCCGAATTCGCCACTGATGACCAGCAGGACATTTTCGAGCATGCCGCGCTGGTCGAGGTCTTCAATCAGTGCGGCGACGGCTTTATCGACTTCCGGACCGCGGCGATCCATTTCCTGTTTGATGTTGCCGTGCATGTCCCAGCCACCGTAGTTGACTGTGACAAAGCCACAGCCGGATTCACAGAGTCGGCGGGCCAGCAGGAGTTGTTCACCGAGGCCACGTCCGTAGCGATCCACGACTCGTGGGTCTTCGAACTTCATATCGAAGGCCTGTTGTGAGCGACTGAGGATCAGATTGAAGGCCTGCTGTTCGAATGAATCAAGGCCTTCCATCAGACCTTTGCGATCGATCTGGCGATTGACGGTATCGATTCCGTCGAGCATGGCGCGGCGGCTGGTCAACCGACCCTGATCAACGGTGAGTGACATATTGCGACGAGCTTCGCCGGCCGGGTCAAAGGGGCCATAGGCTGTGCCAAGAAACGCCGGGCCGTCTGCGTAGATGCCACCCAGCCTGACGTAGGTGGGGATTCCGGTGTTGGGGTGATTGGTCCCGCGAATCCGCGAGACGATGGAACCGAGGAATGGGCGATTGGGATTGGCACCGTTATCGGCAAGGCGGTGATCATATCCGGTCATTACGTAGTGTGTGCCGCCGGAGTGTCCGCTGTTGGTGTGTGCGAATGACCGCACGAAGGCCATCCGATCGGCGACCTGTGCCATTTTCTGAAAGTTTCCGCCCAGCGTGACTCCCGGCAGATTGGTCTGCACTTCGCCGGTGACGGAACGATATTCGGCTGGTGCGGTCATCTTCGGGTCGAACGTTTCGACATGCGTGGGTCCACCGCTGAGCCACAGCCAGATGACCGATTTGTCACTGGTACGGAGTCCCTGTTCTGCGGCGCGAGCTTTCTGCTGCAGCAGGTTGCTCAGGGAGACGGAGGACAAACCAAGTCCACCAATTCGCAGGAAATTGCGTCGCGAGGTCCCTTCGCAGTTCTTTCGCGAACGTCCAAAAACCAGATCCAGCATGGCAGGGGCTCCTGAGGTGGGCGGACGTAATCACTGGTGGGAAAAAATGGCCGAATTTCAGAATACTATCGACCTGCGTGGGAATCCGGCAACATCCGCCGACCGGACTTTTTCCAAAAATGTGTTCCCGCTATGATTTTCGCTGAATTCTGCTTGACAGCTGGAAACCCTGAAAAACTCAGTGTTTTTGCTCGAAAATGCGTGATGTTTTGTGCTGGTGGGTGGGATTTTTGCTACTGGGTTGGCGGGATTGTGTGTTCATGGGCAGCGAAGTGAAGTGGCTGCTTCACGTGGAGAATTTCTGCGATGGCGCGTCTGAGCCAGGCCGATCTGGCCGAATTGAATCGTACGTTTGACAACCGCAGTCCGCAGGAACTTCTGCAGTGGGCGAAGGAGATTTTTGGCGAGCGGATTGCTGCGATGACGTCGATGCAGGAGGCGGGCAATGTGGTCTGTCACATGCTGCAGTCGGTGCCAGTGCGAATGCCTGTGGTATTTGTCGATACTGGTGTTCTGTTTCAGGAGACTCTGGAGACGCGTGACCGTCTGGCTCGTGAGTATGGTCTGGCGATCCGAACTCTGACTCCGGCATTGACGATGGAGCAGCAGACGGAGCAGTTGGGAGTTTTGTATCTGACTCCGGAGGGTCAGAAGCAGTGTTGTGAGCTGCGTAAGAACGAGCCGTTGGACCAGGTGCGAGGCGAGTATGATGCGTTGATTGGCAGTCTGCGTCGGGCTGACGGTGGTCGTCGCGGGACCTGTCCGATTCTGGCTGTGGATACTCGACTGAATCTGCTGCGAATCAATGTGCTGGCGAATTTTGATGACGAGCAGATGGAAGGCTATATTGCCAGCCACAATGTCATTCTGAATCCGCTGCACAAGCAGGGGTATTCAACGATTGGCTGTAATCGCTGTACGACGCCGGTGCTGCCGGGTGAACCGAAGCGTGCGGGTCGCTGGCGGCATCTGGGTCCGTGGAGTGTTTACTGTGGTATCAATCCGACGGACATGGATCCTCAGCGGGCTCCGGCGGTGGATTTCCCTCAGGATCTGATTGACCGCATCCTTGGTCGTTCGACTGATTTCATGATCTGACGAGAACGGAACTACTGTGGCTGTGCGCATCACCATCAACGAATTTGTTCCGATCAGTCAGCGCGGTGGCTTTGATCTGATCGACGTGCGAACTCCGGATGAGTTCTACGAGCTGCATGCGGTGGGTGCATTACTGATGCCTCTGGATGGTCTGAATCCTCAGGCGATTATGGAATCGCGTGGCGAGCGGGCTCAGGAGCCCCTGTATATTATCTGTCGTTCGGGCAATCGTTCGATTGTGGCGTGTGGTTTGTTTGAGAAGGCTGGGTACACGAATGTCATTTCGATTGACGGTGGTACTCAGGCGTGGCAGTCGGCTGGGTTGCCGTTGAACCGCGGGATTCGGCGTCCGATTTCGATTGACCGGCAGATTCGTCTGGTGGCGGGCTTAAGTACTGTGGCGGGGTCACTGGCGGCGATCTGGCAGCCGTGGTTGCTGCTGTTACCGGGTCTGACGGGTGCGGCGATGGCGTGGGCGGCGTGGAAGAATTCGCGATTTCTGGTGCGTTTATTTGCGAAGTTGCCGTGGAATGCTGCTCATGCAGGCCGTTTGCCGGCGGGTTGTGGTGGTTGCAGCACCAGCAGTTGTCATGAATGAAACTGGCGGGGATCGTTTGCTTCCTGGGGAGGCTTGAGGGCAGAATACAGGGTGTCGGGTTCCGTCCCGACGACATCTCTGGTTGTGTCCGGTGTTTAAGTGAGTGTCGGGCGACCAGTGTTCCGTGCGGGTCAACGGCTTTCTTCTGGCTGCAGTTTTCATGACGTTTCTCTGGACTCCGGCATCACTGATTCTTTCTTTGCTGGTGCTGCTGGCTGGCGCGGCCTGTTGCGTGGTCAGCTGGCGCCGTGGTGGCCGGACTCGTGCGGTCGCTGCGCTGGAGCTGTTGCGATTTGTGCTGATCGTGCTGGTGCTGGTGACATTGAATCAGCCGGAACTGCAGCGTGAGGTTCGTCCGGATGAGCAGCCGCGACTGGTGGTGCTGCACGACGTTTCCGGCAGTATGAAGACTCGCGATTCTGCCGTTCAGTCCGTGGTCAGTACTCGTCAGGAAACGGCCGACGGTCTGATTCGCCCTGAAGTCTGGCAGCCGGTTGCTCAGCGGATGCAGGTGGTGTTTGAGCCCTTTTCTGCGGCGGAGCCGATTGGAGCGGGCGGTACGGACCTGCAGTCTGCGTTGCTGGCGGCGGCAGAGCGTCATGCGGGTTTACGTGGACTGGTTGTGATTTCGGATGGTGACTGGAATGTCGGCGAGGCGCCTGCTGTTGCGGCTTCGCAGCTGCGTGTGCGGGGGATCCCGATTTACAGTGTGCCGGTGGGCAGTGAGCAGCGGCTGCCGGATCTGATTCTGACGGCCGCTGATGCTCCCACGTTCGGCGTGGCAGGGAAGGCGGTGCGAATTCCATTTCGCATCACCAGCTGGCTGCCGCAGGAATCCAGTCTGGCTGTGACACTGACAGGAACGCAGGGTGAGCCGGTGACGAAGCTGGTCCGCGTGCCGGGCATGGGGCAGCTCCAGGATGCTCTGGAATGGAAGCCGACTCAGACGGGTGAGTACACATTGTCGCTGCAGATTCCGGTCAGCGACGGTGAGATTCGTGAGGACAACAATCAGCTGCAGATTCCGATTGCGGTGCGTGAGGAAGAGTTGAAGGTGCTGATAGTGGAGTCGCTGCCGCGGTGGGAGTATCGGTATCTGCGGAACGCGCTGGAGCGGGATCCGGGGGTGGATGTGAGCTGTCTGCTGCTGCATCCTGATCTGACAGAGAACGGCGGTGGTCGGGGTTATCTGGCGGCATTCCCCGAGGATGCTCAGTTGTTCGAGTATGACGTGGTGTTTCTGGGTGATGTGGGGCTTGGTCCTCGTGGTCTTTCAGTGCAGCAGTGTGCCAGTCTGAAGCAGCTTGTCAGGACTCAGGCTGGCGGTCTGGTGTTTCTGCCGGGGATTCAGGGCAATCAGAATACTCTGGTGAATTCTGAGCTGGATGAGTTGCTGCCGGTAGTGATGAATACGTCAGTGTCGCGTGGTCGCGGGACAACTCGCCCCGGTCGTTTTGCACTGACGGAGGCAGGTCGTCGCAGTCTGTTGACTCGACTGGAGGCGGACGACGTTGAGAATGAGAAGATCTGGAATGGTTTGCCGGGATTTTACTGGTATGCGGCAGCCGAGCGTGCTCGGGCGGGTGCTCAGGTGCTGGCCACTCATGATTCTGAATCCACGGCATTTGGGCGGGTACCGTTGATTGCGGCGCGCACGTCGGGGACGGGCAAGGTGCTGTACATGGGCAGTGATGGAGCGTGGCGGTGGCGGAAGGGTGTGGAGGACCTGTATCACTATCGGTTCTGGGGACAGGTTGTGCGGTGGATGGCTTATCAGCGGAACATGTCGCAGGGGGAATCGATGCGGCTGTTCTTTTCGCCCGATCGTCCGGAAGCCGGCAGTGCGGTGACCTTGAATGCGAACGTGATGACGGCGGGTGGTGAACCGTTGCGTGAGGGATCGGTGACGGTGCAGGCGGTGGCTCCCAGTGGTGCCACCGAAACGATCCGGCTGGCGGCATCGGGTCAGGATTCGTGGGGGCTGTTTTCCGGCGATTTTGTGCCTCGCGAGGGTGGTCAGTACATCCTGCGGGCGGCCTGTGCAGAGACGGGTGCGCGTCTGGAAATGCGGATGGCGGTGGTGGGTCAGGAGCGTGAGCAGGTGGGTCAGCCGGCGCGGCCGGATGTGCTGCGGGAAATTTCCCGGATGACTCGGGGAGAATCAACGGATGTGGCTTCGGTGCAGCAGCTGGTGCAGCGGCTGGCAGCGATGCCTGAGCCGGCACCGGTGATTGTGCCGCTGCGAATCTGGAGTCATCCGTTGTGGGGTGGCCTGATTATTGTGCTGCTGGCCGTCTTCTGGACGGGCCGCAAATTTGCTGGCCTCGCCTGAGGCTGCAGTGATCAGCGGAGGGACGGTTTGGCTGTGGCAGCGGCGGTGGCCATTTCGCGAGCGAAGTCACCGGCGGCTTTGGCGGCTGCTGCCGGGCTGCCGGCTTCGGCGATGCGTCGCACCATGGCTGATCCGACAATGACTCCGTCGGCCACCGATTCAAGGTTGGCCACGTGTTCCGGCCCGCTGATTCCGAAGCCGACTGCCAGTGGCAGGCGGGACTGCGTGCGGAGACTGCGGAGCTGGTCGAGCAGTTCCGGGGGCAGGTCACGACGCACACCGGTGGTCCCTGCAACGGAGATGCAATAGAGGAATCCGGTTGAGGCCTGCAGGATCTGCTGAGTTCGTCGGGCGGTCGTGGTGGGAGCGATCAGTTGTACGAGATCGAGACCGGCGGCCGAGGCGACTGCGAGGAGGTCTTCGGCTTCGTCGGCCGGCAGGTCAGGTACGATCAGACCGCTGAAGCCTGCAGCGGCGGCATCGCGGATGAAGGTTGTGGTGCCGTGTCGGAAGATAATGGCGAAGGAGACCATGGCCAGTACCGGCGGGAGTCCCTGTCCTTTCAGGCTGGTCATCATGGCGAAGATTTTTTCGACGGTGATGGCATTTGCGAGGGCGCGGGTGTAGGAGGCCTGAATGACAGGTCCATCAGCGATAGGGTCACTGTAGGGGAAGCCCAGCTCGACGAGGTCGACTTTGGCATCGCGGAGTGCCAGCAGGACGGCGGCGGTGGTTTCCGTATTGGGGTCACCGGCAGTGACAAACGGCATGAAGGCCATGCGGGACTGGGCGACGGTAGTCTGGAAAACGTCGGAAACAGCGGTCATGACGAGCGATCTGGCTGGTGGACAGAAGGAAGAAAGCAGTGTTGGAACACGCGCTGTGTGATGCGGCCGTGTCCGTGGTGCTTCAAAATAACGATCGGCGGGCAATTCGCCAACTCAGGTCGCAGCCGGTGTGAGTTCGATTTGTTTGCGGGAAAACGATGTGTTTCGGCGAATTCTGCCGTTGCAGGCGGGGGGTGGCGTTGGGAGTGTCGAGCCGTGGCGAGCGTGTGGGCTGCGGATCTGTCCGTTGCCGGGTTGTGGCGGTATACTGCCACTGTGCTGCGGTGACCTGTGGCTGCAGCAGAAACTCCCTGTGGGGACTTATCAGAGACTGGTGTGCGATGAGTTTTTCCAGCCGACTCTATCACGCTGTGCGTTCCGGGTTCATTCCCCAGGTTGCTCGTCGTTCGCGCTGGCGAGCGATGGCGGATGACATTATTCAGCGGAGCGACCAGCTGACGGGTCTGACCGATGAGGAGTTGCTGGCGAAATCGCGGCGGATTCGCTGGGAAGCGCGAGCCGGCATACCGCTTGAGCAGCTGCTGCCGGACGCCTATGCACTGGTGCGTGAAGCGTCGGCCAGAACCTTGAATATGCGTCATTTCCCTGTGCAGATCATGGGGGCGATCGCGATGTTTGAGGGGCATATAGCAGAAATGCAGACGGGTGAGGGCAAGACTCTGACAGCGACGATGCCCGCTTTTCTGCGATCGTTGTCAGGGCAGGGCTGTCATGTGGTGACGGTGAATGACTATCTGGCGGGGCGCGACTGTCAGATCATGGGGGCTGTCTATGAAAAGCTGGGTCTGACTGTTGGTAAGATTCTGGAGAAGATGGAGACGGACGAGCGGCGACAGAATTACGCGGCTGATATTACCTATGGAACGTCCAAGGAAATGGGTTTTGATTTTCTGCGCGACCGTCTGCGCAAGGGGGCCAGTCAGGAAGACGGGGCTCCTGCCGTCCGGCGATTCCTGAGGACTCTGCAGGGGGCTGAGGAACCTGTGCAGCGTGGTCATCACTTTGCTCTGATTGACGAAGCCGACAGTATTCTGATTGATGAAGCGAGAACGCCGTTGATTATCGGTCTGACTCAACCGAATGATCCGGCGACGGTCAATCTGTTTCGCTGGAGCAACCGTGCGGCGCACCAGCTGCAGCCGCGAACTGATTATGTGTACGAGCCTGAGCGGCGTAATGCGTGGCTGACGGATGCCGGCTGTCGCAAGCTGGTGCTGATGTCCAAACCGTCGCTGCTCAGTTCGATCGACACAGAGCGAATTTATTCGCAGGTGGAAAAAGCGCTGACGGCAAAGCATGCCTTTGAGCGTGACCGCGACTATGTGATTGTTGATAATAAGGTGGTGATTGTTGACGAGGGGACCGGGCGAGTGATGGACGGTCGCAAGTGGCAGGATGGGCTGCATCAGGCCATTGAGGCCAAGGAGATGGTGCCGATTACTGCAGCGACCGGAGAGGCAGCGCGAATTACGGTGCAGAGTTTTTTCCGGCAGTACACTCATCTGGCGGGAATGACGGGAACAGCGGTGCAGGCGGCCAGTGAGCTGCGGCGGACCTATCGCCTGAAAGTGACTCGCATTCCCACCAATCGTCCGTGTATTCGGCGCGGGCTGAATCCTCGCTTCTTCACGACTCAGGACGCCAAGCGAAATGCGATTGTGGATACGATTCAGGAGCTGCGTCTGGCCGGTCGTTCAATCCTTGTGGGAACGCCCTCCGTTGAAGCCTCTGAAGCGCTGGGTTTGCTGCTGAAGGATCGCCTTGTTCCGCATCAGATTCTGAATGCTCGCTACCACGAACAAGAAGCGGAGATTGTGAAGGATGCGGGGCATCCGGGGCGAGTGACGATTGCCACGAATATGGCTGGTCGCGGTACTGACATTCTGCTTGAGGAGGAGGTGCGTCGGGCTGGTGGGCTGCATGTGATTGCGACGGAAATGCACAGTTCGAAGCGGATTGACCGGCAACTGGTGGGGCGTTCGGCTCGGCAGGGCGACCCCGGTTCGTATCAGTTCTTTCTGTCGATGGAAGACGAGTTGTTGCGGTGTCGAGAGCCGAAGGAAGTGCAGCGTAAGCGCCGAGTGGCGTTGCCGGACCGTTATGGTGAGCTGGGGCGGACGTGGCTGCGATATTTTCGCCGCGTGCAGAATTTTCTGGAGCGGATGCATCGTCGGCAGCGCAAACACCTGCTGAAGCAGGAGCGGCATCGTCTGGAGCAGTACGAGAATATGGGGCTGGATCCGTATCTGGAACTGACAGAGTCCTGAGTCGCGTGTGTCAGTGGATAAAGGACCGGTGGGCCGGGGCTGTGGTCAGGATCGCAGAAGTGCCAGCAGCTGCTGCTGCAGTGCGGTCCAGTCATGGGGTTGATCGCAGATGATTTCAAGGCGGCTGTCACGTCGCCATGCACTGCGGCGAAACGTGGCTTCGTGACCCACACGATTGATGCTCCACCAGTCATCTTCACAGTGGAAGACGGCCTTCAGACGCTGGACACCGGCGATGCGTTCGAGCAGATCGAACAGTTCGTGTCGCGGGAACCTGTCATGCGGGGAAAACAGCCAGCCGCAGGCCCACCATCCGAGTCCGGAATTCTGCAGCAGTACGGGTTGTCCGGGTGCTGGTGAGGCGGGCAGAGTGGGGCTGGCGGGCAGCGGCTGCAGCAGTGGCAGTGCTGTGTTGAGAGCAGCCGCATGGGCGTGGGGAAAATCCGGCAGGCGAGGTACTGAAGTCTGCAGATCGAGCCATGCGGGATTGAGGTTACCAAACGTCGTTTCGGCGATCAGCAGTTTGGGTGGATCGAGTTGTTCAAGGTGCTGCCGAAATCCGGCGGTACTTTCGGCAGCGCGATGATCCACGTGATTAATGACCACGACGTCAGCCATTTCCAGTTGATCATGGAAGACCGGGTTACTGCGAGTTCTGGGATTATCGAAGTCCTGTGGGTCAGCGATACAGATCACGGCTTTGAGGTCGAGGTGCTGACGGAAGAAGGGGCCTTCGCGGAGCATATCGAGAACGCTGGCCGGATGTCCGGCGCCGCTGGGTTCGATCAGCAGTCGATGCGGTCGTGTTCTGCGGAGGAACTGCACCAGCATGGGTTTGAACAGGTCGGCCGTTTCGCAGCAGAAGCAGCCGCCGGCCAGTTCCTGGACCTGTACGTCATCTGACTGTGGCTGATCCAGCAAAGCTTCGTCGAGGGACACCATACCGTATTCATTGATGAAAACGGCCCAGCGTTCTGCTGCGGGGCGTTGCTGCAGCAGCGATTTGATGGAGCTGGTTTTTCCGGTGCCGAGGAATCCGGTGATCAGACTGGTTGGGACAGCAGTCATGCGACAGCAGCAGCTTTCTGTGAATGGTATGAGGTATTCCCAGACTCTGGTCTGCCGCGTGACTGTGGTCAACTGTGGCCGGCGGAATGTGCGGAGTTGGCAGGAAATTGCCAGACGGTCCAAATTTCAGGTTTTTTGCAAAACAAACGACCGTTGCGGCACGTATCGCGAGGGGAACGGGGTAGATTGTTAAGAAACCGTGAATTTTTCGGGCCCGTTTTTCCGCAAGGCATGTTGGCGATGTTTTCGATCCAGAAATTCTTCAGCAAGGACGCTCATTTCTGCGAACTGCTGGAACAAAGTGCGGCGGAAGCTCGGGCTTCCGCACAGTTGCTGATTGATCTGCTGCGGGATCGCAAGCATGCTCATCCGCTGGATCAGTTTCGTCTGACGCGCAGCAAGGATCGTCGGATTACTGAGCGGATTCGTGAAGATCTGGTGACGACTTTTGTGACGGGTATGGAGCGCGAGGACATAGATGCTCTGGCCTATGCTTTGTATCGGATCCCGAAGACGATTGAGAAGTTTGCTGAGCGTTTCAATCTGGCGCCGCAGCGGCTGCAGGATGTGGATTTTGCGCAGCAGATGGAGCTGATTGATCGCGCCACGGCGACATTGTGTGAGATGGTGGGGCATCTGCGGCGAATGCCTTCACTGGAAACGATGAAGATGTTGTCTGATCGTCTGCAGGCCGTGGAGAGCGAAGCTGACGACGTGATTATGCGTCTGCTGGGCGAGGTCTACAACGGGCGCTACGAGCCGTTGCAGGCCATGCTGGTGCGCGATCTGTATGACCTGCTGGAGAAGGTCATCGACCGTTGTCGTGATGCTGGCAACGTCATTTCCCACATTGTGCTCAAGAACGCCTGACGCTGACCTCGGAATTCCCATGCTGCTGATTTTCTGTGTGATCCTGATTGCCGTGGTTTTTGAATACATCAATGGGTTCCACGACACGGCCAATTCGATTGCCACCGTGGTGGCTACTCGAGTGCTGTCTCCGCGGCAGGCGGTGATGCTGGCTGCTGCCACGAATCTGGTGGGGGCGTTGTGGGGCACTGCTGTGGCCAAAACGATCGCTGCCGGGCTGGTGGATACGTCGATCGTTTCTCAGGAAGTGCTGTTGTGTGCGTTGCTGGGCGGTATTGTCTGGAATCTGGTGACGTGGTATGTGGGGCTGCCATCCAGCTCCAGTCATGCCTTGATTGGCGGTCTGTTGGGGGCTTCGGTCGCAGCCGCTCGAACGTGGGACGTCGTGATCTGGTCACAGCCTGACAGCCGCCACTGGTATCAGAGCAAAGGGGTGCTGTGGAAGGTGATCGTGCCGATGTTTTCATCGCCTTTCTGCGGCTTTCTGCTGGGTCTGCTGATCATGGGGTTGTTGTATTTTCTGCTGCAGAACTGGCGGCCGCGTACGGTTGGGATGGTGTTTGGCCGCACGCAGTTGATCAGTGCCGGAGCGATGGGATTCATGCACGGTACGAACGACGCCCAGAAGACGATGGGTATTATTGCCCTTGCGCTTGTTGCCGGGACCTCCAGTGGCAAATTTGATGATCTCCCGGAATGGCTCAGTTTTCTGAAAACGACACTGCCAGAGAATTCGAAGGAATTTCAGATTGCGACATGGATCAAATTGCTGTGTGCGGTGGTGATGGCAGCTGGCACAGCGGCCGGTGGCTGGCGAATTATTCAGACACTGGGGCACAAGATGGTTCGCCTGCAGCCGGTTCACGGCTTTGCGGCTGAGACCAGTTCTGCCGTGGTGATCGGGGTGGCATCGGCTTTGGGCATTCCGGTGTCCACGACGCACAATATTTCGGCCTCGATCATGGGCGTGGGGGCGGCCAAACGTCTGAATGCGCTCAACTGGACCATCGTGGAAAAGATGGCGTGGGCGTGGATTCTGACGATACCAATATCCGGCGGCATTTCGTGGTCGCTGGTCCGCGTTATGCAGGCCACCGGAATGATGCCGGTGCCGGGGGCCGGCTGAAAGTCTTTCAGATCAGTTCCTGAACGATCCGCGTTGGCAGCACACCGGTCAGCTTCTGATCCAGTCCCTGGTATTTGAACGTCAGGCGTTCATGATCATAGCCCATCTGGTGCAGGACAGTGGCGTGGAAGTCGCGAACGTGGACTGGATCACGGACGATATTGTAACTGAAGTCGTCAGTTTCTCCGTGTATTGTGCCACCACGAAAGCCACCGCCGGCCATCCACATGGTGAAGCACCGCGGATGGTGGTCACGGCCATAGTTGGCCTTTGACAGACCGCCCTGAGAATAGACGGTGCGTCCGAATTCACCGCCCCAGATGATCAGGGTTTCGTCGAACATGCCACGTTGCTTCAGGTCATTGATCAGCCCGTAGGCACCCTGATCGAGGTCCCGGCACTGGCTGGGCAGGCGACCTGCTGCGTTGGCATGCATGTCCCAGTTGTTGTGGTAGATCTGTACGAATCGAACTCCTCGTTCCACCATGCGACGTGCCAGCAGCATGGTATTGGCCAGTGTGCCCGGCTTGCGGGATTCATCACCGTACAGTTTGAAGGTGGATTCCGGTTCCGAGGCAATATCGGTGAGTTCCGGCACGCTGGACTGCATGCGAAACGCCAGTTCGTACTGAGCGATGCGGGTCTGAATATCGGGGTCGCCGAGTCGCTGATGGCTGATTTCATTCAGTCGCCTCACGCCATCCAGCGTGGTGCGGCGAATATCCCGCGGTACTCCCGGGGGATCATTGATGTAGAGAATCGGGTCACCCGATGTGCGGAATGGTGTCGCGGCATGTTCACCTGGCAGGTAGCCGGAGGACCAGAGACGAGCGGAGATGGCCTGCACCTGCTCGGTGTTTGTCGGACGGGCAACCATGACGACGAAGGAGGGCAGATTGCGATTCAGTGAGCCCAGCCCGTAGGATGCCCATGCCCCAAGGCACGGTCGCCCGGTGACCTGGTTTCCGGTCTGCATCAGGCTGATGGCCGGCTCATGGTTAATGGCCTCTGTGTACATGCTGCGAACAAAGCACATATCGTCGGCCGATTTCTGCAGCCACGGCAGCAGATTGGTGATCCACATGCCGCAGTTGCCCGACTGTCTGAAGCCGAACATGGTGGGGGCGATGGGAAACCTGGCCTGACCGCTGGTCATGGTCGTGAGTCGCTGGCCGTTGCGAACGGATTCCGGCAGGTCTTTGTCGTACCAGTCCTGCATCTGCGGTTTGTAGTCGAACAGGTCCAGCTGCGATGGACCACCAACCATATGCAGGTAAATCACCTGCTTCACACGTGGCGGGAAATGCGGCGGACGCTGACCAGGAAAGCCAACGGCCGCAGCTGCATCGGATGTTTCCGATCCAGCGGCCGATTCCTGCAGCAGGCTGTGCAGCGCGGCGGTTCCCAGCAGACACGATCCGGACTGCAGCAGGTGCCGGCGAGTCAGATGCAGACGCAGTTCATTGGGCGAGGTCATGGGGCAGCTTTCCGCTGATTGAGGTTTTCGCGGCACCGATCACTTGTTCACAACTTCGTCCAGATTCAGCAGTTCATTGCACAGCAGAGTCCATGCAGCCAGCAGGTCGACAGGCAGCTTTTCATCCCAGCGGTATTCGCCAACGAGCGACACAAGTCTGGCGTCATCCGGATGTGACTGATAGTAACTTGTGAGCTGCTGCAGGGACTGCAGCAGCACCTCGAGTTCAGGATCGCTTAAGGGACGGCACAGAACGCGTTCAGCGGTTTGCTGCAGTCGCTGCTGGTCTGTTTCATGAGGCCCCAGCAGGGCCTGTTCGGCCAGTCGCCTTGCCGCTTCCACAAACTGTTCATCATTGAGTGTCACCAGCGCCTGCAGAGGAGTGTTTGTGCGTTCTCTTCGAATCACGCAGAATTCCCGGTTGGGGGCGTTGAAGATGTCCAGCGAGGCCGGCGGTGCCATGCGTTTGACGAATGTATACATGCTGCGACGGTACAGTGACGCGCCTGCATCCCGCTGGTAGCTGCGAGTATTGCTGACGTCCATTGCAATGGCCTCCCAGACACCTTCGGGCTGATAAGGTTTCACACTGGGGCCTCCCTGCTGCCGCACCAGCAGACCGCTGGCAGCCAGTGCGTAATCCCGGATCATCTCGGCATCCATGCGGAATCGCGGTCCTCGCGACAGCAGACGATTGGCCGGATCCTTTTCCAGTTTCAGGGGCGTGACTTCGGCCGACTGACGATAGGCGGCGGACAGGACCAGCAGACGAATCAGTCGTTTGACGTCCCAGCCGCCGCTGCGGAAGTCCACGGCCAGCCAGTCCAGCAGCGGTTGATTGACGGGGAGTTCACCGGAGACACCGAGGTCACCGGATGTCTGAACCAGACCGGTTCCGAAGACTTCCTGCCAGAATCGATTGACGGTGACGCGGGCTGTCAGTGGATGCTGAGGGAGCAGCAGCCAGCGAGCCAGCCCGAGGCGATTGCGCGGGGCGTCCGCCGGAAATGGTGGCAGGATCGCGGGAGTTTCCGGACCGACCTGTTCACCACGCTTATCGTATTCGCCCCGCTGCAGCACGAATGCCATGGCCGTTTCACCCTTTTCCTGGGTGACATAGGCAATCGTTCCTCGAGCCCGCAGGTCAGCCTGCTCTTTCTCAAGGGCGGCCAGACCGCTGGCAGCCTGCAGATATGACGGATCCAGAGTCCGCAGCCAGAAATCGAACAGTTCCCCGGTTTCGGCTTCCGAACGTTCGGTGGCAGGTTTTGCCAGCAGTGCCAGGTAGCGAGTGCGACTGGCCACGGCCGCTACCTCAGCCGGTTGCAGAATTCGCTCATAAATTGTCAGGCCACGGAGCGCACCGGTGAATGGCGAGGCATCGGAACGCTGTCCGATCCGAAAGGGCACCGCGGCTTCGATTGACGAGTCATCGAGTGAGTCATTTTCAACATTCTTTCCCTGCGGTTTGCCGTTGATATACAGCTGCATACCGGAGGCTTTATGGGAACCGTCGCAGGTGACTGCCACATGCACCCATTCGTTGGCCGGGAACTGGTCACGCGACACCAGCTTCAATCCCTTGCCTGGCCAGTCGCTGACCATGTGCAGACCTACACGCCGCTGCTGGATCCAGAAGTCCCAGCCACGGTGTCGCGGGAACGGTTCCATTCGTGCACAGATGGCCCCGTATCCGTCGTTGGCCGGGACTTTGACCCATGCCATGCAGGAGAACGGCTGGGAATTCTGAAAGTTACCGGCGTCTGCCAGCTCTGCAGCGGTCCCCTGCACATTCAGAGTGCGTTCCGCTCCGGTTCCCTCAAGGTTTGCCGATTCCGTAAGTTGCAGGGACTGCGGAGTGCCGCGAAAATTCACCTGCAGCTGTCGTTCGGTACTGCCGGGAAGATTCAGCTGCAGGTGCAGTTTGTCGGTTGATATCTCACCACCCAGAGAAGCGGTGGTGGCAGTGGCCAGCCATGCAGTGAAGTCCGGGCGTGCACTATTGCGTCGTGCGTCAACCTGCTGACGTGCGGCACTGAGCAGTGCGGGCAGTTCGGCATCGCGAGGTCGATCCTCTGCTCGTGGGACATTGATAATCGGAGGGGTATCACGGATATTCCCGTCGCGTACCGCCTGCGTTGTATTGTTGAAGAAAGCGGCCAGCTGATAGAACTCTTTCTGGCTGAACGGATCAAATTTGTGACTGTGGCAGGTGGCGCAACCGGTGGTCATTCCCAGCCAGACGGCCGACATGGTTTCGGTGCGATCGCGTGTGTAGAGCACGGCATATTCTTCGTCGATGATGCCGCCTTCGTTGGTTGTCATGTTGCAGCGGTTGAAGCCGGAAGCGATCTTCTGGTCAAGCGTGGCCTGTGGCAGTAGATCTCCGGCCAGATTTTCCGTGGTGAACTGGTCCCACGGCAGATTGCGATTGAACGCCGAAATGACCCAGTCACGGTAGGCCCACATTTCGCGGTAGTTGTCAAAGTGCAGTCCATGAGTGTCGGCGTAGCGAGCGTAGTCCAGCCAGTATCGGGCCCGATGTTCGCCCCACTCCGGCAGCGCCAGCAGGCTGTCCACATAACGCTCGTAGGCCCCTGCAGCGTCATCCTGCAGAAATTTCTGCAGCAGCTCGGGGGCGGGTGGCAGACCGGTAATGTCGAGGGCCGCACGGCGGGCCAGAGTGCGTCGGTCCGCTTCCGGAGCCGGGCTCAGTCCGGTGGCCAGCAGGCGTTCGAGGACGAAAGCATCGACCGGGTTGCTGGTCCATTCCGGGTAGCGGGCGGCGATGTCCGCAGGGATTTGCGGTGGTGTGCTGGCTTCCGGAGGCAGATAGGACCAGTGCTGCTGATACTTTGCTCCTGCACTGATCCAGTCGGCCAGTATTTGTTGCTGGTCAGGAGAGACAGTTTTCCTGAAGGCCGGAGGCGGCATCACAACCGCAGGGTCTGCCGACTGGATACGTTTGATGATTTCGCTGGCCTGCGGGTCACCAGGAACAATTGCGCCGGCCGCCACGGCAGCGTCAAACTGATCAAGCCGCAGATCCGCTTTGCGGGAAGCGCTGTCCGGCCCATGGCACGAAAAACAGGCGTCCAGCAGAATCGGACGCACATCCCGATTGTACTGCAGGTCTTTGTGCGGTGGTTGTTGCGGACCAGGACCTGCAGCGCAGCAGTTTTGTGCAGTGCTGCCGGACAGCAGGCCGCAAAGCAGCAGGGTGGCGGGCAATAGGAGGGACGCAGAGTGCCGAGTCATGAAGTGGGACTCCTGCGAAGTCGGAATGTGGGCAACTCAACCGCGTAATTCTCGCCCATGCAGGTCCGTGAAGTCCAGTCTTTACCAGGTTTGGGCACGGTCTGTTTCAAACGCCGGAATCCGAGCGGACTGGTCCGAATTCCGCCCACCCGTTCGCTATGCGGTAACAGGTATTGGATTGGCACACAGTGTCTGCCGAAGTGGCTCACGGTGGGCAACCGGTCATTGGTGTGCGGTCAAACGCCCCTGCGGATCCGAGAGTTACTCCCCTTGTTGATCCAGTTTGCTTAGTTGGCGTATCTTTACGTTGCCGGGACTGACGTGTCTGAATTCCCGGCAAACCTGTTGGGGTGAACTGCGACAAGATTGCTGAAACCGTTACAATCGGCACTCAACGTGGTCAGGCAACGAGTCAGTTCGGGGTGGGCGCAAACGTGCAGAATTCAGAGAGTGATCGTGAATTGCAGCGGAATCGTCGACGCAAACGTCGATCGTTCGACGCTGATCGCGAGCACCCGATCGAGGAGTACTGCAACTGGGGCGCTACGATTGCAGCGGCCGGTTCGATTGCCGTGTCGCCCTGGTTTATGGGCAGTGTAATTCCGCACGGCAGGCTGGTGCTGCACTGCGGTGCAGTGCTGGCGGCGGGTCTCGTTTTGCTGGGATGTCTGTTTGGCCGGCGACTTCCCTTTCGCATTTCGCGACCTGTGCTGTGCCTGCTGGGATTGTGTCTGATCGGGGGTGTGCAGCTGCTTCCGATCTGGCAGCATCCGGTGTTTGAAATGCGTCATGCTGTGTTTGCCGATCTGATCGGCGATTTGCCGTCAACGCAGGAACTGGCAGGCAAGCGTGTGCCAGGAACGTGCATGCCCGATGAAACTCGCAGTGTGCTGGGGCAGTATCTGTCGATTGTTCTGCTGGGTTTGGTGATTGCAGAGACGACTGGAACGGTAAGTCGTGCTGTTGCGGCCTGTGGACTGCTGTCGTTCAGCGGTGCCTTGATGGCTTTGCTGGCGCTGGGGCAGCAGCTGGGTGCAAAAGAGGTGGTGTTTGGCAATCAGTGGAAGATCAGCCCTGCTCCGCCGTTCGGTTGTTTTGTGAATCCGAATAACGCAGCCGGCTGGCTGATTATCTGTCTGTCGTGCTGTTTGTTCTGTGCGGGAGTTTCATTCGGGAAAACGCCGGAGTCTGTTCGTCAGACGCTGCGACAACTCAGCTGGCGGGAACGATTGGGCCAGACGCTCGGCGCTGTCGCTCGGCAGTTCGGGGCAATGACTCAGATCCAGATTGGCCTGTCACTGATCTGCGTACTGTTGCTGGTGGCAATTGCCGGAACTCTGTCACGGGCGGGTATCATTGCCGGCTGTGTGACGGTGGTGGCGTTTTTCGGCAGTCGTCTGCAGACGGAACGGTGGTTTCTGGCGCTTTGCAGTATCGGAATTCTGCTGGTGCTGTCAGGCGGTCTGCTGCTGCTGCTGGAACTGGACACGCCGATTCTGACAGAACTGGAAACTCTGAAGGACCCGGTTTCGCCGTGGACGATTCGTGTGGTGCACTGGTCTGACACGTGGACCTCGATTCGTGATTTTCCGCTGCTGGGCAGTGGATTGGGGGCCTACAGCTACAGCACTCTGCCGTATCAGCGACACTATTCACGGAACTGGTTTGAGCATGCGGACAATCAGTATTTTGAGTTGTTGATTGAAGTCGGTTTCTGTGGTTTGCTGCTGGGAATACTGGCTGGTGTGGCGGGTTTGACCTCCGGTATCCGTCTGGCCTTTTCGGGACCTGAGGAGCGGGCATTTGTTCGTCGGCGTTACGGTGACTGGGCGGGTTCTGCGCTGCTGGCGATGATGTTTGGTCTGATGGGCCAGGTCTTTCTTGATTTCAGTCTGGCTTTGCCGGCGATTATCGCGGCTGCGATGCTGCTGGTATGTCTGGTGGATCGGCGTCGGGAAGACGTCGCGGATCAGCTGCCTGAACCTGCTGTGGAGCGACTCTGGAATCGTTCGTGGCCACTGGGGGCCCGCTGGTGGTTGGTGCTGCCGATCTGGTTAGTGGCTTTGTCCGGGGCCGCGCTTTCTATTCCACGATTGTACGCCGCGACTCAGGGATACCAGGGGTATGTCGATGCACGACGCATGATTGATCGGCGTGATGCTGATGATCTGATTGAGAACGGGGATCGAGTGCTGGCTGCCATCACTCAGTCACTGCAGCTTTGCCCTGACAACGAAGACCTGTTACGGACACGCGCTCGGCTGATGGAAGTGCTCAGCTCAGTTTCGATGTTGCAGGAATCGATCGCTGTGGACCCGATCCCGGAAAAGACAGAAGGAATGCAGCGACAGCGACGGAACGAACGTCTGAGACAATTGCTGATTGGCCCATACACCGTGCGATTTCTGTCCAACGACTACTCAGAAACACCCGGGCTGCTGCGGGATCCGCTGCTGCGATCGCTGCAGAAGTACCCGTGGCGTGCAGAGTATCGTCGAGTCCTGCAGACCAGCCCGTTCGTGCCGGCAATCGCTGGCAGTCTGTATTCCGTGGACCAGTTTTTTGGAAAGCAGCCGGACGAGGACCGGATTTTGTACCACTTTCTGTTCAGTTCGCCGCATGCTGCTGAAGGCCTTGCGGTGCTGGGGCACCATCTGATTCTGGCGAATCGTGTGGATGACGGGCTGACATTCTGGAATCAGGCACTGAAGGTTTCCGAGAAGTTTCGGTCAGAGATTATGTCGCTCAGTGCGGATATGTTTGGCACTGAGCAGACGCTGCAGTTGTTCCTGCCGGAAACCTTTGAGGCCTGTGCAGCAGCGGGGATGGATTCCTCTGCGGGCCCCGTTCGAGACAGCCTGCTGAAGCGGGCAGAGGAATTGTGGGTCACGGGCGGCTTTCGGCAGACCAACTCGGTGGTAATCCTGCGGGGGCGCCAGTTGTGTGCAACTGATCGCGCGGCAGAGGGTCTGCAATTGCTGCGAGACACGCTCGAGGCGCGGCCCTTTGATCTTGAGCTGCGGCGAACTCTGGCCAAATTACTGGACGAGGCCGGCCTGTATGCCCAATCGCTGGATGAGTGGATTCGCTTTGAGACGCTGGTACCGAACGATCCTGAGGCCGAAAAGTCGATCAAAGCACTGGCAAAGCTGCCACCCACGCGTCTGGAGGGACCGAAAAAACTGTAATTGGTCAGGGTGGGCCACGTGGGGGACCGAGTCTGTCAGGAGGCGATAGCCTGGGCCTGTTTGACGGCTGCCCGGCGAGCACGGGCGTGCCTGAGTGTGCGGTTTTTCAGACGCAGAAACAGAGACAGCATCTGCTGAGCGTCACGAAACCGCCGTCGCGGATTCAGATCAATCGCCCGGTGCATGAAGTCAATAAAATCCGGATGGATCCGGCCACGCAGTTTCGAATACCCGGCGAAGGGCCACTGAAACGGCCACTCTGGCCACTGCCCGGAAACCAGACGCCAGACAATCAGGCCGATCGAGAACACATCGGAGCGAAAAGATGGCTTGCCCATCGCCTGTTCCGGGGCCATGTAGCCCAGCGTCCCCGTACCGCCCCCCTGAACTGTTCTTTGCGAGACCTTGGCGATACCAAAGTCTGCCAACCGAATACGGTTGCCCGGAAACAGAATCACGTTTTCCGGTTTGATGTCACAATGAATGACGTTGTGGGAATGAGCCAGTGCCATCGCTTTCAGGATCTGTTCGGAAATCTCCAGAGCCGTCTCAAGGCTGATTCGCCGAGTCATGCGGTCAGACAACGTCTCTTCGCCCAGCGGAAACACGACGACAAGGCGATCGTCGATAATACTGGCATCCTTGATGGGCAGGATATTGTCGTGTTCCAGCGGCGCCGTCGTGCGGATTTCGCGGCGAAAATTCGTCAGCACAGTTTCCGTTGTGTACTGAGAATGTGGCACCTTCAGGGCCACGCGGATGCCCTGGACCGTGTCCATCGCCTGATAGACGGCGGCAAAGCCACCCGCGCCCAGCTTCCGCTCAATTCGGTACTTGCCCAGACGCTGTCGAATCCTGAGCTCATTGCTGGTCATGGAACTGTCAGGCATTGCCATGGATTCCGACAACAGATACCGACGGGAAAAGTCCAGAAGGGACGATCGTCATCGGTACTCAGATTCGGCCAGTTGCGCCGGTTATCCGGACCCTGTTCCAGAGCAATTTGCCAGGAACCAGCCTACACCGTCCCCTGACTCCATAAAAAACGCAAAGTCCACGCACATTTCCAGCCCGAACTCCGGAAACTTTTGGGAATTGCTTAAGTTGTCTGCAGCGATGGGGGGTCAGAACCGCATGCCCACCTGGTAGACAAATAACGCGCCCAGCCACGCCAACCCCGTCATCCACACAAAACAGGCCAGCGGCCAGCGCCACGAGTTCGTTTCACGCTGAATCACCATTAACGTGGAGACACACTGAGCACACAATGCGAAAAACACCATCACGGAAAGGGCTACAGGGACATTATAAACGGGCCGGCCATCAGGCCAGACGGCTGCACGCAGTGCCCCCCGCAAACCCTCGTCCTCCTCCGTGACGTCGCCGCCCAGACTGTAGATTGTCCCCAGAGTCGCAATGACGACTTCCCGAGCCGGGAATGACGCCAGCACACCAACCCCCACTCGCCAATCCCAGCCCAGCGGGCGAAATACCGGTTCGACCGCTCGCCCCGACATACCCAGCAGACTGCCCTCCAGCTGGGCCGCATTCAGTTCACGCAGACGAGCTTCCCAAATGGGAGCATCCGCCGAATCCGCTTCAGTCTCCAGCCGAGACATTAACTGATAACGCTCAGAATGGTTGCCTGGGAATGACCCGGCCGCCCAGACCAGCACGCTGGCCGCAAAAATCAACGTACCAGCTCGGCTGACAAACGACCACGCACTCTCCCAGACCCGCAACACAACCACTCGCAGCGATGGTAGACGGTAGTCTGGAAGCTCCAGCAGAAACCCCGAGGATTCACCACGAAATGCCGTTCGACGCAGGACAAATGCCAGAGGCACTGCCACAACCAGGCCCAGAATTGACATCACAAACAACACCACCGCACGCAGCGGCAACAGACCGGCAAGCTGCTGGTCAGGAATAAACGTGCCAATCATCAGCACGTAGACCGGCAGGCGAGCCGAACAGCTCATCAATGGAGCAATCAGGATGGTCACGAACCGGTCACGACGATTCTCGATGACTCGAGTCGCCATGATACCAGGCACCGCACACGCAAATGATGACATCAGCGGCAGAAATGAACGGCCACTCAGTCCCATCACGGACATCAGGCGGTCCATGAGCCATGCCGCTCGCGCCATGTAGCCACAGTCTTCCAGCAGACCGATAAACAGAAACAGCAGACAGATCTGCGGCAGAAACACCAGCACCGCACCCACACCAGCAATCACACCATCCGTCAGCAGACTGCGTAATGGCCCCGGGGCCAGCGATCCAGTCACAGTCTCTGAAACCAGCCCCAGCAGACTTTCAACGCCATCACTAAGCGGAGCTGTGAACCAGTAAATGGTGGAAAACAACAGCAACAGCACGCCCAGACAAATTGCCAGCCCCGCAACGCTGTGCGTCAGAATTGCATCAAGTCGATCCGTCAGTTGTCCGGAACGACCCACTGGACGACTTTGAACGGTATGCAGCAAGCGACCGATGAAATGATATCTCTGGCGGGCCTCCGTAGACGGAATCTCAATTCCCCCGACACGCAGGCGTTCACGAGCCTGCGTCAGGGTGGCTGCAAACTGCGAATCCTCCTGAGATAACAGCAGCTTTTCAACAGAACCCTCTGGATCCAGCAGGGCTCGCGATGCCAGAAACTCGGCCGCATTCGAACTGATCCCGCCCGTTGAACGCTGTGCCGCAAACACCGCCACAACTTCCCGGCGAATCTCTGCCGACAGGATGTCTTTCACTGCGCATTGGCTGAACGGACCCGCCTGCAGGCGATCGACTGCCACCCGCTGCAACTCCTCCAGACCTTCGCGACGACTGGCTGATGTGCACACGACTGGTACACCCAGTCCCGCTGATAAAGCTGCCGTATCAATCTGCAGTCCCGCCGCCTGAGCCGCATCCCACATGTTCAGACACAGAACGACCGGAACACCAGACTCAAGGACCTGAGTCGCCAGATACAGGTTTCGCTCAAGGGCCGCCGCATTGCAGATGCAGATGACCAGATCCGGAGCCGGTTCGCCGGAAACCCCGGTCAGGACCTGTACCGCCACCATTTCGTCAGGAGATCGTGGGGCCAGACTGTATGTGCCGGGAAGATCGAGGAGATCCACTTCCCGACCACCCCACACGACACGACCAACCCGCTGCTCAACCGTCACTCCCGGGTAATTGCCCGTCCGCACTCGCAGGCCAGACAAAGCATTAAACAGCGTGCTTTTGCCCGTGTTGGGATTTCCAATAAGAGCCACTCGCCACGGGCGATTGGGGGTCGAGCCTACAAGATCCGCCATGGCCGCCTGCCAACCTCCGGGCCCAGCCCTGCAATTCTGACACTTCGCCGGTTATCTGTGCGGTTTCACAGTCTGGTCAGACACCCACGAATTGCTGTTCGGCCGGCTGAGAACCGCCGCAACCACAATCTCCGTCACACTCGCCAGCACCCCCGACATAAACGCAGCGAGCGTCGTCAGGTCGCATCGTCAGGGAAACACCCTGCACGCGATACTGCACAGGACCGCCAAATGGGGCCCGTCGGAGCACCTGCACGGTGGCACCCGGAACAAAACCCAGTTCCATCAGGCGCGCTGCTATCGCAAAACCGCAACACACATGAGTGACAACAACTGTCTGCCCCGGCTGGATATCGGCAAGTCGCAGGCTGCTTGAGATTGTGCTGGCGGTGGTGCTCACGGTACTGCCCGATCGAAAGAAATGGTCTGAACCGCTGCACATCAGCGGACAGGTCCGACACACGCGAGGCTGGCAAACACACCCCGAACGCACCTTTCGTGCGCCTTCAGTTGCCTTTTGTGATGAACCTGAGACTCAGTCTCACAGTGTTGAGTATCGCAGTCCGGGCACAAATTGCCACAAAGAAACGGGCTGAATTTGTGGTTTTGCGGGGAATTCTCGACGCTGGTGCAGCAGAATACACCGGTCACCACGGAACGAATCCCCGCTGTTTTTACGCATTTTCGGGGATTTCGCCACGGTTGGTGAATGCTCCGGCAACTGGATTTACAGCCACTCTGACAATCGAAACCTAGCCTTTGCAGACAGCAGCCGGTATCCTTCCGCACAGAGGTCTGGTCTGCGGCTGACGGCTGTTTCAAACAGTCTGCCAACTCCGCAGGCCCTCTTCCTTTACAACGGGATCCCTGCCATGAAGTTCAACGCCCTGTTGCCCCTGCTGCTGATCTGCTTCGGCCTCTGCCAGATGCCGGCAGCCATCGCCCAGGATCTGAACCCCGGTAGTCTGGAACTGCCCGGGATTTTCGGAGATCAGGCTGGCGTTGACGATACGGATGTCGCCGTCACCGCGACGCTCACAAAACTGACCGACAGCTCAGCCAGTCTGGCTGTTACCATGACCCTGCCACCGGGGGCCCACACCTATTCGATGGATCCGTCGTTCGGGGCAGCCACTCGCATTAAGCTGACCACGACCGGTGGTCTGCAGCAATCCGGGACGTGGCAGGCTGATCGAGCCCCCAAAAGCAGCTTCGATAAGGATCTGCAGCAGAACACCGAAAAGTTCTATGATCGTGTGACGTGGACGTTGATTCTGAATGGTCAGCTTTCTGAAACGACTGCGGTTTCCGGTATACTCAACGGACAGTTCTGCAACTCCCGCGGTTGTTTTCCGCTCTTCGATCGTGAATTCTCTGCAACTCTGAGTCAGAGTTCGTCCGCGGCTTCAGCAACCACTGATTCGGCCCCGGCGACGTCTGCGTCTACCGCAGCCCAGGACACGTCCCGTCAGACTTTGACGCCGCCGATCGGTTTCGGGAAAACGGCGAAGGCCGGCGATGTGAAGTTCGAAATCAGCCTGACTCCATCCACCGCCACTGTCGGCAGTGAAGTGACCCTCACGATTTTGACCACGGTTGCTGAGGGCTGGCACATCTTCGCCCTTGATCAGAATCCTGAGATGGCGGGAATCCCCACGACAATCGACCTGCGTGATCTGCAGGGGCTGGAACTTACGGGGGCCGAGTTCACTGCGGACACGGCTGCGACGGTTGAACAACCGCTCCCGGATATTACTCAGCGAGTGCACTATGGGATGGTCTCCTGGAATCGTCGACTGAAGGTCACGGCGGCGACCGGTTCTGTCGGTGGGGCAATTCGTTTTCAGATCTGCCGTGATGGCATCTGCAAACCGCCCACAAAAACGGAGTTTCGTGTGGCCTTATCGCAGTCCGGGGACAGTGCACCAGCCGGGGCGGAGGTCCGTGGGAGTGGCCCGCCGATCGACGGAGCGGTTTCCGGAGTCACTGCAGCTGCAACCAGTCCGCAGGGCGGGGTAACGCGGCAGGAGGGCCTGTTTGAGTTTCTGTTGACAGCAATCGGTGCCGGTTTCGTGGCTTTGGCCACCCCCTGTGTGTTTCCGATGATCCCGGTGACTGTAGCTTTCTTCCTGAAGCAGGAAGAGAAGCGGGCGGGCAGTTCCATGAAACTGGCGCTGGTCTACTGTCTGTCGATCATCGCAGCCTTTACCGTGCTGGGGATTGCCATGAGCAAGATCTTCGGCGGGACCAGCCTGACGAACCTTGCCAACAATGCCTGGCTCAATCTGTTTTTCACGGCGGTGTTTGCGGGATTTGCCCTGATGCTGCTGGGCGTCTTTGAATTGTCGGTGCCGTACTGGATGCTGAACTGGACCAGCAGCCGCGAATCTGCTGGCGGGTTTGTGGGTGTCGTCTTCATGGCCCTGACGTTTACACTGGTGTCGTTTACCTGCACCTTTGCATTTGTGGGGCCGCTGCTGGTCCTGTCGGCCAGTGGTGACTTGTTCTGGCCGGTACTTGGAATGCTGGGTTTTTCAACGGCATTTGCTTCTCCGTTCTTCATTCTGGCGATGTTCCCCGGGATGCTGAAGAAGTTGCCTCGCAGTGGCGGCTGGATGAATGATGTCAAGTTCGTGATTGGCCTTGTGGAAGTGGCAGCTGCCCTGAAATTTCTGAGCGTGGCGGACATCGGCCTGTCGAAGGAACGGATGCCGACCTATGTCACATTCTCAACGTTTCTCTGGGTGTGGGTGGCTTTGGCTGCGTATGCGGGGCTGTACCTGCTGGGGCTGAAATTCGGGTCTCGTCCACGACTTTCCATATCGCGTTCGATCTTTGCCGGCCTGTTTTTGTTGCTGGCCGGACGGATGGCAGCCGGGGCAGTCAGCATGGAACTGCCCGAAGATATTGTCTGGCAGCAGGTGTCAGCATTCGCTCCGCCCGATATTGTCAAAGGACAGCATCCGGATTTGGGTTATGTCGTGTTCTACCATGATCAGCCGTGGGCGCTGCAGCACGAGAATGCTCTGGCGCAGGCCAGCCGACTCAAGCGTCCCGTACTGCTGGATGTCACCGGTGTGAACTGCGTGAACTGTCGTTCGATGGAGCGAAATGTGCTGGCCCGCAGGGAAGTTCGCAGTGCGATGGCCGACCTCGTGCTCAATCAGGTCTACCTCGATATGGTGCCGGGTGTTGCGGATGAAAAGTTGCAGGAGCAGATTCTGGAATTCAACAGAAACCTTGCCGTCAACCTGCTGAACGATGTCGCAATGCCCAGCTACGCACTTGTTTCACCGGACGGCCAGGTGCTGTCGACATACACGGAAATCAAGCTGAATGATCCGGCCGCATTTCTGGCGTTTCTTAAGCAGGGGCTGGAAGCGTGGAACAACGGGCAGCCCGCGGCCGCTGCTGCTGTTGCGGAATCCACCGCTCCCTGATCCCTCTGATGTCTGCAGGTGACGTATGAAGATTGAACATCTGGCGCTGAATGTCCCCGATGCACTGAATATGGCACGCTGGTATGTTGAGCACCTTGGAATGAAGGTGAAGCGGCGGACTGTTGAGCCTCCATACGTGCACTTCCTCGCCGATGACAGTGGCACCGTGATGCTCGAGCTCTATCAGAATCCCGATGCTCCGGCGCTCGATTTTCCGACGATCCAGCCACCCGCACTGCATCTGGCTTTTCTCTCCCGCGATCTACCCGGGGATGTAAGGCGACTGTCACAAGCCGGTGCCAGTATTGTGGCCGATGTGCACACGCTGGCGACCGGTGATACGTTTGCCATGCTGCGGGATCCATGGGGATTGCCCGTGCAGCTGGTCAGCCGCAAAACGGCTATGATTGAAGCCTGAATACCGGCTGATCACCCAGTGATGTGAACGCAGTGTCGGCGATAAACAGACAGCCGGCATTCGGATGCTGCTGTTGCTGCTCGACAGTCATGTGTTCGACAGCTGTTGTCAGCAGCAGTCGCACTCGTCCTTCGTGAAGCACCAGCTGCGGGCAGGTGACTCGAGGCGAACCGGGGCAGGTCCACACCGCTTCCAGGGTTCCGGTGGTCAGCGAATACTGTCGTGCTGCGCCACACGACGGATCACCCGGGTCATACAGAGCCACGATCAGACTGCTGTGATCGGGAGTCAGGATCATGCCGTCTGGATAGACCTCCTCCGGATTCAGATCCACAACCACTTCCCGCCGTGAGATATCAAGGCGACCAGCGACCGGGTCCAGCGGATATCGCACGATCTGCTTCGTCGGAGAATCAATGTCGTACAGCCACAATTCTCCGGCCGAGTCCGTGATGACGGCCTTTCCATTCGAACATTTCTGATTGTCGAGCAGTTTGAACAGCTGATGATCTGCCTGCCGCCACAGATACAGGCCACCCGTTGGCTGATCACAGGTCGGGTAGTACTTACAGCCGAAAATCAGGCAGTCCTGCCAGATCACGGCATCGTTGATCACAGTGCTGTCCACACCCTGCTCGATACCCTCGAACAGGACAGACCAGTTTCCGCTGGTCGTGTCGAACAGTCCCACTTGCCGCTCCGCTCCGACAACAAACACTCCGTTCAGGCTGGTGGGGAAGGCAAATCCCGGACGACCGGGCAGTTTCCACGACTGATTCTGACCAGTGCTGAGATCAAGGATGTTGAGGGAACCTGTTCGTGCAGCGGCACCGTGCTGGATTGCCACCCAGCTGGCTCGATCAGCACCCAGCGAATAAGGACCCTCAGGCAGAAATCGCAGCTCAGCCGAGGCTGGTCGCAGCAGTACAGAGGCTTCTGTTGAAGTGCTTGGCAAGTGACTGAGTCCTGCAGATTCTGAGAGTTTGGGGGAGGATTCCGGGAGCAACCGCAGACGAATGTCGCCGCTGACTTCCGGCAGTTCATCATGCAGTGCGTCAGTCGGCAGGCTTCCGGGAGCTGGATCAGTCAGAGCCAGCAGAGCATTCCGGGCAGCCTGCTGCTCGGCTTCCTTCTTACTGCGACCGCGACCGCTGGGGAAGGTCTGCTCACCAACACGCGCTGCCACGAGGAACTCACGAGCATGGTCGGGCCCGGATTCTTCCTGCACGAAGTACTCCGGAGTACAGGCGAGTTCCCGCTGAGTGTATTCCTGCAGCTGGCTTTTGTAGTTCTCTGAGTCCAGCGGACGACACAGCCGCAACTCTTCACCAAATGCCATCACAATGAAGGTCCGCGCAGCCACCAGCCCACCGTCGAAGTAGATTCCGGCAATCAGCGACTCGATGACAGCCGACAGAATCGATTCCGGTATCTGCTGCAGTCCACGACCCACAAAAATCAGCGGCTCAAGATCCAGCGCACGAGCAACTCGAGCACAGGTCTGACGACTGACCAGCCACGACTTCATCTGCGTCAACTGACCCTCCCGCTGATCCGGGTACAGCTGAAACAGATGCTCGCAGATCACCAGACCAAGAACCGCGTCCCCCAGAAATTCCAGACGCTCATTGGAATCCAGACGTGTCTCGGCCGACGAACTGTGTGTCAGGCAGCGGCGCAGCAGCGATCTGTCAGTGAACCGATAGCCGATTCGCTGTTCACAGCTTTCCAGATTGTCGGGATCTGTTGCCATTCAGAACTGATGCCCCTGCTGAGGGCCGTTCTTCGTCAGTGTCAGAATCTCAGGGCCCGTTTCAGTCATCAGTATCGTATGCTCAAATTGCGCAGACAGTGCGTTGTCCCGAGTTCGCACGGTCCACTTGTCGCGTTTGTCCAGGCGAGTTTCCCAGGTCCCGATATTCAACATCGGTTCGATCGTAAAACACGTGCCCGGACGCAGCAGATCGCGGTTTGAGGAAGGCTGGGGGAAATGCGGTATTCCCGGTTCCTGATGGAAGTCGCGACCAATCCCATGACCCTGATATTCACGCACCACTGAATATCCAGCAGCGGCAGCGAATTTCTGGATCGTGCGACCAATCTCCGTCACCATGCAACCCGGACGCAAAGCCTGTATGCCAAGGTACAGCGAGTCGAAGGTGGTTTGCACCAGACGACGGGCTGACGGCGTCACCTCACCAATCAAAAAGGTTTCCGACTGGTCACCATACCAACCGTTCACGATTGTGGTGATGTCCACATTCACAATATCCCCGTTTTTCAGCGGAGTCGAATTGGGGATGCCATGGCACACAACTTCGTTGACGCTGGTGCAAATGGTCTTCGGATAACCCTTGTAGTTCAGGCAGGCCGGTATGTGCCCGTGATCGCGAGTATAAGTGAGAGCCAGTTTGTCGAGCTTGTCCGTGGATGTCCCTTCGACCACGTAAGGACGCAGAAAATCCATCAGCGAGGCATTGAAGCGGCCAGCAGCACGCAACCCCTCACGCTCTTCTTCCAGCAAATACAGTGGGATATTTTTTTGCAGCAACGACAAAATACTTCACCCTGAAGAATCCCTGCAATCCACAAAACCGAACCGTATTATCGTTCCGCAGCGTTCGATGTCAAACCGCGACTGGCTGACACACCCTATTCTGCGCACCGTAAACCCAGCTGGCGCGCGAAATCGGGCCCCGGCTCCGGCGATTCCCTGATCCAAGTCGATTTTGGCGTTCTGCGTACCGTTTGTCAGAGAAATTCCATGGGACCGGCTTCCACCGTCGGTTTTTGCACTGGTTGGCCCGTGAAACTGCGAGACTCTGAACGCGATCGTCGGCGGTTTTGCGATCCTGCAGCCCCCCCTCCCCCAATTAATTGGACGCCGCCAGTGGGTGGCCCCCGGCGTTTGGTTCCGGCATTGGGAATGATTCGACAAGTGTTGTTGCGGAAGAGCAACGTCGTCGGTGTCGAGACTGGTTCGCGCCATGGGCAGCGGCGAAAGTGGCGTGTCCCCGCTGGTTCGCAGTTGGTTCGCCACTGGTTCGCCGCTGGTTCGCCGCTGGTTCGGGACACCCGCTCGGCAGGTGTGTCCCCTCGGCTTGGTCCTCAGCACAACCTCGTCCTTCAATGGTGACTGCCGGCAGTGGGTGGCCCCAGCGGTTGGTCGTGGCATATGGAGTGAACGAGGAAGTGTTGTTGCGAAAAAGCAACATCGCCGGCTTTGAGGCTGGTTCGCGCCATTGCGAGCGGTGAAATTGGTGAGCGGTGAAATTGGTGTGTCCCCGTTGGGACGAAGCGCCCGCAAGGCAGGTGTGTCCCCACGGACTTACGCCGGGGTCGCGTCGGCATGACAGGTGTGTCCCCACAGATGGGTTCTTCAAAGGCGACTGCCGTCAGTGGGTGGCCCCAGAGGTTGGTCCTGGCATTTGGAGTGAACGAGGAAGTGTTGTTGCGGAAAAGCAACATCGCCGGCTTTGAGGCTTATTCAAGCGAGGGGCAGCGGCAAAAGTGGTGTGTCCCCGCTGGGGCGGGAACGCCCGCACGGCAGGTGTGTCCCCACAGACTTACAGACTCACGCCGGGGTCGCGTAGGCATGACAGGTGGGCATAGCAGGTGTGTCCCCACAGCTGGGTTCTTCAAAGGCGACTGCCGTCAGTGGGTGGCCCCAGAGGTTGGTCCTGGCATTTGGAGTGAACGAGGAAGTGTT